>JH590863.1:0-382133 GCA_000242235.1 Stomatobaculum longum
GTATCGGAGGCGCTCAAAGGTTCCCTCAGAATGGTTGGAAACCATTCGAAGAGCGCAAAGGCAGAAGGGAGCTTGACTGCGACACCGACGGGTGGAGCAGGTACGAAAGTAGGACTTAGTGATCCGGTGGTATAAAGTGGGATTGCCATCGCTCAACGGATAAAAGCTACCCTGGGGATAACAGGCTTATCACTCCCAAGAGTTCACATCGACGGAGTGGTTTGGCACCTCGATGTCGGCTCATCGCATCCTGGGGCTGAAGTCGGTCCCAAGGGTTGGGCTGTTCGCCCATTAAAGCGGTACGCGAGCTGGGTTCAGAACGTCGTGAGACAGTTCGGTCCCTATCCGGCGCGGGCGTAAGATATCTGAGAGGAGCTGTCCTTAGTACGAGAGGACCGGGATGGACTGACCACTGGTGCACCGGTTGGGGAGCAACCCCATGGCCGGGTAGCCAAGTCGGGACGGGATAAACGCTGAAGGCATCTAAGCGTGAAGCCCCCCTCAAGATGGGATATCTCATGCGAAAGCGGTAAGACCCCTTGAAGACGACAAGGTAGATAGGAGAGAGGTGTAAGCGTGGCGACACGTTCAGCTGACTCTTACTAATCGGTCGAGGGTTTAACCAAAGGGTTTGGGAAAAGAGATGAATAGATAAAAGTTCTGTGTGCGATTTTCAGGGTGTAAATATTCCTTGTTAGCTCAGTCGGTAGAGCACGCGGCTGTTAACCGCGGTGTCGTTGGTTCGAGTCCAACACGAGGAGCTTAATATGGCGACATAGCCAAGTGGTAAGGCGTGGGTCTGCAAAACCCTGATCACCGGTCCGAATCCGGTTGTCGCCTCTCGCGAAACCGGTCCGAAGGGCCGGTTTTTTTGTTGCAAAAAAACCGGAAGAATCTATAATAAATCTTGGATGTACGAGGTCCAAACCAAGAAAAGAGGATATGAAAATGGCGGGAGTGCTGGAAATGAAGCGCGTCTACGAACCCGCAGCGCCGACGGACGGCTGCCGGATTCTGGTGGACCGCTTGTGGCCGAGAGGTATCTCCAAGGAACGGGCGGCACTGACGCGCTGGGACAAGGAGATTACGCCGTCACCGGACCTCAGAAAGTGGTTCGGGCATGAGGAGGAGCGCTTTGCTACCTTCTCGGAACTCTACCGGAAGGAACTGGATGCCAATCCGCGGGGCGAGGCGTTTGTGGATTACATCCGGGATACGCTGAAGACCGAAAATGTGACCTTGGTTTACGGCGCAAAAAGCCCGACCTGCAACCATGTGCTGATCTTAAAGGACTGGGTAGAGAAGCGTTTGTAAAAGTCCTCGTGCGGCAGACAGATTCGAAAGAAACAGGCGAACAATAAAATAAAGAAACGTAGTGCACTTTTCTCAGGAGGAAAAAAGCATGGAACACATGAAGAACGTAAAGTCGGTGACAGTGGCAGCCTTACTTGTGGCGCTCGCGGTGACGCTCAAGTTTTTGAAAATTGCGATTACGCCGACATTGGAGTTCAGCTTCGCCTTTCTCGCCAACGCGAGCGCAGGTTTTCTGTTCGGACCCTTTGTGGCCGGAACGGTCGGCGCACTCTCGGATCTGCTCGGCTATGTGGTGCGTCCCACGGGGCCCTTCTTCCCCGGCTTTACACTGAACGCGATCATCAACGGCGTGGTCTACGGCCTGATTCTCTATCGGAAGCCGGTGTCGATGCAGCGTGTCGTCATTGCCCGCCTGATTAACACTGTATTGATTAGTTTCCTGTTGAATCCGATTTGGCTGTCCATGATGTACGGCAAGGCGCTGCATCTCCTGGTCAAGACGAGACTCATCAAGGCAGCGATTCTCTTCGTGCCGGAGTGCATCCTGCTCTATGCGATTCTGAAACTTGTCAAGCGAATCGCGAGCGATTCCGCGCTGTTGCCGCAAAAGAGCGCGTCTTAAGCATCCGTTATATCGTTGAGAACAACCGCAGAGAGGCAGAGTCATTGCTTCTCTGCGGTTTTTATTTTGGCAAAGCGCAGGTGACAGTGCCGCAAAGGAGCCTTCCGAAGATTCGAATTTCACGGTGTTCCGAACAGTCTCGAAGGGCAGATGATTGCTTCTCAGGGGGGCTTTAGCACAGCACAGAGACATGACGCTGTTGCCGCAAAAGAGCGCGTCTTAAGTATCCTGTTATATCGTTGAGAACGACCACAGAGAAGCAGAGTTACAGTCTCTCTGCATTTTTTGTTTTTGTAAAGTACAGGCAATGCGGCGCTATCTCCGCAAAAGAACGATTCTGAAAATTCGGACTTCACCGCGTTCCGAACAGTTCCGGAGAGGTAGTTTCATTGCTTTTCGGAGAGGGTGTTTTAGCAAAGCGCAGGCGGCAAGCCTTTTTCTACAGAAGGGAAGCTCATAAGCCGGAGTATCCTATCAAGAAGCGAAGCAGGACAAAAAGAGTGTCGGAAAACCCTGTGACGCGGTAGAACGGCATCAAAAAAGTCGCACGGGGTGTCGCGGGACAACCTGTGTCGCAACCGGGTTTTGAGGCGGTTTTGTATGCAATATAAGGGAATGGTAAAAAAGGAAGCGTTTCCGCCGCTTGCAATCTACGGCGAGAGCGTGTATAACGGAACAACATGCAGTTGGATTGACGCGTTTTCGGTCAGTCCTGTTTTTTTATCGTTATTTTGGGGGATACAGTATGACAACGAAAAAGAAAGGAAGTGCAATTGTTGATATGACGGTCGGAAGCCCGACCGCATTGATTTTGGGATTTGCGATTCCGATGTTGCTCGGCACCTTGTTTCAGCAATTTTACAGCATGGCGGATACCGTCATTGTAGGACGCTTTCTGAGTGTTCAGGCGCTTGCGGGCGTCGGCTCGACAGCGGCCATTAACTTTCTGATCAACGGCTTTGTGATCGGCATGTCCTCGGGCTTCGCGATTCCGGTCGCACAGCGCTTCGGCGCGCGGGACTATGTGGATATGCGGAAATTCATCGCGAATACGATTTGGCTCTCGCTGATCTTCTCCGTAGCGGTGACGGGGCTTGTGGCGCTCTTAACAAAGCAGCTGCTCATTCTGACGCAGACGCCGGAGGACATTCTGCCCTATGCGTATCAGTATATCTTCATCATCTTCCTCGGGATACCGACCACATACCTCTACAACGTGACGGCGAGCCTGATTCGCGCACTGGGTGATTCCAAGACGCCGGTCTATTTTCTGATTCTCGCCTCCGTCGTGAACATTGTCCTCGATTTTGTGTCGATTGTCGGCTTCGGCTTCAGTGTGAACGGCCCGGCGCTCGCGACAGTCTTCTCGCAGGCGGTATCCGGAATCTGTTGCATCTTCTACATGCGGAAAAAGTTCCCGCTGCTTCGCTTTGCGCCGCGGGAGATGCAGTTTGATGCGCGGAAATGCCGGATTCTACTTTCAATGGCACTGCCGATGGGGCTGCAGTATTCCATCACGGCAATCGGCTCCGTCATTTTGCAGAGCGCCGTCAATATGCTTGGCACGGTGACGGTCGCCTCGGTGACGGCGGGTCAGAAAATCAGTATGTTCTTCTGCTGCGTCTACGATGCGCTCGGTGCGACGATGGCGACCTATGCGGGACAGAATGTCGGCGCGGGCAAGTTACAGCGCGTGCAGGACGGCGTCTATGTCGCGACCAGAATCGGCATTGCCTACGGCCTGCTCGCCTTCCTGATTTGCTTCCTGTTCGGCAATCAGCTGCCGCTGCTCTTTCTCTCGCCGGATCAGACGGAGATTGTGCGGCAGGCGCGTCTCTTCCTGCTCGCAAATTCCGCGTTCTATGCTGCACTCGCCGTCGTCAATATATGGCGCTTTACGATTCAGGGCATGGGATACTCCGGCTTTGCGATTCTTTCGGGCGTCTCGGAGATGATTGCGCGCACCCTGGTCGGTTTTATCGGTGTTCGCTTCTTTGGTATCTACGCGGTATTCTTTGCCTCGCCGCTTGCCTGGCTCTCGGCGGACTGCTTCCTGATCCCGGCCTTTCACCACTGCCTGCGGAAACTGCGCCTGTTAATCGGCATTCGGGAGGACTGAGCATTCATAGTTTGTTCATGATTTCTTTGAAAAAGAGTTACAAGTCGCACATGAATTCATCACGACTCTTCGCTATCATATAGACATAGCAAGCGGGAAACCGCGAACATCTTTTTTTCATATACTGGCCGGGGGCGAAAGCACCCGGCCTCCTCCCTTTTTACGGCTCTCTTCGCACAGGCGACGGGAGCCGTTTTTATATGAAAGAGCGTTATAAGACAAAAAGGAGTTATAGGGCAAAAAGAGAGTTATAGGACAAAAAGAGTTTGATAGAAAGCCCTGCAACGTCGGCAGAATGAAGCGCGGAGGAACTTTTATCTTCTTTGAAACAAGATAAAGGGCGATGGAAGGCCTTGTATGAAATGCGGGCGGAATAAGGCCGGAACTTAGCGGTGGCACCGCAATACCTGCTCAGTGAGGATTACAACCGAGTTTGTGTTTGCGAAAAAACAGATGAGGAAAATTCAATTCCGACATGAGGGGATGTGAGCACAGGGAACTGATACCGGCTCTTTTTGTCTGTTTCGCTCATGTTTGAACCGGATGACAGTAGATGAGAGCGGTCAGCGTAGACCGACGCATGAACGCCTTGTCAAGGCGAGAAATTTGCTGATGCGATTGCTTCGCTACGGGACCTAATTGACATACATACGAACAATCAGATTGAAGGGGGGAATGCAAGACGCAGGGCCATGCCGATAGATTGTAGAGGTCTAAACATAGAGAGACGAATAAATCCGTTTTCGGCAAAGGAACTGTGAAAGGGAATGTACGCGGAAGAACCGGCGAGTGTTCGGAAATAAAAAAGCACTGCTCTCAAAGAGAATAGTGCTTTTTCGTGCGTTATCGGGTGCTTATTCCCGACCGTCCCAGCAATAGGTGCAGAGCTTGTCGCGGTCGATGCCGACAGCCTTGATGAGGTCGTCGAGGCGGTTATAGCGGAGGGTTGTGAAGTTCAGCTGCTTGCAGATCACATCGAGCATCGCCTGATAGCGCTCGGAGTCCGGATTTGCGTAGTCGCTCAGGACTTCACGGCTCACATTCTCGCCCTCGGCGTCGCGAATCATGCGCCGCGTGATGAGCTCCATCTCGCCGGTCGAGCGGGAGAAGTTCAGATACTTACATCCGAAGAGCAACGGCGGGCAGGCGGGGCGCACATGAACTTCCTTTGCGCCGCTCCGGTACAGGAACTCCGTGGTCTCGCGGAGCTGCGTGCCGCGGACAATCGAATCGTCGATTAAGAGGAGGCGCTGTCCCTCAATGAGCTCATGCACCGGGATCAGCTTCATCTTTGCGATGAGATCGCGCTTGTCCTGGATGGTCGGCATGAAGGAGCGCGGCCAGGTCGGCGTGTACTTGATGAAGGGACGCGCAAACGGGACGCCGGACTCATTCGCATAGCCGATGGCGTGTGCGGTGCCGGAATCTGGGACACCGGCGACCGAGTCAATCTGGTCGTGGGTCATATGGTCGCGCTTTGCGAGCTCCTGGCCGCAGCGCACGCGCATGGCCTCGACGGACACACCCTCGTAGGAAGAAGACGGATAGCCGTAGTAGACCCAGAGGAAGGTGCAGATGCGCATTTTTTTGCCGGGGGCGGAGAGCGTCGTGACACCCTCCGGCGTCATCACGGCAATCTCGCCGGGGCCGAGCTCGCGGAAATCCTCGTAGCCGAGGTTCAGATAGGCGAAGCTCTCGAACGAAGCGCAGAAGCCCTCGTCCTTTCTGCCGATGACAATCGGCGTTCTGCCGAGTTTGTCGCGGGACAGGTAAATGCCCTGCGGGGTCAGGAGCATAATGCTCATGGAGCCGTCAATCATTTCCTGCGCATAGCGGAGGCCGTCAATCAGGTTGTCCTTCCGGTTAATCAGAGAGGCAACGAGCTCCGTCGGGTTGATGATACCGCCGCTCATCTCGAGGAAGGAAGAGCCGTTGTTCTTTAAAAGCTCATCCGAGAGAACATTCAGGTTGTTGATGCGACCTACGGTTGTGATTGCGTAGGTGCCGTGGTGAGAGCGCACAATGAGGGGCTGCGCCTCATAGTCCGAAATACATCCGATGCCGAGATTGCCGTGCATTTGCTTGACATCGTCCGCAAACTTGGTGCGGAACGGGCTGTTCTCAATGTTGTGAATGGAACGGTCGAAGCCGTCCTTTCCGTAAACAGCCATGCCGCCGCGGCGGGTGCCGAGGTGGGAGTGATAATCCGTGCCGAAGAAGAGATCAAAGACACAATCTTCCTTGAGTGCCGATGCAAAGATACCGCCCATAGGACCTTCCTTTCAAAGTGCGCATACATGATACCAAAGACTTCGTGAAAATCATAATCGATTCAAGTGGTGAATGCAAGGCGCGGGTGGCGGAAACAGTGCCGGTTTTTGGGTAGAGACAAGCGGAAAACAAGTGAAAAAAGATATGGTTTGCACATAGGTATGCAGAGTGGACGCATTTTTTCACGAAAGTGAGCGCAGGAAAACAAGCCATGTCGATTGACAGCTGTCGGGCGGGGGCTCAGTGGCGAAGGCTGGTAATTCGGACAGAGACATATTAAAATAGAAAAATACTATCGCGCAGGAGGAGATCATTTGAACATTCATCAGAAAATTGCAGAGGAACTCGGCGTCCGGACAGAGCAGGTTGACGCAGCGGTGCAGCTGATTGACGAGGGCGCGACCATACCCTTCATTGCCCGCTACCGGAAAGAAGTGACCGGCTCGCTGGACGATGAACAGCTGCGCACCCTTGATACGCGGCTCACCGCACTTCGCAATCTGGAAGAGCGCCGCGAAAAGATACGCGCGGCGATTACGGAGCAGGGGAAGATGACGGAGGCGCTCGGCGCGCAGCTTGATGCGGCGGAGACTCTGGTGCAGCTCGAGGACATCTACCTCCCCTACCGCCCGAAGCGCAGCACCCGCGCTACGGTGGCCATAGAGCGCGGCTTAAGCGAACTCGCAGATCTCATCTGGGCGCAGAAGACCGAGAAGAGTCTCGAGGAAGAGGCCGAGCGCTTCATCTCCGAGGAGAAGGGCATCGGTACTGCGGCACTCTGCATCCAGGGCGCTCTGGATATACTCGCGGAGCGCTTTTCCGACGCGCGCGTCATTCGAAGCTACGTGCGCGACACGACCAAGCGGGGCGGTCAGCTCTGCGCGGCGCGGCGCGAGCAGAAGGGCAGCGCGGAGAAGCAGAACGAAGCCGAGAAGGAGAGAGAGAAGCGGGCGGTCTACGAGACCTACTATGACTTCCGCGAGCCTCTGATGAAGGCGACCGGCTACCGCGTGCTCGCCATGAACCGCGGCGAGAAGGAAAAGATTTTGCGGGTCTACATCGAGGCACCGAGTGAGGAGATTCTGGCGACCCTCCGCGGCCGCCTGATTAAGGCAGAGAATAGGAACACTGCCGAGGCGATGGACCGCGCGATTACGGACAGCTACGCGCGTCTCATGGCGCCTGCGGTGGAGCGCGACATTCGGAACGAGCTCACCGAGGCGGCGGAGACGGGCGCCATTGAGGTGTTCCGGAAGAACCTGCATCAGCTGCTCATGCAGCCGCCGATTGCGGGCGAGGTGGTGCTCGGCTGGGACCCGGCCTTCCGCACGGGCTGTAAGCTCGCGGTCGTGGACGAGACCGGCAAGGTGCTGGACACTGCGGTGGTCTACCCGACCATGCCGACCAATGAGAAGAAACAGCGCGCGGCGGCGGAGAAGCTGCGAGAGTTTATCGAGAAGTACGGTGTGACCCTGATCTCGATCGGAAACGGCACGGCTTCCCGCGAGTCCGAGCAGTTTGTCGCGGAGGTCTTAAAGAAGCTTCCGCAGAAGGTCTCCTATGTGATTACGAACGAGGCTGGCGCTTCGGTCTACTCCGCGAGTGCGCTTGCGACCGAGGAGTTTCCGGAGTTCGATGTGGGACAGCGCAGTGCGGCCTCGATTGCGCGCCGCGTACAGGATCCGCTTGCGGAGCTCGTGAAAATTGACCCGAAGTCCATCGGCGTGGGGCAGTATCAGCACGACATGGAGCAGAAGCGTCTCGGTGAGGCGCTGGAGGGCGTGGTCGAGGACTGCGTGAACGCGGTCGGCGTGGATTTAAACACGGCTTCGGCCCCTCTGCTCCGCTATATCTCCGGCATCACGAAGACCACGGCAAAGAATATTGTGAGCTACCGCGAAGAGAACGGCAAATTCAAGAACCGGAAGGAGCTCTTAAAAGTCTCGAAGCTCGGGCCCAAGGCGTTTGAGCAGTGCGCGGGCTTCTTAAGGATCAGCGGCGGCGAGAACCCGCTCGATGATACCGGCGTGCACCCGGAGAGCTATGCGCTCGCGAAGGCCATTCTCGATGCGGCGGGGGAGAGCGAGGAGAAGCTTCGAGAGGGTCGTCTCAGCTTTAAACTCAATAAGGCAAAGCGAAAGGCGCTCGCGGAGCAGCTCTCGGTCGGCGAGGTTACGCTCGAGAGTGTCGAGAAGGAACTCACGACGGCGCGGCGCGATCCCCGCGAGGACATGCCGAAGCCCATCTTAAAGAGCGATGTGCTGCAGATTGAGGATTTGAAGCCCGGCATGATACTTCGCGGCACCGTGCGAAACGTCATTGACTTCGGCGCCTTTGTGGACATCGGCGTACACCAGGACGGCCTCGTGCACATCTCCCGCATGAAGAAGGGCAAGTTCGTGAAGCACCCCTCGGAGGTCGTGAAAGTCGGCGACGTTGTCGAGGTCAAGGTGGTCGAGGCCGATGTCAAGAAGCAGAGAATCGGGCTGTCGATGATACTGGGCTGAGAAAAGGTTCGCCCGATAGGATTGAACCGGGACAATCATACAGGGGCGATAAAAAAAACACATAAAAGATTGCCTTTTCTTGAAAAAATGAGGTATATAGTAATATTAGTATATAGAGCTTCTTAGGAAGTCTCGCCGGGGAGCATCATTCTTTGGCAGTCCGCGGATAGAGCAGACGCGGCGTAGAAGCAGGACCGGTCACCGCCGTGTGAAGTGTAGTGACAGAGTATGTCGGCACAAGTGGGGAAGGTTATATGTTAAATGGCCTTTTACGGAGGGAACTGTTATGTCAAATTACAAGACCTTGCACCGTCTCTTTGTGCTTCGCATTGCGTTTGAACTGTTGGTTGCGCTGTTGGTTGTAGTAACTTTTCTTTCAAAGCGTTATTTTTCACAGTTCGGAATGTTTTTTCTGATTGCTTTGCTGTCTGCAGGGGCGCTTTGGCTGGTTTTCTATTTCATTCAGGTTCGAACGGACAGAGAACATCTGTTGAATCATAAGCGCCTGCAGGCGTTGCGGGAGACGGATACAGACCTGTATCGTCTGCAGCGCTTTTACCTGACCAGGGTGATTCCGGCAGAGCGTCTTGTTTTGGGAATTGCAGCGATACTCGGCATTGCGCAGTTTCATATGTCATGAGAGGAGTTGTATGGTGCTGGGCGTGCTGATTATCTCCTTGGCTGTGGCGGAAGTACTCGCGTCAAAGCTGTTGTCAGAGCTGCCGCTTTTGCAAATTGCGGCAGGCTTGGGAATACTCTGGCTCATCGGTAGCTTACTGATATGCCGTATGGACAGCGAGCGGTTGCTCCGTTCCGAGCGGGCGCAGAAGTTACAGGAGGCGGATGCCGCGTTATACTGTCTGCACCGCCTTGAAGAGAAGCTGCTTTCGAAGGCGGAATTCGGCATTTTGATGGCTGCCTTGTTGTTTATGCTTGTACGGCAGCGCCTGGGGTGAGCGCACGAACCGGGAAAACAGAAGAAAAAAGAGCTTGTCATCCGGCGGATGACAAGCTCTTTTTCGCTTTCATGGCACAGCTTCAGTGAAAAACGCAATCAGCGAATTTCCTGCTGCGCCGCGAGGAGGCGGGACAGGACTTTCACAATCAGGGTGCTCACGATGCCGCTCACCACGACTTCGATCACGCCCTGCAGGCCGACCAGAAGCACAATGAAGGCGAGGGGATTGGTCGCGTGGAGTGCGCTCGCAAGGGCCTGAATCGGCTCGGTTTGATAGAAGAAAAGAACCATGTAGCCCATGAAGAAAATCGTGTTCGTGAGGGGCGCTGCAACGGCGCCGATCAGGAAGGAGAGATTTTTCCGCTTGCTCGCGCCGAGCACCAGGCGGAAAATCCAGGCGGTGCAGAGCCCCACGAGGATGCGCATGGTCACACAGAGCATAAAGGTGTGGAATACACTGAACTGCAGAAGCGCGAGGCCGAGCGGCGAAGTTCCGCTCACGCACTCATAAAATGCGGTGATGCCGAAGACAGCGCCGGTCACGGCGCCCGCGAAGGGTCCGAGCAGGATGGCTGCGACCGCAATCGGGACCGTTAAGAAGGACATCGACAGCGGGCCGATGGGGACGGAGCCGAGGCCGACTAACTTCATCACGAGTTCAATCGCAACGAGGAGAGCAAGTTGGCTCAGGTAGAGAATACGGTTTTTGGGTGTATACATAGTTGTCCTTTCTGTCGTTCTCTCGGAGATACGACGAAACAAGATGTGCGGACGCTGCCGCGGGTTCCGCTCCGGAGAGCCGCAGTTCCCTGCTGCCGAAGGTGCGGCGGGAATTGTGCCGAAGCAGGCTTATTATAGCACGAAACGGCAGGCTGAAAAGACCGGAAGCTTGCAAGTCGCAATCGGAATTCGCTATAATGCAGACTGTATGGTTCTTACACGGAAAGGATAGTCTATGAAACGTGGGTTGGTCATGGAAGGCGGCGGCATGCGCGGGCTCTTTACCGCGGGTGTCACGGATGTCTTCTTGGAAAATAAAATTGTCTTTGAGGGCGCCATCGGCACGTCCGCGGGCGCTGTGTTCGGTTGCAACTATAAGTCCAATCAGCCGGGGCGCGTGCTCCGCTATAACTTAAAATACGGCGCGGACCCGCGCTACGGCTCGCTCCGATCCCTCTTACTGACAGGCGACTTCTATAACAAGGATTTTGCCTATCGCGAGGTGCCGTTTGAAAAGTTCCCTTTTGACACGGAGACCTTTCAAAAGAATCCGATGGAGTTCTATGTGGTCTGCACCGATGTGGAGACCGGGAGGCCCTTTTACTACCGCTGCGAGAAGGGCGATGCCCACGATGTCGAGTACATGCGCGCTTCGGCCTCGATGCCGCTGGTGGCGCGGATTGTCGAGGTGGACGGGCATAAGCTCTTGGACGGCGGTATCACCGATTCGATACCGCTGAAAAAGATGTTGAGTCTCGGCTATGAGAAAAACGTGGTGATTCTGACACGCCCCAAGGGCTACCGGAAGGAACGCGGTGCCTCCGGGACCATCGTCGGGGTAGCACTGAAAGGCTATCCGCGCGCCTCCCTTGCGATGAAGATGCGCCACCTCACCTACAACCAGAACATACGCTTTGTCGAGGAAGAGGCGGAGCGCGGGCGGGCGCTCTTAATTTACCCCCGGGAGGAGCTCGGCATAAGCCGCATTGCGAGCGATCCCGGCGAATTGATGCGTGTCTATGAGCTTGGGCGCGGCGCGGGCTTACGTGCGCTGGAGCGAGTCCGTGCCTACCTCGGGGAGTGAGAAGAACACCATATTCGCAGCCGCATAGCGAGCAATCCCGGCGAACGGATGCGCGTCTGTGAGCTTGGGCGTGGCGCGGGTCTACGTGCGCGGGAGCGGCACAGACATCTTATGGGTGTTTCGGCAGAAAAAGAATCGTTGTTGCATCCGCAGCGTGCCTGCAATCGAAGAACGGAAGAAGATCTCGGAAATATGATTTTTCGCCGAGTTATGCTATACTTTCCTCTGTGAGTTTTCGCTAAATAAAATAAGCCTTCTCTCGCCGAGAGGAGGATGGAAAGAGGAAAGTATGAAATGTAAGGTGGTACATGAGACCGGTGGTAGCCTCCGCGTAAAGATTCTGGGACGGCAGCTTTCTTACAAGGAGTACGAGGCTCTGCACGGGCTTCTCGAAAAGACGGAGGGCGTGCAGCGCATCCGCACTTACTGGGCGACCGGTAGCATTGCGCTGAATTTCCGCGGCGACCGGGAGCGACTGCTCGCGACCATACGCGGGATTTCCGAAGAGGATCTTGCGGCGGCGGTCGAAGAAAACCGTCGCGCTCTGGCAGAGCTCGGCAAGAAGGAAATCGAGCAGAATACGCCGGTCGACTTTGTCGACTTAAAGAAGTTAAAGAAGCAGGGCAAGAAGATGAGTTCCCTCTGGAAGCGGCGCTTAAACCGCCGCATTCTCATTGAGGCGGCCGCGGATATGCTACTCCCGGCGCCGGTTCAGGTGGCGTATCACGCCTACCAGATGCTGGTTTTACAGAGCCTCTGAGTGATTACCGCACGACGGCGACCTCGGTGACGCCGTAGCGAAGAAAGAGCGGAAGCAAGTCCGCCGAGAGGCGTTCGCCGCTCACTGCGAGCGGAACGGCGGGCGGGCAGGAAACCGTGGGCTGGCCGAGTATGCGCCCCACGGCCTCCGTGACCGGGACAGTCTCCTGCGGAGACAGCATGGCTTCCCGTATCGTTAAGACACGCGGCAGAGGAATAAGACGAAGAGACGGCTCTTTTGCCGTCTCTTTTTTTGTCCAGAGAGCGGCTTCCTCGCGGTAGAGGGAGGCGATGCGGAGAAAATCCTCGGGCCGGTTTTCCGGGGTCAACATGAGCACCACGGCGGAGAGATCCGCGAATTCGACCTCCATCTGATGGGCGCGAAAGAGCGCCGCGACCTCCTCCCCCGAAAGAGCGCCGCTGCCGAGCACAAGTTTCAGCGGCTCGCTTGCACAGAGTTCCGCACCGAGGGTGCGCAGATAGTAGCTAAGCCCCTCAATGCGGCGTATGCAGGCATAGAGGCGGGCCGGGTAGTTGTCCGCGAGGTAGGCATTGCAGAGGTCAAGGGACTGTAAAATCAAATACGAGGGACTGGTCGAGGCAAAGAGCTCCATGGTGCGGCGCGCGGACGAACCGACTTCCGCGGCTGCCTCTGCACTGAAATGGAGGTAGGCGCCACCGGTCAGGACGGGCAGGGTCTTGTGCGCGGAGTCGCAACAGAGATAGGCTTCCTGATCCATGGGGTGCAGGGGCTCTTCGAGAAAGTGAAGGTAGGCCCCGTGGGCGTTGTCGACGAGGACGGGGACTGCTCCCTTGCCGCAGTGCGCATCGACCGCGCGAACAATGCCGCGGATGTCTGCGAGAAAGCCGAGGTAGTCGGGGCTCGTCAAAAAGACAGCGAAGGGCGGGCGCGGCAGGGTGCGTAACGCTGCGCATACCGAATCCGGGCTCGGGTGACAGGAGCAGACGCTGTCCAGCGCTGTGTCATCGGGATAAATCCAGGCAATGTCAAAGTCGAGGAGAGCTGCTGCGTAGAGGAGGCTCTTATGCGCGTTTCGCGCGGCGAGGAGGAGCGGGCGTTCGCCCGGGATGCGCGGTGCGCGGGAGAGCGCTAAGGCCAGCATGGTGCGGAGCGCAAGGCTGCTGCCTTCGGTTGAGTAGAGAGTCAGCGCCGTGCCGAAGAGGGCGGCCGCATTCGCCTCGCTCTCGCCTATGATGCCCGTGGCCTCCGAGAGCACATCCGCGCCGTGAATCTCCGTGATATCCCGCGCCTCAATGCCGTAGAGCGCCGCGCCGAAGGCGCTCTGTCCCTTGTGACCGGGCATGTGGAGACGGCTTCTCCCGGCGCGTATGTAATCGCTCACAAAGTCATAAATCGGTGTGTTCATCGGCGTTTCCTTCCTGCTTCCGTTAGGTATCGGTATCTTGTGTCTGTCCGCTTCAAAAGAGCCTTCGGTATTCCGAGATGCGTCCAGCAATTTGTGATTTGGAAGCGGCGTATCTGCGTGCCGTCATAGCGCCCGGGGTATCGACCTTCCGTTTGCTTGCTTCGCGCATTTCGTATCAGGGCTCTTTGATTTCAGCTCCCTGCTGTTTTGATTTTATCTGCGTGTTTGGTATCTCATTTCTCTCGGCAGAGAGCAGCGCCCCGCCGCGAAGCAAAGCCTTGTCTCCGTAGCGGGCGGAGATTGCGGCCTGCATTTCGCCGAGCTTTCTACGCTTTTCGGCTTGGGCCGCCGCCGCCGCGGCACGTTTTTCGGTCTCGGCTGCCTCCGCCGCAGCACAAGCTTCTGTTTCCCGCACTTCCGCAGCGCTTGGCAGGGAGAAGAGGGACAGCTGTTGATATTGCGGGTCTTCGAGGCGGGCGGCGCCGATCCCGACGAGGCGCAGGGCCTCCCGCTTTGAGAACAGACCGTCCTCGCCCTCCAAAAGGACAGAAAAGAGTTCGCGGGCGCTCGCCTCGAGCACTTCTTTTTCGTTGCTCGGGACAAGGAGGCGCTGCTGGCGCGTGTGGCGCTGAAAAGAGCTTGTTTTAGCGATAATCACGAGCGTCTCGGCGCGAACGTTTGCTTTTTTGAGGCGCGAGGAGAGTTCTTCCGCAAGTTCCGAGAGGAGGGGCGGGAGCTCGGTCGCCGCGTTGCGTTTCTCGATGTCTGTCGTTGTTGTGCGCTCCACAGAGTGGCTCTTTGCCTGCGGGCGCTCCCGCCGCACGGCGGAGTGGTTGATGCCGCGCGCGCTCTGATAGACGGCCTTCCCGGCACTCGGCCCCAGAATGCGCTGTAGGACCTCACAGGGCGTCGCAGCGGCTTCGCCTATCGTGTGAATGCCGAAACGCAGCAATTTTTCGGCGCTTTGGCCGCCGACTCCGAAGAGGGCGCGTATGGGGAGCGGGTAGAATTTGGCGGAGAGTTCCTCGGGCCAGAGCGTGTGGATTTTATCAGGCTTCTCAAAATCGCTCGCCATCTTGGCGAGGAGCTTATTTTCGCTGATGCCGACATTGACCGTGAAGCCGAGGGTCTCTCGGATTTCTGTCTGAATGGCCGCCGCACACGCGCGTATCGCGGCTTCTTCCCGCCTGCGGTCCGAGAAGCGCGCGCTCATATCGAGAAAGGCCTCGTCGATTGAAAACTGCTCCACCGCAGGACTGTGGCGGTTAAGAATCTCGAGAAAGGCAACGGATTTTCGGCGGTAATAGGAAAAATTCGAAGCGACCAGAACTAAGTTCGGGCAGAGGCGGAGCGCCGCGCTGACCGGTTCGCCGCTCTTCACACCGAGGCGTTTTGCGGGGATAGAGGCGGCTGTCACGACCCCGCGGCGCGAGGCGACATCGCCCGCAACGGCAGAGGGTATCGTTCTGAGGTCAATGCTGTCGGGATTTTGTTCAAGCCGCTCGAGTGCGCTCCAGGACAAAAACGCCGAGTTCACGTCAATATGAAAAACGATGCGGGACAAGCGAGACCTCCTTTCGAAAATTGAAAGACCCATGCGCCCTACTATGTGATGATATCACACTCGAATGCGAACGAATCGAGATGGCCCCCCCAAGAGTTTTGATGATGCCTGTGTTATGGCCGCGCTCGTAGTTGTCAATGCTGTCTTGCGTGTGATACGCGCGAATCATCCACGGCGAGAACGGTTTACGGACAATTGGTGATATTGCTACCGATACATAGCCGAATCATGATCCGTGGTTCGGAAGCGTGTCCGCAATTGCAGTTGTGGGCACCTTATTTTGTTTGTTTTTATGTCTCTACGCTAAGCCGCTTCTTCCGGCTGCGCAGCCGGTTCACAGTTGCACATGCATGTGCGGGCTCATTGCGGGGACCCATCACGCAAATCTTTGGTGTCCCCAGCTCTTTCGTGCGGAGCATTTGTCCGTATACCATCAATATGTTCAAAGAGATCCGGCTTTATATCTTTTCTCATGGGATCAAGTATGAAGTCGACGCCTTCTCTTCTGGCTTGTTTTGCTGCCGGCACAAAGTCACTGTCTCCGGCAATCAGAATAATTCTGTCGACCTGCTTCTTGAAGGCCACAGAAGAGATGTCAACGCCAATCATCATATCGACGCTCTTTTGTTTGATTTCCAATGTGAAGTCGGCTTCTGTCAACTGATCGACAGTCAAAGTGCGGTTCATGAGGCGCTTTAAGGATTTTTCGCGCAAGGTATAGAAAGCTTGTTCGCTGGCGAGATAACCAAGGCGAAGGGCAAATTTTCGTTGGTGGCGAAGTTCCTGATAGAAATCGTTTGACCACTTGAAAGTGTCGCTTTTGCCAAGATCAACGGTGCGCTGTAAAAGAGGATGAAAAATACGGCGTGAAGAAGGCTGTGCGTCGTAATAGAAAATGCGGTACAAGCTCATACGGTCCGGTTCGCGTCCATTTTTCGCAATGTGCTGCTTGCAATAGTTATAGAGTTCCGCAGCGCGTTGTTCGGGATGCTTTTCGCCCCAAAAATGATAAGCGCGACGGCGATAGAAAGCCCCGTCAATCATAATGGCTGTTCTGATCATAGAATCCTCCTCTTTTTAGACACAAAAAAACACCCCTAGGCTCTCCCGGTCCCTGATAATGGGGGGGTACTACTAGGGGTGTACTTTTATTGCCGAAGTGTATCGGTACCCACATAGTAGCACGCCTTGAATCAGAGGGCAAGAAGTTTACAAAAAGTATACAGAATACCCACCCACCCCCGCGTATGCGGGGAATGCGTAAACTGGGAAAATTAGGATTACCCCTGCGCGTGCGGGGAGTGCTCTATTTGTCCGAATCCGAAACAAAGTCTATGCTGCCTTTATAGTATAGGCGCTCCCAGTGTCGGTTAGATTAGGCCCCGGCGGTGTCTTCTGTTTCACCGGCAAGGAAGTGCCGGAACTGCGTAAGGAAAAGAGATCGGGTGGCTTCATCGACGGAAAAGAAAGCTTTTCCGATATGGAACTCAAGCTCTGTGGCTCCGTTGCGTTTCTCAATGTCTGTCGTTGTTGTGAGCTCCGCCGAGTGGCTCTTTGCCCCGGGGCGTTTGCGGAGACCAGCACAAGTCCGGGACAGGCACTGCGGGCGCAACTCACGGGCTGGCCGCTGTGTACGCCGCAGCGTTTGGCGGGAATCGAGGCTGCTGTCACGACGCCGTGGCGCGAGGCGACATCGCCCGCGACGGCAGAGGGGATGGTTCTGAGGTCAACGCTGTCCGGATTCTGTTCGAGCCGCTCGAGCGCGCTCCAGGACAGAAACGCCGAGTTCACGTCAATATGAAAAACAATGCGGGACAAGCGAGACCTCCTTCCGAAAATTGAAAGACCCAGGCGCCTTACTATGTGATAGTATAGCAGGAGCGCGGGCAAAAGAACATGTGTTTCCGCCTGCGCCGGAGGAAACATGGGAAAGACTTACGTTTGGGATCACAAGATTCAGTATTACGAGACAGACCAGATGCAGATTGCGCACCACTCGAACTATATTCGCTGGTTTGAGGAGGCACGGACCGCGGCCATGGAAGAGGCCGGGCTCGGCTATGAGGAGATGGAGGCGGCGGGCGTGATTAGCCCCGTGGTTTCGGTCTCGGCGAAGTATCACATGATGTCCTGTTTTCCGGAGACACTCCGGATTGCGGTCGAAATTGCGGACTACAACGGTGCGCGCATGCGGCTTTGCTATCGGGTGACAGAGAAAACAAGCGGAGAGCTCCGCTGCACCGGAGAGAGCGAACACTGTTATCTCGATGCGGAACACAAACTCATCTCCTTAAAGCGGAGTAAGCCCGAAATTCATGCAATCCTGGACGCAATGAAGTAAGGGGAGACTTAAAGCCGGACAATTCACAATAGAAAACGCGGCGCGGGAGATAGTCCCGCGCCGCGTTTTACGTCGCTGTGAGCGCTTTTAAAGGCGCTTTAGTTCTTCTTCAATTCGTCCGCGAGCTGCTGCTCTTCTGCTGTGAGCTTCAGCTGGCCTGCCGCAACCGCAGCTGCCTTCTGCTGCTCAAGCTGAGCCGCTGCCTGGAGTGCCGCCGCTGCCTCGCCGGAGCTCGGGTCGGTCGGATCCCACTTCTGGTCGCGCGGAATCGGAACCTCGATTGCATCCTTCTCAACCGGTCCCTTGTTCCACGGGTCGTTGTAGATGTGAACCACGGTGCCGTTGCCGCAGTTCTTATAGACCCAGTAGGAGTAACCGGTCAGCAGGCGGAGGCAACCGCCGGACGCCGCGTCATCGATGTAGTTGAAGGTGATCGCATCCAGCTCAAGCTTTGCGCTGTAGTAGAGAATCGAGTGGATGATGAAGCCGTTGTAGAAGCGGTTTAAGTACTTGCAGTAGATGGCCGCCGGGACATCGTCGTGCATGTACTTGACATCGTACTTCGCGTAAATCTTATAGTTGCCCATCGGCGTATCCGGGCCGCTCGTCGAGTTGAAGGTCTTATAGGGGATGATGTAGCCGTTGTCGCCGTCCTTCGCCATGATGTACATGGTGCGGGTTCCCTGGTTGTAGTTGATCTGGTAGGAAGCCTGCGGTCCCATGATGGTCTCGAGGTCGGTCACGACGGAGCCGTCGTTGTTGAAGTAGTACTTGTAGCCGTCGACATAGTGCCAGCCGCGCGCCGGTTCACCGTCAATGAAGTAGTGCTGGACATTGTCGAGGAAGCCCCAGCCCGTGTACGGGGTGCCGCTGTGGGAGGAGTAGTGAACGCCAGTGCCGTCGCGGTAAGCGCCCTCATACTTGCCGACCATCAGGTTCTTCGAAGCATAGGGGAAGTGCTCGGTGTTGTGCCAGAAGCCCACGCGGATGCCGACAATGTAGCGGTCGGAGCCCATGGTACCGGTCGTCTGGCCGTTCTTTGCCCAGTCGAGGACGGTGCCGTCGTTCAGCATGACCTTGTAGTAGACATCGTTGTAGCGGTGCGCCATGCCCTTCACGCGAATCTGGATGGCCTGTACCTTTGCGCCGTCCTCGTTGTAGGGCGTAATTTCCTTCGAAGCCGCCCACGGGCTCCAGCCGTGCTGATCGGTGTAGACGCGGTAGTACATGCGTGCAATTCCGGAGTGAATCATGTAGAACTTCGAGAAGCCGTTCGCCGAGAAGAGACCCTTGCCCGGGTTATTGGTCGCGGTGTCGTCGATTACATTGCCGGCCGCATCGCGCATCTGGTAGGTCGCAATCTGCACCTGGTTTAAAACCGGGTCCGCCGGGGTGTTGCCGGTACCGAGTGCCTCAAAGCCCGCATTCTCGAAAATCGAGGAGAGGTCATCGCGCCCCGGATTGCCCGCAAAATCCACGCTGCCCGGCAGACTGTAGTCGGAGTTCACCGACTTCTCGGTCGCCGTGTAGGTAGCGGTGTACTGTGCGGTGCTGGACGGGAACTTCGCGTCCGGATTGGTTGCATCGGAGGCAGGGCTCGGGTTTTGCGATTGCGCTGCGTTCTGGGTTTCGTCGAGGCTCGTCGCCTGGCCGCCGATCTCAGGCTGGCCGGCCGAGGTCTGCGCCTCGGTCTCGGTCGAGGCGGGAGCGGAAGTCTCTGCGCCGGTGCCGGTGGATGTCGCTGCCGGTGCGGAAGTTGCGGCAGCCGCGCTGCTCTGGCTGCCCGTGCCCTCCGGTGCGGTGAGCTGCGCCTCGCTGCTTGCGGAAGTGCTGTAAGCGGCAGGGTTTGCGCTGTGTCCGGACACCTTTGCGAAGGCGGGGACAGGTGCCTGTAAGGTCATTGAGGCAGAGAGCACTAGGGCCGCGCCTCGTTTCAGATTTAATTTCATACCTTGGGATACCTCCTGAAATCAGAGTCAATTCATACAGTTGAGAAGCAGGGCTGCCACAGTGTGCGGAACAGCCCGCGATGCGCAGAGCGCAACATAGAACTCATAATATCTTAACATATTGCGTCAACCGCCGCAGTGAAAAAACGGTGTTTAATCCTGACGGTTTTCTTACAGTTTAAGCTTTTCTCAGTCCGGATAGCGAAGCTGCGACGGCCGCGGTGCGTTCAGGGCGCGCTCCAGGTAGCGGCGAGCCTCCCATTTTGCCATCGGCAGGTTCATGTCGAGGTAGTTGCCGCAGTCGCGTGCGGCCGCACCCGGGACCTCGCCCGTGAAGTTCGTGACAAAGCGGAAGAGTTCACGGAGCAAAGGCAGAATGTCGGCGGGCTCATAGTCGCCGCGGAGCAGGAGATAAAAGCCGGTGCGGCAGCCCATGGGGCCGAAGTAGAGGACGCGTGCACCGAAGTCCGCGTGGTTCCGGAGGAAGGTCGCGCCGAGATGTTCGAGCGTGTGGACTTCCGCGGTATTCATGACGGGCTCCTTGTTCGGCGCAGTCATGCGGAGATCGAAGGTGGTGACCGTCTCGGGGCCGACCGCATCTTTCCGGGATACATAGACGCCGGGTTCCAGGTTCAGGTGATTGACAGTAAAGCTCGTGATTTTTTCCATATGCAGCCTCCTCTTGCGGGCGCCGTGCCGGCGCGGTTCGCTCCCCGATTGACATTCTTGATAGTTATGGTAAAGTTTTAGCCTAACACAGTAAAATTCGGAATGCAAGCGCAGTGCGCGGAAGGATGGGAATATCGATGGAAACAAGAGAAGTGAGACGTATATTGGTGACGGCAATCGGCTCGTTTGCGGCACCCGCCGTGATCCGGGAGTTGAAGAAAGAGGGCTGTTATGTCGTCGGAACGGATGTCAATCCGGCGGAACTGCTCTCGGAGAGCACGGAAGTGCAGGCGTTTTATCAGCTGCCGCGCTGTGACGCGCGCGAGGAATATCTGCAGAAGCTCGGCGCGGTGATTCAGCGGGAACAGATTGACGGCATATTGCCGCTGACCGATGCGGAACTCGATGTGCTCGGCGCGGACACGGAGCAGCTCGGAGGCGCCCTTTTGCTCGCGCCGTCCGGGGAACTGCTGCAGCGTGCGCGCCACAAGAAGCAGAGCAAGGAGGCAGCGGAGGCGGTATTCCGCCGCGCGGGGAATGAGCGCTTTGTGACGATTCCGACCTTCCGCATGCCGCACCGCACGGAAGAGGAGAGAGAGCAGTGGCTGCTCCGCCACATGCCGCTCATCTTAAAGCCGGACAACGGCAGAAGCTCGGAGGGGGTATTCCGCATCGGAAACCGCGAGGCGCTGACGCGCGCGCTCCTCGAGCTTCGCATGCTCGGCCGGGCGGAGGGCTATCTCGCGCAGCCCTTTATCTCGGGTCGCGTGGTCTGTGTGGACACAATCCGGGACAGCGCAGGGCATACGCTCGCGCTCGCGCGGGAGGAGTATATCCGGACGCCGCGCGGGGCCGGTCTCTCGGTGCAGGTATTCCGGGACAGCGAGCTCGAGGCAATTTGCGGAGCGCTCGCGGCGGAACTCGGCGTCATCGGCTGCGTGAACTTTGAATTTATCAAGGATGCGGGTGGCAAGTATCATTTCCTCGAGTGCAACCCGCGCTTTTCGGGCGGCATCGGTTTTTCGGAGCGGGCAGGTCTTCCCGCCGTGCGGCTGCACCTCGGGGCTTGGCGCGGCGAGAGCATTCCGGAGGACATAACGGAGCGGATTACGCCCGGCTGGCAGGTTAAGAAATATATAGAAGTGGTAACAAAAGAGTGATATAGTAAAAAAGCGCAGTTATGCTTCTGCTGCGCTTTTTTGGCGAAGAGAAAACAAGACGCCAAGGGAGGAATATGGACGAGAAGAAGAAACGAAACAGGCATGTCGCGCTGATAGTCCTGATTTTGTTGCTTGGCATCGCAAACGGGAAGCGGCTCCAAGACCGGAGCGCACATATCAAGCGCTATGCGGAGATGCCGACGGCGGTTGCGGCCGAGACCAAGGCAGCGGAGACAACGGCGGCGGCAGGAGAAGAGAGCACGGCGGCAACTCTGCCGGAGCAGGATGCGGATGCGGCGCGCGTCATTGACTTTGCGGCGCTCAAGGCCAAGAATCCGGATGTGGTCGCATGGCTCTATGTGCCGGGTACCGATGTCAACTATCCGATTCTGTACCGCGAGGCGGACAACGAATATTATCTGCGCCGCGATATCGACGGCCGCGAGGGCTCGTATGACGGCGTTTTCCTGGACGGCGACGACGCCCCGGATTTTTCGACGCTCCAGAATCTGATGTATGGTCATCACATGAAAAACGGCACCATGTTCACGCCACTCGTCAATTTCAAGAAAAAGAGTTTCTTTGAGGCGCACCGAAGAGTGTATCTCTACACGCCGGAGCACACCTATATTTTAAAGCCGCTCGCCGCACTCTACACGGACGCGGGCGAGGATAAGCGCCGCATCGAGTTTTCGGACCGCCGGGAGTTCAATGCCTATGTGGATCAGATGACGAAGGGCTGCGAGTTCCGCGATTTGCCGGCGGAGGGCGTAGACAAACTGTTCTCGTTTGTAACCTGCTCCTATGAGTTTAACGACGCGCGCACCATCCTCTATTGTTACGAGGTGGATGCGGCGGGCAATCCGGTCAAACCGGCTGCCATCGAAAAGCAACCGTAACAGCAGGCAACATAAGAACCGGCATCACCCAAAACTACCAGCAGGGGGAGAGGCAACATGAAGGGAATTGTACTCGCCGGAGGTTCCGGCACGCGGCTTTATCCGCTGACCAAGGTCACCAGTAAGCAGTTGCTTCCGGTTTACGACAAACCGATGATTTACTACCCGCTTTCCGTCTTGATGACGGCGGGCATCCGGGACATTCTGATTATCTCGACGCCGGAGGATACACCGCGCTTTGAGGAACTCCTCGGCGACGGCAGTCAGTTCGGACTCTCGCTCTCCTATACGGTGCAGCCGAGCCCGGACGGTCTCGCGCAGGCGTTTCTGCTCGGCGAGGACTTTATCGGCGACGACCGCGTCGCAATGATACTCGGCGACAATATTTTCGCAGGCAACGGTTTAAAGGAGCAACTGCTCCGCGCCGCGGGGCGCGAGCAGGGCGCGACGGTGTTCGGCTACTATGTGGACGACCCGGAGCGCTTCGGCATTGTGGAGTTCGACAAGGCGGGGCGCGCGGTCTCGATCGAGGAGAAGCCGGAGAAGCCGAAGTCGAACTACTGCGTGACGGGACTTTACTTCTATGACCGCCGCGTGGTCGAGTTTGCGAAGAGCTTAAAGCCGAGTGCGCGCGGCGAGCTCGAAATCACCGATTTGAACCGCCTGTATCTCGAAAAGAGCGAGCTCGAGGTGAATCTGCTCGGTCAGGGCTTCACTTGGCTTGACACGGGCACGCACGAGTCGCTCGTCGAGGCGACCAACTTTGTCTATACGATTGAGACCCACCAGCACAGAAAGATTGCCTGCCTCGAGGAAATCGCCTACTTAAACGGCTGGATTTCCGGCGAGCAGCTCGCGGAAGCGGCAGAGTCCATGCGGAAGAATGAGTACGGCAAGTACTTGCGAGACGTTCTGGACGGCAAATATCTGGTACAGTAAACAGGCGAGAGAGGACAGAGAGATGAAAATAGTAGTGACAGGCGGCGCAGGTTTTATCGGCAGCAACTTCGTGCAGTACGAGGTGAATCGCTATCCGGAGGATGAGATCATCAACCTGGATCTCCTCACCTATGCGGGCAATCTGGAGAGCGTTGCGCCGGTCGCGGACAAGAAGAACTACCGCTTTGTGCGCGGTGATATCGCGGACAGAGCCTTTGTCTTTGACTTTTTCGAGAAGGAGAAGCCGGACATTGTGATTAACTTTGCGGCGGAGTCCCATGTGGACCGCAGTATCACGGATCCGGAGGTCTTTGTGCGGACAAACGTGGTCGGCACGACGACCTTGCTCGATGCCTGCCGCACCTACGGTATAAAGCGTTATCATCAGGTTTCGACCGATGAAGTCTACGGCGATCTGCCCTTAGACCGCCCGGACCTCTTCTTCACCGAGGAGACCCCGCTCCACACCTCATCGCCCTATTCGAGCGCGAAGGCAGCGGCCGATCTCTTTGTGCAGGCCTATCACAGAACCTACGGGCTGCCGGTGACCATCAGCCGCTGCTCGAATAACTACGGCCCCTACCATTTTCCGGAGAAGCTGATTCCGCTCGTCATCAGCCGCGCGCTGAACAACGAGGAAGTCCCGGTCTACGGCGAGGGCAAGAATGTGCGCGACTGGCTCTATGTGACGGATCACTGCTCCGCAATCGACCTCGTGGTGCGAAAGGGCAGAGTCGGCGAGGTCTATAACATCGGCGGCCACAACGAGAGAAGCAATCTCGAGGTCGTGCAGACCATACTCCGCGCGCTGAACAAGCCGGAGAGCCTGATTCACTTTGTGAAAGACCGCCCGGGTCACGACCTCCGTTATGCGATGGACCCGACCAAGATTGAGACCGAGCTCGGCTGGAAGCCGGAGTACACCTTCGACACAGGTATCCCGGTCACAATCGACTGGTACCTGAATCACCGCGACTGGTGGGAGCACATTGTGAGCGGCGAGTATCAGAAGTATTTTGAGAAAATGTATGGGGAGCGCCTCTGATGCGCGCCTTGGTGACCGGCGTCGCGGGCCAGCTGGGCCACGATGTCGTGAATGAACTGCTGCGTCGCGGCGAAGAGGTGATCGGCTCCGATCTTGCGGCGACATACAGCGGCGTGCAGGACGGCACGGCGGTCACGACTTGTCGCTATGTGCCGCTCGACATCACGGACCGCGCGGCGGTAGAGCGCGTGATGCGCGAAGTAAAGCCGGATGTGCTGATTCACTGTGCGGCCTGGACGGCTGTGGATGCCGCGGAAGATGCCGACAAGCGCGAGTTGGTACAGAAAATCAACGGGCTCGGCACCGAGTACCTTGCGGCTGCCTGCCGCGAAATCGACGCGAAGATGATGTACATCAGCACCGACTATGTCTTTTCCGGGCAGGGCACGGCGCCCTGGGAGCCGGACTGCCGCGATTTCGATCCGCAAAATGTCTACGGCATGACCAAGCTCTACGGCGAGGAAGCGGTGCGGCAGCAGCTCAGTAAGTATTTCATTGTACGCATTGCCTGGGTCTTCGGCGTGAACGGCAATAACTTTATCAAGACCATGCTCCGCGTCGGCGCGACTCACCCGGAGCTCCGCGTGGTCAACGACCAGATCGGCACGCCGACCTATACGCTGGATTTGGCGGTTCTGCTCGCGGACATGGTCGAGACCGAGAAATACGGCACCTACCATGCGACCAACGAGGGCGGCTACATCTCCTGGTACGAATTCGCAAAGGCGATTTTCGAAGAGGCGGGGATGGACACGAAGGTCACCCCGGTCACGACGGCGGAATACGGACAGTCAAAGGCAATGCGCCCGTTTAACAGCCGCCTCGAGAAGAAGAAGTTGAGAGAGCAGGGCTTTACACCGCTGCCCGACTGGCGGGACGCTTTGCACCGCTATGTGAAACTGCTCCGGGAGGAAGCGTAATGGGCAAATATTTTGGAACAGACGGCTTTCGCGGCGAGGCCAATGTTGAGCTCACGCCGATGCATGCCTATCAGGTGGGACGGTATCTCGGCTGGTACTACGGACAGAAGCACACGGACGGCGCGCGCTGCCAGATTGCAATCGGCAAGGACACGCGCCGCTCGAGCTATATGCTCGAGGATGCGCTCTCGGCTGGGCTCACGGCCTCGGGCGCGGATGTGTACCTCCTGCATGTCACGCCGACCCCGAGTGTCGCCTATGTGGTGCGGACCGAGGGCTTTGACGCCGGCATCATGATCAGCGCGAGCCACAATCCGTTTTATGATAACGGCATTAAGCTCCTGAACGGCAACGGCGAGAAGATGGAGGAGTCCGTCATCGAAGCGATCGAAGCGTGGATTGACGGGACGCCGGCGGAACTGCCGCTCGCGCGCCGCGAGAATATCGGCCGCACGACAGACTTCTCGGCGGGACGCCACCGCTACATCGGCCATTTAATTTCGCTCGCGACACGCTCGTTTAAGAATGTGAAAGTCGCGCTCGACTGTGCGAACGGCTCGGCGTCCAGCATCGCGAAAAATGTGTTCGACGCGCTCGGCGCAACGACGATTGTGATTCACGCGGAGCCGAACGGCACAAACATCAACCTCGGCTGCGGCTCGACGCACATCGAGAATCTGATCGAGATCGTCAAGCGGGAGCACTGCGACATCGGCTTTGCCTTTGACGGCGATGCGGACCGCTGCCTCGCGGTCGATGAGAACGGCGAGCTTGTGGACGGCGACCGCATTCTCTACATCTGCGGCAAGTACATGAAGCAGCGCGGCGAACTCGCAAACAACCGCATCGTGACGACGATTATGTCGAATCTCGGACTTTACAAAGCGCTCGAGCGCGAGGGCATTGCCTACGAGAAGACCAAGGTCGGCGACAAGTATGTCTACGAGGAGATGCAGCGGAGCGGCGACCGCCTCGGCGGCGAGCAGTCCGGCCACATCATCTTCGCAAAGTACGCGACGACGGGCGACGGCATGGTGACGGCACTGAAACTCATGGAAGTGCTGATGGAGACCAAGGCACCGCTCTCGAGACTCGCGGGAGAGGTCACGATTTACCCGCAGCGGCTTAAGAATGTCGCGGTCAGAGACAAGGCGGCGGCCGAGACGAATGCGGCTGTGCTCGCGGCGGTCAAACGGGAAGAAGCGGCTCTCGCGGGTGACGGCAGAGTGCTGCTTCGCGCGAGCGGCACGGAGCCGGTGATCCGCGTGATGGTCGAGGCGTCGAGCGAAGCGCTCTGCGACGAGACGGTCGAACGCCTTGTCGGCGTGCTGGCGGCCGAGGGACTCACGCTCGAGTCCTGAGACCGCGATACAGGAATCGGAGTCAAAGTAGTTTGTTTTACAGAATTTCGGAAGGAGAGAGTTATGTATCATATCGAGAGATATCAACGGAACCCGGTCGTTCATTTCCCTGAGCGCGAGTGGCCGAATCGTGAGATTGAAAAGGCACCGATCTGGTGCTCGGTCGATCTTCGGGACGGCAACCAGGCGCTCGTGGAGCCCATGGTTGTCGAGGAGAAGACAGAGATGTTCAACCTCCTGCTAAAGCTGGGCTTTAAGGCAATCGAGATCGGCTTTCCGGCGGCCTCTCAGATTGAGTTCGACTTCCTCCGTCTGCTTGCGCTGCGGAAGATGATCCCGTCGGATGTGCATGTCCAGGTGCTCACGCAGTGCCGCGAGCACCTGATTCGCAGAACCTTCGAGGCCATCGAGGGCATTCCGAATCCGATTGTGCACATCTACAATTCGACCAATACCCTGCAGCGCGACGTGGTCTTCCACGCGAGCCGCGAGGAGATTAAGCAGATTGCCATAGACGGCGTCAAGACGGTCAAGGCTTGCATGAAGGAGTTCGGGCGCGACGACATCATCCTCGAGTACTCCCCGGAGAGCTTTATGGGGACGGAACTCGACTTTGCGCTCGAGGTCTGCGAGGCGGTCCTCGACGAGTGGGGGATGGCGACACCGGAGAAGAAGGTCATCATCAACCTCCCGCTGACGGTCGAGATGAACACGCCGAATGTCTATGCGGACCAGATTGAGTGGATGGTGCGTCACTTTAAGAATCGCGATTCGATTGTGGTCAGCATCCACCCGCACAACGACCGCGGCACCGGTGTCGCGGCGACCGAGCTCGCGCTGCTTGCGGGTGTGGACCGTGTCGAGGGCACGCTTTTCGGAAACGGCGAGCGCACCGGCAACGTGGACATTCTGACCGTGGCTTACAACATGTATTCGCAGGGCATAGAGCCGCATCTCAACATCTCGAACGAGAAGGAGATTGCGGAGGTCTATGAGCGCTGCACGAAGATGAGTATTCCGCCGCGCCACCCGTACGCGGGCGAGCTCGTGTTCACGGCCTTCTCGGGCTCTCACCAGGATGCCATCAGCAAGGGCATGCAGGCGATGCGGGAGCGGAACAATCCCTACTGGCAGGTGCCCTACCTCCCGATCGACCCGAGCGACATCGGCAGAGTCTATCAGCCGGTGGTCCGCATCAACTCCCAGTCCGGCAAGGGCGGCGTCGCGTTCATCATGGATACCTTCTACGGCTTCCGGCTGCCGAAGGGCATGCACAAGGAGTTCGCGGATATCATCCAGGCACTCTCCGAGAAGCAGGGTGAGATTGCACCGGAGGAAATTTACGCCGAGTTCCAGCGCGCTTACCTCGACCGCAAGGAGCCGGTACACTTCAAGAAGTGCGTGATTTCGGACAATGGTCTCGAGGAGGGTGAGTTCTCGACCCGCGCTGTCTGCACCTACACGCTGAACGGCGAGGAGCGGCAGTTTGAGGGCGTCGGCAATGGCCCGATCGATGCGGTGCGCCACGGCCTCGCTGAGGCACTGGGTCTGCAGATTCGCATTCTCGATTACTCCGAGCACGCGCTGCGTCAGGGTTCCAACGCGCAGGCGGCTTCCTACATCCACATGCTGGATGAGAAGAGCGGACGCACGACCTACGGTGTCGGCATCTCGAGCAACATCACGAGAGCTTCGCTCCGCGGTATTTTCTCGGCGGTAAACCGTCTGTTCTACTAAAAAGCTGATTTCATACAGCCCGGCGCGTTCCGGGCTGTTTCCATAGGAGGGGATGCGGATGAACGTGGTCTATGTCTCGAACGAGGCCTATGCACGGCACTTTGCGGTCTCGTTCGCCTCGCTCTGCGACTGCAATCCGGACGAAGAGGAACTCACGGTCTATCTCTTGGACACCGGCATACGGACAGAGACAGCGGAGAAGTTACAGGCACTCGCGGCCGATTTCGGACGGGAACTGATTCTTCTGCCCTGTGAGAATCTGGAAGAGCGTTTCCCGGAGCGGCCCGACACCGGGAGATTCAATCTGAGCACACTGGGGCGCTTTTTCCTCGGGGAACTGTTGCCTTCCGAAGTGAAGCGTGTCCTCTACCTGGACTGTGACACCGTGGTGCAGCGGAGCCTGCACCGCATGTATACGGCGGATCTTCGCGGTGCGCTGCTCGCAATGGCGGAGGAACCGACCATCTACCACGAGGTCAAGGCCTATCTCGGGATACTGCCGGAGGCGTCGTATTTTAACGCGGGCGTCATGCTCGTGGACCTCGCGCGCTGGAGAGCGGAAGACATCGGCAGACAGTTGCTCGACTACTACGGGAGCATTGCGCCCTACTGCCTCTTTCAGGATCAGGACGCCATTAACGGGCTCCTTCGGGGACGCATTGCGACCCTGCACCCTGCCTATAATTTCATCACCAATTATTATTACTTCTCCTATGCGTCGCTCGAGGTCTTTTCGCCGGCCTACCGGAAAATCGGCGAGCGGCGTTTCGAGGCGGCAAAGCGCCACCCGGCGATTCTTCACTACGCGGGAGATGAGAGACCCTGGCGGCAGGGCGCTTATAACCCCTACGGGAGGGCCTATCTCTGTTATCTTGCGCGGACACCCTGGAAGGATGCGGCGCCGGAGGGCGGCAAGCAGGCGTATCTTCTCTGCTACCACGGCATGAATCTCCTGACGCGACATTTCCCCTCGCTCCGCTTTGCTATCGGACGGCGCTATGTGAAAAAGAGTGCGGAGGAGAGAAGGCGGAAGATGCGGGAGGCGGGAAAGGTATGAGAGAGCGCACAGCGGCCGTAGTGGTCAACTACAATGACAGCGAGACCACGCTCGCACAGATACGGCACATCCGGGACTATGCGGCGCTGGATCGTATCATCGTGGTCGACAATGCCTCGACGGATCGGAGCCTCGCGGCGCTTCGGGCGGTTGCGGGCGGGAAGGTCACAGTGCTCGCGGCAAAGAGAAACGACGGCTACGGCGCGGGCAATAATCTCGGCATCCGCTACGCGGCGAAAAAGGGCATACAATATGCGCTGATTGCGAATCCAGATGCGGAATTCACGGCTTCCTGCCTCGCTGCGCTCGTCGCGGCGATGCGGGCAAATCCGGCAATCGCCGTGCTCGCGCCGGTACAGGTGAATCCTTCCCACGGAAAAGCGGCTGAACTGCCGGGGAGCCGCGCGAATGTGCTCTCCGGCGCGGCGGCGTTTCCGCTCCGGACCTGGCTCCCGGACCTCCTCGAGGCGGGGCCGGTCGCGCGGCGTCTGTTTACGCCGCTCCTGCATTATCCGAAAAGTCACTACCGCGCAAAACTGGCGCCGGTCGACTGCGTGCCGGGTTCGCTGCTCCTCGTTGACATAGAGCGTTTTCTCGCGGCGGGCGGCTACGACGAGCGCGTGTTTCTCTACGAGGAAGAGTATATTCTCGGACAGCGGCTGCGGCGGATCGGCGCGGAGACAGCGCTGCTCACGACAGAGCGCTATCTTCACCGTCACGCGGCGAGCATCGGCAAGAGTTATCGGCGGGCACTCGACCGGCAGAGGCTCAGGGAGAGGGCAATGCGCTTCTACTTCCGGCATTACCTCGGCTGCGGGAGAGCAAAGCTCTTCTTCACGGAACTCTGCTTTGCGCTGATACGGCTGGAAATCTTTTTGACGGGCGGGGGAAAATGAACGGAATCGGCAGTTTCTTTATCGGGAGCGAGACCAACATCGCAAAGCGCAATGTGCTCTGGAACATGGCCGGCTCCTTTATCTATGCGCTGACCAGTATGCTGCTCGGCGCGGTGGTCACGCGGACACTCGGCGCGGCGGCCGGCGGCATTTTTTTCTTTGCCTTTTCAACCTTCGGGCAGCAGATTTTCATTGTCGCCTACTTCGGCATGCGGCCGGTGCAGGTGACGGATGCGGGAGAGCAGGCGACCTTCGGCGAGTACCGGGCGTTCCGGTTACTCAGCTGCGCGGCGGCAGTGCTTTCGACACTCGGCTACGGCTTTCTGTTCAGTGCGTCCGGTGAGGCGCGGACTGTGCTCTTTCTGACCGCGGGTTATAAAATTCTGGACGGCTTTGCCGACTGCTATGATTCGGAATTTCAGCGGCAGGGGAGACTGTATCTCGCCGGAAAGAGCAATGCGTTCCGGACACTCGGTAGTGTCGCGGTCTTTTTGGCGCTGCTCTTTGTGACGCGCTCGCTGGTTGCCGCCTGCCTCGGCGCCCTCATCGGGCAGGCGGGCATGATCCTGCTCTGCTGCGTCGCGCCGCTTTCCTGCCTGCCGAATGTGAGAACGGAACGCCGGAGAGGGTATATCCGGCATCTCTTCGCCAAGAGCCGCTGGCTGTTTCTCGGCGCGTTTCTGGATCTCTATATCTTTGCGGCGAGTAAATATGCAGTGAACCGCTATCTCACAGCGGCGGACAACAGCTACTATACGACGATTTTCATTCCGACCTCCGTCATCAATCTCATGGCGAACTTTGTGATACGCCCGGTGCTGACCCTGCTCTCCGAGCAGCGGGAGCGGGGCGATAAGGCAGCGTTTCAGGCGACGGTCGCGAAAATCGGCGGTCTGATTTTCGTGCTGACCTTATTTGGCGCAGGGCTTGCCTGGCTGCTCGGCATCCCGGTGCTATCTCTCCTAGTCGGCGTAGAGGCAGGAAAAGCGCTCCGGGGGCTCAGGACGGAACTTTTACTCGTGATTCTCGGCGGCGGCTTTTATGCGCTCTTAAATCTGTTATACTATTGTCTGGTGATTCTCGAGCGGCAGGGACTGATTTTTCTCATCTATGTGCTCGGGACGGGACTCGCCTGGCTCAGCGCGGAGCAGGGGGTGCAGCGCTTCGGTATGCGCGGCGCGGCGCTCTCATATTGCGGCATGATGCTCTTACTCACGCTGCTCTTTGCGATTTCAACCGCGCAGGCGCTTCGGCAGGACAGTAAATTCAGGGGGGAAGCTTAATAATGGGAGAGACAGAACTCGATGTGATTATTCCGGTTTATCGCCCGGACGAGCGCTTCTTTCAGCTGCTCGCACAGCTTGCTTGTCAGAGCATTCCGCTGCACAGGATTATTCTCATGAATACGGAGCGCGCCTACTGGGACGCCGCCGGGGCCGAGGGGCGGCTTGAGACACTCGGCATCTCGGAGCGCTGTGAGATTCATCATCTCTCCAAGGCAGAATTTGACCACGGCGGGACGCGGAATACGGGTGTCTTATTTTCGGAGACGCCTTACTTTGTGATGATGACGCAGGACGCCGTCCCCTGTGACGACAAGCTCCTCGAGCGCCTGCTGTTTCCGCTCGTGAACGGCAAGGCCGAGATGAGCTACGGCCGTCAGGTCGCGAGCCCGGACGCGGACATTCTCGAGAAATTCACGCGGCGCTATAACTACGGCGACCAGTCTTTTCTGAAGACCGAGGCGGACAAAGAGAAGCTCGGCATCAAGACCTATTTTGCCTCGAATGTCTGCGCGGCCTATGTCCGCGCGCGCTTTGATGCGCTCGGCGGTTTCCCGCCCCGCGCGATTTTTAACGAGGATATGATTTACGCGGCGCGGCTCTTACAGAGCGGCGGGACCCTCGCCTACTGCGCGGATGCGCGGGTCTATCACTCGCACTGCTATACCCCGGCGCAGCAGTTTCACCGGAACTTTGACCTCGCGGTCTCGCAGGCGGAGCACCCCGAAATTTTCGCCGATCTGAAAAGTGAGGCGGAGGGCATACGCATGGTGCGGCGCACGGCGCGCTTTTTAAAGCGGCAGGGCGAGGGGCGTGAAATTCCGCGGCTCTTTGCGCTGAGCGCGGCAAAGTATTTCGGCTATGCGCTCGGCAAGCGCTACCGCCTGTTGCCGAAGTGGCTCAGAGCGCGCTGTACGATGAACCGCAGTTACTGGGAGAAGTGTGCATGAAAGAAATCCTGGTCATTATTCCGGCTTACAACGAGGCGGGCAGCATAGAGCGCGTCGTGGAAGGCTGTCGAAAGAAACTCCCGGAGGCGGACTATCTGGTCGTGAACGACGGTTCCTCCGACGACACCGCAAAGATACTCCGCGCGAACGGCTACCGCGCGCTCTATCTGCCGGTCAATCTGGGACTTGCCGGGGCGTTTCGCGCGGGGATGCGCTATGCCGACGAAAAGGGCTACCGCGCCGCGGTTCAGTTTGACGGCGACGGGCAGCACCGGGCGGAGTACATCCCCGCGATGTACGAGGAAATCAAGGCGGGCGCCGAAATTGTGATTGCGTCCCGCTTTGTGACGGAGAAAAAGCCGCGCACGCTCCGCATGCTCGGGAGCCGCATGATTACGGCGGCCATACGCCTCGCCTCGGGCGTGCGCATCGAGGATCCGACTTCGGGCATGCGGATGTACAACCGCCGCATGATAGAGCTCTTCTCGCGGCAGATTAACTACCCGCCGGAGCCGGATACGCTCTCGTTTCTTGCGAAGAACGGTGTAAGGTTCCGGGAAATTCAGGCGGAGATGGATCTCCGGACGGCGGGGACCAGTTACCTGACTCCCTGGATTTCCGTGCGCTACATGACGCGCATGCTGCTCTCGATTCTGTTGATTCAGAGCTTCCGGGCGGAACAACGGCGCGGCGGAGGGAAAGAGACATGAGTGTCGGACTGAGACTGTTTTTACTGGCGGTATCGCTGCTCGCGGGTGCCGTGGTGCTGGCGCGGATTCGCAAGTCGAAGATGCAGATCGAAGACAGTGTTTTCTGGGTGCTCTGCGCGCTGCTCTTCATTCTGCTCGCGGCCTTTCCGCCCATTCTTTACAAATTGACGGAATTGTTTGGCGTGCAGTCACCGGCAAATCTTCTGTTTTTGCTGGTCATTGCCTTACTCTTCATGAAAGTCTTTGCGCTGAGCCTGAAGGTCTCACTGCTCGAGGAAAAGCTGAGTTCGCTCGCGCAGACCATGGCGCTCAGGGAGCGCTTTCGGGAAGAGGAACAGCAGGAGAGTCTGAACCGACAGAACGGGGGGAATCATGAATCGGAACAATGAGAAAGCCGTGCGGACGCTGCCGTTTTTCCTTTGCGGCATTTTTCTGGTTGTCATCTGCGGCCTTTACGGCGCAGTTTCCGCGCTGAATGCGGCGGCACAGTTCGAGGACAATCTGCTCTTTGTCCTCTACGAGCTCCTGTTTCCGGCTTCCGTCATCACGGCGCTTTTTGCCGCGTTGCTCTGGAGCCGGAAGGGAGACCGCATGTACCGCGCCTATGCCTTTTCGGCGATGGTGCTCGGGGTCCTGTACCTCGCGGTGATGCCGGGACTCTCGGCGCCCGATGAGCTGAGCCACTACAGCACTGCTTATCGCATTTCTTCGAACATGATGCTCGAGGATCCGCTGATTCGCCCGGCCGGACTCACGGCGGTTCGCGCCGTCGACTATCCGCTCGAAGATATGAACGGCGTCAAGACGCCGCTGGTGCCGGACGACGAGGAGAGCGTGCCGGAAGTGCTCGGCAATCCGGTCAAGCAGACCACCTATCGCGCCGTCAAGGACTGGGATAAGCGCTATGCCTTTTCGACAAAACCGGTCGCCTCGGCGATTCCGGATGTGCACACGACGCCGGTCTTCTACCTGCCGCAGGCCATCGGCTTTTCGATTGCGCGCGCACTCGGGCTCGGAACCATGGGACTTCTGTTCCTCGGCAAATTCTTAAATCTCTGCTGCTATGTCGCGCTGACCGCGCTCGCGGTCAGAACGACGCCGCTCGGCAAGGGCTGGTTTGCGGCGGCGGGACTTTTGCCGATGAGCGTGAGTCTCGCGGCCTCGCTCTCCTATGACGCGGGTTTAATCGGAACCGTGTTTCTCTTCACGGCGCTCATTTTTAAGCTCGCTTACGGCGCGGAGGAAATCCGCGCGCGGGAACTGTTTGCGCTCTGCGCGCTCGCGGCGCTCTTCGGCCCCTGCAAGCTGGTCTATGCGCCGCTGATTCTCTTACTCTGGCTCGTGCCGGCGCGCGTGTTCGGCGGGGGCGGCAAAAAGCTGCTCTGCTTCCTGATTCTTCTGCTCTCGCTGATTGCGGCGGTGCTCGCGGTCAATGCGGACGTATTGGAGGCCTATTTCTTCCCGGCGGTTGCGGCGCAGACGGGCAATGTGAGCGCCGATCTGCGCCACGCGGGCTTTACGGCCGCGGAACTCTTCTCGCACCCCCTGTTCACGCTCCGCATGCTGCTGAACAGTTTCTCGGCCTGCATTCTGACTTGGGGCGGCGAGATGATAGGGACGAAACTCGGCAATCTGGATCCGCTGCTCGGCGCATCCGGGTTACAGACGCTGTTCTTTGCGCTCGGGCTCTTCTGCCTGACCGTCGCCGACAGCACGGGAGAAACCGTGCGCATCCTGGTGCCCGGCACGCGGGCCGCAAGACGCGCGGCGCGCGAGCGGGAAGAGAGTGAGAGAGCGGCGGCAGGCGCGGAAGCACTGCCCGAGACAGGGACAGGCGCGGTCGCGGCAGAGACAACACAGGCCGAGGACAGCGCACAGGCGGAGATGGAGACGGCACTCGACGCAGTCTCGCAGCAGGCCGCTGCCGGGGAAGTGCTGACCGCACCGCTCGGCGAGCATGTCGCGGAGGCCGCGGAGACACTCCGGGAGGCCGAGGCGGCTGTGGCTGCGCAGGCAGCGGCAAGCGAGGCCGTGAGCGCTGCGGAAGAGGCGGACGAGAACGCGTTGCCGCACTATATCGAAGTCGGTGTGCCCGGCCGCATTGCGCGGCTCTTTGCCTTCCTGGTCGGCGCGCTTAGCTTCTTCGGGGTTCTCGGGGCCATGCTGCTCGCCTGGACCTCCCGCGACGCTGTCTGGATTGAGGGTGTACAGGGCAGATATTTCCTGCCCCTTCTGCCGGTCTTTTTATTCAGCCTGCAGAGCCGGATGTTGCAGAGCAGACTGCCGTTTAAGCGCCTCGTGCCCTACGGCTTTGTGATATTAAATCTCTGCGTGGGAATCCGCATTTTTGCGCTTGCCGTGCTGAGAGTCTGAGGAGATTGTTGTATGACGAAACTCATGCGGGAGCTCGTAAAAAACCGGAAGCTCATTTTTGAGCTCGCCAAGGCGGATTTCCGGAAGCGCTTTGTCGGCTCCTACTTCGGTGTTATCTGGATGTTTGTCCAGCCCATCGTGACCGTGCTGATTTACTTCATGATTTTCCAGCTCGGCTTTAAGTCGGTGCCGCCGATTCCGGGTGTGCCCTATGTGATCTGGCTGGTGCCCGGCATTGTCCCCTGGTTCTTTTTCCAGGAGGCGATGAATGCCGGTACCGGCTGTCTGCAGGAATACCACTATCTGGTCAAAAAAGTGGTCTTCAATGTGGAAGTGCTGCCGGTCATCAAGCTGGTGTCCTGCCTCTTCGTGCACGCGATTTTCGTGATGATTATGATCGCGATGTTTTTCTGCTACGGCAGACTGCCGCTCGCGACCTGGCTTCAGCTCTTATACTATAGCGCGGCGCTCTCCGTGCTGATTCTCGCGCTGACTTTGATCACGGCGTCCGTGCAGGTCTTTTTCCGGGACATGGCGCAGCTCGTCAGCATTCTGCTGCAGTTCGGCATGTGGCTGGTGCCCATCATGTGGGCGCCCGAAATGTTTGACAATTTCCCGCCGAAAGTCCTGCCGATTTTGAAGCTGAATCCGATTCATTACATTGTGACCGGATACCGAGACAGCATGATTTCCGGAAACTGGTTCTTTGAGCGCCCCATGCAGACTGTGTATTACTGGGCCGTGACCCTGGTGCTGCTCGCGCTGGGACTGCGCCTGTTCCGGAAGCTCAGACCGCATTTTTCCGATGTGCTGTGAGAAAAAGGAGACTGATTCATGGATAAAAATCTGGCAATCTCGGTGCAGGGAGTCAGCAAAATTTATAAGCTCTACGACAAGCCGATTGACCGGCTGAAGGAGGCGGTGAGCCTGACCCACAAGTCCTATCACCGCGACTTCTTTGCGCTCTCGGACATCTCGTTCGATGTGAAGAAGGGCGAGACCGTCGGCATCATCGGGACGAACGGCTCCGGCAAGTCGACCATACTGAAGATTATCACCGGCGTGCTGAGCCCGACCACGGGCACAGCCGAGGTCTCCGGCAATATTTCGGCGCTCCTCGAACTCGGCGCGGGCTTTAACAGCGAATACACGGGCCTCGAAAATATCTATATGAACGGCACCATGATGGGCTTTTCGCGCGAGGAGATGCAGCGGAGAATGGATGACATTCTCCGCTTTGCGGATATCGGGGACTTTGTGAACCAGCCGGTCAAGACCTATTCCTCGGGTATGTTCGTGCGCCTGGCCTTTGCGCTCGCGATCAATGTGGATCCGGAGATTTTGATTGTCGACGAGGCCCTCTCGGTCGGCGATGTCTTCTTCCAGGCAAAGTGCTACCGCCGTATGGAGGAGATGATGAAGAACGGCACGACTATCTTGATGGTTAGTCACGACATGGGCAGCATCATCAAGTACTGCGACAAGGTGGTGCTCCTAAACCGCGGACACTTCGTGGCGCAGGGTGAGGCCGGGAAGATGGTGGACCTCTATAAAAAAATACTGGCGAACCAGACCGACGAGCTCGCCGAAGCCCTGATCGAACAGAAGAAAGAGGCGCTCGGCCTGCCGGTCGGGGAGGTGCACACGGACAAGAGCATGAAGGAGCGGATGAACTTAAACCCCGAGGTGCAGGAGTACGGCGACGGCAGAGCGAGCTTTGAGGACTTCGGAACCCTTGACGCGCGCGGCAATGTGACGAACCTCCTCTTAAAGGGGGAGATGTTCACGATACGGGAGCGCATCCGCTTCCACGCGCCGATCGAGATGCCGATTTTCACCTACACGCTCCGCGACAAGAAGGGCACCGACATCACCGGCACGAATACGATGTTCGAGGGTGCGGACATCAAGCCGGTCAAGGACGGCGATGTCTACACGGTCTCGTTCCGGCAGAAGATGAATCTGCAGGGCGGCGAATACCTGCTCTCGATGAGCTGTACCGGCTATGAGAACGGCGAGCATGTGGTCTACCACAGACTTTACAATGTGCTGAGCCTGACGGTCATCTCGAATAAGAACACCGTGGGCTACTACGATATGGACTCGGAAGTTGAGGCTGTGAGGGAGGAGAAGGCATGAGCGAGAGAATTGAAAAAGCCAAGGAATTGCTCGAGCGCTACGGGAACGATACAGCGCACATGCTCGACGAAAACCCGGAGCTTGAGACCTTAGAGCTCTTTTCCGACCGCCGCGAGAGTCTTCTCGACTGGTACCCGTTCCGCGCGGGCGCAACGCTTTTACTTGCCGGTGCGGGCGACGGGGGGCTCCTGCCCCTGCTTCTTCGGAAGGGCCTTAAGATTACGGCGCTCGACACGGATGAGGCAGCGCTCGCCTTTCTGCGGGAGAGAAAAGAGACCTTTCGGCTGTCTGGAGAACTTGAGACAGTGTCCGGAGAACTCGGTGCGGAGAGCACGGCGCTCTCCGGGGCGTTTGACTACATTTTCTTTGACGGAACGCTGGGGGACGAGAGCGCGGCGGCACTTTCCGCCGCGCGGAAACTGCTTACGCCCGGCGGCACACTTTTCATTGCCGCGGAAAATGCCTACGGCGTCCGCGCCTTTGCGGGACAAAAACTCGGCGAGAACGCGCTGAGCTATGAGGCGCTCACGGCGGACATCACCGCGGAGGGCGGGGAGAGCTTTTTCTACTTCCCGGAGCCGCTCAAAAATCTGGCGGATACGGTCTACTCGGAGCGCCGCCTTCCGGAAGAGGGTGAACTGTCCCGCGTGATACCGGCCTACGGTTTCCCGACCTATGTCGCAATCAATGTCGGCGCAAAGTATAACGAAGTGTGTCGCGACGGGCTCTACCCGCGCTTTGCGGATTCCTTCCTCGCCTGCTGGACCAAAGGGGCGGCAACACCGGAATCGCGCCCGGTCTATGTGAAATACAACCGAAACCGCGATGCGCGCTACCGCCTGGTCACAATCATTTGGGAAAAGGCGGACGGCACGCGTCTGGTTGAAAAGCGCGCATTGAGCGCGGACGGCAACGCGCACATCGCGGCGTTTGCCGAGCGGCTTCGCTGCCTGCGGGAAGAGGGCAGGGATATTTCCTACGCGCCTCCGGAGATACGGACGGAAAACGGTCTGACGAGTGCCTGCTTCCCCTATGTGCTCGGCGAGAATTTTTCGCAGCGCATTTGCCGCGAAATTGCCGCGGGGGCGCCGCTCGAGGACACGCTCGAGCGGGCTTTGGACCGGCTGATCGGCGGCGGCGAAGTCCACAACATCGATGCGATTTTCGATAACTTTCTCGTGACCGGCGGCACGGCAGAGACCGAAATCGAGAACCTTCCGCTGACCGGCATCGACTGCGAGTGGGTCTCCGAGACCGCGCTCGACAAAAACTATGTGCGCTATCGCGCGCTTCGCACCTTCTACGAACAGCAGCGGGAGAGCCTCGGGCTCGGCACGGAGGCGGAATTTTTACAGCGCTTCGGTGTCACGGCGGCGGAGTGCAAGCGCTTTGCGGCGGAAGAGGCAAGCTTTCAGCGCGGCGTCGCAGGAAAGGAGCAGGCGCGCTTCCTGGACCGCTTCATTGTCTCGCAGCAGAACGCAGAGATCATCGCGCGGACGGAGCGCACGCTCGAGGAGACCAGAGAACAGCTCGCGGCCTCCTGGGAGGAAATCCGCATCCGCGATGCGGAAATCAAGAAAATTACCGAGGTGAAGCGTTTAACGGACAATCATGTCGTGAACCTCGAGACCATGATACGGGATCTTCGCCGGGAGAACGGACAGCTCGCGGAGACCCTACAGTATCTGAGTCGCCACCAGACGCTCTATTCCCGCCTCCGCCGGAAGGCGAGTGCGATTTTCAACGCGAAGTATCCGAAGGGATCCGGCGAGCGGAAGCGCTTCCTGTTCCGGCTCGATGCGATCCGGCATCCGATCCGGCACCGGAAACTGGTCAGCACGCCGGAGGGCAGAAATCTGATCGACGGCGAATTCGCAATCGGCGACATTTACCGCGAGCACGGGAAACTTTCGTTCCCGCAGTTCGACGCGCCGCGGGTCTCGATCATCATCCCCTGCTATAACCAGATTGCGTATACCTACGCCTGCCTGGTCTCGATTCTTGAGCACACGCCGGACATCTCCTATGAGGTCATTATCGCGGACGATGTCTCGACCGACGCGACCAAGCGCCTTTCGGACTTTGCGGAGGGGCTGGTGATCGCGCGAAACGAGACAAATCAGGGCTTCTTAAAGAACTGTAACCAGGCGGCGGCAAAGGCGCGCGGTGAGTTCCTCTTTTTCCTGAACAACGACACGAAGGTCACCGAGGGCTATCTCTCCTGGCTCTTAAAACTCATGGACGAAGACCCGGGCATCGGTATGACGGGTTCGAAACTCGTCTACCCGGACGGGCGGCTTCAGGAGGCGGGCGGCATCATCTGGAGCGATGCCTCCGGCTGGAATTACGGGCGGCTTCAGGACCCCTCGCTTCCGGAATTCAACTATGTGAAGGATGTCGACTACATGTCCGGTGCGGCGATTCTGATCCGGCACGCGCTCTGGAAGGAAATCGGCGGCTTTGACACGCGATATGCACCCGCTTACTGCGAGGACTCCGACCTCGCCTTTGAGGTGCGATCACACGGCTACCGCGTGGTCTATCAGCCGAAGTCGGTGGTCATTCACTTTGAGGGCATCTCGAACGGCACAGATGTGCAGGGCACGGGCTTAAAGCGCTATCAGATCGAGAACACCGAGAAATTAAAGGAGAAGTGGAAGAAAGAGCTCGCCAAGCAGTTTGAGAACAACGGCAATCCGGATCCCTTCCGGGCGCGCGAGCGGAGCAAGGGCAAGAAGATTATCCTCGTGGTGGATCACTATGTGCCGACCTTTGACAAGGACGCGGGCAGCCGCACGACCTGGCAGTACCTGAAAATGTTCGTGAAGCAGGGCTATCAGGTCAAGTTCCTCGGCGATAACTTCGCGGCGGAGGAGCCCTACACGACGGCGCTCACGCAGCTCGGCATTGAGGTGCTCTACGGCCCGGCGATGCAGCAGGGCATCTGGGACTGGATCGAAAAACACGCGGCGGATCTGGACTTTGTCTATCTGAACCGCCCGCACATTGCGAGCAAGTACATCGACTTCATCCAGGAGCGGACTTCCGTCCGCGTCCTCTACTACGGTCACGACCTCCACTTCCTGCGGGAGCGCCGCGAGTACGAGCTGACCGGGGAGACAGAGCACCGGGATGCCTCGGCCTACTGGAAGGGCGTCGAGTTCTCGCTGCTCCGGAAGGCAGCGCTCAGTTTCTATCCCTCGGCGGACGAGTGCAAGGCAATTCACGCAATCGACAAGACCATACGCGTGAAGCCCTTGACCGCCTATGTCTGGGACAGTTTCCCGCCGGAACGCGATTTCGGCTATGAGAAGCGCGAGGGTCTGCTCTTTGTGGGAGGCTTTGCGCACCCGCCGAATCTGGATGCGGTGCTCTGGTTCCTGAAAGAAGTGTTTCCGCGGATACGCGCGGAGGAGTCGGTCAATTTCTATGTTGCGGGCTCCAAGGTGCCGGACGAACTGAAGGCGCTCGACAATCCGGCGGCGGGCATTCACATTCTCGGCTTTGTCTCGGACGAGCGGCTTGCGGAACTCTACCAAAGTTGCCGCCTTGTCGTCGTGCCGCTTCGTTACGGTGCAGGCGTGAAGGGCAAGGTCATCGAGGCGCTCTACTACGGCGCGCCGGTGCTCACGACGCCGATCGGCGCGGAGGGTATTCCGGACGCGGCGAGCGTTATGGAAATCCGGGAGGATGCCGCGGATTTTGCGGATGCGACCTTGCGGCTGTACCGGGATCGGGACGCGCTCACGGCCATGGCGGAACGCGCCGCGCGCTATATCCGGGCGCACAACAGCATGGACGCAGTCTGGGCGGAATTGAAAGATGACTTTGCCTGAGCGCTCTTGCGGAAGGTAGTTCTTACAGAAAGCAAAAGAAAATCCTAATATATTTTGTGAACATTCCGTGAACAAAAGAAACATGATATACTGCTCACATGACCCGGAATCGGGCGGAAAGGGAGGAAACCAATGAGATTGTTCGGAAGATGGAAGAGAGCGGCGGTCGGCGCAGCGGCGGCACTGGCACTGGCGACCGGTTGCGGCAAAAAGGCGGCGGCTTCGCCGGATCAGCGCTATAAGGAGGCAGAGCAGAAGCAGGTCAAGGAGTTCAGCGAGAGCTTCCTCGGCGCCTATGATACTTCGCGGGAAAAGCTCGCGAGCGACAAGGTCGCGAGCGGCGAGGGCACGATGACGATTACCGTCTCGGATGGCGCAAAGCAGACGCTGCAGGCGCTCTCGGGCGGCACGGATTTTTCCTGGCTTACGAAGCTCGGCATGCAGATGAAAGCCAAGGTCGGCAAGACCGCACTCGAGGAGAATGTGGCGCTCAGCCTGAACGAGAAGCCGCTCGGCACGATGAACCTGTTCATGTCGGACGAGGCAGTTTACCTGCAGATTCCGGAACTCGCCGAGAAGTATATGAAGATTCCGGCTTCGGCGCTTGGCGGCACGGAGAGCTTCGCGAGCGCGCTCGAGCAGTATAAGAAGATGCCGGAGGGCAAGCAGCTCGACAAGGTGATTACGGGCTACAGCAAGCTGATCACCGACGAGGCAAAGAATGTGCAGGAATCGAAAGAGGATGTGACGGTCGGCAATCACACCGTCAATGCGACCAAGCTCGAGGCGACCTTTGAGGGCGAGCAGCTGACCGAACTGCAGAAGAAGATTGTCGCAGCCGCTTCGGATGACCAGGATCTCGCGGCAGTGGTCAAGGGCTTTGTGGGCGATGACGGCTACGCGCAGTTCAAGGACGAAGTCGACAAGGCAAAGAGCAACCCGACCGAGATTCAGGGCAAGCTGATTTCGACCATCTGGCTCGGCGAGGGCGACAAGATTGTGGCGCGTGAGATTCGCATCGAGAACCCGAATTCGAACGAGAACTATGTCTTCTCGATGAAGGCGCCGAACAAGGGCAATGAGTTCGCGTCGGAGGTCTCGTTCTCGGAGGACGGCAAGGAGCTGTTCAATGTGAGCGGCAGCGGCTCGAATGACGGCAAGAAGATGAGCGGTGTGTTCACCTTCACGCAGAACGGCGAGCAGGTCGGCGTGCTCACGCTGGATGAGCTTGACCTTGCGGCAATGAAGAAGGGTGAGCTCACGGCAAAGGGTAAGTTCAAGCTCGCGGGCGGCAGCAGCACGAGTGTCATGGATCTCAGCGCATTCAGCTTCGGCTTTGATGTCGCGGAGACCGAGAAGAGCACGAAGATGACCGTGACGGTGAACAAGGACGACAACGAGTTTGTGACCGTGGCGCTGGATTCGACCAGAAGCGAGGGCGGCGAGGAGCCGACGGCACCGGCAGAGGATGCGAGTGTGGATGTCTCGAACAACACAGAGGCCGAGAATTTTGTGAAGGGCGCGAATTGGAACGGCTTCCTCGGTCAGCTTCGTCAGACGGATATCCCGTCGAACTATCTGGACCTCATGGAGAATTCGCTGAAGAGCGCGGGTTACATGCAGTAAGCAATGCTGGTTTTAACAAAGATTCAAAAGCAATACGGAAAGAACGCTGTCCTGCGGGAGATTAACCTGCAGGCGGCGAACGGAAGTTGTGTGGGCATTCTCGGCGGCAACGGCGGCGGGAAGACCACACTTCTTTCCGTTTTGGGAGGAATTCTGCGACCGGACGGCGGGAGCTTTACCTATGACGGGGAAGAGCTCTTCGGGCATGAGGCGCGCCGCAGGGCGCTGGTCAGCTTTTCGCCGCAGGCGAATCCGCTGATGGAGGAACTGTCCGGTTTTGACAATTTACTGCTCTGGCACGACAGAAAAGCCATAGAGAGAGGCATGGCGGAAGACGGGGCGATTACGGCGCTCGGCGCGACCGCGTTTCTGAAAAAGCCGGTCGCCAAACTTTCGGGCGGCATGAAGAAACGCCTTGCGCTCTCGATTGCCGTGCTGCGTGCGCCGAAGATTCTCTTACTCGACGAACCGACCGCGGCGCTCGATATGGAGGGAAAGGCAAAGTTTTACGCCTACTTAAAGCGCTTTACGGAGGGAGGCGGCACGGCACTCTTCGTGACCCACGACTTTGCGGAATTTGCGCACTGCGATCAGCTTGTCTTTCTGAAGGACGGCATCCTGCGGGATATTCCGCACCCGGCAAATCAGGCGGCGGCGGAGGCACTGTTTTTATGAGACGCTATTTTTCGGCGCAGTGGAAGAGAGCGCTGCGAAGCCTTCCGGGAGCGCTGTGCGCGAATGTCCTGTTGCTGCTGTCGGCGGCGCTGCTCACGTTCTTTCTGACAAAGCTCTTTTCGCCCTCGGCGGAGGGAAGCGCCAAGCTGAAACTCGGTGTTGTCGGCGGCAGAGGCGAGACCTATCTCGGGACGGGGCTCGGGATGCTGAACAATATGGACAGCTCCCGCTTTGCGATTTCCTATGAGCAGATGGACCGGGAGACCGCGGAGACGGCTCTTCGGCGCGGTGAAATCCAGGCCTATTTGGATGTGCCGGATGATTTTCTCTCCGCGCTCGCCGACGGCGAGAATAAGACCATACGCTATGTGGGCGGCGGCCTCGAGGCGGGCTTAAACAGCGCGCTGATTCGCGAGGCGGGCAGTGCGGCAGAGGTGATTTTAAAAGAGACCGAGAGAGGCATCTATGCGGCGGAGGGCTATTTTGACGCCCACGGCGCGGCTGCACGGCACGAGAAGCTGCTGACAGAGCTGAATCTCCGCTATCTCGCACTGGTCCTAAACCGGAATCAGGCTTACCGGACGGCGAGCGTTGAGCCGCTTCGGGATGTCTCGATAGCGCGCTACTATGCGGCGGCACTGCTCTGCTTTCTTTTCTTTTCCTCGGGCGTCAGTGCACTGCCCTTTGCGGCGGGACGCTCCCGGGTGCTCGGGAACCTGCTCGCGGCGGAGGGGGTATCCCGCACCCGCCAGCTATTCGCGGAATACGCGGCCTACTTTCTGTTACAGTTACTCGCGTGCCTGCCGCTCATCGTCATCCTGCGGGGAAAATTTCCGGGAATTCTGCCGGTGCTTTGCACATCGACAGCCTTCCAGTTCCTGCTCTATGAGCTCGCGACGGGGATATTGGCGGGCGCTTTTTTACAGCTGCTCGCGGGAATCACCGTTTCCTTTGTGAGCGGCTGCTTTTATCCGCTCGCCTTTTTTCCCGACAGCTGGCAGCGGGTCAGCCGCGCGCTCCCGAGCGGACAGTGTTTTTCCTATCTGCAGAACCTCACAGCGGGGAGCTCTGCCGAAGCACTTCTTTGGCAGGGAGCATGGCTTTTGCTCTTTGCACTGCTGTTTCTTCTGCTCGCGGCGCTCTGCCGTGCGGGAAGGAGGCAGGCATGAGACAGATACTTCGCTGGGAGTTCTTGCTTGTAAAGCGCTTCTTCCGAAAAAAGAGTTTTTTGTTCCTCTGCCTGCTTCTGCCGCTGCTCGGACTCTTTTTGCGGCTCGGAAGCCGCGGGGAGAGCGGTATTTTGCGAATCGGTCTGGTCACGGAAGAGAAGGAAGGGCAGCAGCCGGAAGTGAATCGGAGGGTCGCGGACAGACTGCTGACCGGTGATACGGTGCTCCGCATCGAGAGAGTCGCCGATGAACGGCGCGCGCGGGAACAGCTCCGTAACGGCAGACTGGACGCCGCGTGGATTCTGCCGTCCGACCTCGAAGCGCGGATCGAGAAGCGCGCTGGCGGCAAAAATATTCCTCTGGTCACGGTACTCGAGCGGGAGGACAGCGCGGTTGTGCTTTTGTCCCGCGAAGTGCTGTACCGCGCGCTCTACCCTGAGATTTCCGAATCCGTCTATCGGCGTTTTCTCACGGAGAAGTTTTCGTTGCATCCGGACAGTCCGACCGTCCGGCAAGAGTTGGATGCGCGCTATGCGGATGTGAAAATAGGCGGTGAGCTAATCTCGTACGAGAATGCGGCGGGACAGACGGTGCGGCGGCAGAGCTACCTCCGCTCGCCGCTCCGCGGACTCGGCGCGCTCTGGCTGCTGCTGATGAGTTTTGTCGCGCTGCTCTACTTTCTCGATGACAGACGGAAGGGGCTGTTTTCCTTTGCGTCCGCGGCGGCTGAACGTCGGTTTGCGCTCCGCTATCTGCTCGCGGTACAGGCGGTGGCGAGTCTCGGGCTCCTGGCGCTACTCTTTGCGGGCGGGTTGATGCAAAGTGCGGGGCGGGAGGCCCTGTCCCTGCTCTGCCTGAATCTCCTGGTGCTGCTCTTTGTGTCGGTAATCGGCACGCTGACCCGGGGACGGCAGGAAATCCTGCTCGCGCTTCTGCTGCCGCTCTTACTCCTCTGCCTGCTCGGCGCGCCTGTATTTCTGGACCTCGGCATCCGCGCGCTTGAGCTCGTAAACCCGCTGTACTATTATCTCAAACTGGCGGCCGGAACCTTGGCCCCGGTGGTTGAGTTATGAAAGTCTATCGTGTAGGATGGAAACTGTAAAAGCTACGAAAAAAACTGCGACTGAAAACGAAGGAGGCAGGAATATGGATGCATTGGAGAGACTCATTTCTTATATCAAAATAGACACCCAGTCTTCGGAGGAGTCGGGAACGCACCCGTCCACCGAGAAGCAGTTCGACCTTGCGCGGAAGCTCGAGGCGGATTTAAAGGAGCTCGGCGCAAAGGATGTGCGTCTCACGGACAAATGCTATGTCTATGCGCGCATTCCCTCGAATCTCACAGAGGCGGAAAATGCGGTGACACCGGCGCTCGGTCTCATCTCCCACATGGATACCTCGCCCGCGGCGAGCGACACGGATGTGAAGCCGCGCCTCATCGAGAAATATGAGGGCGGGGACATTGCGCTCGGACACGGCGAAGTGCTCTCGCCGAAGACCTTCCCGCAGCTGGAACTCGCCAAGGGGGATGCGCTCCTGGTCACGGACGGCAGCACGCTGCTCGGCGCGGACGACAAGGCCGGTGTCGCGGAGATCATGGCGCTCGTCGAATATCTGCACGAGCATCCGGAGCACCGTCACGGCGAGCTCTGCATCGGTTTCACGCCGGATGAGGAAATCGGAGAGGGCGCAAAGTTCTTCGACGTGAAGGGCTTCGGCGCGGAAGTCGCCTACACGGTGGACGGCGGTGAAATCGGCGGCATCGAGTACGAGAACTTTAATGCGGCTTCCGGCACGCTGCACATCAAGGGCGTGAATGTGCACCCGGGTTCCGCGAAGAATAAGATGGTCAGTGCCGTCATGCTCGGCATGGAGTTCCAGTCCCTCCTGCCGCCCTGCACTCCGGCGAACACCGAGGGGTTTGAGGGCTTTTTCCACCTCTGCCAGATGAAGGGCGATGAGAGTTCCGCGGAACTTCGCTACATCATCCGCGAGCACGACCGCGAGAAGTTTGAGGGCATGAAGAAGACCTTCCTCGCAGTCGCGGAGCAGCTGAATGAAAAGTACGCGCACACCGAGGCGAAGCTCACGGCAGAGGTGAAAGACAGCTACTACAACATGAAGGAGAAGGTGGAGCCCTATCCGTATTTGATCGAGACCGCGCGCGAAGCCTTCCGGAAGAACGACATCACGCCGAGCACGGTGGCCATTCGCGGCGGCACCGACGGCGCGACGCTCTCCTACATGGGACTGCCCTGCCCGAACATCTCGACCGGCGGCGAGAACTTCCACGGCATCTACGAGTACCTGAATGTCACCGACTTCTACCGCATGATTGAGGTCCTGAAGACCCTTGTCACCGAGATGATCGGAAAAAAGGCGAAATAAAATTGTAAGGAAACGAAAGATAGCTTTACAAGTTTTGGGATTGGGTGTAAGATATTACCTGTTGGTACGGTAGTACCGCTCAAATCCCGTGGGGGTGTAGCTCAGCTGGGAGAGCACCACGTTCGCAACGTGGGGGTCAAGGGTTCGAATCCCTCCATCTCCATTCAAAAGAAAAGCCGCAGGCAGAAGCCCTGCGGCTTTTCGCGTTTTCGGCGTGCGTCTCACGGGAGAGAAAGCAGTCACAGGTTTTGCAGTGAAGGAGTATTGTATGTATCAAATCAACGAGAATTATCTGAAACTTCCGGGTTCCTATCTGTTTTCGACGATTGCGAAGAAGGTCGCCGCTTTTACCGACGCGCATCAGGGCGAGCGCGTCATCCGGATGGGCATCGGCGACGTGACGAAGCCGCTTTGCCCGGCGGTCATTCAGGCACTGCACAAGGCGGTCGACGAGATGGGAGAAGCGGAGACCTTCCGCGGCTACGGGCCGGAAAACGGCTATGCCTTCCTCCGGGATAAGATGGTCGAATTCGACTATAAGGCGCGCGGTGCGGAGATTCGTTCGGATGAGATTTTTATTTCGGACGGCGCAAAGAGCGATTCCGGCAATATCCAGGAAATTTTCAGCCTCGATTCCACAGTCGCGGTCTGCGACCCGGTCTATCCCGTGTACCTCGACACGAATGTGATGGCGGGCCGGAGCGGTGACTACGACGCGGCGAAGGGCATCTATGCGGGCATCACCTACCTGCCCTGCACCGCGGAAAATGATTTCACACCGGCCTTTCCGGCGGGCAAGGCACCGGACCTCATTTACCTCTGCTCGCCGAACAACCCGACCGGTGCTGTCATGCGGAAGGAAGCGCTGCAGCGCTGGGTGGATTACGCCAACGAGAACGGCAGCGTGATTCTCTTTGACGCGGCCTATGAGGCTTATATTACCGAAGCCGATGTCCCGCACACGATTTACGAGTGCGAGGGGGCGAGAACTTGTGCGATTGAACTCCGCTCGTTCTCGAAGAAGGCGGGCTTTACGGGGCTTCGCCTCGGCGCGACGGTGGTGCCGCACGATCTTAGGAAAAAGGTGAAGCGCGCGGACGGCACGACCGAGGAAGTCGAGCTGCACGCGCTCTGGAGCAGACGCCACGGGACCAAGTTCAACGGCGCACCCTACATTGTGCAGCGCGCGGGCGAGGCCGTCTACTCCGCTGAGGGACAGCGGGAGACCGCCGAGCAGGTCGCGTACTATATGCGGAATGCGCACTACATGTACGAAACCCTGAAAAAGGCCGGCTTTTCGGTCTACGGCGGTGTGAACGCGCCCTATGTCTGGGTGAAAACGCCCGGCGATATGACGAGCTGGGAGTTTTTTGATACACTGTTGGAGAAAGCGGCGGTGGTCGGCACGCCGGGCTCCGGCTTCGGACCGCACGGCGAGCATTATTTCCGTTTCTCGGCTTTCGGCACCTACGAGGACACAGTCGAAGCGATGGCGCGCATACAGGCCTTACAGCTGTAAGCACAGACCCGAAAAGACGGAAACAGGCAGAGAGGAGCAGATAGATGGAGAGAGAAGAAAACCTGGAGCTTTTGCTCACGCATTACACGGAACTTGCCCCCCTCCGGGCAGAGCTCTACCGCGCCTTGGAAGTGCTGCGGAGCGCCTTTTCGGCGGGCGGTAAGTTGCTGGTCGGCGGAAACGGCGGGAGCGCGGCCGACAGCGAGCACATGGTCGGCGAACTCATGAAGAGCTTTGCCTTTCGCCGCAGCATTCCGACTGCGGTGCGTGAGACCCTGAGCGCGCAGGGGGAGCGCGGCGCGCGCGTCGCCGCGATGCTGGAGGGCGCGCTTCCGGCCATCGCAATCACGGGACACGATGCGCTGCAGAGTGCCTTCGGCAATGACGGCGACTGGAAGTTTGCCATGGCGCAGCAGGTCTACGGCTACGGCAGAGCGGGCGATGTGCTGCTCGCCATCAGCACCTCCGGCAATTCCGAGAATGTTCTGAATGCGGCGGAGACCGCGCGGGCGCTCGGCCTTAAGGTCATTGCCCTCACGGGTAAGACCGGCGGCGCGCTCGCAAAAATCGCGGATGTGGCGCTCATTGTGCCGCGGCAGGAAACTTACCGGATTCAGGAGCTGCATCTGCCGATTTACCACGCCCTCTGCCTCGCGCTCGAGACTGCCTTCTTTGGGGAGGACGCAAACAAATGACGCACAGCTTTGCGGTTTGTGCCTACGGGGATTCGCCCTATCTGGAGCGCTGCCTCCGCTCGCTCGCCGGACAGACTGTTTCCTCGGAGAGACTGCTCTGCACGGCGACGCCGAGTCCCTTCCTCGAGCGGCTCGCGGCACAGTACGGCTTTCGCTACTGTGTGCGGGACGGAGAACCCGGCATCGGGGCGGACTGGAACTTTGCGCTGTATCAGGCTTCCGGCGACTTTGTGACGCTCGCCCACCAGGATGATGTCTACGCAAAGCATTATGCCGAGACCCTGTACCGCACGGCGGAGGCATATCCGGATCTCACGCTCTTTACGACGGACGCGCGCATCCTCCGGGACGGCAGAATTCAGCCGCGGAGCAAGGCGGAATTCGTGAAAAAACTGCTGCGCGTTCCGCTGCGGCTCCCGCTGCTTTCGACCTGTACGGCGGGCAAGCGCCTCAGTCTTCGCTTCGGCAATCCGATTGTCTGCCCGTCCTGCGCCTATCGGCGGGATGCGCTCGGTGAGGCGCCCTTTTCGACCTCGCGCCGCTTTGTGCTCGACTGGGAGTTGCTCTGGCAGCTCGCAGCGGCGAGCGGGCGCTGGGTGGTCGCGGAGCAGAGCCTGTTACTCTATCGGATTCACAGCGGCGCGGCGACCGCGGCGCTCACGGAGAATCATGTGCGGGAGCGGGAGGAGAGAGCGATGTTCCGCAGAATGTGGCCGGAACCCGTCACGGAACTGCTGATGCGCGTTTACCGGAGTGCCTATGTGGACTACGGGGCGTAGGGCGGGGCTGCTCGCGGCAGCTGCTGCGGGACTCAGTCTGTTTGCGGCGCACGGCCTCGCCGGGGACGGCTTTTTTGCGGAGCAGTTCGCGGACCCGCGGACGGCGGCGATGCTCCTCGAGACCGTGTTTGTATACCTGCTCTTTTTCTGTGTCGATCGGATTTGCGGGAGCGGGCAGCGAAAGATAGCGCGTGTTCTCCTGCTACTCAGCTTCGCGTTCCGCCATCTGGCACTGTGCAGTGTGCTCATGGCGGGATTCTGGGTTCTTATGTTGAGTCTTGCCGGCATGGCGCTCTTATACCGCCGTGCGGAGATCGCCGCCACGGCGGAGAAGCTGTATCGCGGTTTCCTGACGGGGGCGGCGTGCTGGATTGCGCTGGTCGGCCTGCTGTCAGGCTTTCATATCGGCGGTCTTTTCACCTGGCGCGCGCTGGCGGGCGTATTTTCGCTGCTTGCGCTGCTCACCGCAGGGCGGGCACTTGCCACCGGGGGGCTTCGAAGCAGAGCGCTTCCCGGCGCGGCGGCGGATGTGCGGCGGAGCGTCGGAGAGAGCGCTGTCAGGGCGCTCACAATCACGGCTGTACTCGTGCAGCTCGGCCGCCTGAATCTCGCAGTCGACTACGATTCCCTCCGCTATGCGCTCCGCTCGCCCTTTGTGCTCGACAACGGCAGGGGCATTTTCGAGGCGCTCGGCTCGGTGAATCAGGTCTATTTTTACCCGAAGGGGCTCGAAATTCTGACCTTGCCGCTATACCTCGGGAAAAGTTACGGCCCGACACTTGCCTTTTCCTTTTGCCTCGGGCTGCTGCTCTTATTTCTTCTCTATGATTTCTGCAGAGCGGAAATCGGAGAGAAGAGCGCGCTCTACCCGGTCGCTGTCGCCGCGCTGCTGCCCGGCGTCATGAACTTAAGCGTCTCGGCGAAGACCGATCTCATCACGATTTTATTTCAGCTCTATGCCGTGCGGGAAGTGCGCCGCGCGGAACGGCGGCGCGGTACGGAGCGCCGTGTCGCTTTTTCCTTTGCCGCGAGCGCGCTGCTCTTTACCTTCATGCTGAAACCGACGGCGCCGGTCTTTTCGGGGGGCTTACTCATCGGCTTTTTCCTCTACGCGCTGTTATACGGACGGCGGAGAGGACATATCACGCTGTTTGCCGGGGGCGGACAGAAAGATAAGACACCGTGGCGGCAGCTTTTGCTCCCGCTGCTGTTTACCTTGACAGCGCTTGCGGCCGTGACGCTTCGGACGCTGCATCTGACCGGTTATCCGCTGGTCTCGGTCTTCACCGGCCTCTTTGAGACACTCGGTTTTCGCGGCAGATATCCGCTCGCCGTGCAGAGTCTCCCGGACGCCGGGGCAGAGCTCTCCGGGAAAGCGCGTCTCTTTGCGCTTCTCCTGCGCCTTCGCCTTCTGTTTCTGACGCCGGTCGGGGAAGCGGGGCTGCACATCCGGATTGCCTGGGGCACGACACTGATTCCCGTCCTGCTCCTTGCGCTCTGCGTTCGCGGGCGCAGGGAAACGCCGCAAAGGGCGGGCAGCGCGGCCTTGCCGGGCTGTCTCCTCGCGGTGCAGGGTGTTTTGCTGCTCCTCTCGCTCGAGCGCCTGCATCAGATTGACGGCAATTACTACGGCCTCTTTTATCTGCTGCTTCTGTTCACGGTCTTTCTTTTGTGGCGGGAGAAGAGCGCGCTGTTATTCCGGGCGCTTAGCCCGGCGGCCCTGCTCGCTGTCCTGATGCTCTGCCTCACCAACTGGGCGGGCGCGCGGGGCTATACGGGCTATGAGGAGCGGGCCGGCCTTTTTTATCCGCACGGGCGGCTCGCCGAAGAGACGTTGATTCTCGACGGCGGCGAGCCCATCTACCGCTATGTGAAAAATGCGCCGCGCATGCGCCTTCTGACCCTGGCGGCCGAGCCGGAGTGCTACCTGCTGCCCTGTGACGCGCAAAGTTACACCGACCTCGCGGGGAGCGGCGGCAATGTGTATCTCGTGAAGACGCTGGATCTTTTTAAGGAATTTCTGGACCGTGCGGGCATAGACGCGCTCTATACGGACGATATGTTTCTGGCGGATCACAGCCGCGCGGCCGATATCATCCGCTATCTCGAGGAAGAGGGGAGCATTGAAGTCGTGATACGGCAGGAGGGAAATGCCCTCTATCGCTACCACCGCGCGCGCTAGCGCGCCAAGACAAGGAGGAGCCATGGGAGAAAAGCAAAAGAAACAGGATATCCGCAGCGATCTCTTGCTGCTCGCCGCGCTCATCGCCTGGGCGTTCTTTGTGAACCGGCAGTTCCGGATCAGCGGGCTCTACAAGGACGATCTCTACACCTGGTCCTGCTGGGGCGAGCAGAGTTTTTGGCAATATGCCTTTCCGCAGGGCTCCACCCGCTGCCGCTTTGTCTACTGGGCGGCGTCTTGGCTGGAGTTGCAACTCATCGGCCACCACATCGACTGGATTGTCCCGTTCAACATTCTGCTGAATGCGGGGCTCGCGGGTTTCCTTTATCTCTTTGCCAAGCGCCTCTCCGGAAACCGCGCGGTTGCGTTTGCCGTGGGCTTTTTGTTTCTCGGCTCTCACTTTGCCTACTACCAGATCGGGCAGCTGCTCGGCCTCATGGAGACCATGGGCGTCTTCTTCGCGGTGTTGCAGGCCTTTTTCCTGTACCGCTACCTGAGGGGGCGGGCGGAGACAAAGAACTTTTGCCTCGCGTTGCTCGTCTATTTTCTGAACTGCTTCACGCATGAGCGCTACATGGTGCTGCTGCCCATGTTTTTCTACTGCCTACTCGTTAGACGGGACAAAAAGTGGTACCGCTATCTCGCGGTCGTCGCGGTCTTTTTGCTGATGCAGGGCATACGCCTTTTGATGATAGGGACGGTCTCGCCCGAGGGCACCGGCGGCACCAGCTTAAAGGACACCTTCACCGTGCAGGGGGCGATTACGAATTTTGTGCTCGAAGCGCTGTATTCGATTGGGGTCAATGCGGGGCCGGAGCACCTCTGCGGCCGCCCCTGGCAGGATACTTCGTTTCGTGTCAAAGTGCTGGTGCTGTTCTGGAACCTCGCGATGCTCTTTTACCTGCTGATCAGCTTCTACCAGCTCTTTTTGTCGAGAAGGTACCGGAAGCGCGGGGCGGAGGGCATGAAGCTCCTTAGGGACCTCGTCTTTTTCCTCGGTTTCTGGATCGGCTCCGCGGCTGCCTCGGCGGTCACGATACGCGTGGAGCTCCGCTGGGTCTATGTGCTCTATGCGTTTCAACTCCTACTACTCGCCTATCTCTACGGAATCCGGCGGGCTTCCTGCGAGGCGCGGAACGCGGACCCCGAGGCGAAGCGCCGCTATCAGTTTGACAATGCGGTGCCGCTTGCGCTGCTCTCGGTTGTTGCCCTGTTAAGTCTCGTGATGCAGCAGTATTACCGCCGTTTTATCCCGAAGATTTATCTCTTTCCGGATCAGGCGCGCTATAACTCCCTCGCCGATGTGACCTACGGCAGGTACGGGAGAGAGATGCTCGGCAAGGACATCGTGATTGTCGGCAACAGCTATGAGATGAGCGATTTCACGGGGCGCACCTTCTTTAAGACCTTTGATCCGGCGCACACCGGGCAGGGCACGGTGGTCCGGCATGTGGCCTCGGTCTATGACATCGGGCTCGTGCATCCGGATATGCTCGTGCTCTTTGAGGACCCCGCACACAATGCGTTTCTCGATGAGACCAAGGCGGTGCGGGAGTTGCAGTGCGCGGTCGACTACGGCTACTATGAAGACGAGTGGATGGATCAGCGCGCATCCCTCCGCATTCTGCTGCAGGAGAGCGGCGAATTGCACTTCCGTGTGACCTACCCCGGCACCCTGCGGGGCGGCGAGGAAATCACGGTCGAGAGCGGAAACAGCGTGCAGCATTTCCCGCTCACGAAAAATCGCGAGAGTTTCACGGTCGCAGGGACGCCCTTTGCGCTTAACAGCTTCCGCTTTTCGACGAACTTTCAGGTGGAGAATGCCGCCGAACAGCGCGGCGATACGCCGCTCGCGCTGCTGGTTCGCTTTGATGTCGATGCGGGAGAAGGAGAGAAGGCATGGGAAGAAAAATAACGGTTCGGCTCCTGCCGTTCTTCGGCTTTCTCTTTCTGACGGCCTATCTCCGGTCTGCGAGCGTGAATGTGGTCTACACCGACTACATCCGCCTCGTGAACAGCTATCTTGAAAATGTGTACAGCTTGTCACCCTACCTGCACGGCGATGTCCTGACCCGGATTCCGGTCAACTACTTAGAGCGCATTGTGAATGTGCGCTTCTTTCACTACAGCACGATGTTCGACATGGTGCTCGGCGCAGCCTTTCTCTCCTTGAATGCCTATCTCCTGGGGCGCTACTGCGAGAGAAAGCGGCTGCCGCTCGCGGTGACGGCGCTCCTCATGCTCCTCATGTTCTCGCTGAACAAGTGGGAGATGCTGACCAACGGCTCGGGCTGGGTGCACTTTGCGGCCTTTGCGCTCTTTTTCTGCCACTATCTGAGTCTCGAGGCACTGCTGCAAAAGACCGGAGACAGGAAGGCGGCAAGGCGCCTGCTCTGGCTGCCCTCGTTCACGATACTCTTTTTTGCGGGACCTTACTGTGCGATTTACGCGCTGACCGCCGTGCTCGCGGAACTTGTCATCGTGCTTCGCTTTCGGCGGGACTTTCGGCAGAGCGCGGCTCGCGTGCTCGCGGTGCTGCTACCCTTCGGGCTCTATCTCATCAGCCGCAGCCTTTCGGTCGAAGAGAGACACGGCGCGACGACGGACTCGATTTTCACGGTTGTGCGGGCGCATCCCCTGCTCCTGCCGCGCTTCTTTGTGCGCTCTTTTGCCTCCGAGATCATCGGGCAGGAGAGTGCGGGACAGCTGCCGGGCTTTGTCTTCACGGGACTCGGCCTTCTGGTGCTCGCGCTCTACGCCCTTGCGTTTCGGCGCGCGGCAAAACTCATAGAGAAGGAGCGGAGCCTCTTTCCGCTTTGCCTCATTGCCTCGGGCTTTCTGAACCATCTGCTGGTCACGGCCTCCCGCTGGATTTTTCTCCGGGAAAATTACGGCATGAGTTCCCGCTATGCGCTCCAGTATCAGGTCGGCATGCTGGGGCTCTTGCTGATTCTTTTCCTAGCGGCACGGGACAGCGGGAGGCAGGGCGCGCGCCGACTCGCCGCCGTTTCGTTGCTTGTCTTTTGCCTCGGCAATCTCGCCACGACAGCGCACGAAATTCACATGGCACCCTACCGGAAAGAAAACTTTCTCGCGATGCGGACGGTCGCAAAAAATTTTGAGGCCGAGAGCGATGAGACCCTCGTCAAGGTTCTTTCCTACCATGATCCTGTCCGGATACGGAAAGCACTGTCTCTGTTACAACATAAAAACTTAAATGTGTTTTATGAAAAAAAGGAGTAGAATCGCCTCATGAATAATGCCTATGGCCTGCAGGCAGTGCAGGAAGCGAACTTGAAAATTTTAAAAGAGATACACCGAATCTGTGAGAAGTACAGGATTTCCTATGCGCTGGACTCCGGTACCCTGCTCGGTGCGATTCGCCACGGCGGTTTTATTCCCTGGGACGACGATGCCGATATTGTGATGACGCGGAACCAGTGGGAGGCGTTCCGGAAGGTCGCACCGCGGGAACTCTGCGAAGGCATGCATCTTTTGCTGCCGGAGAGCTTTCAGGGCGGAAGGCGTTTCTACGACTTCACGCCGCGCATCATCTACGAGTACTCGAGACGGCGGAACCCGGATGCGGAGACTGCCTACTACGAGGAGAAGTTAAACCATCTCTGGGTGGATATCTTTATCCTGGACCGTCTGCCGGACGGACAGGCGGGCGCACATACGCTGCTCGAACAGAAGGCGCTCTACGCGCTCGCGATGGGACACCGGAGAACACTCAATTACGGGAAGTACAGCCTCGGACAGAAGAGTGCGGTATTTCTCGGCAGCAGCGCGGGAAAGCTGGTGCCGATGAAAAAGCTCTTTGCCCTCCAGGACAAAGTTGCGCGGCGGGCCAACAAAAAGCAGACAGCGGAGTGGTACTACTCGAATTACGATCCCGGCTACATCGACATCCGCCTGCCGGATGCCGTCGCGCAGGAGCGGATTCAGATTCGCTTTGAGGATTGCACGCTCTGCATTCCGAAGCATTACGACGAGGTACTCACGAAAATCTACGGGGATTATATGCAGTTGCCGCCGAAGGAAGAGCGGCGGCCGTCCCACGAGAGCACGGGGATTCAAATTTATGGCTGAGAGAACAAATATCCTGACCGTTGTGGTCTCGGTATTTAACGAGGAGGAGGCCCTGCCGCTTTGCCGGGAGCGCCTCACGGAAGTGCTGGAGAGGAGCGGCAGACCCTATGCCCTCCTCTTTGTCAATGACGGGAGCAGTGACCGGAGCGCGGAGCTTCTGGACCGCTTCGCGGCGGAGGACGCCCGCATCCGCGTCCTGCATTTCTCGCGGAATTTCGGGCACGAGGCCGCGATGATCGCGGGCATCGACTACGCGGAGGGCAATGTGATCTGCATGGACGCAGATCTCCAGCATCCGCCGCAGTGCATTCCGGAGATTGTGCGGGCGTTTAACGAGGGCTTTGATGTCATCAGCATGGTGCGTACCGCAAACCGCTCGGCGGGGCTCATCAAAAATATCACTTCCGCCGGATTTTACGGCGTTATGAATGCGCTGAGCGGCACCAGATTCGAGAAAAACGCATCGGACTTTTTCGGCATCTCGGCGCGCGCGGCGGAAGTGCTGCGGCACGACTACCGGGAGCGGGTGCGCTTTCTTCGCGGCTATGTGCAGAGTCTCGGGTTCCGGAGCACGACCCTCTCCTATGAGGCTGCGGAGCGCGCGGCGGGCCATTCCAAGTATTCGATCCGGAAACTGTTCCGGTTCTCGATGAATACGATTATGAGCTTTTCCGACCTGCCGCTCCGGCTCGGCATCTATGCGGGAATCGCCTCGGGTGCGCTCGGCGTGCTCCTGCTCCTCTATTCGATTTTCACGAAGCTACGCTTCGGCGCACCGGACGGCTACACAACCATCATCGTCGTGATCTGCTTCATGTTCAGCATGCTGTTTCTGATTCTCGGCATCATGGGACAGTACATCGGCGTTCTGTTTCAGGAAGTGAAGGGGCGCCCGATTTACATTGTCGCGGCAGAGCGCGGCGCGCGGGCGGCGGAGCACGGTGTTTTGACAGACAAAAAAACAGAAGCGTAACAAGAAGAGGAGAATTCCCAGTAAAATACTGGGAATTCTCCTTGCAAGTTTTTCGGAATATGCTATAGTGATGATAACAAGAATGATTCCTGTATTACAGGAACCCAACGAAAGGAGTCCCACTATGTTTGAGCAGGTAAAGCTGGATTACGCATTCGCGGCACTGGAGCCGTATATCGACGCCCTGACCATGGAGACCCACTACTCCAAGCATCACGCGACCTACACCAAGAACTTCAATGCGGCGGTCGAGGCTGCCGGCATTGCGGGCAAGTCCGCAGAGCAGATTCTCTCTTCCCTCGATGAGGTGAAGGACGAGGCGAGCCGCAAGGCACTCCGGAATAACGGCGGCGGCTACTATAACCACAATCTCTACTTTGAGATTATGAGCCCGGAGAAGCACAGCGCGCCGGAAGGCAAGCTCGCGGCGGCCATTGAGAAGCAGTTCGGCTCCGTCGAGGCGCTGAAGGAAAAGCTCACGGCGCTGGCGGTCGGGCAGTTCGGTTCCGGCTGGGCATGGCTCTCGGCCAACAAGGACGGAGAGCTTCAGGTTTCTGCGAGCGCAAACCAGGATAACCCTCTCATGGAGAGCAAGGGCTTTGTCCCGATTCTCGGCATCGATGTCTGGGAGCACGCTTACTACTTAAAGTATAAGAACCTGCGCCCGGACTACGTAAAGGCATTCTTCGAGGTGCTCGACTGGAAGAAGGTCGCGGAGAAGTACGAGGCGGTACTCGCATAAGAGAGCGGTGACAAAAACGGCATCAAAACACGAAAGCAAAAAAGGCGTCGCAGAAGACTGCGGCGCCTTTTTGCAGACTTCGCTGAGGCTGAAAAGCGGCGAAGCGGCGGGAGTATACAGCGCGGAAACGCCGCGAGAGAATCGACAAGAGCCTCGCGGATTTTCAATCGCCCGGAACCGGTTATCGTGGATTTGCGGCCCGCTTCGCCCGAAGGTTCCGCGCAGTAGCAAAACCACCCCCCGCAGCGTAGTCGGGGTGGTTTTTTGTTCGGACCTTTCGGTTCGGTTCAGTGCTCTTTCGCATTTCCTTCTTGCTCCTGCTCCTTTAGGTAGTCCGAGGCATCCCGGAAGAAGGAGGCGAGGATCAGTATCATGATAAAGCCGATCGGGAAAGCCGCGATGATTGAGACAGTCTGCAGGTTCGCCATGGAGCTCTCCGAGAAGAGAAGCGCAATGGGCAGCAGAATTAAGAGGATGGACCAGAAGAGCTTGAGTCTCCGGTCGGGCTCCTCGTCGCTCGACATCTCGCGGTAGGAGTAGGCGCTCGCGACCACGGCAATCGAGTCAAAGGAGGTCGCGTAGAAGGCAATCATGGCGAGCACGAGGAGAATCAGTACGAAGCGGTAGCCCGGCAGAGTGCGGAGTATCGTGAGTATGGTCTCATAGAGATTGCCGCTCTCTGCATACATGCCGAGCAGGTCGATTTTTCCGAACATCTGCAGACCGAGGCCGTAGTTGCCGAGCACAATGAAGGAGACCCAGGTGCCGAGGAGCCCCGCCGCATAGCCCCCGAGTATCACCTCGCGTATGGTTCTGCCGCGGCTGATGCTGCCGATGAAGAACGGCGTCGCGACACACCAGACCATCCAGTAGGCCCAGTAGAAGATGGTTGTGTTCTGGGCAAAGCCGGTCTTTCGAAGCGGGTCCGTGTAGGTGCAGAGCGAGATAAAGTTCTGTGCGACATTGCCGATCGAGGAGAGACCGGTCTCCAGAATGTAGCGCGGCATGCCGCCGAGGAAAAGCACATAAAGGAGAAGTGCAAAGAAAAGCCAGGTGCAGGAGGCTGCCATGATCGAGATGCCGTGGATGCCGAAGTAGGCGCAGACGGTGTAGACCACGCAGATGAAGAGCAGAATCGCGATGGTCAGCGCCGTGCTGTCCTTGACCGAGAAAATTGCGGAGATTGCGCCGGAGAGCAAGGGCGCGGAGACCGCAAAGGTGGTCGCGGTACCGGCAATCAGCGCGAAGACTGCAATCAGGTCAATGAGCCGCCCCGGGATGCCGTCGGTGTGCTGCTTTAAGAGCGCACGGCAGGCCTCCGAGTATTTCTGCTTGTTGCGCTTCCGAACATGAATCATGAAGGCAAAGGCGACCGAGAGCGCGAGGTAAAAGCCCCACGGAACGGGTCCCCAGTGGAATAAGGAGAAGCTGCCGGCCCAGTCCTGTGGGTCGCCGAGCGAGCGCACATGCACATCGGTCGCGTAGGTCATCCACTCGCAGAGCGAGTAGAAGAGAATATCCGCCGCGAGTCCCGCCGTGAACATCATGCTGCCCCACTGGAAGAAGGAGTACTGCGGGCGGTCGCCGCCGAGGCGGATAGGGCCGAAGCGGGAAAAGGCGAGGTAGAGGGTCAGCAGAAAGATGCCGAGCCCGATAAGCAGATAGTACCAGCCGAACTCCTCGCCGAGAAAGCTTCTAATGGCATTCAGGGCGGCGCCGGAAGCCTCCGGTGCGGTGAAAAAGGTCAGGCAGAGTGCCAGAATCAGCAGAAAGGGCAGTAGCGTAATCATCCAGTCGATGCGCTGTGAGAGCTTCTTGTTCATTTTCGTCTTTAACACCTCCGATATTGAACAATTTACCACCCTGCGCCAGGTTTGACAAGAGAGAAACTTTAAGCTTTTCTGACAAAGTAGGGAAAATGCTGTTAAAATAGTATGGCATTTACTATAATGCGGAATTAAGTGAGCAGAGGTGAATGGACGATGAAAAAAACGAAACGGATTTGGGCTTGTACAACGGGATTGGCGCTTCTCGGCGCGACAGTGTTTCTCGGCGGTTGCGGACCGAAGCGCGGACAGCTCGCGGCTTCGGCGGCGGCTTCGGCGGCTGCGGAGCAGGGCAAGGGGCAGGATGCCGTGATGCACGACGACATCAAATTGAATTTTGACGAGGCACAGAGCTCCTGCGAGGATCTCCTCAAAGACAACGTGAGCGACTATCCGCTCTCGAAGTACATCGACACCGTCGTGGACGAGAACAACAAGACGGTCATGCTGATCTGGCCGCTCGACAATGCAGCGACCGAGGAGGACGGCGTTCGCTACGCAAACGAGCTGATTCGCGCGTTCAACGATGCCTGCGCGGAGCAGGATTTCTCGATTGCGGCGAGCTCGGAGGAGAGCTACGGCGGTCTCTATCAGAAGTACGCCGTCAACATTCAGGTGTTCCGCGAGACGGATATTTTAAAGCCGGACAAGTATCTGGTCAGCATGACCATTCCGGCGGGCAGCAATCAGGCCGTAGTGCCGTTCTCTCAGTATGACGGTGTCAACGAAGTCATTCTGACGGACGGCAGTGTCAAGGTGCCGGGCGGCAAGTACACAGGCGACCGGACGGGCCTGTACAGCGGAGAGTAAAGCTAGGAGGCAGGACAGCATGAGAAAATTAATTCGCCGCACAGCGGCTTTGACTTTGGCACTGGTAACCCTCGCGGCGGGCAGCGTGCGCGCCGATGTGGTACAGCGCGGCGCTTCGGCGGCGACCACGGCCGCCGCGACGGAGAGCGGCACTTCCGGCGGTGCGGTGGTCGATCAGAATTCGGTCGGCACTGCAGAGACAGCGGCGAACCAGAGCAGCACGGCGGCAGTGCAGGCGACCACGGCGGCGGCATCCCACGGTTCGGGTGTGAACAGCGGCGCGGCCAAGGTGGTCACGAGCACGCTCTTCGGCGGCGATGAGCTCATGCTGGTCGCGCCGCGTTCGGCAAGCCAGATGATGAGCTTTGTCGTCACGACGAAGGCCGGCAAAGTCCTGGTCTTTGACGGCGGCACCGAGCACGACACCGAACACCTGAAGGAAGTGCTCCGTGCGAAGGGCGGTCATGTGACGGCGTGGTTCATCACCCACCCGCACTCGGACCATGTGGGCGCACTGACCAAGATTCTGCAGGATCCGAATTCCGGAATCAAAATCGATGCGGTCTACTACAACTTCCAGCCGCAGGAGTGGTACAACACGAATGAGGCGTACCGCGCGGACATGGTCGCACAGTGCCGCAGCGCGATCGAGACGCTGCCGGAGAGCGCACGTCACACCGTGCACAAGGGTGACAACATTCCGATCGATGACATCACGGTCCATGTGATGAACGATCCCTACCTCTCGAGCGTGAACTCGATTAACAACTCTTCGGTCGCCTATCGTCTCGATGTGAGCGGCCGGAAGATTCTGTTCCTCGGCGATATGGGCGTTCAGGCGGGCAATCAGCTCGTCGCGGACTATGCGAACAACCCCGGCGCGCTGCGCGCGGACATCGTGCAGATGGCGCACCACGGCCAGCAGGGCGTGGGACGCAATGTCTATGAAATGGTAAAGCCGGAGATTTGCCTCTGGCCGACACCGCTCTGGCTCTGGGAAAATAATAACGGCGGCGGCTTAAACAGCGGTAACTGGCGCACGCTTGAAGTGAGAGGCTGGATGCGCCAGCTCGGCGTGAAGACCCATGTGGTCGCGAAAGACGGCGACCAGGTGCTTCGCTGATGCGCCTCGGTGAGAGACGCATCGTGCTCGCCTCCGCTTCGCCGCGCCGCCTGGACCTGCTCCGTCAGCTCGGACTTTGCCCGGGCGTGCAGCCGAGCGAAGTCGATGAGAGCTCTTCGGAACGGGATCCCGCGCGCTTTGTGCAGGAACTCGCGCGCCGGAAGGCGGGCTGTGTCGCCGCGACGGAGGCGGCCGGAACGCTGGTCATCGGCGCGGACACTGTCGTGGTGCGGGACGGCGCAATCCTCGGGAAGCCGAAGGACCGCGCTGCGGCGGCGGAGATGCTTCGCAGTCTGCAGGGCAGAGCGCATGAGGTCTACACCGGTGTCGCGCTGCTCCTCGCCGGAGAAACCAAGGAGCGGGTCTTTGCGGCGGAGACGCAGGTTTTTGTCGCGCCGATGACGGAGGACGAAATTCAGGCCTATGTCGACAGCGGTGAACCCTTGGATAAGGCGGGGGCCTACGGCATTCAGGGGCGCTTTGCCTGCTATATCGAGAAAATCGAGGGTGAGTACAGCAATGTGGTCGGTCTCCCGCTCGGGGCGCTCCGAAAAGCCTGGAAAGCGCTGGAAGAACAGAACGAAGCGAACAGCGAATCGTAATACCGGAGAGAACAGGGTTGCCTTGCGGCGCTGTTCTCTTTTTTTGCGCCGAGATAACCCCGCGGGGGAATCCCGCTGTCCGCGCTCCTTCCCCCGCATAGACAAGCGCGGGAGTTCCCGCTATAATAGGCTTATGTTTTTATGAAGATACAATCACAAGGAGGAAGCTGACAATGAAACACCCAGTCGTAACAATTACCATGGAGGACGGCGGCGTCATGAAACTGGAGCTTTATCCGGAGGTCGCACCGGGTACGGTCAACAATTTCCTGAGCCTCGCAAAGAAGGGGTTTTATGACGGCCTCATTTTTCACCGTGTCATTGAGGGCTTCATGATTCAGGGCGGTTGCCCGATCGGCAACGGCGAGGGCGGCCCCGGCTATGTGATCAAAGGCGAGTTCAAGCAGAACGGCGTGCAGAATGACTTAAAGCACGAGAGAGGCGTGATTTCGATGGCACGCACCTCGATTCCGGATTCCGCGGGTAGCCAGTTCTTCATCATGCACAAGGCGGCACCGCATCTGGACGGCGGCTATGCGGCGTTCGGCAAGCTGATCGAGGGCGAGGATGTCCTGGACCGCATTGCGACGACAAAGACGAATGCGGCGGATAAGCCGTTGAAAGACCAGAAGATTAAGACCGTCACGGTCGAGACCTTCGGTGAGACCTATCCGGAGCCGGAGAAGCTGCCGGAAATCGAGTATTGACAAAAACCTATGCGGTTTCGCTCGAGGACGGGACAGAGATAAATGTCACCGTTTCTGATGAGCCCTGGCGGGGCGATGTCAATGTGACGGACTGGGAGGCGGTGACCGAGGGCCTGCTCCTTCGGGCGGCCTGCCGGAAGTGCGGCCGTCCCGCGCCGATTGCGGAGACAGAGCGTCTCTTTCTCCGCGAGCTCTCAATGAAAGACCTCCCCGCCCTGCGGGCTTTTTCGCTCCCGGCGAAAGAGAATCGCTATCTCGGCGGCGACTGGGAGGGGCTCAAAGACGAAGCGTTTTTGCGGCGCTATATCGAGACGCAGTATGTGTTTTTCGACTACGGCCTCTGGGCGCTCTTTCGGCGCGATCGAGAGCTGCGCGAAGCGCGCTTTCTCGGGCTGATCGGATTTTCACCGGAGGAGCCGCCGGAACTGGGTTACGCCCTGCGGCCCGAAGCGAGAGGACAGGGCTATGCGGCGGAAGCGGGGCTCGCGGCCCTTCGCTATGCCGAAACAGAGCTCGGGTTTACGGCGGCCAAGATACGCGTCGTGCCGGAGAACCGGGCCGGCTGCGCAGTCGCGGCAAAAATCGAAGAGCAGTGGAACCGTGCGGGCGGCGCGCCTCAGTGCCGTCTTTTTGTAAAGCGTGAAAGTTCTGTATACAAAGGCTGAGCGAGAGCGCCCGGGATGCGGAACGGCGTGTCGACAGGGGAGTTGGTATGGAAACAGGAAGGGAGAGCGTCCGCGCGCGGGCGTTTGCAAAAATCAATCTCGGGCTTGAGGTGCTCGGCACCCGGGCGGACGGCTATCACTTGCTCCGAACGGGGATGCAGAGCATAAGCCTTGCGGACGAGCTCTTGCTCACGCGGACGGCGGAAGAGGGCATAACGCTCTGCTGCGATGAGCCGTCGCTGCCGACCGACGGGCGGAATCTCGCCGTTCGGGCGGCGGAAGCCGTGTTCCGGCACTGCGGCCTTCCGGGCGGCGTCCGGATTGAACTGAAAAAACAAATTCCCGCGGAGGCGGGGCTCGGCGGCGGTTCGGCGGATGCGGCGGCTGTCCTGCGGGGACTTAGAGCGCTCTTTTCGCTGCCGCTTGGCGACGAAGCGCTGCGAGAGCTGGCACTGCCGCTCGGCGCCGATGTGCCCTTCTGTGTGAGCGGCGGAACCATGCTCGCGGAGGGCATAGGCGAAGTGCTCTCGCCGCTTTCTCCGATGCCGCCCTGCCACTTGGTAATCGTAAAGCCGCCCTGCGGCAGTTCGACCAAGGCGGTCTATGCGGCGCTCTCGCTCAAAACACTGCGCCCCTGGGAGCAGCCGGATGCGAGACTTTTGAAAAATGCGCTGCAGGGACAGAATGTGACGCTGCTCGGCGCTTCGCTGCAGAATGCGCTCGAAAAGCCGGCGACGGAGTTGCAGCCCGTCCTCCTCGACTACCGGCAGTTTCTCATGGAGAGCGGCGCTGCGGGCGCCGCAATGAGCGGCAGTGGCTCGGCTTTCTTTGCGGTGTTCCCGGAGGCCGAGCGGGACAAGGCGGAACAGTGCATCGCTACAGGTAAGAAACAGTTTCCGGCAGCAGCTTTCTTTTTGTGCCGCCCGGTCTCTGCGGAAGAAGTCAGCGCGTCGACCATATGAGCGCGCGGAACAGGAAGGAGGCGCTATGCCGGAAGAATTTAAGATGACGGTCAATGAGTATATGCCGCTTCGCGATGTTGTATTTCACACCTTGCGGCAGGCAATTTTAAAGGGCGAGATGGAACCCGGCGAGCGCCTGATGGAAATTCAGCTCGCAAAGAAGCTCGGTGTGAGCCGCACGCCGATTCGCGAGGCCATACGCAAACTGGAACTCGAGGGCCTAGTCACGATGATGCCGCGCCGCGGCGCGGAGGTGGCCGGTATCACGGAGAAGAGTCTCCGGGATGTGCTCGAAGTGCGCCGGGCGCTCGAGGATCTCGCGGTCGAACTCGCGGTGGAGCGCATGAACAGCGATGACATTGAGCGGCTCGAGGCAGCCAGAATCGGCTTCCGTGAGGCGCTCGATGCAAAGGATATGATACGGATCGCCCAGGCGGACGAGCTCTTTCACGACGCGATTTATGCGGGCACCTATAACGACAAGCTCGTGCAGATGTTAAACAATCTGCGCGACCAGATGTACCGCTATCGTCTGGAGTACATCAAGGATACGGGCAAGCGCCAGATTCTGCTCCACGAGCACGAGCAGATTCTCACAGCGGTGAAGACGCGGAACATTGCGCTCGCGCGTCAGACGATGCGGGAGCACATTGACAACCAGGAGCTCACGATTTCCAAGCGTCTCAGCGAGGAACTCCTGGAGAAGAAAAGCGCAAAACGAAAAGAGGCAAAGAAAAGATGAGTAAGAAAACAGTTGCGGTACTATTCGGCGGGCAGTCCTCGGAGCACGAGATTTCCTGCCTCTCGGCGGCAAATATCATTCACAATATTGATCGCGAAGCCTATGATCTCGTGCTGGTCGGCATCACGAAGGAAGGACACTGGGTCAAGGTGAACCGCGTCGAGGACATCGAGGACGGCAGCTGGAGAGAGTCGAAGGTTGGCGCCGTGCTCTCGCCGGACGCAACGGAGCAGTGCCTCATGATTCATGAGCAGGCTGCGATTACCCGCGTGAAGATCGATCTGGTCTTCCCGGTGCTGCACGGTCTCTACGGCGAGGACGGCACCATTCAGGGCCTCTGCAAACTCGCGCGGATTCCGTTTGTCGGCTGCGGCGTCACGGCGTCGGCGGTCGGCATGGACAAAGGCGTCGCCAAGCTGGTTGTGCATTCGCTCGGCATCCGGCAGGCGGATTTTCTTCTGGTGACGAGCCGGGAACTCAAGGATATGTGCGCCGTCATTGACCGAACGGAGGATCGCTTTTCTTACCCCGTTTTCGTGAAACCCTGCAATGCGGGCTCAAGTTGCGGTGTGACCAAGGTGCACAAGAGAGAGGAGCTCGCGGAGGCGCTCCGTGAGGCGGCGCGCTTTGACAGCCGCATTCTGATCGAGGAGTGCATTGTGGGGCGCGAGATTGAGTGTGCGGTGCTCGGCGGCGGCGCACGCCCGGTACAGGCGAGCGGTGTCGGCGAAATTCTCGCGGCGGCCGATTTCTATGACTACGACGCGAAGTACTACAATGCGGAGTCGAAGACCGTTGTGGATCCGGAGCTTCCGGAGGGCAGCGCGGAGGAAGTGCGCCAATCGGCAATCCGCATCTTTGATGCGCTCGACGGCTACGGTCTGTCCCGCGTCGACTTCTTTGTGACGGCGGCGGGAGAGGTCATCTTCAACGAGATCAATACCATGCCGGGCTTCACGGCCATCAGCATGTATCCGATGCTCTTTGCGGCGCGCGGCAAGGACAAGAAGACGCTCGTGAAAGAGCTCATGGAGCTCGCGTTTGAGAGAGAGGCCTGAATGGACGGCGAGATATTTGACGAGCAGGACCCGGTCAAACTTTATGTGCCGAAGCGGGAGCGCCGCGAGAAGTTTACCATCGACGCGCGCGCTCCGATCGGCGTATTTGACTCCGGCATCGGCGGGCTCACGGTCGTCAGAGAATTAATGCGCCAGATTCCGGACGAGCGCATGGTCTACTTCGGTGACACGGCGCGGCTGCCCTACGGCGCAAAGTCGCGGGACACAATCATACGCTTTTCGCGCCAGATTGTGCGCTTCTTAAAGACGAAGGGTGTGAAGGCAATTGTGATTGCCTGCAACACGGCGAGTTCTCACGCCTTAAAGACGCTGGCGGAGGAAAATGAAATCCCGGTGATCGGGGTGATTTACGCGGGCGCCCTGAGCGCGGTGCGCGCCACAAAAAACGGGCGCATCGGCGTGATCGGCACGCGCGGCACGGTCAACTCCGAAATTTATCCGAAGGTTATTCAGAGCATTTCGCCGGGCATCCGCGTGTTCCAGAAGGCCTGCCCCATGTTTGTACCGCTCGTCGAGGAGGGACTCCTTCACGACAGCGTGACAGACGAAATGGCGGCGCGCTATCTGCAGGAACTGAAGGAGAAGTATGTCGACACCCTGGTGCTCGGCTGCACACATTACCCGCTGCTCCGGAGTACGATCGGGCGCGTCATGGGCGAGGAAGTGACGCTCGTGAATCCGGCCTATGAGACCGCAACGGAACTCCGGGACATCCTTGCGCGGGAAAAGCTCTTAAACCCGGGGGACGGAAACATGGAGGGCAAGTATCGCTTCTATGTGAGCGATCTCGCCGAGAATTTTCGGGATTTTGCCAACTCCATTTTGCCGACGGAACACCTGGAGGCGAAAAAAATCGAAATCGAAGAATATTGACGGGAGGGAGAGCCATGACGGAAGATGTGCTGGTGACCATCAGCGGCAAGCATCTGATTGGCGGCGAGAGCGAGAGCGAAGACGTGGAACTCCTGGTGCCGGGGACCTACCGCTGCACGGATGAGGGCATCCATGAAATTGTCTATGAGGAGCCCGCGGAGGAGGAGAGTTTCGGCACGAAAAACACGCTGCGAATCGACGGCAGCTCGATGCGCATTGAAAAGCGCGGGGGCTGTACGGCGGAACTCTGTTTCTTAAACAGCGCGGAGCGCACGCGCTGCAACTACCGGACGCCCTACGGCACATTTCTGATCGGCATCAGCACCTCGGATTTCCGCGTCACGGTCACGGAGAACTGTATCACGGCGGAGTTGATTTACGCGATGGATGTCGGCGATGCGTTTCTGAAAGACTGCGAGATGAAGGTCGAAGTGCGCGCGAGAGAGGGTATGCCGGACGAAATCTGAATGACAGGCACAAAAAAACAGGCGCTTTCGCGCCTGCTGTTTTTTGTATTATTTTCTGTGAAGAATGCGGTCTAAGAGGGAGCGCTTCTTCGGGATTGCGGGAACCGCGCCGCCGCGCACGCCCTTCACCTCGACGATGTAGATGCCGCTCACAATGACCTTGCACTCCTGCTTCAGGGGGAGCTGCCGGAAGGCTGTCTCATCCGCCATCAGGGTGATAATCTTTGCGCCGACCTTTGCCTTCACGACCGGGACTTTCATCCAGCGGAGATAGAAGGGGGTCTGCTCCCAGACCAGTTTCGGAAAGCCGGCGTCTTTCAGCTTGACTTTCTTTTTGTCTATCGGCAACATCGTGACGAGCTGCTTGGCCGCCTCGAAGGCCGGTTGCGAAGCCGCCTGTTTCTCTTGTAAGCGCCTGCCGACAAAATAAAGTACGGCAAGTGCGACTGCCGCGATCACAAGGAGCACGAGCAGTACCGTGAGTACGGTATTCATCATTGTCTGGAATCCCCCGTCAATTTTGGTTTTACGTCTATCCTGAAAATAAAGGGACGCTTCAAAAGTATAGCAGAGTCGGAAAAAATACGCAAGACTGTCGCTTGACAGCTTGCAATCGGAATGTTAGGATGAAGTTTGCACTATTGTGGACTCGTAGGCCTTTAGGGCGAAGTATGCCCTTTGGGCCTTAATCCGCACGGGTAACCATTGGTCTTTCAAGTATAGGGGTGATAACGTACATGGAAAAAAGCAATATGCGTCCGATTAAAGCCGGAAAGGGCATTCGCATGAGCTTCTCCCGCCAGAAGGAAGTTTTGCAGATGCCGAACCTCATAGAGATCCAGAAGGATTCTTACGACTGGTTCCTGGGAGAGGGATTGCGGGAGGTATTCCGCGATATTTTCCCCATTGAGGATTTTGCCGGACACCTCAGTCTGGATTTTGTGGATTTTCAGCTCTACCGCGATGAGGCAAAGTACAGCATTGCGGAGTGCAAGGAGCGGGATGCCACATATGCAGCCCCGATGAAGGTCAAAGTGCGGCTGTACAATAAGGATAAGGACGAGCACAAGGAGCACGAAGTCTTCATGGGCGATCTGCCTCTCATGACGGACACCGGTTCCTTTGTCATCAACGGCGCAGAGCGCGTCATCGTAAGCCAGCTGGTTCGTTCCCCCGGTATTTACTATACGATTGAACACGATAAGGTCGGAAAGGAATGCTACTTCTGCCAGGTGATTCCGAACCGCGGCGCATGGCTCGAGTACGAGACCGACTCGAACGACGTGTTTAATGTCCGCGTCGACAGAACGAGAAAGGTGCCGGTCACGGTGCTGCTCCGCGCGCTCGGCCTCGGCTCGAACGATGACATCAAGAATCTGTTCGGCGATGAGCCGAAGCTCGAGGCGAGCTTCCTGAAGGATTCAACCGAGAATCACAACGACGGTCTCCTCGAGCTCTACCGCAAGATTCGTCCGGGCGAGCCGCTCTCGGTCGAGTCGGCGGAAGGCCTGCTACATTCGATGTTTTTTGATGCACGCCGCTATGACCTTGCGCGCGTGGGTCGCTACAAATTCAATAAGAAGCTCCACTTAAAGAACCGCGTGGTCGGCAAGGAGCTCTTAGAGGATGCCGTGGATCCGAACACCGGCGAGATTCTCGCGGAGAGCGGCACGGTGATCACGAGAGAACTCGCGACCGAGATTCAGGACGCGGGCATTCCGTATGTGATGGTGAAGGGCACGAGCACGCCCGAGCGCGCGCTGAAAGTGCTCTCGAACCTCATGGTCGATATCCGCAACTATGTCGATATGGAGAATCCGACCGAGTACGGCATTGTGGAGCCGGTCTACTATCCGGCGCTCATGGAAGTCCTGAAGGAGGCCGAGGAGAACAAGGTCGACGTCAAGAAGTACGTGAAGCGGCATGTGGATCGCCTGATTCCGAAGCACATCACGAAGGAAGATATTTTTGCTTCGATCAACTACAACATGCAGATCGAAGAGGGTATCGGCTCGATCGATGACATTGACCACCTCGGCAACCGCCGCATCCGCGCGGTCGGCGAGCTCCTGCAGAACCAGTACCGCATCGGTCTGTCCCGCATGGAGCGCGTGGTCAGAGAGCGCATGACGACCCAGGACATCAGCGAGATTACGCCGCAGTCCCTGATCAACATCAAGCCGGTCACAGCGGCGGTCAAAGAGTTCTTCGGTTCCTCTCAGCTTTCGCAGTTCATGGACCAGAACAACCCGCTCTCGGAGCTCACGCACAAGAGAAGACTCTCGGCCCTCGGCCCGGGCGGTCTCTCGAGAGACCGCGCAGGTTTCGAGGTTCGAGATGTCCACTACACCCACTACGGCAGAATGTGCCCGATCGAGACCCCAGAAGGTCCGAACATCGGCCTCATCAACTCGCTCGCGAGCTACGCGCGCATCAACCCCTACGGCTTTATCGAGGCGCCCTACCGCGTGGTCGATAAATCCGAGGATCCGAAGAATCCGCGTGTCACGGACGATGTCGTGTATCTCGCGGCGGATGAAGAAGACAATTTCATTGTCGCACAGGCAAATGAGCCGCTCGACGAAGAGGGACACTTTGTCCACAACAATGTCTCCGGCCGACACAAAGAGGAGACTTCGGCGTTCCAGAAGCGTCTCATCGACCTCATGGACGTCTCGCCGAAGATGGTCTTCTCGGTCGCGACGAGCATGGTCCCGTTCCTCCAGAACGACGACGCAAACCGCGCACTGATGGGCTCGAACATGCAGCGTCAGGCCGTTCCGCTCATGCTGACCGATGCGCCGGTCGTGAGCACCGGCATGGAGGCAAAGGCGGCGGTCGACTCCGGTGTCTGCCAGGTTGCGCGCCACGCGGGCACGGTCGTGATGAGCGCGGGCAGCGAAATCACGGTGCGCCGCGACGACAACGGCGAGATCGAGCACTACAAACTCACGAAATTCCAGCGCTCGAACCAGTCGAACTCCTACAACCAGAAGCCCATCGTGAACGCGGGCGACCATGTCGAGGAAGGCGAGGTCATTGCGGACGGTCCTTCGACCCACGACGGCGAGATCGGACTCGGCAAGAACCCGCTGATCGGTTTCATGACCTGGGAGGGTTATAACTACGAGGACGCGGTTCTTCTCTCCGAGCGCCTCGTGCAGAACGATGTCTTCACCTCGATTCACATCGAGGAGTACGAGTGCGCATCGCGCGACACGAAGCTCGGTGCGGAGGAGATCACGAGAGATGTCCCGGGGGTCGGCGACGACGCGCTCCGGGATCTCGATGACAACGGCATCATCCGCATCGGAGCGGAGGTTCGCGCCGGCGACATTCTGGTCGGCAAGGTGACGCCGAAGGGCGAGACCGAGCTCACGGCGGAGGAGAGACTGCTACGCGCAATCTTCGGCGAGAAGGCCAGAGAAGTCCGCGACACCTCGCTCAAGGTGCCGCACGGCGCCTACGGCACGGTCGTGGAGGCGCGTGTCTTTACGAGAGAGAACGGCGATGAGCTCTCCCCGGGCGTGAACCAGAATGTCCGCATTTACATCGCACAGAAGAGAAAGATTTCGGTCGGCGACAAGATGGCAGGCCGCCACGGCAACAAGGGTGTCGTGTCGCGTGTGCTTCCGGTCGAGGATATGCCCTTCCTGCCGAATGGCCGTCCGCTCGACATTGTGCTGAATCCGCTCGGCGTGCCGTCGCGTATGAACATCGGACAGGTCAAGGAGATTCACTTCTCACTCGCGGCCAAGGTGCTCGGCTTCAACGTGAGCTCCCCGGTCTTTGACGGCGCGGACGAGAACGACATCATGGACATGCTCGAGATGGCGAACGACTACGCAAACGGCAGCTTCGAGGACTTCAAGGCGAAGTACGGCGAAGTGCTGCGCCCGGAGGTCATGCAGTATCTCGAGGAACACCTCGATCACCGCGAGGAGTGGAGAGGTGTGCCGATTCAGCGAAACGGAAAGGTACAGCTCCGCGACGGCCGCACCGGCGAGCCGTTCGAGGGCGAGACCACAATCGGCTTCATGCATTACTTAAAGCTGCACCACCTGGTAGACGATAAGATTCACGCGCGTTCCACCGGCCCCTACGCAATGGTCACGCAGCAACCGCTCGGCGGCAAGGCGCAGTTCGGCGGCCAGCGTTTCGGAGAGATGGAGGTCTGGGCACTCGAGGCCTACGGCGCGGCTTACACGCTGCAGGAGATTCTGACCTTCAAGTCGGACGATGTCGTGGGTCGTGTCAAGACCTACGAGGCCATCATCAAGGGACAGAACATTCCGCAGGCAGGCGTGCCGGAGTCCTTCAAGGTTCTGCTCAGAGAGCTGCAGGCGCTGGGCCTCGATGTGCGTGTGCTCCGCGAGAACGGCGAAGAGGTAGAGCTGAAGGAAAATGTCGACGAGGAAAATGTGAGCATGCGCTCTATTCTCGAGGGCGATTCCAGACGCTATCGCGACGAGGACAACTTTGCGGGCGCGGGCTATTCGACGCAGGAGTTCCAGGACGGCGAACTTGTGAACGTCGGAGAAGAAGCGACGGAAGATGACACACAGGGAGAAGCGTAAGTGTCAGATCACTTCGCGGTTTCAAGAGAAGGAGGCTGTACTGAATGCCCGAAACAACAACAGGTTACGAGCCGATTACGTTTGACGCCATTCGCATTGGGCTTGCGTCCCCGGAGAAGATTCTGGAGTGGTCGCACGGCGAGGTCAAAAAGCCGGAGACCATCAACTACAGAACGCTGAAGCCCGAGAAAGACGGACTGTTCTGCGAGCGCATTTTCGGACCGAGCAAGGACTGGGAGTGCCATTGCGGAAAATATAAGAAAATTCGTTACAAAGGTGTGATTTGCGACCGCTGCGGCGTCGAGGTGACCAAAGCCTCGGTCCGCAGAGAGCGCATGGGTCACATTTCGCTTGCGGCCCCCGTGTCGCACATCTGGTACTTCAAGGGCATCCCGAGCCGCATGGGACTCATTCTGGATCTCTCGCCGCGCATTCTCGAGAAGATTCTCTACTTTGCCTCCTATGTGGTGCTCGACGGCGGCGATACCGCCCTGTCCTACAAGCAGATTCTCTCCGAGAAGGAGTTCCGCGAGGCGGAGGAGCAGTACGGCGACAATGCGTTCCGCGCGGGTATGGGCGCGGAGGCGGTACTCGAGCTCTTAAAGAATATTGACCTCGAGAAGGAATCCGAGGAGATGCAGGCGGAACTCGAGACGGCTTCGGGCCAGAAGCGCGCCAAACTCATCAAGCGCCTCGAGGTCGTGGAGTCGTTCCGGAAGTCCGGCAACCGCCCGGAGTGGATGATACTCACGGTGGTTCCGGTCATTCCGCCGGACATCCGCCCGATGGTGCAGCTCGACGGCGGCCGTTTCGCAACGAGTGACTTAAACGACCTCTACCGCCGCATCATCAACCGCAATAACCGTCTCGCGCGTCTCCTGACGCTCGGCGCACCGGACATCATTGTCCGCAACGAGAAGCGCATGTTGCAGGAGGCGGTCGATGCTCTGATTGATAACGGCAGAAGAGGCCGCCCGGTCACGGGTCCCGGAAACCGCGCCCTTAAGTCCCTCTCCGATATGCTGAAGGGCAAGCAGGGACGCTTCCGTCAGAACCTGCTCGGCAAGCGTGTCGACTACTCCGGCCGTTCGGTTATCGTGGTCGGCCCGGAATTAAAGATTTACCAGTGCGGTCTCCCGAAGGAGATGGCAATCGAGCTCTTCAAGCCCTTCGTCATGAAGGAACTTGTCGAGAACGGTGCGGCGCACAATGTGAAGAGCGCGAAGAAGATGGTGGAGCGCATGGAGACTGCGGTCTGGGATGTCCTCGAGGATGTCATCAAAGAGCACCCGGTCATGTTAAACCGCGCACCTACGCTGCACCGCCTCGGCATCCAGGCCTTCGAGCCGATTCTGGTCGAGGGCAAGGCAATCAAGCTCCATCCGCTCGTCTGTACCGCATTTAACGCGGACTTCGACGGCGACCAGATGGCAGTCCACCTGCCGCTCTCGGTCGAGGCGCAGTCCGAGTGCCGCTTCCTCATGCTCTCGCCGAACAACCTCTTGAAGCCTTCGGACGGCGGCCCGGTCGCGGTTCCGTCGCAGGATATGGTGCTCGGCATCTACTACCTGACCCAGCAGCGCGACGGCGCAAAGGGCGAGGGAATGTTCTTCAAGAGCCCGAACGAGGCGCTGCTCGCCTACGCGAACCACGAGATTACGCTCCAGACCAAGATTAAGGTCCGCTTTACGAAGAAGATGCCGGACGGCACCGTGCTCTCGGAAGTACAGGACAGCTCGGCCGGACGCATTCTCTTCAACGAAATCATTCCGCAGGATCTCGGCTTTGTGGATCGCTCGAAGCCGGAGAATGCGCTGAAGCCCGAGATTGACTTCCTCGTCAAGAAGAAGCAGTGCAAGCAGATTCTCGAGAAGGTCATCAACGTGCACGGCCTCTCCCGCACGGCGGAAGTGCTGGACGACATCAAGGCGATCGGCTACAAGTACTCGACGATTGCCGGCATGACGGTTTCGATTTCCGACATGACGGTTCCGGCGACGAAGAAGGAACTCATCGCGAAGGCACAGGCGCGCGTGGAGGAAATCAGCAAGAACTTCCGCCGCGGTCTCACGACCGATGAGGGCCGCTACAAAGAGGTCATCAAGACCTGGCAGGAGACAGATAAGCAGCTCACCAAGGATCTGCTCGAAGGTCTCGACCAGTACAACAACATCTTCATGATGGCGGACTCCGGTGCCCGCGGTTCCGATAAGCAGATTAAGCAGCTCGCCGGCATGCGAGGCCTGATGGCGGATACGACCGGTCACGCAATCGAACTCCCGATCACGAGTAACTTCCGTGAGGGACTCGACGTTCTGGAGTACTTCATCTCCGCACACGGCGCCCGCAAGGGACTTTCGGATACGGCTCTCCGCACGGCAGACTCGGGTTACCTGACCAGACGTCTGGTCGATGTCTCGCAGGATCTCATTGTCCGCGAAGTGGACTGCTCCGAGGGCAAGGAAATCCCGAACATGGAGATCAAGGCCTTCATGGACGGCAAGGAGACCATCGAGGGTCTGCAGGACAGAATCACCGGCCGCTACATCGCCGAGGACATTGTGGATCCGGACACCGGCGAAATCGTGGTCAAGGCAAACCGCATGGTCACGCCGAAGCGCGCCGAGGCAGTGATGCGCGTCCTCGAGAAGACCGGCAGAACTTCGGTCAAGATTCGCACGATTCTCACCTGCAAGTGCATGAACGGTATCTGCGCGAAGTGCTACGGCGCCAACATGGCGACCGGCCAGGCGGTGCAGGTCGGTGAGGCGGTCGGTATCATCGCGGCACAGTCGATCGGTGAGCCCGGTACGCAGCTGACCATGAGAACTTTCCACACCGGCGGTGTCGCAGGCGGCGATATCACCCAGGGTCTTCCGCGTGTCGAGGAGCTCTTCGAGGCGAGAAAGCCGAAGGGTCTCGCAATCATCGCCGAGATTCCGGGCGTGGTCGAGTTCCGCGATACGAAGAAGAAGCGCGAGATTATCGTCACGAATCCGGAGGACGGCAACTCGAAGACCTACCTGATCCCGTACAGCTCCCACATTGTGGTTTCGGACGGCCAGAGACTCGAGGCCGGCGACGAGTTGACGAGCGGTTCCTTAAACCCGCACGATGTCCTGAAGATCAAGGGCGTTCGCGCCGTGCAGGACTACATGCTCCGCGAAGTGCAACGCGTGTACCGCTTACAGGGTGTTGAGATCAACGACAAGCACATCGAGGTCATTGTCCGCCAGATGCTGAAGAAGATTCATGTCGAGGACGCGGGCGATGCCGGTATTCTGCCGGGCATCAACATGGATGTGCTCGAGTTCAACGCGATGAACGAGAAGCTCATTGCCGAGGGCAAGACCCCGGCCGAGGGCAAGCAGATCATGCTCGGTATCACGAAGGCTTCGCTCGCAACCGACTCCTTCTTCTCCGCGGCATCGTTCCAGGAGACCACGAAGGTGCTGACCGAGGCGGCCATCAGCGGCAAGACCGATCACCTGATCGGCCTCAAGGAGAATGTCATCATCGGTAAGCTGATTCCGGCGGGTACCGGCATGCGCCGCTACCGCAACGTGAAGCTCGACACCGATGTGCCGGAGAGCGAGGCGGTCGAGGAGATTTCGGACGACGATCCGGCAGTGCTCGACATCCGCGACGAGATCGATGAGACGCTCCCCGAAGAGGAGACGCGCGACGCTGTGGAGCGCGCGGTCGAAGAGCTCGCGGACGACGGCGCGGATGCCTGAGTCTGCTTGACAAACAAGTAAATACAGCGTATATTGATATGGCGTGCCCTATGGACATGCCATATCTTTATGTCCGGGAAACGCAAAAAACTGCAGGAACGCAACCGCAGAACATTATCACAAGGAGGAAACAGAAGAATGCCTACATTCAACCAGTTAGTCAAAAAAGGCAGAGAAACTTCCGAGCGCAAGCCCAAGGCTCCGGCGCTTCTCAGAAGCTTCAACTCGCTTCACAAGAAGCCGATTGCCGACAACTGCCCGCAGAAGAGAGGCGTGTGCACCGCCGTCAAGACGGCGACCCCGAAGAAGCCGAACTCCGCGCTGAGAAAGATCGCGAGAGTCCGTCTCTCGAACGGCGTTGAGGTGACGAGCTACATCCCGGGCGAGGGCCACAATCTCCAGGAGCACAGCGTTGTGCTGATCCGCGGCGGAAGAGTCAAGGACCTGCCCGGTACCCGTTACCACATTATCCGTGGAACGCTGGATACCGCAGGTGTCGCAAACCGCCAGCAGGCCCGCTCCAAGTACGGCGCTAAGCGTCCGAAGGCGAAGAAGTAATCTTACGCCGCAGAACCAGGCGATCATAGACTCATAAGTGCACGATTGTGATATGTGCTGCAGGTTGCAGGAAATAAATCAGAATCCGCACGAACAACCTAATGGGATGAGTACCGATGATCTAATTCACGGACGGGGATGGTGCCGTCCGCATAATTAAGGAGGGAAGTAACGTGCCACGCAAAGGACAGACAAGAAAGAGAACTGTTCCGGCAGATCCGGTTTACAACAACGCGGTTGTGACCAAGCTGGTCAACCAGATCATGCTGGATGGCAAGAAGGGCATCGCACAGAAGATTGTGTACGGTGCATTTGAACGCATTCGCGAGAAGACGGGCAAGGAGCCGGTCGAGGTCTTTGAGGCTGCCATGAACAACATCATGCCGGTGCTCGAGGTCAAGGCGAAGAGAATCGGCGGCGCGACCTACCAGGTGCCGATCGAGGTGAAGCCGGAGAGAAGACAGGCGCTTGCGCTTCGTTGGCTCACGAGCTTTTCCCGCGCGCGCGGTGAGAAGACGCAGGAAGAGCGTCTCGCGGCAGAGCTGATGGATGCTGCAAACAACACCGGCTCCGCAGTCAAGAGAAAAGAAGATATGCACAAGATGGCAGAGGCAAACAAGGCTTTTGCTCACTACAGATTTTAATTAGGAGGAGAGTCAGTGGCTGCAAGTAAAGAACGTCAGTACCCTCTCGAGAGGACCAGAAATATCGGAATCATGGCGCATATCGATGCCGGAAAAACGACACTGACCGAGCGCATCCTCTACTACACAGGCGTCAACTACAAGATCGGTGAGACCTACGAAGGTACCTCCACAATGGACTACATGGAGCAGGAGAGAGAGCGCGGCATTACGATCACGTCTGCCGCAACGACCTGCCATTGGACCCTGCAGGAGAGAAATCAGGTCAAGCCGGGTGCGAAGGAACACCGCATCAACATCATCGATACGCCCGGACACGTCGATTTCACAATCGAGGTTGAGAGATCGCTCCGCGTCCTGGATGGCGCTGTCGGTGTCTTCGACGCAAAGGGCGGTGTTGAGCCCCAGTCGGAGAACGTCTGGAGACAGGCGGATACCTACCATGTTCCGCGTATCGCATTCATCAACAAGATGGATATCATGGGCGCGAACTTCTTCATGACGGTCGACCAGATTGAGCATCGTCTCGGCAAGAACCCGGTCTGCATTCAGCTGCCGATCGGCAAGGAGAACGATTTCAAGGGCATCATCGACCTCGTGGAGATGCAGGCTTACATCTACAACGGCAACAAGGGCGACGACATCTCGATCACCGACATTCCGGAAGAGCTGAAGGACGAGGCGGATGAGTGGCACCAGAAGATGGTGGAGCAGATCTGCGACCTCGACGAGGAGCTCATGGAGAAGTATCTCGAGGGCGAGGAGCCGTCGATCGACGAGCTGAAGAGAGTGCTCCGCAAGGGCACCTGCGAGAACAACGCCGTTCCGGTCTGCTGCGGATCCGCACACTTCAACAAGGGCATCCAGAAGCTCCTTGACGCTGTCATCGAGTACATGCCCTCCCCGCTGGACATCCCGGCTATCAAGGGCTGGACGCTGGACGGCGAGGAAGACGAGCGCAAGGCTTCCGACGAGGAGCCGTTCTCCGCACTCGCATTCAAGATTATTTCCGACCCGTTCGTCGGCCGTCTCGCGTTCTTCCGCGTCTACTCGGGCACGCTGAACACCGGTTCCTACGTCCTCAACTCCTCGAAGGAGAAGAAGGAGCGCGTGGGCCGTATTCTGCAGATGCACGCAGACAAGAGAATGGAGCTTGAGAAGGTGTTCTCCGGCGATATCGCCGCTGCTGTCGGCTTCAAGGCAACTTCGACCGGTGATACGATCTGCGACGAGCAGCATCCGATCATCCTCGAGTCCCTGGAGATTCCGAAGCCGGTTATCGACATCGCCATCGAGCCGAAGACCAAGGCAGGCCAGACCAAGATGATCGACGCGCTGCAGAAGCTCGCGGAGGAGGATCCGACCTTCCATGCGACGACCAATGTGGAGACCGGTCAGACCATCATCTCCGGCATGGGCGAGCTGCACCTCGAGATCATTGTCGACCGTCTGCTTCGCGAGTACAATGTCGAGGCAAATGTCGGCGCACCGCAGGTTGCATATAAGGAGACCTTCACCAAGCCGGTGGATGTCGAGTCCAAGTATGTCAAGCAGTCCGGCGGTAAGGGTCAGTACGGCCATTGTAAAGTCAAGTTCGAGCCGATGGACGCAAACGCAGAGAAGACCTACGAGTTTGTCAACGCCGTGACCGGCGGTGCAATCCCGAAGGAGTTCATTGCCCCGATCGATGAAGGTATCCAGGAGGCTGCAAAGAGCGGTATCCTCGGCGGCTACCCGGTGCTCGGTGTCAAGGCAACCGTTTACGACGGTTCCTACCACGAGGTCGACTCCTCGGAGATGGCCTTCCACATCGCAGGCTCTCTGGCATTCAAGGATGCCATGCAGAAGGGCGGCGCTGTGCTGCTTGAGCCGATCATGAAGGTCGAGGTCACGATCCCGGAGGATTACATGGGCTTCGTCGTCGGCGACATCAACTCCCGTCGCGGTCGCGTCGAGGGCTTTGAGGACATCTCCGGCGGCAAGATGATTAAGGCGTTCGTTCCGCTTTCCGAGATGTTCGGTTATTCGACCGATCTTCGTTCCGGTACGCAGGGCCGCGGTAACTACTCGATGTTCTTCGAGAAGTACGAGCCGGTTCCGAAGAACATTGCGGACAAGATTCTCTCGGACAAGAAGTGAGCGGGTATTGATTAAATTCCCCGCATAAGCTATAATTCAGACTAGTATATTTTGATAATCTGAGATTATATTTCGGATTTCACCAAGGAGGAAATTTCAATGGCTAAGGCTAAATTTGACAGAACCAAGCCCCACTGCAACATCGGCACCATCGGCCACGTTGACCATGGCAAAACCACTCTGACTGCGGCAATCACGAAGGTTCTCGCAACCAGACTGCCCTCCGACACGAACAAGATCGTCGACTTCGAGAACATCGATAAGGCACCGGAGGAGAGAGAGCGTGGTATCACGATCAACACCGCCCACGTCGAGTACGAGACCAAAGCTCGTCACTACGCACACGTCGACTGCCCCGGACACGCTGACTATGTCAAGAACATGATCACCGGCGCAGCTCAGATGGACGGCGCTATCCTCGTCGTTGCTGCAACCGACGGTGTTATGGCACAGACCCGTGAGCACATCCTGCTCGCTCGTCAGGTTAACGTTCCGTACATCGTTGTCTTCATGAACAAGTGCGACATGGTCGACGATGAGGAACTCCTTGACCTCGTCGAGATGGAGATCAGAGAGCTGCTGAACGACTACGGCTTCCCGGGCGATGATGTCCCGATCATCCGCGGTTCCGCTCTGAAGGCTCTTGAGGATCCGAACGGCCCGTGGGGCGACAAGATCATGGACCTCATGAACGCTGTCGATGAGGCAATTCCGGAGCCGGAGCACGAGAACGACAAGCCGTTCCTGATGCCGGTAGAGGATGTCTTCACGATTACCGGTCGCGGTACCGTTGCTACCGGCCGTGTGGAGAGAGGTACTCTGAAGCTCAACGACGAAGTCGAGCTCATCGGTATCAAGGACGAGGGCAGAAAGACTGTCGTCACCGGTATCGAGATGTTCAGAAAGCTCCTTGACTACGCTGAGGCAGGCGACAATGTCGGCCTTCTTCTCCGCGGTGTCAACAGAGAGGACATCCTTCGCGGTCAGGTTCTGGCTAAGCCGGGTACGGTTACCTGCCACACCAAGTTCACGGCTCAGGTTTACGTCCTGACCAAGGACGAGGGCGGCCGTCACACGCCGTTCTTCAACAACTATCGTCCGCAGTTCTACTTCAGAACCACCGACGTGACCGGCGTTTGCGTCCTTCCGGAAGGCACCGAGATGTGCATGCCGGGCGACAATGTCGAGATGACGGTTGAGCTGATTCACCCGATCGCTATGGAGCAGGGTCTCCGCTTCGCTATCCGCGAGGGCGGCAGAACCGTCGGCTCCGGCAGAGTCGTTAAGATCATCGAGTAATCAGATCTGATTTAAATTAACATCGCCACGCGGCGATTACGATCCTACGGTGAAGAGGCCGGGAGCGAGAGCTTCCGGCCTCTTTGGTATTTGTAAAAGCCCTTGTATAAAACGAAAAAGGGCGTATAATGTTCTTTGTATAATTTAGCACGTTAAAGCGAAAAAGTAAGTGAGATACAGGGGGATGTGGGGATGAACCCGATTGTTGCGATCATAGAGGGTATGACAAAGTTTTTGTGGGGCGATTTGCTGCGGATTCCGCTGCCGGGCGGCAGTTCGATCGGACTCTCGCTCATGGTGTTGCTGTTGATTCCGGCGGGCATTTTCTACACGATACGGACGCGCATTTTGCCGCTCCGCCTGTTCCCGGAGATGATTTCCGTATTGCTGGAAAAGCAGGAGGGCAGGGACGCGGCCGATCCCACGAGCGGACGGCTCTCGGGCATGCAGGCGCTCATTGTCTCGACTGCGACCCGTGTCGGCATGGGCAATCTGGTCGGCGTGGTCGCGGCTATCTCGGCGGGCGGTGCCGGTGCGGTCTTCTGGATGTGGGTCACCGCAATCATCGGCGCTTCGACGGCCTTTGTCGAAGCGACGCTCGCCCAGCTCTACAAGAAGAAGGACCCGCTCTACGGCGGTTACTGGGGCGGCCCGGCGTACTATATCCACGACTTTTTCTTGAAACGCCGCATCCGGGAGGGGGCGCGCTCCGAGGCGGAGATCGAAGCCCAGACCGAGTTCCGCGGCAAGCGAAACCTTGTCTCGATTCTCTTTGCGATTTCGGCGTTAATCTGCTGGGGCGGCATCAGCCAGGTCATCGGCAACTCGGTCTCCTCGGCCTTTGAAAATGCGTTCCAAATTTCACCGCTCTACTCGACCGTTGTGCTGGTCGCGATTGCGGCCGTGATTGTGCTTCGGAAGCATGCGACCGCCAAGGTGCTGGATTTGATTGTCCCCTTCATGGCGGGCATCTACTTTGCAATGACGGTCTTTGTGATTGTGCGGAATATTGGCCTCCTGCCGTCGGTCTTCGGGCGCATTTTCTCGGAGGCATTTGGATTCCGGCAGATTGTGGCGGGCGGTTTTGGCGCTGTCCTGATGAACGGCGTGAAGCGCGGCCTCTTCTCGAACGAGGCGGGCAGCGGCTCGGCGCCCTGTGCGGCGGCTGCGGCGGATGCCAACCACCCGGTCAAGATGGGCCTCTTCCAGGCGGCGGGCGTGTTCATTGACACGCTGGTCATCTGCTCCTGCACGGCCTTCCTCATGCTGCTCGCGCCCCAGAATAAACTTGCGAATCTCAGCGGCATGGATCTGCTCCAGACTGCGATGCAGTACCACTTCGGGCGCTTCGGTGTCTTCTTCATCGCGCTGGTGCTCTGGCTCTTCAGTTTTTCGACCTTCCTCGGGATACTCTTTTACGCGCACAGCAACATTGCCTACCTCTTCGGCGCAAACTGGGGCTCGCAGTTCGGCTATAAGATTTTTGCGCTCGTCATGCTCTTTGTGGGCGGCCTCGCGCAGTACTCGGTGGTCTGGGATCTCGGCGATGTGGGCATAGGCCTCATGACCATCTTTAACCTGATTGTGATGTACCCGCTCAGCAAGGATGCAATCACCGCACTGAAGGACTATGAGCGCGGCATGAAGCGCAGAAGAAGACCCTGAGGCGGCAGGCCGAAAGGGCAAAGAGCAGCGGTTTCCTGTGGGAAAGTGTGATCGTCTGTGCTATACTGCTCTTCGGTGTCCATGAGACAAAACGGAGAACAGCAAGGGGGAATCGGTATGAATGCACAGATGATGACTGTCATTGTCACAGCGGTCTGCGCCGTCCTGGCGGTCGGACAGATTTTGTTAATCAAAGTGGCCAATGAGAAAGGGTGGAGCATCCGCATCCGTCCGCTCAACATTCTGGCCTGCATCATTGTCGTGGTGCTCGGCGTATATTCGCTGGTCACCGGAAATTATCTGCTGAAATAAGGTTTTGTAAGAAAGCGCCTCGCCCGGCGAATCCCGGGCGGGGCGCTTTTTGTAAGCTTATATTCATAAAACTGTAAGGGATAAGTGGTTGATTAAATTAAACTAATTTATATAATAGAGGTGTCAGATGAATTCAAAAGGAGGTAACATCGATGAAGACAAAGAAACAAAATGTTGAGAGACGGCTGACATCCGGTGTAAAAAGAGCACTGTGCTGTGGGCTCAGTGCAAGTCTGCTTGCGCTGTCGAGTGTACCTGCTTATGCCGGTGTGCAACAGTTGGATCTGGGGACAGAGCATATTCGGCTGGAACAAGTGAATGCCGGAACGATACGGGTAGAATCGGAGTCCGGTGTTCAACTGGTTCGTACGGAAAACACCGCGACAGGAAGAAAAGTGACAATCCGTGATCTCAATACCGGAGAAGAGCAGTATATGCTCTATGATGCAACAAGCAACACAGTTTACTCTTCCATCACCGGAAAGACAGTGCAGCTCGAGGAACAGGGAAACGGAATCGAATTGCAGTCGACTATCACGCATACGACAGAGTATATTTCATTTGCACAGGTAAGACAAGCAGTTGGCGAGACCGGAAAAGCAGCAAATGTTGTGGGTTTTTTCTTATCGTGGATACCAGAGACAAAGGCTGCGGGTGATTTATCAAGGAAAGTGGGAGAGATTTTGCAGATGCTGAAATATGCCATTCCGAATGACTCTTCACATGGATTTAAATTAAGCATTAAGGTCGAGAAGTTCTATCGCACGCGCGGTGGACGGCGTTATGTTTGGAGCACACAGAAGACAATCACAGGTGTGCAGAGGTATTAAACGAAGGCAACCAATGAGTGACAAGAAGCTTTTGCTTGGGAGAAGAATCCTATCGGGAGTCTTGGCGTTGATAGCGATTCTGATGGGATTGCAGAGCTTTGCGGTAATTCCTCGTTCCGAGGCCTCATGGAACCTTACCATGCTGTTGCTGGTCTTCGTGACAGGAATTCAAATGTGCTGGGGTGCTAAGGCAAAGTGGGAGAAGGCGGCGGGGATTGCGTGCTTTGTAGCAGCTCTGATGCTTGCGCTTACCTTTGCGCGCGGATTTGGCAGGGGAATGTGATCAAAACGGCTGCCTGAAGAAAGCAAAGGTCACATCGACTGCATTGACAGGGAGGCAGAATCATGGATGAAAAAAAAGCCCAAAGGATTGAAAAACTGGCGGACGGTATTTTGAACTTGGTAATAGGAATCGATGTCCTGTCCATGTTAAAGGTGATTCCGAAACTTTCCGAGAGAACGGAGTTATGGCTTGTCCTCATCGGCGGGCTTGCAATCGGATTGGGATGGCTCCTGGGAACAAAGCGCGTGTGGAAAAAAGTGCTGGGCGTTTTGGTGCTGTTGCTCGTGGTGTCTGTGACAGTGTTACAGCGGGCCTTGCTGTTCTGACACAGAGAAGGAATCGATTTGCGGGATAGAAAAGAGAAGAAGAGGGAAGCGGCAATCGCCGCTTCCCTCTCTTTGTTTTGTCTGTTTTTTCGTGCTCTTATTCGCCGGGCGCGTGCCCCACGCTGGCTTTCTGCGCGGGGGCGCTGACTGTAAGCGCCGGAACCTGCTCTATGGCGCTCTCGGTCTCCGCGGTCGGCGCTTTGAGTTCGGCCTGCTTTGTGCTACCCGGTGCCCGGCCGACTTTTGCGCCGGCCGAGACGGTCAGCTGCTCATTCCGCGCGCCGCTATCGGGCACGGCTGCCTCGTGCATCGCGCCGCTGCCGTCTATGGTCCAGTGCTTTGCCGCGTAGTCGATTTCGGTATTGGTCTGCATCGCGCCGGAACTGCCGAGCGAGTAGAGCGTTCCGCCCACATCGGTGACGCCGGTCCGCATGGCGCCGTCGCTTCCGAGATAGTACCAGCTGCCGTTTATACTTTGCCAGCCGGTCTGCAGAACGCCGTCCTTATTCAGATAGTACCAGCTGCCGTTCACCTGAATCCAACCGGTCTTCATGGCACCGCTGCCGTTTAAGTAGTACCAGTTGCCGCCAAGCTGCTGCCAGCCGTTTTGCATGACGCCGTCCGGCCCGAAGTAGTACCAGCTGTTGTCAATCTTTTGCCAGCCGGTCTTGCTGTCGCCGCCCTGTCCGAGGTAGTACCACTTGCCGTCAAGCTTCTGCCATCCGGTCAGCATCTTCCCGTCCTGCCCGAAATAGTAGCGGAGATTGTCGATTGTCTGCCAGCCTTTCTCCGTGACGCCGTCGTCGCCGAGGAAGTACCAGTTGCCCTCCAGCATGAGCCAGCGGGTCTGCATGGAACCGTCTTGGTTCAGATAGTAGAGGCTGCCGTTGTCATCCAGCCAGCCGGTCTGCATGGTGCCGTCCGGGGCGGCGTAGTAGAACTTGCCGCCGTCGGAAATCCAGCCGATTTCGAGGGCGCCGCTCTCGGAGAAGTGATACCACTTGCCGTCAATCTGCCGCCAGCCGAGCCGCATTTTGCCGCTCGACGGCTCAAAGTAGCGCTTGGAACCATCGACCTCTTTAAAGCCGCCGGTGTAAATCGTGCCGTCGTCCTGCAGATAGTAGGAGTCCTTGCCGTCGAAAATCAGCGCATTCTTCTGCATGCGGTAGTTTTCGTAGTAGTACCAGACGCCGTCAAACTTTTTCCAGCTGTTCGGCGGAATCTTGTCCGAGAAGTCGACAAACTGGAGGTCAATGTCCACATTGCCCTGTACGCCCGCGACCGCGCCGGAGTCCGTGCCCTGCCACATCACATAGCGATCATACTTCGGCGTCCGCTCGTAGGCGGCGACCCAGACCGGGTACTGCGAGAGCGAGGGCATGTCGAGTTTGTTCTGAATCCAGTAGTCGTTCGCGTAGAGAATCGGATAGTAACCGGCGTCGCTGATCTTCTTGCAGAAGGCGTGTACAATCGCCGAAATCTGCGCTTTCGGAAGCGAGCCGAGCGTTTTCTCATTTTCCGCGTCGAAGGCAATCGGGTAGGAAATTGGATAGTCCCTGATGAGCTTCAGAATGAAGTCTGCCTCCTGCTCGGCCTCTTCGGGCGTGGTCGCGTAGGAGTAGATGTAGGCACCGATTTTGACACCGGATTTTACGGCCTGCTCGGCATTCTCGCGAAACTTCGGGTCGGTGTCCCCTTTGTAGCGGGTGCCGAGCATCACAAAGTCCACATCGTCCGCGCGCGCCTTATCCCAGTCAATGTCGCCCTGCCAGTGGCTCACATCCACGCCGCGGTGCAGTACGCCGTCAATCGTGGAGCTCCCGTCAAAGAGACGATACGTACCGCCGCTCTGACGGCTCAGTTTTGCATTCCCGGCGCCGTAAGAGCTCAGGCAGAGAGAAAAGAAACAGATAAGACTGAGTACTGCGGCGGTGAGCTGCTTACCCTTTCTTCGCATGGCGGGCCTCAGTTATTCTTCTTGACGCCGGGGCCTGTGGTCTTGTCGCTCGGGAGGCCCTTCTTGCCGTTCGAAGCGCCGCTCTTCGTGTCACTGCTCGCGGTCTCGGCCTCCTGCTTCGGCTCCTTGTAAAGGCTCACCTCGGTTGCCGGAACGCTCTCGTTTCCGGTGTAAGCGCCGTTGCCGTCGAAGGTATAGCTCACGCCGTTTAAGGTGAGGGTTGTATTGCTGACCATCTTTCCGTCGGTGCCGAGATAGTAGTAGTGGTCGTTCACATGAATCCAGCCCGTCATCATGTGGCCGTTTGCGTCAAAGAACATCCACGCATTGTTGATCTGCTTCCAGTTGTGAACCATCTTGCCGCTCTCGGGATCCATGTAGTAGCGGTTGGTGCCGTCGGAGAGCCAGCCGGTCTTCATCTTGCCGTCCTGACCGAAGTAGTAGTAGATGCCCTCGACCTGCTGCCAGCCGGTCTTCATCTTGCCGTCGGTGCCCATCCAGAACCAGTCGTTGCCGATCTTCATCCATTTGAACGCACAGCGACCGTCCGCCTTGAAGTAGTACCAGCTGCCGCTCATGTTGCGCCAGCCCACGGCGAGCTCGCCGGTGCCGCGCATGAAGAAGTAGTTTTCGCCGACCTTGAGCCAGTTCTCCTGCACGAGGACGCCGTCCTCGAGGCAGTAGTACCACTTGCCCTCGTCCTTGATCCAGCCGGTCTGCATGAGGCCGTCGCTGCTGAAGTAGTACCACTTGCCGTCAATCTTCTTGAAGCCCTTCAGCATGACGCCGCTCGCGGTATCCATGTAGTAGTAGCCGTCCTTGGTCTGAATCCAGCCTTTATGGCGGTTGCCGTCGTTATCGTAGTAGACCCAGTTGCCGTTCTCGGAAGTCCAGCCGCTCGCCGCAAAGCTGTTCATGGTCGGCGTGAGCGCAAGCGCTGCGAGGAGCGCCGCAGCCGCAAGATATTTTTTCTTCATGAAAAAGTCCTCCTTTTTGTGTGCTTCGAACTTATCTGTTTCATTGTAGCAGATATTTGAAGTGCGAGAAAGCTTCCGCGCGGTAAGAATCCTTACAGTTGCTTTACTCTTCAATGAAGTCACAGGCTGTCCGCGTCACTTTCGCGCTCGGTGAAGCGCCGGTAGCCCTCTTTTGCGTAGCGGTACTGCGTGAGCGGGTAGGTGCCGAACGAGACGCCGAGCGCCTCTTTGTAGACAGCCCAGAGCGCCCAGAGGAAGCCGCCGAGCGCCATGTAGGCGGTCACAAGTTGCTCGGCCTTATCCCGCGGCACATCGGTGTCACCGTAGTAGTCGAGGAGACGGAAAGCGTAGCCAAAATCCTTTTCCGCGTAGATGGTCGCCATCGCAAAATCAATCAGCGGATCCGCCATACCGGCATATTCCCAGTCGATGAGCTTGATGCCCTCCCCGGTAAAAAGAAAGTTCGCGTAGACGGGGTCGATATGGGAGAGGGTCTCCGGACGCTGTAAGCTGTGAATCCAAGTGAGCAGGCGATTCATTTTTTCGCGGACTTCGGCGTAGTCGAGGAACGGAATCTCACCCTTTTTGAGGCAGAGAGACTCGTAAAAGGCAATGCGCTCGCCGAGGTCAAAGCGCTGGGACACGCGGCAGGGAGCCTCGTGCAGTTTCTTTAGGACTGCCATGCAGGCGCGGAGATCCGATTCGGAATCGGGATCGGCCGTCCGCGCATTTTCATAGTAGACCGAGATTTTATAGCCGTTGTCCGGATTAAAATAAATCAGTTCTTCGGCGAGGTGAAGCGGCGCAATCGCGCGGTAGCACTCGCCCTCGGCCTTTCTGTCGATGAGCTGTGCCGTGCCTTCGCCCGGAATACGGCAGATGTAGGCCTTGCCCTTGACCCGGAATAAGAAGGAGCGGTTTGTCATGCCCGCCTTCAGGCACTCGATGCCGGTAATCTCGGACTCCGGGACTTTCAGCACCTCGGCAATCAGCGCCATGGCCTTGCTGTCCGAGTGGTCGCGATAGGAGGCGTCGAAGGCGCGGAGTTCTTCTAGATTTTCGAATTCGTAGATCACGCCGTCCGGCTGCAAATTCACACTGAGCGGCGGCGCCTTTTTGGCGGCGAGGAGATCGAGGTACACATTTTCCCAGTAATACTGCTCCTTGCCGGGGGTACGGTAGGCTTCTTTCAGGGCGGGGAGAAGAACTGCGCTAAAGTCGCGGGACAGGTAAACCGGTCCGTACATCACATCGGCATCCCGGCCGCCGATTTCGACCGAAGTGATGAGGTCTTTCTTATTATAGTGTAAAACCCATTCCCGGGTTTCGCCGTCCGCGTGAACCGCCGCGTACCAGCTGCCGGGCTCGTAGGTGTGGAACAGATTCTCCCGCATCCAGTTGTCGGAGGAGAGAAGATACATGTTTCTACCCTCGAAGAGCTGCGCCGCGCGGTAGACCGAGGAGATATTGTTCATCGTCGCATAGTCGGGGTTATAGAGGAGTTTCACGCCGTACTTATCGATCAGATACTCGAAGGCCTCTTTTAAGTAGCCGACCACGAGGGTGATGTCGGTGATGCCGACTTCACGGAGCTGCCGAAGCTGCCGCTCGATCATGCGCTCGCCGCTTACCTTGAGGAGTCCCTTCGGGCGCTCGTAGGTCAGCGGCACAAAGCGGGAGCCGAAACCCGCCGCGAGAATCACCGCGCCGTCCACGCGGTAGGGTAATAGGTAGGCAAAACCGGCCTCCGTGAGCTGCTGTCCGGACGCCGCCGTCTCCGTTAAAAGCCCCTTTTCCTTGGCCTCGGCGCAGAGCGCGTTGACGCTGCCGAGAGAACTCCGCAGGCGGAATGCCAGGGCGCGCTGGGTCAGGGCAGGCTCGGCTGCGAGTTCCCGGAGCAGAAAAGCAAGTTTATCCATGGAATCATCTCCTTTGCACAGGGTGAAGAGTGTTCATCCGCAACTGAAAATCAAAATATATGAACAGTATAGCAGAGTGTGCGGAAAGTGGGTAGCGGAGCGTGCATAGCGAGGCAGAGAAAAAGTCTTTTTATGCAGGTGGAGAAAAAAAGAAAAGAAGACTTGACGGCGGGGGCTTTTCCACCGCTTTCGGGGGTAAAACACAGGATTGTACGGATATAAATACAAAAATGCGGAAAAAGCGTGTCTTTGTAATATTTCTGTAAGGAAATAGCCAGAGAAAAGCTATAGATATTTTGCGAGACTAGGTCTATACTGTGTCCTGTAAGCAAGAGAGGAACCGCTGGGCGGTATTTGTAAGTTGATTTTTACGCCAAAGCGCGGTAAAATCTCTTCGTACGCAATTAGGGATTTCAGTGGTTTCAAAACAACAGTGAAAAGGAGAGTGCATTTATTATGAGAAAGCAGACAAAAATTGCTGCAGTCGTTTCCGCAGCAGCGCTTCTTGCAATCGGTGCATCCATGACTTCTTTCGCAGCTACCGGCTGGCAGGAAGAGGACGGAACGTGGGTGTACTACAACAGAGCGGGTGAGAAGGTTGCAAACGCTTGGGAGTACTCCGGCGACAACCGTTTCTACCTCGATGATGCAGGCAACATGGCTACCGACAGCCTGATCGAGGACAACGATGATTACTACTATGTCGATGCAAACGGCGCTATGGTTCGCAACCGTTGGGTCGCAATCGACAACGCGGAAGCTGGCGAGGAGAACCAGCCGGATGTTTGGTGGTACTACTTCCAGGCAAACGGCAAGGCTTACAAGAACAGCCACAGCTCCGGCAACATCTTCAAGAAGGTCATCAACGGCAAGACCTATGCCTTCGATGAGGACGGCAAGATGCAGTACGGCTGGGTCAAGAAGGAAGACGGCGTCACGAACTACGATGACAACGCTTACCAGGAGTGCGACTACTACTTCGGCGACGAGAACGACGGCGCAATGAGCGTCGGCTGGAGAGAGATTGCACTGACCGATGTCGCAGATGCTGAGACCGAGCAGCCGGGCGATTCCTACTGGGATTCCGACCAGGTTCGCTGGTTCTACTTCAAGTCCTCGGGCGTGAAGCAGACCTCCAGCACCAACAAGACCATCAACGGCAGAAAGTACGGCTTTGACGAGTACGGCCGCATGATTGCTGACTGGCACGCTGCTACGGCAAATGATGCTGACAACCAGCTGAGCAGAAGAGGTTCCAACAACAATGCTACCGCAACTGCAACCAAGAGCTACGCGAAGGAGTTCATGTACTTCTCCTCTCCGGAGGACGGCGCTCGCTTCACCAAGGGCTGGTTCAAGGTGGTTCCGGGTTACTACCTCAACTACAAGGACTACGATGACGGCACTGACAGATGGTACTATGCAACCGGCGACGGCAAGATTGCTGCCGGCGAGATCAAGGCCATCAAGGGCAAGAAGTACGCGTTCGACCTCAAGGGCGGCATGATTTCCGGCCTTGCTATGCTCCGCACCAGCGGCAACGATATTCTCGAGTACGCTGACAACGACGGCAAGTATGACAGCCAGGAGTCCTTCGAGAAAGCGGCTAGACGCATCAACACCCCGAGCAGCGACTGGGGCTTCTACTACTTCTCGGACAACGAGGATAAGGACGGCTCCATGAAGACCGGCAACCAGAGAATTACGCTGGATGGCACGAGCTTCACCTTCAGCTTCAAGAAGGGCGGCACAAAGAAGGGCCAGGGTATCAACGGCATGAACGAGAAGAAGTACTACCTCGGCGGCATGCTGATGACGGCTGATGCTGATAACAAGATTGAGCTCCTCAACAAGAACACGCTTGAGAGAGTCACGGTTGGCAAGTTTGTCCTCGACAATCACCTTGTTGGCAAGGATGTGAATTCGGGCAAGGTCGGCCAGGCAAACAAGGGCGATGTTGTCTACACGGACGGCACGACCGGCACGACCGGTACGGCTACCGGCCTTGACATCTCGAGCCTCACGAGCGACTATGTTGTCATCAATGTCTCCGGTAATGTCGTGAAGAGCGGCTCTAAGGTTGACGGCGACGGCTTCAAGGTTGTGCTTGACGGCAACAACAAGGTCAAGCAGATCATCGGCACCAACTAATTTCAGCGGCAGTAAGTTTCAGTATCATCATTTCGAAATGAAATACTAATTGCGGCAGCAGGAGGGCAGAAATGCCCTCCTGTTTTGCTGACGTAAAAACGGTGAAATTTCTGTGCATTGAAGCTTGCAAAACTCTTACGAAACAGGGAAGAAGTCTTACAATCCCGGAAACACCCTTGCCTTTTCGGGGAGAGCTTCGCTATAATGCGGACAGTGCCGGAACAGTTCCGGCGGAACGGAGGTAAGAAATGATGAGAAAATTATTTGCAGTCGCAGCCGCTTCGGCGCTGACCCTTGCGATGAGTACCACGGCATTTGCGGCAGCCTGGAAGCAGGACAAGACAGGACAGTGGCGCTACATGACAAGTGACAGCACCTGGCTCACGAGCACCACGACGCCGGACGGCTATCAGGTCGATGTGAACGGCTACTGGAACGGCCAGCCGAGCACCAAGGCAGCGCAGCAGGCGAGCGGCAATGCACAGGATCAGGGCGAGAGCGCAGTCTCGCAGTATAAGGTGAACGGCAACCGTATCTTTAAGATCACCGAGGCGAGCCTCGACGAGGCTTCGAACAGCTATAAGATTAAGGCGGATCTCTTTGACACGGCGTTCAAGACGAACGACGAGATCAAGGCAATCAAGAAGGGCGACACCGTAGAGCTCCCGGGCGTCGGCAAACTGACCGCCGAGAACAATGCGGGCCGCGGTGTGCTGCGTGCAAGCAACACGCCGAAGAAGGACGGCACAACGCCGAAGGAGTCCGGCTACTCGGTGCGCCTCACGGATGCGGCGGGCAACCACTACATGCTCTCGGCGCAGCGCCTCCGCAAGGTCAATGCGGACAGCTCGACTTCGGAAGTGATTCTGCGCCCGGTTGCGACCGGCATTGAACTCACGCTTCCGACCTATAGAAGCTCGCAGCGCGTGAACGGTACGAGCCACTACAGCTCCACGAAGAAGATGATCGAGAACAAGATGATGTTCGAGGCGACGCTGAAGGGCAGCGAGATTGTCGAGCTGAAGGACACGGTCTACAACTACGACACGACCACGACGCCGGTGTACAGCGCTGACGCGGGACACGGTCACCTCGCGAATAAGAACGAGTACTAAAGCGATGGAAGCGGACCGGGAGAGAGGCAGGGTTCTGCGAAAGAAGCGGGAGCTCGCCTACGAGGGCACGATTCTAAAGGTGTACCGTGACCTCGTGGTCGCAAACGGCAGAGAAGAAAGCTGGGACTTTATTCACCACGACGGCGCCGCCGCCGTGGTGCCGGTGCTCCCGGACGGGGGCATCCTGATGGTGCGGCAGTACCGGAATGCGCTGGACCGCTTTACGCTGGAACTGCCGGCCGGCAAGGTGGACAGCCCCGAAGAACCGCGCGTGCTCTGCGCCTTCCGTGAACTTTCGGAAGAGACCGGTATGCGGGCGGAGAGTCCCGAGGCGCTCGAATTTCTGCTGCGGATTGACACGACCGTCGCTTTCTGCGACGAGGAGATTGATATTTTTGTCGCGCAAAATCTCCTGCCGGGGGAGCAGCATTTGGACCCCGACGAGGTGATCGATGTGCAGACCTATGAGCTTTCGGAACTCCTCGCGCGGATTGAGCGCGGCGAGATCCGGGACGCGAAGACGGTCGCCGGGCTCACGGCCTATGCGCTGAAGCAGAGCCGATCAAACAGAACTTGATGAAACACCCGGAAGCGCCGGTAAGTGACGGCGCCCGGGTGTCTTTGTTTTCCGAAGAGAAAACGGGAAGCGGGGCAGCCTTCGGAATTTTGCCCTCGGGATCGTAGATTTCGGAGAAAAAAGAAGTTTAAAAAAATAATGGCGGATGTCCGGGGTAAAATTAAGAACAAAAGCGCAAGATATGAGGTTTACATAAAGGAAAATCCCATATTTTGAAACAGGACAGGCAAACCGCGCGACAGCTGCCAAAAAGCGGCTGTCGCGCGGTTTGCTTTTTTGGTGCCGCACCGCTATACTGGTGTGACCAATGAGGGTGAGGGGGCGATCGGAATGGAAGAAGCGTTGCGGGCATTTTTGCGCGCGCTCCGGGAAGAGCGGCACATGGCGGAGAATACACTGCTCTCCTATGAGCGGGATTTAAAAAAACTATTTGCTTGGTTTCGGCAGGAAGGGGTCACTTCCCTCTCGACAGTCAGCGAGCTCAGACTGAATTCCTATCTGCTCTGGCTCGAGCGGGAGGGCTTTTCGGCGGCGACCATTAACCGCGCGGCGGCTTCGATCCGCGCTTTTTTTGCGTATGAGACGGCGGGCGGCCGCTATCTCACCTCCCCGGCGGAGGGACTGCGCTGCATGCGGCAGGAACACCGGGATCCGTATATTCTCGAGGAGGAGGAGATTCAGAGCTTTCTCCGCGAGACCGAGGGGAGCAGTGCAAAGCAGCTCCGCGACCGCGCGATGCTCGGGCTTCTCTGCGCGACGGGTCTCCGAGTCTCCGAGCTCATCTCGCTGAAGACCGGTGATGTGGATGTACAGCTCGGCTATGTACGGCAGCAGTCGAGAGGACGGGAGCGCGTGGTCTCGTTTGACGAGGAACTTCGGCAGGCACTCTGTCTGTACCTCGAGTCCGGGCGGCCGTTACTTTTAAAGACCGCGGAAGAAGAGCATCTCTTTTTTAACCTGAGCGGCGGCGCGCTGAGCCGTCAGGGCGTGTGGAAGATGATACGCGCCTACGGGCAAAAAGCGGGCATTGCGGGCGAGGTGACGCCCCAGTCCTTAAAGAACAGCTATGCCGTGCACCGCATGCTCCGCGAGAGCCGCGCGGCAAAGCAGAGAGCCGTGAGAGCGCGGAGCGGAGGCAAGCGATGAAATTTGAACTGCACAGTGAGTTTCAGCCGACGGGCGACCAGCCGAAGGCCATACGAGAACTGGCCGACGGGTTTCGCGCGGGCAATCAGTTTGAGACCCTGGTCGGCGTGACGGGCTCGGGCAAGACCTTTACGATGGCAAATGTGATTCAGGAGTTGCAGAAGCCGACGCTCATCATCTCCCACAACAAGACGCTCGCGGCGCAGCTCTACAGCGAGATGAAGGAGTTCTTTCCGAACAACGCGGTTGAGTACTTTGTCTCCTACTACGACTACTATCAGCCGGAGGCCTATGTGCCGCAGACCGACACCTACATCGAGAAGGATGCCGCGACCAATGAGGAGATTGACCGGCTCCGGAATTCGGCGACGAGTGCCCTTCTCGAGCGGGAGGATGTGATTGTGGTTGCGAGTGTCTCCTGTATCTACGGTCTCGGCAGCCCGACCGACTATAAGAACATGATGGTGAGCCTCAGGCCGGGGCAGGAGAAGGACAGGGACGAGGTCATTGCGGAGCTCATCAACATCCAGTACAACCGGAGCGACCTCGACTTTCATCGCGGCACCTTCCGCGTGCGCGGCGATGTGATCGAGATATTCCCTGCGGATCAGGACAAGCTCGCCTACCGGATTGAGTTCTTCGGCGATGAAATCGACAAAATCACCGAGACGGATGTGCTGACCGGCAATCCGCTCGCGGAAGTTCTGCACATCTCGATTTACCCGGCGAACCACTATGTGGTGCCGCGCGAAAAAATCGAGCGGGCGGCGCGGGAAATTCTCGCCGAGTGCGAGGACTATGTGAAGCTCTTAAAGAGCGAGGATAAGCTTCTCGAGGCGCAGCGCATTGAGGAGCGGACACACTACGATGTCGAGATGTTAAGGGAGACCGGTTTTTGCTCCGGCATTGAGAACTACACGCGCTTTCTGACCGAACAGAAGCCGGGCGAGCCGCCGTTTACGCTGATTGACTATTTTCCGAAGGACTTTCTCACGATTGTCGACGAGAGCCATATCACGATTCCGCAGATCGGCGGCATGTTCAACGGCAACTTTGCGCGAAAGTCGACGCTTGTGAAGTACGGCTTCCGTCTGCCGAGTTCCATGGACAACCGCCCGCTGAACTTTGCGGAGTTCGAGGAGCGCATGAACCAGATGCTCTTTGTTTCGGCGACGCCGAACCGCTACGAGGCAGAGCATGAGTTACTGCGCGCCGAGCAGCTGATACGCCCGACCGGTCTTCTTGACCCCGAGATTTCGGTGCGCCCGGTCGAGGGGCAGATTGACGATTTGCTCTGCGAGATCAACAAAGAGATTGAGAAGAAGAATAAGATTCTGGTCACGACGCTCACCAAGCGCATGGCGGAGGACTTAACGACCTATCTCCGCGAGGTCGGCATCCGCGTCCGCTACCTGCACTCGGACATCGATACCCTGGAGCGCGCGCAGATTATTCGCGCGATGCGCCTTGACGAGTTCGATGTGCTGGTCGGCATCAACCTGCTCCGCGAGGGGCTCGACATTCCGGAGATTTCGCTGGTCGCGATTCTGGACGCCGACAAGGAGGGGTTCCTGCGCTCGGAGACCTCGCTCGTGCAGACCATAGGCCGCGCGGCGCGAAATGCCGAGGGGCATGTCATCATGTACGCCGACAACATGACGGACTCGATGCGCCGCGCCATCTCGGAGACCGAGCGGCGCCGCACGGTGCAGGAGGCCTACAACAAGGCGCACGGCATCACGCCGACCACGATCAAAAAGGCGGTTCGCGATGTGATTATGCTGACCAAGGCGGTCATTGCGGACGAGAAGACCTGGGAGAAGGACCCGGAGTCGATGAGCGACGCCGAGCTTCGCCGCCTTTCGAAGGAACTCGAGAAGAAGATGCGGCAGGCCGCGGCCGAACTGAACTTCGAGGAGGCCGCGCGACTCCGCGACCGCATGGGAGAGGTGCTGCGCCTTCGGAGCGACCCCGAGAGCCGCGAGAAGGCGGCGGAAGTGCAGCGCGCCGCCCAGGTGCGCTACGAGAAACCGGCGGAACACAAGCGGAACAAGCGGGGGTAAAAGATAGCCTTGCTCTCCGGCGCAAAACAAGGTATAGTAGTAGGGTACTTTGTGTTTGTAGCGCAGCTGGATAGCGCGTCAGACTCCGACTCTGAAGGTCGCGGGTTCGAATCCCGCCAGACACAGACATGAGAGAAGCCCCGAACCGGGCTTCTCTTTTTTTGTGTGGATTTTGCCGGAAAGCGCGAGACGGCAGGCGGCACGGGAACGGCACCGTGCAGCCGTAAACGATTGCGATACAAGGCATCATGTCGCGCTGCGCAGTCTGGAAACCGTATGTTTCGAGAGGAAGGCGATGAGGCGCAGAGCTTACCTTCCCGGGACAAACCTCGCGGGAAAGGCGGGACGGAAGATGACGCGGCAGTGCAATACATCAGGCGGCACGGGGCGGCTTTGCCGCCGCCGATTGCGATACAAGGCATAAAGTCGCGCTGCGCAGTTTGGAAACCGTATGTTTCGAGAGGAAGGCGATGAGGCGCAGAGCTTACCTTCCCAAGACAAACCTTGCGGGAAAGGCGGGACGGAAGATGACGCAGGCAGTGTAATACAGCAGGCGGTACGGGGGCGGACTTGCCGCCGCAAATGATTGCGATACAAGACATTTTCGCCGTGTACGGTTTTTCGGCAACGGTAGGTTGGGAGAGGAAGGCCGGGAGGTACGGAAGTTCTTTTCCTGTGACAGGTCTTGCGGGAAAGGCGGGACGGAAGATGACGCGGCAGTGCAATACAGCAGGCGGCACGGGGCGGCCTTGCCGCCGCAAATGATTGCGATGCAAGGCATCATGTCGCGCTGCGCAGTTTGGAAACCGTATGTTTCGAGAGGAAGGCGATAGGCGCAGAGCTTACCTTCCCGGGACAAACCTTGCGGGAAAGGCAGGGTGAAGCGACAGGCGGCGGGTCGAAAATTGCGGACTGGAGTCTGTTTTGGAATCATGGTAAAATAGGTGAATTACAACGGAGGTTAAACGAGTGCGATACGAAAAAGATAGAAAGATATTTGGGGTCGATGAGCTCACACTGCAGCGTTTCGGGCGTTTTCTCCTGCTGCCGCTTGCGGCGCTCATCCTGATTCTCGTGATTCTCGCGCTGGATCACAAAAAGACGGCAAAGCCGAAGGCGGAAAAGGCCGGGAAGAGCGGCTACGACTATGCGGCCGCCGCGCCCGAGAAGTGCACGGATGACGCAATCAACACGCTCGTGCAGGACTACCTGACCGCGCGCTCCCAGGGCGACGCGGAGGAGCTGTACCGCGTCTTCGGCATGAGCGGGCAGGAACTGCCGACCGCGCTGCAGGAGCAGATGGCGGCGGAGAAGAAGCTCTACGACGCGTTCGAGAACACAATCACCTATGTGATTCCGGGCGTTGAGACGGGGAGCTACATCGCCTACATCGAGAGTCAGGCGTGGTTCAAAAAGATTCAGACGCCGGCACCCGTGCTGCTGCGCGCTTACATTGTGAGCACCGGCGACGGGCTGCAGATGAAGCCGGACGAGTCGCTGACGGAGGCGGAGCGGGCGGCAATTAAGGCGGCCGAGGGCAGCGAGGCGGTCAAGAAGATGAACAATGACTACCGGACGGCGCTCGCAAAGGCGATTGTGAGCGACGCAAAACTCGGCTCGCTCTACCAGAAACTCCGCGCGGGCGGCAGCGCGGCCGCAGCCGCGGAGGAAGCAACCGAGGAGAGCACGGAGGCGGTGACCGATGCGGTCATCGAAATTCCGGGCACGAGCGCGGCGGAGACAAGCGCGGCAGAGACGACCGCAGAGACCACAGCGACCACGGCGGCTTCGGAAGGGACGGAAGGCTGATGGAGTTAAAAGATTTTTACTACGAGTTGCCGGAGGAGCTGATTGCGCAGGATCCACTCGAGGACAGAGCTTCCTCGCGGCTCATGGTGTTGCACCGGGAGAGCGGCGAGATTGAGCACAGACATTTCCGGGACATTGCAGAGTACCTGAAGTCCGGCGACTGCCTGGTCTTAAACGATACGAAGGTGATTCCGGCGCGCCTCATCGGTGAGAAGGTCGGCACCGGCGCGAAGATCGAAGTGCTGCTCCTCACGCGAAAAGAGGACAGAACCTGGGAGACTCTCGTGAAGCCCGGCAGAAAGTGCCCGATCGGCACGAAGATCAGCTTCGGCGAGGGGAAACTGATTGGCGAAATTGTGGGGCAGACCGAGGACGGCAACCGCTTTGTGCGCTTCTCCTACGAGGGCGTCTTTGAGGAGATTCTCGACGAGCTCGGGCAGATGCCTCTGCCGCCCTACATTCACCATCAGTTAAAGGACAAGAACCGCTACCAGACGGTCTACGCGGCGCACGAGGGCAGTGCGGCGGCGCCGACCGCGGGGCTTCACTTCACCGAGGCTCTGTTAAAATCGCTGGAGGAGAAGGGCGTTATCATTGTCCGCATTACCCTCCATGTAGGACTCGGCACCTTCCGCCCGGTCAAGGAGCAGGATATTCTGAAACACCACATGCACGAGGAGTTCTATGTGGTGAGCGAGGAGGCAGCAGAGACCGTGAACCGCGCAAAGGCGGCGGGCGGCCGCATTGTGTGTGTCGGCACGACGAGCTGCCGTACGCTCGAATCCGCGGCGAATGAGGACGGAACGCTCCGTGCCGAGAGCGGTTACACCAAAATTTTTATTTACCCGGGCTATCGCTTCCGCATTCTGGACTGCCTGATTACCAATTTCCATCTCCCCGAGTCGACCCTGGTCATGCTGGTCAGTGCGCTCGCCGGGAGAGAGAAGATTTTAAATGCCTACCGTGAGGCCGTGCAGGAGCGCTACCGCTTTTTCAGCTTCGGGGATGCGATGTTGATCGAGTGAGATGTTACAAACGGGAGAGGACCGGGGCGAGAGCACCGGTCTTTTTCTGTACAGCGCGGCAGGGCGGCTAAACTTGACTGAAAGGGACAGCTTTGCCTATAATTATAAGTTACAGCGGTAGGAGAGCGGCGCAAAGCAGCGCCGGAGGGGGAGAACAGTGAATCAGAGCGAGGGAATGCGCATCAACAAATTCTTGAGTGCGGCGGGCGTATGCTCGCGCCGGGAAGCCGACCGGCTCATTGCGGCGGGCAAGGTGACGGTCGCGGGGGAAACGGCGGAACTCGGGACGCTGGTCTCTGCCGGTATGGAAGTGAAGGTGAACGGCAGGCGGGTCGGCGCGGTCGAGGAACTGGCGTCCAAAAAGAAGGTTCTGCTTGCGGTGAATAAGCCGGTCGGCGTGGTCTGCACGACGACGGACAACGACCGCGCGCCGAATATTGTGGAGTTAATCGACTACCCGGAGCGTGTTTATCCGATCGGGCGGCTCGACAAGGACTCGGAGGGACTTTTGCTCCTCACGAACCAGGGCGAACTTGTGAATCAGATTCTCCGCTGCGAGAACGGGCACGAGAAGGAGTACATTGTCCGGGTCGATAAGGCGCTGACGCCGGCTTTTCTGGAGAAATTAAGGCGCGGCGTGCACCTCGAGGAACTGCAGGTCACGACGCTGCCCTGCAAGGCGGAGGCACGCGACAAGACGAGCTTTTCGATTATTTTGAAGCAGGGCTTAAACCGGCAGATTCGCCGCATGTGCGAGGCCTGCGGCTATCATGTGATCAGCTTAAAGCGCATCCGCATCATGAATATCTCCCTGCGCAATCTCCACAGCGGCGCGTTCCGGAATGTGACGGCGGCCGAGCAGAAGACCTTGCTGTCCCTGCTCGAAGAGAAGCCGAAGGCATTCACCGGCAGGAGCGCGAAAACCGCGCGCACGGAAGCGCGGCGAAAGAAAAACTATGCGGCGCGGCAAAAGGCGTACTTTCAGCGCAGAGAAAGAGATGGCGGGGCATGGAAGAGAGAAAAGTAAGAGAAGAGATGCAGGCGTTAATCGATCGCCTGCTCCCCGCGGCGCGTGCCTATTACCAGGAGAGCCGCGAGCTCATGAGTAACTTTGAGTACGACAGCGCCTACGACCGCCTGCAAAAGCTCGAAGAGGAGAGCGGCATTGTGCTCTCCGGCTCGCCGACCCAGCGCGTCGGCTATGAGGTGGTCTCGTCGCTCCCGAAAATCACGCACGAAAAGCCGATGCTCTCGCTCGACAAGACAAAGAGTGTGGATGAGCTGATCGCCTGGCTCGGCGCGGAGAAGGCCCTGCTCTCCTGGAAGATGGACGGCCTCACGATTGTGCTCCGCTACCGGAACGGCGAACTCTACCAGGCGGTGACGCGCGGTAACGGCTACATCGGCGAACTCGTGACCAACAATGTGCGCGCGTTCCGCAATGTGCCGCTCCGCATTCCCTATCAGGGAGAGCTCCTGCTCCGCGGCGAAGCGCTGATGCGCTATTCGGACTTTGGCCGGATTAACCGCGAACTGCCGGATACCGACGCCAAGTACAAGAACCCGCGCAATCTCTGCACGGGTACGGTGCGCCAGCTCGACCCGGCGGTCACGGCCGCGCGCGGCGTCTACTTTCACGCGTTCTCCCTGGTGGAGGCAGAGGGGGTTGATTTCAACAATTCCCGCGCCGCGCAGTTTGCGTGGCTTAGAGACCAGGGCTTTGAGGTCGTCGAGTTTGAGGCGGTGACGGCGGACATGCTCCGGGAAGCCGTGGCGCGCTTTGAGGCGAAAATTCCGGAGAATGACTTTCCGTCGGACGGACTGGTGCTCCTGCTCGACGACATCGCCTACGGCGACTCGCTCGGCAGAACGGCAAAGTTTCCGCGGAATGCGATTGCGTTCAAGTGGCAGGATGAACAGGCGGAGACTGTGCTCCGCGAAATCGAGTGGAGCCCCTCGCGGACGGGGCTCATCAACCCGGTTGCAATCTTTGACCCGGTGGATCTTGAGGGCACCGAAGTGCGGCGCGCGAGCATCCACAATGTGAGTGTGCTGCGCAGCCTGAAACTGGGCCTCGGCGACCACATTCTGGTCTACAAGGCGAATATGATAATCCCGCAGATTGCGGAAAATTTAACCAAGAGCGACACGGCAGAGCCGCCCGCGCACTGCCCGGTCTGCGGCACGGCGACGGAACGCCGCAAGGAGAACGACGCCGAGACTCTCTATTGTGTGAACCCGGACTGTGCGATTAAGCGCGTGAAGCGCTTTGCGCTGATGACAAGCCGCGACGCCTTTCATATCGACGGGCTCTCGGAGACCACGCTCGAAAAACTGATTCAGGAGGGCTTCATCCACCGCTACGCGGATCTCTTTCACTTAAAGCGCGCGGAGGCCGCGATTGCGGCGATGAAGGGCTTCGGCGAGACTTCGGCGGCAAAACTGATCGAGGCGGCCGAGAAGGCAAGGCACCTGCCCCTGTCCCGTTTTGTCTACGGGCTCGGCATTCCGGGCGTCGGCGTGCAGAATGCCAAGGTGCTGTCAAAGGCGTTTCAGGGCGATATACAGGCGCTGCTCACGGCCGATGTCGAAACGCTGACCGGCATTGACGGCATCGGCGAAGTGATGGCGGCGGACATTGTGACCTTTTTCCGGGACCCGAAGGAGAGGGAGATTATTGACGAACTCCTGCAAGAGGTGACGCTGGAACCCGAGGCGAGTGCGGGTGCGGAGGCGCAGCGCTATGCGGGACAGACCTATGTGATCACGGGCAGTCTCGTGAATTTCCCGAACCGGACGGCGCTCAAGGACTATATCACGGCGCGCGGCGGCAAGGTTGCGGGAGAGGTTTCCGCAAAGACCACGGCGCTCATCAACAACGACATTCACTCGACTTCCGGCAAAAACAAGAAGGCGCACGAGCTCGGCATTCCGATTCTGAGCGAGGCGGAATTTCTCGCGGCGGAGTCGTGAGCGGACAGCGGCAAGGCCGCTGAGTCAAAGCAATGAACAGGAGGTGCGGCAATGCCCATACGCATACAGAACGATTTGCCGGCAAAGGCAATTTTGGAACAGGAGAACATCTTCGTGATGGACGAAAAACGCGCGGTGTCGCAGGACATTCGCCCGCTGCAGATCCTGATTCTGAACCTGATGCCGCTCAAAGAGGACACGGAACTCCAGCTGCTCCGCGCGCTCTCAAATACGCCGCTTCAGGTGGACTGCACCTTTTTGATGACCAGTTCCCACGAGGCGACCCACACGAGTAAGAGCCATATCTCGAATTTTTATGTCTTCTTTGATGAGGTCAAGCACCGTCACTTCGACGGCCTCATCATCACGGGGGCGCCGGTCGAGAACCTGCCCTACGAGGAAGTGAGCTATTGGGAGGAACTCTGCGGAATCATGGAGTGGTCAAAGACCCATGTGACCTCGACCTTCCATATCTGCTGGGGCGCGCAGGCGGGGCTCTACTATCACTACGGGATTCAGAAGTACCCGCGAAAGGAGAAGCTCTCCGGTGTCTATTGCCACAAGGTGCTGCACCACTCGGTGCCGCTGGTCAGGAGCATGGACGACTACATGGACTGCCCGCACTCCCGCTGGACCGAGGTGCGGCGCGAGGACATTGTAAAGCACCCGGAGCTCACGATTCTGGCGGAGTCGGACGAGGCGGGCGTGCTTCTCCTCATGGACGAGACCGGACGGCAGATTTTTGTGCAGGGGCATCCGGAGTACGACCGCATGACCTTGGACAGCGAGTATCGGCGCGACAAGGCGCGGGGCATGGAGCCGAAGATTCCGCTCCACTACTATGAGAACGATGACCCGAGCGGCCGTCCCCTGCTCTCCTGGCGGAACATGGCAAATACGCTCTACACGAACTGGCTGAACTATTATGTGTACCAGGTCACGCCCTATCTCCTCGAAGAGGGAGAGAAGCCGTGATTTATCTGGACCATGCGGCGACTGTGTCGCTCTGCCCTTCGGCACTCGAAGCCATGCTCCCGTACCTGACGGCGCAGTGCGGAAACCCGTCGGCGCTCTATGAGAGCGGCAGAAGGGCGCGGCAGGCGGTCAGCCGGGCGAGACGGGAGATCGCGGAGACCCTCGGCTGCCTGCCGGAAGAGCTTTACTTCACCTCCGGCGGCACGGAGGCGGATAACTGGGCGCTGCTTTCGATGGCGGAAGCCGCACGGGCGCGCGGCGAAGCGCCTTTTCTCGTCAGCGCGGCGATTGAGCACCACGCGGTGCTCGAGACCCTGCGCTACGGCAAAGAGACCGGACTTCTCGACTATGCGTTGCTCCCGGTCACCGGGGACGGCGTCGCAGCACTTTCGGGGCTCGACGCCCTGTTGGCAAAGCGACCGGCGCTCGTCTCCTGTATGGGGGCTAATAACGAGACCGGCGCGCTGCAACCGCTCGGAGAACTGCTCGCGCGCTGCAGGGAGCGGAATGTTCCGCTGCACAGCGACCTCGTGCAGGTTTACGGGCAGTTACCGCTTAAGAGCTTACTCGGCGAAGAACTGCCGGATCTCTTTTCGGTGAGTGCCCACAAGTTCGGCGGGCCGAAGGGCGTCGGCTTTCTCTATATACGCCGCGGTCTTGCTGTCGGCGCGCTTTTACACGGCGGCTCGCAGGAGAGAGGGCGGCGCGCCGGAACCGAAAATGTCGCCGGAATCGTCGGGATGGCAGCGGCGGCGAAGGTCGCCTTCGCGGAGATGGCGGAGAGCGGAGAAAAGAAGCGGGTGCTCACGGAGCTGTTCTTCCGCCTGCTGCGGGAAGAGCTTCCCGCCGTATACCGAAACGGCAGCGAGACCGCGCGGCTTCCCGGACACCTAAATCTCTGTTTTCCCGGTGTCTCGGCGGAACTTCTGCTGATTCTCCTCGATCAGGCGGGCATTGCGGCGAGCGCGGGCGCGGCCTGCGCCTCCGGTGCGCTCGAGCCCTCTCATGTGCTCCTCGCGATGGGGCGAAGCGAAAAAGAGGCGCGCGCCTCGATTCGCTTCAGCTTCGGCGCGGAGAATACGGAGGAGGAAGTGCGGAAAGCCGCACAGATCGTCACAAACTGCGTCAAAGGCTTACAGGAGGAACAAAATGTTTAAAGACTTTCGGAGTGCTTTGTTTCGCTTAAAAGACTATCGGCAGCTCATGCGGCGGCGGACGGGCCGCTTTTTCGCCTACTGCGCCTTTCTCTGCCTGCTGACCTGGCTCACGGGCTTTGCGCTGCCGCTCGGCATGTTCTGGCAGCGGCAAGGCGGCGTGCGTCATTTCTTTGAGGCCAATATCCCCGAATTCACGATTCAAAGCGGCAAGCTCTCGGTGCCCGGCGGCTATCATCGGGAGGGCGCGGACTACTATGTGGACATCAATACGGATGCGAGCCACAAGATTGATTTAAATGCGCAGGAGACACGCACGCTGATGGCGCTGAAATCGGTCGTGCTTCTCGGCGATGCGGATCAGCTTGTGATGAAAAACGACAGCGGCGGCATTGCCGCAGACTTGCGGACCATTCAGTTTCACGATTTTCGGGACGGTATCAGCAAAGAAACGCTGCTCTCCCTCACCGGCTATGTCAAATGGGGGCTCATCATCGCGGGCGTGATTATCTACGCCGGTTTCCTGATCGGCTTTTTCCTGCTGAATCTCGTGGAAGCCGTGCTCGCGGCGCTGCTTCTGCGCTTTGTCGGCGTCTATACCGATTTCGGCAGCACCTACCGCCTGACCGGCTACGCGCGGACCATGTCCACGCTCATTGTCGCGCTGCTTGCGCTGTTTGGTTTTGACACGGATCTCACCATGTATCCGGCGGTTGTTCTGGACCTCTTTATCGTGGCGCGCGCCGCGCAGTGCATGCGAGCTGCGGGAAACGCGCGGAACACCGGAGACGACCGCGCGCCGCGTACGAGCGATACAAGTGTTCGCGCGGTCACACCGGAACTCGCGCCGGAAGAGAAGCAGAGCGGCGAGGACGAGGCAGCGTCCGGCGCAGAGCGTGAGACCGAAGCGCAGACCGAGACAGAAGCACAGACTGCGACGGAAGCAGAGACGGAAGCAAACGACAGCGGAGACAAAGATACAGCGCCGGATGAGAGCGCGGGCGAGAAGAAAGCCGCGGACAATACGGCGGAAACACCGCCGCGAGACGACATCACGCCGAGCGACGGCTGGAGTTTCTGAGACAGAGAGGAAGTACAGGATGGGAAAGAAGGTGGTCGTCGGGATGTCCGGCGGCGTGGACAGCTCGGTCGCGGCCTATCTCCTGAAAGAGCAGGGCTATGAGGTGATCGGCGTGACCATGCAGATCTGGCAGAGCGAGACAAAGTGCGAGGTCGAGAAAAAGGGCGGTTGTTGCGGTATTTCCGCCGTGGAGGACGCGCGCCGTGTCGCCGAGGTGCTGGACATTCCCTACTATGTGATGAACTTTCGCGCGGAATTCAAGCGCGATGTCATCGATTACTTTGTGCGGGAGTACCGCCTGGGGCGCACCCCGAATCCCTGTATCGCCTGCAACCGCTTTGTGAAGTGGGAGGCGCTGCTTGAGCGGAGTCTCCTGCTCGGCGCGGAGTATATCGCGACCGGCCACTACGCGCAGGTACATTGCCTGGAGAACGGGCGCTATGCGCTCGGTCTCTCGAAGACCGCCGCCAAGGATCAGACCTATGCGCTCTACAATCTGACGCAACGGCAACTCTCGCACACCCTGATGCCGATCGGGGCGTATGAGAAGCCGGAGGTTCGCGCGATTGCGGCGGCAGCCGGGCTTCCGGTCGCCGCGAAGCCCGACAGCCAGGAAATCTGCTTCGTGCCGGACGGCGACTACGCGCGCTTTATCGACGAGAGCACGGGAGAGCCGAGTGCGGCGGGCAATTTTGTGGACACGGCGGGGCAGGTGCTCGGGCGGCATAAAGGCATTACCCACTATACGGTCGGACAGCGGAAGGGGCTCGGGATCGCCTTCGGGGAGCCCCGCTATGTGACCGCGCTTCGCCCCGAAACCAATGAAGTCGTGCTCGGCACGGGCGAGGAGGTCTTTGCGTCAAAGCTTCTCGCGGACGATGTGAACTGGATGGCGGTTTCGCCGCCGGAGAGCGGGACAAAGCTTCGCTGCCGCGCGAAGATACGCTATAACCACGGCGGTGCGGACTGCGAGGTTCTCGTGCTGCCGGACGGGAAGATACAGGTCATGTTTCCGACCCCGCAGCGCGCCGTGACGCCGGGACAGGCCGTTGTGCTCTATACGGAGGCGGGCATCGTGCTCGGAGGAGGGACCATTGAGAAGTAGAAGAATTGCGGCGGTGTTCGCGCTGTCGCTTGCGCTCGCGATGTGCACGGCCTGCGGCAAAAAGAAGCAGGTGACCATAAGCCTTGCGGAGAGCTCTTCCGTGATGGAACTGCACAGCGGCAGCGAGAGCGCGGACGGTACGGGCACCGTAGAAGCGCGCCCGGAGGACATTGTAAACGGCTACCGCTTCAGCGACAGCAATCAGATTGTCTACTGCAAGACAGAGGAGAGCGAGCTCCGCGACCGCCCCGGCACGGACGGAACCGTCGCGGGCAAGGTAAAGCGGGGCGACGCACTGCGCTGCACCGCGGTCAATGTGCGCTGGCTCCGCTTTGACCGGAACGGGAAAATCGTCTACGGCGCGGCGGAGGACTTTGAGACGGCAGACCACAGCGCCCCGGGCACCGAGGTACAGACCGAATATGAGAGCGCGGAGGTCGGCGTCGCACCGCACTGAGAATTGCAAAATTTTGCGTGACAAAGCCGGAAAGCTCTGCTATACTTTTTGGGTATTCGGAGAGTTACCCAAGCGGTTCAAGGGGGCGCACTCGAAATGCGTTAGGCCGGGTGACCGGTGCGTGGGTTCGAATCCCATGCTCTCCGCGAAGTAAAGAGCTGTAGAGAAGAAGTTCTCTACAGCTCTTTTTTGTCGTTCCGGACAAGCTGTGCCCGGTTTCTTCCGCGGGCGTGTCTCTGTCTCGTCCCTTGGAAAGCCGGGGGCGGCGTGTTACAATGACAGCGATACCAGTCAAACGATACCGGTGCGCGAAGCGCAGAGGAGAGAAGATGGGAGATATCGCAGAGATTGTCGCAATGTTTGAGCGGGAGATGCCGATTAAGCTCTTCTGGATGGATGAGGACAAGCGGGAGCACGAGGAAGAAGCGCCGCTCCGCATGATTGAGGCGGTCAATCTGCTCGGCTACATTGCCCCGACGGTCAAAACCCTCGACTGGCTCTTTGACGAGCTTCGAAACCGTGTCTCGCGGCGCTTTATCCGTCAGCACGAGAACAGCGGTCTGGAGCGCGCCTATGTGGACGGCAAGGTGCGCATGGACAACGAGGCGGTCTATAAGTACTTGGACGCCTTCGACGCGATTGTTCTGGAACTCCGCGACAACATCACCTTTGTGCGGCTCTCCGAGCGCGGCCGGAAGATTTACCGCGAGGCGGCGGTGCGGGAATTCCGCGACAGGGTGCAGTAAAGTAAATCAAAAAGAAAAACGGGTGGGTGGAACTATAAAAGTTCCACCCACCCGTTTTCTAATTTCAGAATTCTTTCTTGGCGCAGTTTTCCGAGCTCGCGGCAGACAGAGCTGCGCTCCGAGCCGATGCGCTGGGCAAGTTGCTCTTGATTTAGCGATAGATAAAATCGGCGGGAGTCTGCGTCACGGGACAAATCCGAGAAGAAGCGCAGAAGCTTTTCTCGCAGGGTCTTTTCACTCATCACTTGTATGGTTCGGTTCAATGAGATGGGGGCCTGTGCGTAAGAACGAAGAAAGTCCTCAATAAATCTGGAGTAAAAGTTGAGCTGTGTTCCGTTGCGAATAAAGTCAAGGATGGAGAAAAAAAGCAATTGACTTTGGACCGCAGCGCGTATGCAGCAACAGTCATTGACCGTGCCGGAAAGCTCAAAGGAGCAACCGATCAATTCGCCGGGACCGTACACGGCGGCAATGGTTTCCGTATCGCCGGCGGCATGGCAGATGTGAACGTGGCCTGAGAGTATCAATGCGCTGCGGCGAATGGTCGTTCCGGGGAGAAAAACAGTCTCCCCGGGGGCAAAACAGCGCGTACTGTGTGGCACGGCGTCTAAGAAACGGACACAGTCCTCGTCAGAAAAATGCTGAAAGCAAGAAGCGCGTTGCAAGTGAGCAGGAGTTAGCATGGGGCCTCATTTCCGCACTGTTGCGTGTGCAACTGCAAAAAGGTGTTAGTTCAAGTAAACTAAAGTAGTTAGCAAACAATAACTAACTGAAGTGTAGAGTAAGGCGGTCAAAAAAGCAAGGGAAAGGGGAACTTTGTGTTAAAAGTTGCAATCTACGGAAAAGGAGGAATCGGAAAGTCAACCACTTGCTCAAATTTGGCGGCGGCGCTCAGCAAGCGTTACCGTGTCATGCAGATCGGTTGTGATCCGAAGGCTGATTCGACCAAGAACCTATTGGGTGGAAAAAAGATATGCTCGGTTTTGGAAGCACTGCGGGAGACGGGAGATGAAATCGAGCTCAAAGACTTGGTGCACGAGGGGTATGGCGGTGTGCTCTGCGTCGAGTCAGGGGGGCCCATGCCCGGTGTGGGCTGTGCAGGTCTGGGTATTATCTCGGCCTTTCAAAAGCTGGAGGAATTGGAAGCGTTTGAAATTTATAGGCCGGACATCGTGCTCTACGATGTGCTGGGAGATGTGGTCTGCGGTGGTTTTGCAATGCCGATACGTGACGGCTATGCCGAACATGTGCTGATTGTGACATCCGGCGAGATGATGGCACTCTTTGCAGCCGACAACATCAACCGCGCGGTCAAACATTTCGAAAAGCGCGGCTATGCGCGAGTGCGCGGTCTCATTTTGAACGAGCGACGTGTCAAGGATGAGAGGGCACTGGTGGAACGATTTGCGGAGGAGAGCGGACTCAATATTTTACAAACAATACGCCGAAGCGATGATGTTCAACGAGCTGAGGAGAGTGGACGTACCGTCATAGAAGCCTTTCCGGACTGTGAGGTGGCGGCGGATTACTTTGCGTTGGCTGAGCTTGTAGCAGGCTTAATGAACGGAGAGGAGAAAGTATGAAAGAGAGTTTGCATTACTGTTCTCCGGCACACGGCGGTTGGGGCCCCATACGAATGACACAGTTGGTGCCGGAAAGTCAGCTTCTGTTCTGCTGCCCCAGTGCCTGCTTTCGACACGGTGCCCTGGGGGCATTCCAACACGGCTACAAGAACCGCATGGCCTATCTCTACCTAACGAGAGAGGACATTATCAGAGGCTATGACGATATTCTGTTGGAGGGTGCCGAGGAGTATCTCTGTCGTCTGGAGGAGAGATTGAAGGTCCTGTTCCTCTTTGTCTCCTGTCTGGACGACTTCATCGGCACAGACTTAGAAGCTATCTTGGCGGAACTATCGGAGCGGCATCCGGATATTATATTCCGAGCCTGCCATATGAATCCGATTGCCGCGGACACCAAGTTGCCGCCGCTGGTCACGGCGTATCAGAGCATGATGAGTTTACTTCCGATTGCCGAGACAAAGCATAGAGCTGTAGGGCTGTTTGGAAACAATGTGAAACTTCCGGAGAGCTCGGATCTACGCCTATTGCTCAGTCGCATCGGAGAAGAACTGATTGAGCTTCCCGATATGGAAGATTTTGCCTCTTTTCAGCGACTCGGCGCGGTGCGAGCGGCAATTATCACGGAGCCCTATGCAAAGCCGGGGGCGTCGCGGCTTGCGGAGCGCAACCGAATCCCGGCTCTCTTTCAACCGGTCAGTTATTCGCTTTCGGAGATCAAACAGAATTATGAAGCGCTTGGGCAGGCACTCGGGCATGATTTTTCGGGAGAGCTTATAGACTGGGAGGAAAAAGCAAAGGCGGAAATCGCAAAGACCCGGGAGGCGTTGGGCGAACTTCCGCTGCTGATTTCCGACAGTGCGGTGCGGCGTCCGTTTGCACTGGCGGAAACTCTACATGCTTACGGATTCTGTGTGCGGGAGGTCTCTCTCAGTAAGCTGTTGCCCATAGAGCGTGAGGCGAAAACAAGACTCTCGGAGAGCTTACCTTCCCTCAGGATTCGTGAAGCATTGGCGCCTGAGAGAACGCTGGATTACGCGCAACAGGAGAGGAGCGATACGCTCGCAATCGGCAGTGAGGTTGCCTACTATGCGGGTAGTCGCCACCTGTTAGATCTCGCGTCCGATGAAGGCATGTACGGTTATGACGGCCTCATACGGCTGATGCGCAGCTTACGAGAGAGTGCGGCGGAAGAAGCAGATCTCCGCACAAGCATAGAGGCCTACGGAGGAATCGTATGAGAAGTCGTCTTGCCATGTACCTACCGCCTTTTGCGGCAGATTATTCCGGCGTGTGCTCGGCGCTCTTCCCGCTCGGCGGTATGATTTGTATCCACGACGCCTCCGGTTGCACGGGAAACTACGCGCTCTTTGATGAGCCGCGTTGGTACGGAAGCTGTTCTTCGGTCTACTGCACGGGGCTTAGAAAAACAGATGCCGCACTTGGGGATGATGAGAAGCTGATCAGGAAGATATGCGCAGCTGCACATGAGTTGAAACCGGCCTTTATTGCGATTGTCGGGAGCCCGGTGCCCAATGTTATCGGCTTTGATTTTCGAGGCGTCGCGCGAGAGTTGGAGGCGGAGCTCGGAATTCCGGCCTTTGGTTTTCCGACCGCGGGTATGGAGGGTTCCTATCAGGACGGGATTGCGGAAGCTTGGCATACGCTGTTTGCGCGTTTTGCGCAAGGAAAGCAGTCACGTGAAGCGCGCACGCTCAATCTTTGCGGTCTCTCCCCCCTGGATCTTACGGAGACGGAGGAAGCTTACTTTGCGGCGCGGCTCCGTTCGGCGGGATATCGAGTGCGGTCTACAGGGCTTGATAACATACGGCATTTCGGCAGTGCGACGGTGAACCTTGCGCTTACTACAGCGGGATTTCGTGTTGCAAAGGAGGCAGAAAAAATTTTCGGAACGCCGTATCTCGCAGGTTTTCCGATCGGAGAGGAAGCATGGAAGTCCTATTTTGAAATGCTTTTTGCGACTGAAGAGAGCGGCGTGTCTCGCGTTTTTGCGCCGGAAGCGGGCGGGGAAGAGAAGCATCAAACAAAGGCATCGTGGTTACTCTTTCACGACGCATTAATTGCTCATTCACTACGAAACTATCTCAGAAGCCGAGGCAAGGAAGTACACTGTAAAACGGTGTTTCCGGGACAGGAGGCCGAGGACTTGGGAGTGGAAGTTTGTGTGAAGGAAGAGCGTATCGCCGAGCGAATCAATGAGGAAGGGTTCGATGGCATCGCTGCGGATCCGCTGTTGCTCGCTCTCAGATCCAAGAAAGGAATTGCGGAGCTCTCTCTGCCGCAGCATGCGGTATCAAGTCGTGTGTGTGAAAAAGAGAGATGGAATTTACTGGATGAAGAAGCGTGGAAGTACAGAATAGAATCGGAGGAAGAAAGATGAAAAAGCGTCCATTGTATTTGCTTGCATTGATCTGCACGGCGGCACTGGCAGTCGCTTGCGGAAAACAACAGGCGTCGGAAACATCGGGGAACGCTGCGAGCGGAACGGAGAGTACGACGGTTGCCGTTTCTGAGACCGAGCTTGTTAAGACAGCGCGCCGTACAGTTACGGATGACAGCGGAGCGGTTACGGAAATTCCGGAGAAGATTGACCGTATCGTAGTCGGAGATGTCTACCCGATGGCCTCGGTGCTCAGTGTGTATCTCGGCTCGGCGGATAAGATTGTCGGCATTCATCCGGTGTCCATGAGTGCGGCGCAGAACGGTTTGTTGGGGGACATCTACCCGGAGATTCTGAAGGCGGAGACCGGCTTTGCAAAGGGGAACGAGCTCAATGTCGAAGAAGTTATGAAGCTGAATCCCGATATTGTAATCGGCGTCACGAAAGATAACGCGGAGGCGCTGCGGAATGCGGGTATCCCGGCCATCTGTGTAATTCCGTCCAAGTATAATTTTGATGTGATTGCAACTTACGAACAATGGATTTCCCTGTTGGATCAGATATTCGGCGGCAGTGAAAAAGCCGCTCAAATTGAAGCTTACAGTCGAAAGGCCTATGAGCTGGTGCAAGAGAGGGTCGGAAGCCTTAAGGAAGAAGAGAAAAAGCGGGTACTGGTTTTGTTCCGCTATGACGACTCCGGCATGGTGGCCTCCGGTAAGAACTTCTTCGGACAGTACTGGACGGATGCCGTCGGTGCAATCAATGTGGCGGCAGAGATTCCGGACGGTAAAACGGTGCAGATCAATATGGAGCAGGTGTATCAGTGGAATCCGGATTTGATTCTGATTACGAACTTCACCGGTACACAGCCGGAAGATCTCTATGAGAACCGTATCGGCTCGGATGATTGGTCTAAGGTAAAGGCTGTGCAGAACCATGAAGTCTACAAGATGCCGCTCGGAATTTACCGTACCTTTACGCCGGGTGCAGATACGCCGGTCACGTTGCAGTGGCTTGCGAAGACAGTTTATCCTGAAAAATTTGCGGATTTGGACATCGATCGGATTACGCGTGAGTATTTCGCACAGTACTACAATGTAGAGCTTACGGATGAGATGCTTAAGAAGATGTACAACCCGTCGAAACAGGCTGCGGAGGGGATGGTCAAGAAATGAGACGGAGAGTCGGCTTGTGGCTCCTGCTCTCTCTTACGGCGCTGTTGTTGGCTTTTATTGTCGCATTGTGTATCGGGCGCTATCCGTTAAAACTCTCGGAGTGCGCCCGCGTGCTGCTCGGGCGGGAGCCTGCGGATAGCAGACTGTATGCGGTCGTAATGCAGGTGCGTCTGCCGCGGGCTTTGCTCGCGGCACTCGCCGGAGCGGGACTATCGGTCGCGGGAGCGGCCTTTCAAAGTATGTTCTCAAATCCGTTGGCAACCCCGGATACACTCGGCGCGGCAACCGGAGCGTCTCTCGGTGCCACCCTTGGCATTTTGCTTCGCCTAAACGGGGCAGGGATACAGGCACTCGCCTTTGTCTTTGGGGTACTGGCAATCGGACTGGTGTGCCGCTTAAGTCAAATTAGGGGACAGAGTTCGGCGATGATGTTGGTGCTCTCCGGCATCGTCATCGGGGCACTTTGCGAAGCCATGGTCTCGCTTATGAAATATACGGCCGATCCGCAGGATGTACTGCCGCAAATTACCTTTTGGTTGATGGGAAGCTTTTCGGGAGTGGGACTGCGCGCCGTGCTGCTCGGCAGTATCCCGATTCTTCTCGGGATTGCGGTCTTGCTTGCCCTGCGCTGGCGTTTCAATGCGCTTTCGCTCAGCGAGGATGAGGCCAGAGCACTGGGACTGAAAGTACAGCGGCTCCGCGCGGTGATAATTCTATTCTCGGCGTTGATTACTGCTTCGGTTGTGTCTCTTGCGGGGAAAGTCGGTTGGGTGGGCTTGCTCGCGCCGCACGGAGCGAGAATGCTCTTCGGAAACGACAATCGCCTGGTATTGCCGAGCTCTGCAATTCTGGGTGCTCTTTTCTTGCTCTGCATCGACACGCTTGCGCGGAGTGTGAGCGCGTCGGAATTGCCGCTTTCGGTACTCACGGCGGCAATCGGTGCACCGGTGTTTATTGTGTTGCTCCGAAAAACCGGAGGAATTCAGGAATGAAATTTGAACTTCGAGATGCCTGCTTTGCCTACGGGGCGGATAAGCCCCTTTTTGAACACATCAACCTATCGCTCTCAAAGGGTGAAATACTCACAGTGCTCGGCCCGAACGGCGCAGGTAAAACCAGTCTTCTCCGAGCTGCACTGGGATTTGCACCCTTTCAACGCGGGGGTAGTTTTCTGGACGGAAAGCCGGTGGGAGAGTTTTCGGCGCGAGAACTGTTTCGAAGGATTGCCTATGTTCCGCAGGCGAGGCGTTACAGCTTTGCCTATACCGTGGAAGAACTTGTCCTACTGGGGCGAGCGGTACATGTGGGGCTTTTTTCCCAACCGCGCGAGCACGATAAGCACATTGCGCGCAATTGTCTTGAAAAAATCGGAATCACGAATATCGCGGGAAAACTTTGCTCGCGTATCAGCGGCGGTGAATTGCAGATGGCACTGATTGCGCGCGCTTTGGCGGCAGAACCGGAACTCATGGTACTCGATGAGCCTGAGGCCAATTTGGACTTTAAAAATCAGTATCGCATTTTGAAGACCGTGCAGGAACTGAAAGAGCAGGAAGGGTTGGCGTTTTTCATCAACACCCACTTCCCGGAACATGCGCTGCAACTGGCCGACCGCGTTCTCTTGCTGTATCCGGGGCGTTGCAGTGAGAGCGGGCTCGCGGCGGAGCTGCTCACCGAGGAAAAGTTGCAAAAGCTCTACAGCCTCCCCGTGCAAATTGCCGAGCTGCAGCTCGGTCAAAAAAACTACCGCACCGTCATCCCCTTTGTTCTCTGAGCCGTTATAATAAAAGGCAAACAGTCGGAGGAGACAAGCATGTACAGCACAAGTCTATGCTATCTGGAGAGCGACGGGAAGTGGCTCATGCTACACCGTGTGACCAAGAAGAACGATATCAACGAGGGCAAGTATGTCGGTGTCGGCGGCAAGTTTTTGGAAGGGGAGAGCCCGGAGGAGTGCGCGGCGCGCGAGGTATTTGAGGAGACCGGCTACACCCTCACGCATTACCGCTATGCGGGTATCGTGACCTTTGTTTCCGACCGCTATGAGGCGGAACACATGCACCTCTTTTTGGCGGACGGCTTCACGGGGGAATACCACGATACGGAGGAGGGCATTTCTTCCTGGGTTCCGAAGGAGGAGGTCTTAAAGCTGCCGCTCTGGGAGGGCGACCGCATTTTCCTGCCCCTGTTACAGCGGAATATCCCGTTCTTTTCGCTGAAACTGTGCTATGAGGGCGATGCCCTGACGGCGGCAAAGTTAAACGGCAGTCCGCTGCCCCTCCGAACTCGGCAAAAAGAGACAGAAGCCGGGGAAATACCAGTGTAAAAAACGTTCTTTTGCGAACTTGCACAGCAAAACAGAGCTATGCTACACTGAGCCCGTAACCGGCAAAACTGGGCGGGGCGTTTGACCCGCGGGGGGGCTATGCTCGACAATATCACAAATCTGTTTCTCTTTATCGGAGGACTGGGTATGTTTCTCTACGGCATGCATGTCATGGCGGAAGGAACACAAAAGTCTGTCGGCAGTAAGATGAAGGACTTTCTGGGGATGCTGACTTCGAACCGGCTGAAGGCCGTGCTGGTCGGAACCCTGATCACCGGTATCATCCAGAGTTCGGGCGCGACCACAGTCATGGTCGTCGGTTTCGTGAGCGCCGGTCTCATGACACTGAGCCAGGCGGTCGGCGTCATCATGGGCGCAAACATCGGTACCACGGTGACCGCGTGGATTGTCTCGCTGAGCCAGATCGGCGACTCGATGAAGTTCCTGAACCCGGAGTTCTACGCACCGGTCTTAATCGGCATCGGCGCGTGCATCATCATGTTCTCGAAGTCCGACACCAAGAAGAACCGCGCGGAGATTATCATCGGTTTCGGTCTTCTGTTCCAGGGTCTCAAGTTCATGTCGGAGTCGGTCGCGCCTTACACCGACGCGCCGATTTTTGCGACGGTGTTCACGACGCTCGGCTCGAATCCGTTTCTCGGCATTCTCGCCGGTGCGGTTGTCACGGCGCTCTTACAGAGTTCTTCGGTTTCGGTCGGTATTTTGCAGATGCTCGCCGGCAACGGCCTGATTATGACGAATGCCGCGATTTTCATCACCCTCGGTGAGAACATCGGATCCTGCGTGACCGCCATGCTCTCGTCGATCGGCGGTTCGCGCGATGCGCGGCGCGCGGCGGTGATTCACCTCTCGTTCAACATGATAGGCGCGCTGCTCTTCACGGTCATCAGCATTCTGCTCTTCGCGCTGAAGCCGACACTCGCGCACTATCACATCAGCCCCGTACAGATTTCCATGTTCCACACGGGCTTTAAGCTGACCATGACCGTCCTGCTGTTCCCGTTCGGTGAGCAGCTGGTCAAGCTCTCGGGCATGCTGGTGCCGGAGAAGCAGGCATTGCTCACGGGCGAGAAGAAGGAAGAAGAGTTTGTGACCTGTCTGGATCCGCGTATCTTTGAGCAGCCGGCGATTGCGGTCGCGGCGCTCTCGAATGCGGTCGCGTCCATGGGTAAGCTCACGCTCCGCAATGTGGAGCGGGCCTGCGAGGTCTGCTTTACGCAGGATGAGGCGGTCATCGCCGAAATTTTCGAGACCGAGAAGAAAATCAATGCGATGAACCGCGAGCTCTCGGAGTATCTAATCAAGGCGAACACGCTGCCGGTCAACGACCACCAGCGCCTGGTTGTCGCGGATCTCTTCAACACGCTGACGGATCTGGAGCGCTCGGGCGATCACGCGGAAAACGTCGCCAAGGAAGTGCAGCTCCTGATGACGCGCCAGCTCACGCTCTCGGAGACCGGCAAGAAGGATCTCCGCGATATGACGGACGCCGTGCAGGAAGCCTTCCGCTATGCGGTCAAGGCGCGGGAAGAGCGGAGTGTGACCAGCGCGAGAAAGGTGAGCGCCTGCGAGGATCTCGTGGACTCGCTGCGCGATGAGCAGAAGGAGCGCCACATGGACCGGCTCTCGCGGGGCGAGTGCAAGCCGGAGGCGGGTCTGGTCTTCATCGAGATCATCGACAATCTGGAGCGTATCTCCGATCATGCACAAAACATGGCGGAGTACATCATGAATGAAATTTAAATTTAACAAAAGCCCGGACTTCTTAAACTATTGAAAATTAACAAAACAAATGTTAGGATAACAACAGAGTCCTGACAGAATTGCCGGAGCTTTTGAAAGTGGCGCCTGTGTCATTCGGACACAGGCGCTTTTTGCGTCACATAATTGCCGGAGACAGGTAGAACATGCGTGCAGCGCGAAAATAAGGAGGCGCAGGATGGGACAGTGCAAGCATTGTGGCAGTGAGGTGAAAGAAGGCATGCGTTTTTGCGGCAACTGCGGTGCGCCGCAGGAAGCGGAAGCGGCGGAAGCGGAAGTGACGGCGGAGGAGAGCGGAGAGGTTGCCGAAAAGAGTGTCGCGACGGTTGCCGAAGAGAATGCTGTGACGGGTACCGAAGAGAGCACGGCGGCGGGACAGGAAGCGCACGGTGAGGACAGAAGTCCGGCGCTGACCGCAACTGTCGAAGGGGCTACCGAAGAGACTGCCGCGACAATTGCCGGAGAGAATGCTGTGACAGGTACCGAAGAGAGCACGGCGGCGGGACAGGAAGCGTCCGGTGAAGCTATGCATCCGGCCGTACCCAGACCTTCGGCAGAGACTAGTGGAGAACCTGTGACGACGACTGCCGAAGGGGATTCGGCGTTACCCGCACCTGCGGCAGAGGCTGTAGGAGAACCTGTGGCGACAGTTGCCGGAGAGAATGCTGTGACAGGTACCGAAAAGACTGCAGCGGCGGGACAGGAAGCGTCCGGTGAGACCGCGAAGCGGAAACCGCGCCGTCTGCGGGCGGCTCTCTTCGCCGCTGCGGCGGTCGCGGTTGCGGCGGTCGGCGCGACCGTGCTACTGCACCGCATGACGGCCATGACGGGGGAACGCTTTGTCCGCGTGCAGGCGGAGGCGCTGCGGCAGGAGGCCGCGCCGTTCGAAGGCCTCGGCGCGGTCTTTGAGAACGGTTTCTCGAGCGACTTTGTGCTCAGCATGCAGATGTCGCGCAGCAGACTGCTCGCCCTTTCGCGGAGCGGCAATGAGAACTATATGCTCGTTGCAAAGGCTCTGCAGCGCGGCATTCAGGCCAAGGTGGACCTCGGAAGACATCTGGAGACCGCCGTGCTGAATCTGGAGTTTGGCACCGACGATAGCGCGAAACTCAATTTTGACTGCTTTCTGGACAGCGAGAAGTTCGGCTACCGGATTCCGCAGGTCGGCAAGCAGGTCTTTGTCCTGAATTACCCGGAAGTACTTAGGCAGTACAGCGGCGGGGCGCGCTTCAGCACGGCGGAGCTCGCTGCGCTGGTACCGTCGAAGGCGCTGCTCTCTGCGTCCGCGGCGCGTTACGGGCGCGTGCTCGCGGCAGCCTTTAAACCGAAGGAGATCAAGGTCAAAAAGCGGGCGTATACCTCCCACGTCCTGAAGCGCCAGCTGGACCACGAGATGAAGGGGGAGTATACGGTCTACACCTGGAATCCCGATCGGGAGACGCTGGAGACACTTTTCCGGAGTCTCGCGGCCGAGATGCGGGAGGATAAGGACTTTGCCGACTGGTATAACAGGCGGCAGGAGGCGGGCGAGGAGCTTGCCACGGCACTCGGTATGGGACGGGGCAGGGCGGCCCACTTTTCGGATGTCGCCGACTATGTCGAGAAGCACGCTGCGGATTGGGCGGAGACACTGGAACAGCGGAACTTGCGCTGGAAACTTGTGATGCAGGGGAAGGAAGTCGCGGCCATACGCGTGGTCGACAACGGCGAGAGACCGCTCTTTTGCTATGAGCGGGATCAGGTCGGCGATACGCTCTACCACGGCGTCGGCGGCGAGGTGTTTCTCGGTACCTTCGCCGAAGAGCGCAGCAAAAAAGAGAACAGCTATGAGGGGCGGGTCATCGGGCGCCTCGCGATGTTCGGCGACGCCTGGCTCTGGGGCTTCCGGCTGTACTACAGTAAGGTGCCGCTTGACGGAAAGCCCTCGGTGCTCGGACTGCCGAACGGCAGTTATCGCTACACCTACTTTGACGCGGACCGGCCGGACCGGAAGTATACCTTTGAGGTCAAGGAGAAGTGGGGGCGCTCCGTCTACGAGCTTGACGACGGCTACGACAAGTTCACGCTGACGGCGACACGGAAGGGTAGCGCCGAGAAGCCGACGGGCCGGGAAGTGGATATCAGCGATGAGTTGTCGGGCAGCGGCAAGAGTCTGCCGCAGGAGAAGTTTTCGGACATCATCGAGAAACTCTGAGCGGAAAAGGAAACACGAAGCAAGCGGGCAAACTTTTCCGGAGGGATGGCAAAATTTGTCGGAATATCAGAGGGGAAAGGCTCGAAAGAGCCGGAAAGATTGAAGTTTAGCACAACAAATGTTAAGATAAAAAGGAAAGTCCTGACAACATTGCCAGAGATTTTGCGCAAGGCGTCTGTGTCGTTTGGATACAGGCGCCTTTTTGCACGCAACGGGGGAACACGCGGTTTCGGATTGAAAAAGGGGGAAGTGACCATGGGCAAATGCAAGCATTGCGGCAGCGAAACGGGGGAAGGCGAGCTCTTTTGCGCGAACTGCGGCGCGAGACTCGAGGAAGAGAAGCCGGAGGCGGTAGTGACCAAGGCTACGGAAGAGCTGCCCGGAGGAGCCGCGGAAGAAGCAGCGGAAGCGGCGGCAGAAACGAAAGAAGCGGAACATGAAGAGGTGACAGAGCCTGTCGTGACAGAGGCGACAGCGCCGAAAGAGCCGGCCCAGGAGGAGGCTGCCGCGGAGAAAAAGAATGCGGCGGAGCACAAGGAAACGGCGGGACATAAGGGAACGGCGGAACCTACCGCGGAAGACAAGACTTCGGGCGCGGAGGCTGCGGCGGAGGAAGACAGTGCGGGTAAGAAGAAAAAAATAGGTTCCGCCGCGCTCATCGCCCTCGCCGTGCTGGGACTGGCAATCGGTTTCGGCGCGCGCACTGTGTCGAAAAACCTCGGATCGCCCGGGAAGCGCTTTCTCGCCGGACAGTTCCGGGCGCTTTCCAAGGAGGCTGCGGTACTAAACAGCGCGGAGCAAGTCTTTGAGAACGGTTTCTCGAGCGATTTTCAGCTCACGACAGAGCTCTCGGACAGACAGGTGACAGCGCTCACGCGGCGCGGGCTCTTTTCGGGGCCGTACGAACGCATCTTGCGGGACGGCAGCGAGGCGCGCATTTTTATCGGCAAGAAATTTGAAAAGGCTGTATTAAATCTGGAGCTCGGGCGCGGGAATGACCCGGTGCTGCAGGCGGACTTCTTCATCGATCCGGATCGCCTCGGTTTCCGCCTTCCGAAAAAGAGCGACAAGGTCTATGTGACGCGGTATCCGGAGGTATTACAGGAGCTCGGCAGCGAGTCGCGGCTCAGCACCTCTATGTTTGCGGACTTACAGTTTCCAAAGGAGCTCCGCGCCGCGACGGTGAAGCGCTACGGAAAAATTGTGGCGGCGGCCATCAACCGCAACAATCTGAAGACCGAGAAACGGAGTTACCGCTCGCGCGTCTTAAAGCCCGAGTTAAAGCATTCGCTTGAGAAGGACTATACGATTTACAGCTGGGAGCCGAATGCCGAAGAGCTCGAGCGGCTGTTCCGGAACATTGCGGATGAAATGGAGAAGGACAGGGCGCTCGCTGCCTGGTATGACAGACGGCAGGAAATCGGCGAGCAGTTTGCGAAGGCGAGCGGACAGCACCCGGGACGGAGTGTCAGGTTTGAAGATCTCGCAGACCGGCTCCGGGACAATGCGGAGACCTACGCGAACCGCCTGGAAGACCGCAAGTTCACTTGGAAACTCGTGACGGAGGGGAGTGAAGTTCGGGCGATTCTCCTGCAGCTGGACGGCGGTGACACGCAGATCTTCTGCTATGAGCGGGATACGGACAAGGGCAAGCTGTACCGCGGCGTCAAAGTGTTTGACTCGGTGCTCACGGAAAAGCGGGATCTCGAGAAGAGCGGCTATTACGGCACCGTTGCCTGCCGCTTCAGCTGGTGGTTTTACACCGAGAGCTTTGCGCTCAAGTACAGCAATGTGGACTTTAAGAAAAAGAGTGTGCTCGGTTTGCCCTGCGGGAAATACCGCCTGCTGCCGGGCGGCGACGAGGACGGAGACGGCATCAAATTCGAGGTGCGAAACGAGGGCGCAAACTCGCTCTATGAGCTGAAGAACGAGCTCGGCAGTTTTACCCTGAAGGCCACGAAGACCGGAACCGCGGCGCTGCCGACCGGGGAGGAAGAGAACATAGACGATGAACTGCTGGACGGCATGACACCGCAGCAGGGAATTTCGAAGTTTATCGGCGCACTCTGAAGAAAAGCGGGGGAAAAGAGATGTATTGCAGGTATTGCGGGAGCAAGTTAAAGCCGGGGGCAAAATTTTGTACGAGCTGCGGCAGGAAAGTCGAGTCGTCCGAAAAAACAGAGGAGACCAAGACCGAAGCGGCGGCGGAAGGCGCGGAGAAGAAACTGACAGAGCGGAAAGAGACGGAACCCAAAAAGACGGAACAAAAAAGGGCGGAACAGCCCAAGCCGTCCGCGTCAACGCCGCCGGAAGAAAAGAAGACAGAGGGCGGGAAGTCGAAAAAGGGGCTTCTTCTGATTCCCCTCTTTCTGCTGCTCGCCGGGCTCGGCGTGGTTCTCGGCATTCGAATCGGCTCGGGATTCGGTTCCGGCGGCGGTTCAATCAAGCAAAACGACCCGTTTGCGAAGCGGGACACACAGGAGCGCGGCAAGGCGGCCGGGACAGAAAGCAGCGAGAGCGGCGCAGACAGTGAGAGCGCGGAGAGCAGTGCGGAGAGCGGGAGCGAGGGCACAAAGCGCGAGGAGAAGCTGGTGCTTGCGGCCGAGAATACCGAGCTCGGCACCCTGCAGCGAAAAATCGCGGAATTAAACAGCATGGCGGCGGCCGCCCAGCGCATTGACCTGTCGGCAGTCAACCACGCGGTCGGCACCAGAAATCCGGGCGAGAGCTGGAATTCGGATGTCTTTTACACGCTCGAGGGCTATGAAAACCGCCCGGGCTATGTGAACAAGAACCTCTGCCGCCTCGAGCAAAAGCAGCTCATCAACGCGGCGACCGGAAACCGGATTGACTATGTCATCTACATCAACCCGAACGACGGCGTCGCGAACAAGATTGTCGCAATCGAATACCTGGTCAGCGGAAGCCTGCAGGTCACGGAGTACTACTACGACGCGAACCGCATGCCGCGCTTTGTCTATCAGTACGACATTGACAACTATGTCGCGGGCTATGCGGTGCCGGAGAAGCCGGGACAGCGCTTCCTCTTCGGCAGCGACACGCTGCTTACCTGGCGAGAAGTCCGGGACGGCGGCTTCAAGTGGAACTGCGCGGCCAATGCGACGGAGGCAGAGCGGCTTCGGAAGTCCTGGCCCGCCAACACGATTTTCCTCTATCAGAACGAGAGCGCCGATATGCGGCGCGCCTTTGACGAGCGGGAATCCATCATGCTGAATGCCGCGTACAACACCTATGAGACCGTGATGAACGCGCAGAATCTGACGAGCATCAGCGGCTATGCCTACGACGAGCAGGGCAACGGCATAGCGGCAGCGGCGGTCCGGCTCTACCGGAACGAGGACGGCAAGCTGCTCTACGAGAGTCAGACCGATGCGGACGGCAAGTACCAGATTTATGTGCCGAGCGAGGCGAGACAGTACATGCTGCAGATTGCAAAGCAGCCCTATCAGGCCTGCGAAATTTACGGCATCGGCGTCGAGAGCGATCAGCTGGTCGCCTACCAGACGCCGGTATACCTCTTTGAGCGTGGCGGCGCGGCGATCGACTACCGCCTGAAACTCGGCGATGCGCTCCACTATAACGAGAGCCGGAGCGGTATGCAGACCGTCATCGCCTCGGCGATCAATCTGCGCGAAGGCATCAATAACCGCACGGGCACCATTGTCGCGACCGCAAAGGCCGATGAGTCCGGCGAGGCGGATGTACAGCTGAAGCCGGGCGTCTACACGGTCGAGCTGATTGCGAGCGGCTACGAGACGGTCTACGACACGCTGGTCGCGCGGCAAAACGGCGAGACCGAGCGGGAGTTCTTTGCGGCGCCGACGGTCGGTTCGGGACAGGTGTCGATTGTCCTGACCTGGGGCGCGGTGCCCGCGGATTTAGACTCTCACCTCTTTACGCAGCGCGGCACCGAGACCTCGCATGTCTGGTTCGGCAGCAAGGAGGACAGCTTCGGCAACGATCTCGATGTCGACGACACGAGTTCCTACGGGCCGGAGACCGTGACCATCAAGCAGTTCTCCGCCGAGGATTACTACAAGTACTGCGTCTTTGACTTCACGAACGGTGTGCGGGAAAATACGCAGAGCTACGAGCTCTCAAACTCGGGCGCGACCGTGCAGGTCTATACAGACCAGGGCCTCGCGGCGACCTACCATGTGCCGACCAACCGGCCGGGCGTAGTCTGGGAAATCTTTGAAATTCGGAACGGCAGAATCACGCCGATTCAGCGCTACTACAACTATGTGAGCAGCCAGGATTGGTGGATGCACGGTTAAAGAAAGCGGGATTTCCTTCCTTGCATTTTTGCAGGCACACGGTTAGAATGAAATGGAAAGATAATTCATTTCCGCAGCAGATACAGGAGGATAAAAGCCATGGTTAAAGTTGCGATTAACGGATTTGGACGCATCGGACGTCTTGCGTTCCGTCAGATGTTTGAGACCGAGGGCTATGAAGTCGTTGCAATCAACGACCTCACGAAGCCGGAGATGCTCGCACACCTTCTGAAGTACGACACTTCGCAGGGAAGCTTCCTCGGCAAGATCGGCGAGGGCAAGCACACGGTCGAGGCAGGTGAGGATTCCATCACCGTCGACGGCAAGAAGATTACGATTTACAAGGAGGCAGACGCAAAGAACCTTCCGTGGAAGGCTCTGGATGTCGATGTTGTCCTTGAGTGCACCGGTTTCTACACCTCGAAGGAGAAGGCTTCGGCTCACCTCGAGGCAGGCGCAAAGAAGGTTGTTATCTCCGCACCGGCGGGCAACGATCTGCCGACCATCGTGTTCAACGTCAACGAGAAGACGCTGACCAAGGAAGACAAGATTATTTCCGCAGCTTCCTGCACGACGAACTGCCTCGCACCGATGGCAAAGGCACTGAACGACTACGCGCCGATTCAGTCCGGCATTATGAGCACGATTCACGCTTACACCGGCGATCAGATGATTCTCGATGGCCCGCAGAGAAAGGGTGATCTCAGAAGATCGAGAGCAGGCGCAGCGAACATTGTCCCGAACTCCACCGGTGCGGCAAAGGCAATCGGCCTGGTCATTCCGGAGCTGAACGGCAAGCTCATTGGTTCCGCACAGCGTGTCCCGGTCACGACCGGTTCCACGACCATCCTGGTCGCGGTTGTCGCGAAGGATGAGGTCACGAAGGAAGAGATCAACGCAGCGATGAAGGCAGCGGCAAACGAGTCCTTCGGCTACAACACGGATGAGATTGTCTCCTCCGATGTCATCGGCATGCGCTACGGCTCCCTCTTCGATGCAACCCAGACCATGGTCAGCAAGATCGCGGACGGTTGCTATCAGGTGCAGGTTGTCTCCTGGTATGACAACGAGAACTCCTACACGAGCCAGATGGTTCGCACGATCAAGTATTTCGCAGAGCTGTAAGCATCTGCTTTTGCAAGGCGACTCTCGCGGGTCCGGTCTTTGGACCGGGCCCGCTTTTTTATGACAAAGACGGAGGACAAGCATGTTAAACAAGAAGACCGTAGACGATCTCAAAGACTTAAAGGGCAAAAAGGTACTGGTGCGCTGCGACTTCAACGTTCCGCTGAAGGACGGCGTGATTCAGAACTATAACCGCATCGACGGCGCGCTGCCGACTATCAAGAAGCTCCTCGATCAGGGCGCAAAGGTGATTCTCTGCTCCCACCTCGGCAAGCCGAAGGGCGAGCCGCTGCCGGAGATGAGCCTTTCCCCGGTCGCACCGGCACTTTCGGAGCGCCTCGGTGTCCCGGTCAAGTTTATCTCGGACCCGCAGGTGACCGGCGAAGAGACCCGGAAAGCGGCTGCGGACTTAAAGGACGGCGAAGTGCTGCTCCTCGAGAACACGCGCTACCGCGGCGAGGAGACCAAGTACGGCAAGGATGAGGCAGCCGAGAAGTATGCGGAAGAGCTCGCGGCACTCTGCGACGACGGCATTTTTGTCGATGACGCGTTCGGCACCGCGCACCGCGCGCACTGCTCGAATGTCGGTGTCACGAAGTACTGCAAGGAGAATGTGGTCGGCTACCTCATGGAGAAGGAGATTCGTTTCCTCGGTCAGGCGGTCGAGAACCCGGTGCGCCCGTTTGTCGCAATTCTCGGCGGCGCAAAGGTCTCGGATAAGCTGAATGTCATCAACAATCTGCTCGACAAGGTGGATACGCTGATCATCGGCGGCGGAATGGCTTACACCTTCTTAAAGGCAGAGGGACAGAGCATCGGCAACTCGCTCTGCGAGGAGGATAAGCTCTCTTACTGCCTTGACATGCTGAAGAAGGCGGAGGAGAAGGGTGTTAAGCTCCTGCTTCCGGTGGACCATGTCGCGGCGGAGAAGTTTGCGGCCGATGCACCGCACAAGGTGGTGGATGAGATTCCGGAGGGCTACATGGGCCTCGACATCGGACCGAAGAGCATTCAGCGCTTCACAGAGGCACTGCAGGGGGCAAAGACCGTGGTCTGGAACGGCCCGATGGGTGTCTTTGAGTTTGAGGCGTTTGCGGCTGGTACCCTGGCAATCTGCAAGGCGGTCGCAGAGCTCAAAGACGCGACGACCGTGGTCGGCGGCGGTGACTCTGTGAACGCGGTGAAGCGCCTCGGCTTCGCGGATCGCATGACGCACATCTCGACCGGCGGCGGCGCTTCACTCGAGTTCCTCGAGGGCAAGGAGCTCCCGGGTGTCGCGGCGGCGGATAACAAGGACTGAAGGAGCGAGAGATGAGAAGAAAGATTATTGCGGGAAACTGGAAGATGAACATGACGCCGACCGAGGCGAAGGCACTGGCGACCACCCTGGCGCCGCTCGTCAAGAACCCGGAGGTCGACGTGGTCTATTGCGTGCCATTTATCGACATCTTCCCGGTCAAGGAAGTGATTGCGGGCACGGCCGTGCATCTCGGCGCGGAGAATGTCTACTTCGAGGAGAAGGGCGCCTTCACCGGTGAGACTTCCCCGGCGATGTTAAAAGATGCGGGCGTCGAGTATGTGATCATCGGACACTCCGAGCGGAGAGAGTATTTCCATGAGACCGATGAGATCATCAACAAGAAGCTCTTAAAGCTCCTCGAGCACCAGTTTAAGCCGATTCTCTGCTGCGGCGAGAGTCTTGCGCAGCGCGAGGCGGGCGTCACGATGGACTTTATTCGGATGCAGTTAAAGCTCGCATTTCAGGGCGTCAGCGCTTCGGATGCGGCGAAGGTCACGATTGCCTATGAGCCGATCTGGGCAATCGGCACCGGCAAGACCGCAACCGTCGCACAGGCCGAGGAAGTGTGCCGCGGCATCCGCGAGACCGTGAAGGAGCTCTACGGCGAGGCGATTGCCGAGGAAATCCGCATTCAGTACGGCGGCTCGATGAACGAGAAGAACTGCAAGGAGCTGCTCGCGGAGCCGGACATCGACGGCGGCCTGATCGGCGGCGCCTCTTTGAAGCCGGAATTCGGGCATATTGTGAATTACAAAGCTCTCTGAGATACTTTGAGAAACGGCGCAGCTGAGGCTGCGCCGTTTTTTGAGACTGATTGACAGAAATAGAGTTGCGGTGTATTATGCTATTGGTTCACTGGAACACAGAGCCTCTGGCAAAGCAGCTGTGGAAACTGACAGAAAAAGTTCACGGAAAGTTCAGCTACTTTTTTTGAGTGTATCTGCCATCTATGGTAAAATGAACCCATTCTGAACAATCATCAACAGGAAAAGCGAGGTGTTACTATGATGCGTGGAACCAGACCGCTTGCATATTTCCTGAGCGCAGCTGCCGTGGTGGGCACAGTGGCTGCTCCGCTCAGTGTCTATGCGAATACCAGTACTAATTTTGCCTATCGGCGTCAGGTCATTGCGCTCTCCGGCATTATGCCGACAACTGGGGGCATGGCGGAGAAGGTGACGCGCGCGCAGTTTGCGCAGATGTTGGTTCGCGCTTCCGCCTATCGGAGCGTTCTCACGAAGACCAGCAATGTTTCGGTTTTTGCGGATGTGAAGTCGGGCGACGAGAATGCGGCCTCCATCCGTCTTGCGGCGGAGCAGGGCTGGATGACCGGCTATCTCGGCGGAAAGTTTAAGCCGGCAGAGCCGATTCGTCTGAATGAGGCGGTAAAGGGCGTGCTCTCACTGCTTGGCTATACAGCAGATGACTTTGCGGGCGATCAGTTCAACAAGCGCATGGCGCAGTATGCGAGCTCGGATCTGAATGAAAATATCGGCTACAGCGACCCGCAGACGGAACTCACAAAAGCAGACTGCGTAAATCTCTTTTATAATCTTATGAAGGCAAAACAAAAGAGCGGCACGGTTTATGCGACTGTTCTGGATGCAGAGGTAGATGCAAAGGGCGAAGTGAATGCGCTCAAGATGGCTGACAATACGACGCGGGGGCCGAAAGTCGCGGAGAGCCGCACCCAGGTTGACAACATCATTCCGTTCCGCCTGGATGATGCGACCATTTTTATGAACGGCAAGGAAGTGCAGAAAGAGGCGCTCTACGCGGCAGCAGCACAGTATGTGGTCATTTATTACAGTTCAAAGACCAAGACAGTCTGGGCGTACAATGCGGACACCGACTCCGACGCCGACAAGCGCGTGGCGCGCGGCGTTGTAGAGGCAATTTATTATCAGAATACCAATACGCTCACACCGAGTGCTGTCAAGCTGGACGATGGCAATGTTTACCAGCTGAATTCGACCGAAATGCAGTTTGTCTTTTCGGTCTACGGCAGCGTGAAGGTCGGCGATCATGTTGTTCTGATTTATCAGGTCTCTTCGAACGGCACTGCAGCCGATGGCGAGGAGGGAAGCCAGAAGTTCAGCGTTGTAGACTATGTGGAGCCGTAAGGGAGAAGGGGGCAGGCAGTGGCAGAAGAAGTAAAGCCGAAGAAGAAGGGGCTCAGCAAAGGAGCCAGAAGAAACATACGGCGCGCGGTGATTGCGCTGGCGGTGATCGGCATTGGCGGCGCGATTGTGCACAACCGCATGGAAGCAGCTAAGAAGGCAGCGCTGGCAAGCGTGGCGGTGAGTACAGGCACGGTGACGAGAGAGGATATTTCGCAGAAGATTTCCTCGACGGGAACCATCGCCGCGAAGGATACCTATTCGATTACCTCTCTGGTACCGAGCGGCACGATCACCGAGGCAAATTTCGAAATTGGCGATCATGTCGTAAAAGATCAGATTTTATACCGGTTTGACAGCGCACTTGTGGCATCGGATGTCAAGAATGCGGAAAATGCGCTCTCTCGCGCGCGAAAAGCGCTCGCAAATGCGCAGGCGGATTTGAGCGATGCGCAGAGCAAATACGGAGACGGCGTTTATAAGGCGACTCGCGCTGGCTATGTGACCAAAGTCTATGTGACAGACGGCGAGAAAATCGGCACGGGCAGCAATCTGGTAGACTTGGCGGATGAAACGACGATGAATGTGCGCATTCCGTTCCTCTCCGGCGAGGCAGAATTGATTCAAGTCGGGAGTCCGGCGACTTTGACGCTCTCGGATACGATGGAGCAGGTAGAAGGCACCGTGATTGCTGTCGGCGCGCAGGAGAAGGCGCTTTCCGGCGGCAGACTGGTCAGAGAAGTGACGGTCTCGCTCAAAAATCCCGGCGGAATCACAAGCAGTACAGCGGTGAGTGCGGTGATCAATGGGTTTCGCTGCGTTGAGGAAGGCAAGTTTGAGGCACAGCTGTCCAGCAGTATGACAGCGGATCTCGGAAGCGCAGTGGACAGCGTGAATATTCTGGTGCATGTCGGCGACTATATTCAGCCGGGCACACCTGTTTTCACGATGACTGCCAAGTCGGTAAAAGATGCGCTGCAAGGATATTCCGATAAGGTGGATGCAGCCGAGAGCAGTGTCGAGAGCGCGCAGAAAGCATTGGACAGCGCGAAGGAGACGCTGAACAACTATACGATCAAATCTCCGATCGACGGCGAAGTTATCACGAAGAGTTACAAGGTAGGCGATAAGATCGGCGGCGCAGGTGTGAGCGGTGGGCAGTCGGCTACAACGCTCGCGACCATCTATGATATGAGCTCCTATAACTTCAAAATGGCAATCGATGAGACAGATGTCTCAAAGATTCAGCTGGGACAGCATGTTGAGATCACAGCAGATGCGCTGCCGGGAGAAACCTTCAGCGGGACTGTCACGAATATCAGTCTGGAGAGCACATCGCAGAATGGTGTCTCGACCTATCCGGTGCAGGTCACGCTTGACAACACAGAGAAATTGCTTCCGGGCATGAACATCAACGCGAAAATTCTGGTCGGCTCCGCGGAGAACGCGCTCTGCATTCCGGCAGACGCGCTGCTGCGAGACAATAAAGTCTACGTAAGAGATCCATCTGTGACAGAGGCAAAGGGCGCGGTGCCCGCAGGATTCCGCGAGGAGACAGTGGAGATTGGTCTGATCAGCGCAGATAAAGTGCAGATCACGTCGGGCAATCTCAAAGAGGGCGATGAAGTCTATGTGCAGCCGAAAGTGACAGACTCCGGGATGATGATGATGAATGGCAGAGCTGCAGAGGGAGGCGGCGACAGCGGCGCTGAGAATGCAGAAGGCGGTGGACAGCAGAGCGGCGGCGACCAGGGTGGTGGCGAGAATGGGCAAAGTTAAGACTGTCCACATTCCCCAGGGCGAAGTGTTGATTGAGATAAAGGACATCTGCAAGACCTATGTGATGGGTGATGAGGTGGTACACGCCAATGACCATCTGAATCTGACCATACGGATGGGCGAGTTCGTCGCAATCGTCGGCAAGTCTGGTTCAGGCAAGTCCACGCTGATGAATATCATCGGCGCACTGGATGTACCGACCTCCGGCACCTATCTTCTCGGTGGCGAGGATGTCGGCGACATGACACAGAATGAGCTTGCAGATATCCGAAATCGCATGATTGGTTTCATTTTCCAGCAGTATAATCTTCTCCCGCGCCTGAATCTTCTTGAAAATGTGGAGCTCCCGCTGCTCTATGCGCATATTCCCGGCGATGAGCGGAAAGAGCGCGCTCTCCGGCAGCTGGAGAGAGTGGGATTAAAAGAGAAGGCAAAAAATATGCCGAATCAGCTCTCCGGCGGACAGCAGCAGCGCGTTTCGATTGCGAGAGCACTGGCCGGGAATCCGTCGCTTCTGCTCGCCGATGAGCCGACCGGCGCGCTGGATTCAAAGACCAGCCGTCAGATTCTTGATTTTTTCCAGGAACTCCACAAAGAGGGCAATACCATCATCATGATCACGCATGACAATTCCATCGCCGTGAGAGCGAAGCGCGTCGTGCGGATTCAGGACGGAAAAATCAATTTTGACGGGAAGGCGGAGGAGTATGCTGCAATCATTTAAGCTTGCGTTAAAGAGCATCTGGAGCAATAAAATGCGCTCTGCTCTCACTATGTTTGGCATTGTGATCGGCGTCGCGTCCGTCATTATCCTTGTGAGTCTGCTGAACGGCTATATGCAGAATCAGCTGTCGCAGTGGGCGGATCTCGGCGCAAAAAATATCAATGTGACAGTTGTCAACCAGCCAAGCCGCTCCGTGAGCCTGGAGGATATGTATGCCTTCCGGGATGCAAACAGCACACTGTTTGAGGGCGTCAGTCCGGCAGTTTCACCTGGCAATGGAACGCTGAAAGTGGGAAGTGTCAAGTCTGAGAGCACCACCATTACCGGTGTGAGCGAGACTTATGCCGCGCTCACAGAGAAGACTGTGGCCGAGGGACGTTTCCTGAACTATGCAGATGTTGTCGCAAAGCAGGAAGTCTGTGTGCTCGGCGCGTATCCGGCGCAAAAACTGTTTGGCTCTTCGGACGCAGCGCTTGGGCAGAATGTCACGTTGGGCGGAAAAAACCTGCAGGTAGTCGGGGTTTTGACGAGGAAGAGCAAAGGCAGAATGGAGGAGAGCGGCACGGACGATGTGATGTTGCTTCCCTATTCAACGGCGCTGCGGTTCAGCGGAACAAGCAAGCCGGGTGCCTATGTCTTTTCGACGGCAAGCACAGATAAGGCGCAGGCGTCAGCGGCAAAACAGGCGCTTCAGGACTATCTTTACAGCATCTTCCGCGATAAGAAGAACTATCACCTGATGGCGATGAGCGAGATGCTTGACCAGATCAACAAGATGATGGCGCAGATGTCGGTTCTGATGGGCGGCATCGCGGGTATTTCTCTCTTTGTCGCCGGTGTTGGCGTTATGAATATCATGCTGGTCTCAGTCACCGAGCGGACGCGGGAGATTGGTATCCGGAAGGCGCTCGGCGCGCGTCCCGGGGTGATTCTGCAACAGTTCGTGCTTGAGGCAATCACGACCTCAGTGTTTGGAGGACTGATCGGCATTGGAATTGGCAGTGGGATACTGAATATTGTGACCATATTTCTCGGATACAGCGTCGCGGCGACGCCGAGCGCTGTTTTTATCTCATTTACCGTCTCGGTTGCGATCGGTCTTCTGTTTGGCTATATGCCGGCAAAGCGCGCGGCTGCATTGAATCCGATTGATGCGCTGCGAAGTGAATAAGAGTAAACATTACCCACATCGAAAAAGTCAGGTCGAAAGACCTGACTTTTTTTGTATCTCGAATCAAAGAAGCGGTTTTCCCGTTCTGCTTTAGGATTGCTCGACCGAAGCTTCGTCGCGGGCAGCGGCTTCTGTCTCGGCGGAAGCCGCCGCTGCATCTTCGGTCGCCGAAACTACGGCGGACAGCGTCTCGGCACTGTCTGCCGTCTCAGCTTCGTGTTCGCTCGGAACAGCTTCCGCCTGTTCCATAGTCTGCGGTTCCGCGTTGTATGCTACGGCCTCATTTTCCTGCGCCGTGTCCTGTGGCTCCGCGTTGTATGCTACGGCCTCATTTTCTTGCGCCGTGTCCAGTAGCGCCGCATTGTAAGCGTCTGCCTTATTTTCCGGTGCCATGGTCTGCGGCTCTGTACTGTATGCCGCTGTCTCCGGTATCTCCGCGGACTGCACTGCATCGACAGGCTGCATCTCCTCGCTCGCTTGTGCCATATCCTGCGGCGCCGCATTTTGCGGTGCCGTCTCGCTACGCTGCTCTTCGCTGACGGCTGCGTCTGCTTTCTTCAGCACGGCTTTTCCGTAGTGGCCGCTCTCAAAGAGTTTCTTGTAGAGCTCCTCGGAGAGAGCCTCAATATAGCCCTCGTCCATGCCGTCGTAGCGCTGTAAGAAGCAGTCCTGAATAAAGTCAAAGCGCTTCAGGGCGAGCGCCTCCGCGCGGAGCGGGTGGCGGGTTGCGCCGAGAATTTCGAGGTCAATCTGCTCCGGTGCATAGCTTGCGAGGAACCAGCTCTCCAGTTCTTCGGTGATGCGCTGTTCCTCCTCGATGTGCGAGTAGGCACGGGAAGCTTCCCGGTGCGTTTTCCAATAGAGGCCAAAGGCACCGATTGCAAAGACAAGAAGGAAAAAGCGCATCAGTGCGGTGGTCGGCAGAGCGAAGGGGAGATGCAGCTGCTGACCGAAGCTTAGCAGCGTTAGCACGCTCATCACAATGCCGACAATCAAAAAGGCCGAGGCCGAGGAGCTCAAATCTTCGTAGCGATCTTCCTGGCGCACATAGAGGTGGGGTGTTTCCCGCGCTGTGCGGTCGGAAGCGGGTTCGTTTACTTGCATAGCGTCATCCTTTCGCGCGGCTTGGAACAGCCGTTGTTTACCCAAAGTATACTACAAAGCGGGCTTTTTTGCGACGGGCGCTGTGCAGCTTTCCTTTTTGCGGGAAGCTGTGTAGAATAAAGAGTAACACGCGCTGCGCTGCAGCGCGGAGGTCAAGCCCTGAAAGGAGTGTTCCGATGCCGCAGCATCCGCCGTTTCCGAAAAAGCTGCCGCCTCTACGGCTCAAAAACGTACTCATTGTGCTGCTTCTTCTTGTGGGGCTCCTGCCGCTCTGCCTTTCCGGGCTGGTGGCGACCAACAGTTTCCGGCAAAGTCTCCTGGACACCCACAAGGCAGAGGTGCAGGAGAGAAGCGGCATCCTGTCGACCAAGCTGACCCGGACGGGCTATCTCCACAATCAGGACAAAAAAGACAACAGTCTGAATTCGGAGCTCGAGATCATCGCGCAGAGTTACCACGGGCGCATTCTGGTTGTGGATCAGAACTATCGCATCATAGAGGACAGCTTCCATCTTGCCGAGGGACGCTATCATATCGCGCCGGAGGTGATACGGAGCTTTCGCGGCGAGAACGCGACCAACTACAATGCCGACAAGTACTACATGGTGCAGACTACGCCAATTTACGACTCCCTTGACGTGAAGGCGGAAGACAGAGTGGTGGAGGGGGTGCTGCTCTTCATCTCGTCCACGGAATTGCAGCGCACGGAATTGCAGGGGGTGGGCGAGACCCTGCGCATTTTTACGGTGGCGGTCGGGCTGCTGCTCGCGCTGATCAGCGTAATCCTGGCCTCTCTGATTCTGCGCCCGTTCGCGGAACTCCGCGCGGCGCTCCGCAAGGTGTCGGTCGGCAATCTGAACGAGACGGTTGAGCAGAACAGCTACCTCGTGACCGCACAGATCAGCGAGGATGTCAACGCGACGCTCCGGAAACTTCGCGCGCTGAACGAGTCGCGCCAGGAGTTTGTCTCGAATGTCTCGCATGAGTTAAAGACGCCGATTACCTCGATGCGCGTGCTCGCGGACTCTCTGATTTCGGCGGGCGATGCGCCGCTGGAACTCTACAAGGAGTTTATGACCGATATCTCGAAGGAGATTGACCGCGAGGCAAAGATTATCGACGACCTTCTGAGTCTGGTCCGCATGGACCGCTCGGGCACGGTGCTGAACCGGAAGGAGACCGATATGCACGAGATGCTCGAGCAGATTCTGAAGCGCCTCCGCCCGCTCGCGAAGGTGAATCAGATCGAGCTGACCCTGCATACGGTGCGGGAGGTCACGGCCGAGGTGGACGAGGTGAAGCTTTCGCTCGCCATCATGAACTTGGTCGAGAACGGCATCAAGTATAACGGCAACCAGAAGGACGGCTATGTGCAGGTCACGCTCGATGCGGATCACCAGTTCTGCTATATCCGCGTCGAGGACAACGGCATCGGCATCCCGGAGGATCAGCAGGAACTGGTCTTTGAGCGCTTTCACCGCGTGGACAAGGCGCGCTCCCGCGAGACCGGCGGCACGGGACTCGGGCTCGCAATCACGAAGGAAATCATCCTTCTGCACCAAGGCATGATACGCCTGACCAGTGAAGTCGGAAAGGGCAGTACCTTCCTGGTGCGCATTCCGCTCAAGTATATCGAGAGTAGCACGCCCGCCCAGGCGGCCTCGCAGAAGAAGAGCCGGAGAGAGCGGGGAAAGAGAGGTGAGGCGCGTGGCGAATAAACAAAGAGGGTGGCTCATCCTGCTGCTCTGCCTGCTGTGCCTCTGCGGCTGTAGCCGAAAGGAAGCGGGCGCGGACCCGTCGGCGGGGCGCTATGCGATTTACTATCTGGACAAGACAGCGACCAAACTGACGCCGCTCATTTACGAGACCCAGACCACGGACAAGAATCAGCTGGTCGGCGAACTCATGCAGCAGTTTCTGCATGTGCCAAGCGCCGAGGATCTGATCACGGCGACGGGAGACAAGACGCGCTACGAGTCCTTCAGTTTTGACGACAAGGTGCTCTATGTCTACTTTGACGAGAACTACCAGGACTTGAAGACCGACCGGAAGACCCTCTGCTCGGCGGCATTGACCGAGACGCTCGCGCAGATCATAGGCGTCGAACATGTCGGCATTTACAGCGGCGGAAAGCCGCTCGCCGGGGTGGACGGCAGTCTTCTGGGGCCTTTCAGCGAAAATGATTTCGTGAACAGCGTCTCGGATGTGAACAGCTATGAGACCGTGGAGCTGCCACTCTACTTTGCGGCGGCGGACGGCAAAAAATTTACCGAGGAGACCCGCAGCGTGACCTACCGCGCGAACACCCTGCTCGAGCAGGTCGCGGTGGAGCAGCTGATTGCGGGGCCGCGGGGCAGTGGCAAGGCCATACTTCCGCCGGAGACCAAGTTACTCAGCATCTCGGTTAATGAAAACATCTGCTATTTGAATTTCAGCAAAGAATTTCTGAATCCGGTCACGGGCGTGAGCCCCGATGTGAGTCTCTATGCGCTCGTGGACACCTTGACCGGACTCAAAACCGTACAGCGGGTTCGCATCTCGGTCGAGGGCTCCCAGTCCGTGCTGTTCCGGGACACCATCTCCCTTGACGCGCTCTTTGAGCAGAATCTCGACTATGTCGGCAAGGGCTTGCCCGGGAATACCGCTTCGCCTAGCGAAACCGCTGCGACGGATGCATCGCAGTAAGCAGTCGGTTTGAAGTAAATTGATTTATCTTTAGAAAATTCAGTTCGGAGAAAACAGAATATGAGACGTCCGCTGGAAGTACTGGCAGTCGGGGTTGTGCTTGGAGAGCTGCTTTGCCTCGCCGGAATCCGCGGAATTTTACTGTTCCTGCTCTGTCTCTGCCCGGCACTCTTAGCGTTTTTTTGGCGCGGGGTGCGGCGGCGCATCCTTCTTGTCCTTGTCCTCGGCGCGGTCGCCGGGGCGCTTCGGTTGCAACTTGCCCTTTTGCCGGGGCGCGCCGAGCGGCAGTTACAGCGCGCCGAGGGAGCCGCTGCGACCTTTCGCGGGCGCATTGCGGAAATCGAGCCGCGCGGCGAGCTGACGCGCGTCCGCTGCGGCAGCGTGTACCTTTTGCTCCGGGAGAGCGACGGAGAGCGCCTCGCGCTCGGGCGCGTGTTGACGGCGAGCGGCAACTTAAGCCCGATCGCAGCGCCGACCAACCCCGGAGAATTTGACTACCGGGCCTATTGCCGCGCGCGCGGTGTGACGCACCGCATGCAGGTACGGCGGTATCGCGTGGAGGGCAGGGCGAGTCCGCTCGCGGAGGGGCTCAGGCGCTTTCGAAGCGTTGCACTGGAGCGGCTCAAAGCAGTCTGCCCCGAACAGGAGGCCGGCTATCTCGCCGCGCTCTTACTCGGCGACAAGCACGCGCTCAGCGAGGACTTCTACGATCTCTACCGGAAAAACGGCATTGCGCATCTGCTCGCAATCAGCGGGCTGCACACCGGCTTTCTGGGGCTCGCGCTCTACCGTCTGCTTCGGAAAAAGTGCGGGCTTTCTCTGAGCGCTGTCGTCACGGCGCTGTTTCTCTGCCTTTATGCGGCGCTGACCGGCGGAGACACCGGCGTTTTTCGGAGCAGCCTGATGCTCGGCCTCGGTTTTCTCGCGCTCTGTCTCGGCAGAAGCTATGATCTTCGGAGCGCTGCCGCCTTTGCCCTTCTGTTTCTTCTTTTCCTCTCGCCGCTGCAACTCTTTCAGTGCGGCTTTCAACTCTCTTTTCTCGCAGTCTTTTCAATCGGCGGTCCCGGCAAGGCACTCACGGAGCGCTTTGCGGCAAGGCGAAAGCTTTGTGCCGCGTTTTTGCAGAGTCTCACGGTTTTTCTGATTACACTTCCCGTCATTTCCTACTGGTTCTTTTCCCTGCCGCCCTACGGCATACTCCTCAATTTACTTGTCATTCCGATGACAGGCGCGCTGCTGCTACTCGGGTTTATGCTGCTCGCCGCGGCATTCGCCGCGCCGCCGCTCGCGCTGTGTTGCGGACAAATATTGCACCTTGCGCTCGGAATGCAGATTCTGCTCTGCCGTTTTGTAGAGCATCTGCCGTTTCACCGCATCCTGCTCGGGCGGCCGAAGGCTTGGCAGCTTGTCGCCTACAGCCTCTGCCTGTCGCTTAGCTTCCGGCTGCTACTCGACAGAGAGTCTCGTCCCAAAGAGAAGCGGCAGCGGACATTGCGCCTCGTGTTGTTCCTTTGCGCCGCGCTCGGCGCGGGGATCAGTCTCCTGCCGATCAGGAGCCGCGTGCCCCGTGTCTGGGTTCTCGACATAGGCCAGGGCGATTCCATCGTAATCGAGCAGGGCAGCCGCTGCATCACAATCGACGGCGGCAGCACTTCGCGGCCGGACTGCGGGAAACAGGTCATAGAGCCGTTTCTTATGAGCCGCGCACTCGGAATCGTGGACGCCGCCTTTCTGACCCATGCGGATCTGGATCACACGAACGGCCTAAGCTACCTTGCAAGCAGGGGCTCGGGGATACGGGTGAAGCGCGTCATTTTGAATCCGGCGGCGGAGACCGATTCGCATTATGCGAAATTGATGACTTCGCTCAGGGAAAATCCGGAGACAGAACTTTTCTTTATGGGCGCGGGCGATGTCTACGGAAACTTTCATTGTCTCTGGCCGCCGCGGGAGGTGCTGCCGGAGGAGGTCAACGAGCAGTCCTTAATCCTCCTCTTCACGGCAAACGGCAAGCGCTGCCTCTTTACGGGCGATGCGGGACAGCCGAGCGAGGAGAAACTGCTGGAGCGGCTTGCCGCTCCCGAACGGGCTGCCGAGCGCGCCGCGCTCACGGACATCGATCTCCTGAAGGTCGGACACCACGGCTCGAGAGGGGCGAGCAGCGAGGCCTTTCTCGCGCTGCTTTCGCCGGACTGCGCGCTGATTTCCTGCGGGCGGGGCAATTCCTACGGGCATCCGCACGCCGAGGCGATGGAGCGTCTTCGCCGCCATGCGGGACAGGTGCACAGCACGGCGAAGGAGGGAGCCCTTTCGGTGGAACTTTTGCCAAACTGAAAAAAGTTGAAAAAATTAGCACTCATCTATTGACAGTGCTAACAACGACTGCTATACTGGGCACAGTTCAAAGAATGTTATATAGCATGTATAGCAGCATAGCAAAGCGAGGTGAAGTGCATGAATATCAGCAAGTTTACACAAAAATCTCAGGAAGCGATTGCCGCAGCGGAGAAGCTGGCGAGCCAAAACGGCAACCAGCAGATTGACGAAGAGCATCTGCTCAGCGCTCTGCTGACCGTTTCGGACTCCCTGATTGCAAGCCTCGTCGCGAAGATGGGGATACAAAAAGAAGCGTTTCTCGACGAGAGCGAGGCTCTGATCCAAAAACTCCCGAAGGTGAGCGGCGGCGGCCAGGAATATGTGAGCGCGGACTTGAACCGCGCTTTGAACGGCGCGGAGGATGAGGCAAAGGCGATGGGAGATGACTATGTCTCCGTCGAGCATTTGTTCCTAAGTCTCTTAAAGAATCCGAACCGCGCCCTGAAGGAACTCTTCCGGACCTACGGCATTACCCGCGAGAAATTCCTGCAGGCACTCTCGACGGTTCGCGGCAACCAGCGCGTCACCTCGGATAACCCCGAGGCAACCTACGACACGCTGAATAAGTACGGCTACGACCTCGTGGAGCGCGCGCGGGATCAGGAGCTCGATCCCGTGATCGGCAGAGACGAGGAGATTCGGAACGCAATCCGCATCTTAAGCCGAAAGACCAAGAATAACCCGGTACTGATCGGTGAGCCCGGCGTCGGCAAAACAGCCGTTGTCGAGGGACTTGCCCAGCGTATTGTGCGCGGCGATGTGCCCGAGGGGCTCAAAGACAAGCGGCTCTTTGCGCTCGATATGGGCGCTCTGGTCGCGGGTGCCAAGTACCGCGGCGAGTTCGAGGAGAGACTGAAGGCCGTGCTCGAGGAAGTCAAGAAGAGCGAGGGCGAGGTGATACTCTTCATCGATGAGCTCCACACGATTGTGGGCGCGGGCGCATCCGAGGGTAGCATGGATGCCGGCAATATGTTAAAGCCCATGCTTGCGCGCGGCGAGCTCCACTGCATCGGTGCGACGACCCTTGACGAGTACCGGAAGTACATTGAAAAGGATCCGGCGCTCGAGCGGCGGTTCCAGCCGATTCTCGTGGATCAGCCGACCGTGGAGGATACGATTTCGATTCTCCGCGGCTTGAAGGAGCGCTATGAGAACTACCACCATGTGAAGATTCAGGACGGCGCACTGGTCAGCGCGGCCGTGCTCTCGGACCGCTATATCACCGACCGCTTCCTGCCCGACAAGGCAATCGACCTGGTCGATGAGGCCTGCGCGATGATTAAGACCGAGCTCGACTCTTTGCCGGCGGAACTCGACGAGATGAATCGCCGCCGCATGCAGCTCGAAATCGAGGCGACGGCGCTCCGGAAGGAGACCGACAATCTCTCGAAGGAGAGACTCGAGGCCATCGAGAAAGAGCTTGCCGAGAAGAAGGCAGCGTTTGCCGAGGCAAAGGCAAAGTGGGAGAATGAGAAGGCAAGTGTCTCGAAGCTCGCCGAAATCCGGCAGCAGATTGAGGATACGAACCACGAGATTCAGGCGGCGCAGCAGGCCTATGACCTGAATAAGGCCGCAGAGCTTCAGTACGGCAAGCTTCCCGAGCTGCAGAAACAGCTCGCAGCCGAGGAGGCGAAGGTGCAGGGGCAGGACTTCTCGCTCGTGCACGAGGCAGTCACCGAGAATGAAATCGCAAAGATTATTTCCCGCTGGACCAACATTCCGGTCGCAAAGCTGACGGAATCCGAGAAGAATAAGACCCTGCATCTCGACGACACCCTGCATCAGCGCGTCATCGGCCAGGATGAAGCGGTCGAGAAGGTCGCGGAGGCCATCCAGAGAAGCAAGGCGGGCATCAAGGATCCGTCGAAGCCGATCGGCTCCTTCCTGTTCCTCGGCCCGACCGGTGTCGGCAAGACCGAGCTCGCGAAGAGCCTCGCGGCGGCTCTCTTTGACGATGAGAGCGCCATGGTGCGACTTGATATGTCGGAGTACATGGAGAAGTTCTCCGTGTCGCGTCTGATCGGAGCGCCTCCGGGCTATGTGGGCTATGACGAGGGCGGCCAGCTGACCGAGGCAGTCAGAAGAAAGCCCTACTCCGTGGTTCTGTTCGATGAGGTCGAGAAGGCGCACCCGGATGTGTTCAATGTCCTCTTGCAGGTGCTTGACGACGGCCGCATCACCGATTCGCTCGGAAAGACCGTGGACTTTAAGAACACGATTATCATCATGACAAGTAACTTGGGCTCCCAGTATCTTCTGGACGGCATTGACGAGCAGGGTAATATTAAGCCCGAGGCGGCCGCGGCGGTCGACGCCGACGTAAAGGCGCACTTCCGCCCCGAATTCCTGAACCGTCTCGATGAGATCATCATGTTCAAGCCGCTCACGAAGCAGAATATCGGCGGCATTGTGGATCTCCTTCTGCAGGAGACCAATGAGCGTCTCGCGGATCAGGAGATTTCGATCGAACTTACGCCTGCGGCCAAGCAGTATGTCGCGGACGAGGGCTACGATCCGGCCTTCGGTGCGAGACCGTTAAAGCGCTTCCTGCAAAAGCATGTGGAGACCCTCGCGGCAAAGCTGATTCTGAGCAGCGACAGCGGACTGCATAAGGGCGCTGTGATTCGGATGGATGTCGACGAGAAGAAGGGCGGTCTCAAGGCGGAAGTGGTCGTCTGAAAGATGCGCACAACAGAATTGATATAAGAGATAAGCCCCGGGAAACCGGGGCTTATTTTTGTGTCCGGAGAGGCTGTCTCGTCAATTTCCGGACATTGTGGTAAAATAGATAAAAATACAATCGCCGTGGGAAGGAAGTGCGTATGATTCGCGCCGTTTTTTGCTTTATCGAGATTTTTTTATTTCTGGTTCTGGGTCTCCCGGTGCTCCTGGTGCTCTGGATTTATCAGCTGTTCAACCCGCATCGCGTCTCGGAGCGCGCGCAGTGGTATGTCGCCTGGATACTCGGCGTCATCACGCGGACCGCACTCGGCGGGAAGAAACTGACCGTCCTTGGACTCGAGAACATACCCCGGGACGAGGGGGTTGTCTTCATGGGCAACCACAGAAGTTATTTTGACATCATCTGCACCTATCCGATTCTCCCGGTGCAGACCGGTTTCCTCGCGAAGGACGGGCTCTATAAGGTGCCGTCGCTCCGCCGCTGGATGCAGCTTCTGCACTGCCAGTTCCTCGACCGGAAGGACATCCGGAAGGGCATGGAGACCATCAAGACTTGCACGGAACTCGTGAAGAACGGAACCTCGATCTGGGTATTCCCGGAGGGCAGCCGCACGAAGAATCCCGACCCGACCGCGCTGAGCCCCTTCCACGCGGGCAGCTTTAAAATAGCCGAGCGCGCGAATGCGTATATTGTACCGGTCGCAATCTACGGCACCGACGTGCTCTGGGAGAATCAGTTCCCGGCAGTCCGCCCGACCGACATCACGATTGAATTCGGAAAGCCCTTCCGCGCGTCAAAACTGCCGCAGGAGATGAAGAAAAAGGTCAGCGAGTACACGGCGGCGCGGATTCGCGAGATGCTGGTCGAAGAGGAGCGGCGCCGCGCATGAGTCAGGATACCTTCGGCTACGAGCGCTGTGAGCGCTTGCCGCACGCAGAGCGCATTGTCTATCAGGGGCTCGAGGGTGCCTACAGCAATCTCGCGGCCGTGCAGTTTTTTTCGCAGTATCCGGAAGCGGGCTTTTCGCATGTGAAGACCTTTGATGCGGCGGTGCGCGCGGTCGATGAAGGCACAGGCGACTATGCCGTGCTCCCGATCGAGAATTCGACCGCGGGCAGTGTCGCGGACAGCTACGACGCGCTCGCAAAGCGCGAGGTTTCGGTGGTCGGCGAGTATCTCTTGCCGGTCCGGCACGCATTGCTCGCGTGCGGCGATGCCGCCCTCGCGGACATCCGAACCGTCTACTCGCACCCGCAGGGCATCAAGCAGTGTGCGCCGTTTTTTGAGGAGCACCCGGAGATTGAGGCGGTCGCGGTTTCGAATACCGCCGTTGCCGCTCAGCTGGTGCAGGCGATGGGAAAAAGCAGCGCCGCGGCGATTGCCTCCGCCTATGCGGGACAGATTTACGGCCTCAAGGTGCTGATTCCGACCCTGAACTACCGCGCGGAGAACACAACCCGCTTTCTGATTGTCGGAAAAGAAAAGTTATACTTGTGTGGCGCAAAGACCGTGAGTCTCATGATGGAGACCCGCCACGAGGCAGGCGCGCTCTACCATGTGCTCGGCGCACTCTACGCGGAAGGCATTAACCTGCTCCGCCTCGCGGCGCGCCCCGTACCGGAAGTCAGCTGGGCATACCGTTTCTTTCTCGATTTTTCGGGAAGTTTGGAAGAAGCTGCGGTACAGCGCGCGCTCCGAGAGGTGGAGCGTCTCAGCACGAGTTTGCGCATTTTGGGTTGCTTCTAGGAGGAACTATGGCGTTAAAACGCTTTGCTTCGATTGACGTAGGGTCGTTTGAAATCGAACTGGGTATCTATGAGTTCAGCAAGGGCGGCGGCATTCGCCTCGTGGACAATGTGCGCCATGTCATTGCGCTCGGCTCCGACACCTACCGGAACGGCGAGATCAGCTTTCCGCTCGTACAGGAACTGATTGCCGTTTTAAAGGACTTTACCCGCATCATCGCGGAATATCGCTGTGAGGCTTACCGCGCCATCGCGACGTCCGCGATGCGCGAGGCGACAAACAGCGCGATTGTGCTGGATCAGATTAAAACCAGGACAGGACTCTCGGTACAGATCCTCTCGAATGCCGAACAGCGCATGCTGGTACTGAAGGCGCTCGCTGCCTGCGGCGAGCGCTTTGACACGCTTGCGAATGAGGGCGCCGCCGTCGTGGAAGTCGGCTTCGGCTCCATGCAGGTGAGTCTCTACGGGGCCGGAACCATGCAGAGCACGCAGAATTTGCGGCTCGGCGCGCTCCGGCTTCGCGACACACTGCAACAGTTAAACTCCGCGCGGGATGACAGAGAGCGCATTCTGCAGGAAACCGTCGCCCACGAACTGGACATCTACGAGCACCTGCATCTTCGCGGACGCCGTGTGAGACACATGATTGCAATCGGCGACCCGATTCGTGTGCTCTATGACAAAATTATGCGCGCGCAGCAGCTGAATCCGGAAGAGGAGAGTTTTGCCGACATTGGCAGAATGAAGGGACTCTATCAGTATGTGATTGCGCGCACTGAAGCCGAGCTCGAGGAGACGCTCGACTTAAATCCGGCGACCACAGGTGTCCTGCTACCGGCGGCGGTGCTCTACCAGCGCATGGCAGAGACCGTCGGCGCGGAAAAGGTCTGGTTCCCCGGCACCCGTCTGATTGACGGCGTCGCGGCGGACTACGCCTTTGAAAAACAACTGGTGCGGCGCACGCACGACTTTGACGCGGATATTCTGGCGGCCGTGCAGGAGCTCGCGACGCGCTACGGCGAGCGCACCGCCGCTACACGGTCGGCTGCGCGCTACAGATCTTCGACGCGCTGAAAAAGGCGCAGGGCTTCACGGCGCGCGACCGTCTGCTCCTTGAGATTGCGGCGACCTTGCATCACTGCGGGCGCTTCCTGAACATGGGCAATGCGAGTGAGTCGAGCGGCGACATTATCCGCGCGACCGAGATTGTGGGGCTCTCGACCGAGGAACACGCGCTGATTGTGCAAATTCTTCGAAATGAGGATGATGTCTTCGGGCGGCGCGACATTCCGCTTAAGGCGGCCAAATTTGCGGCCGTGATACGGCTCGCGAACGCGATGGACCGCTCGGCCAAACAGAAGGCGGGGGTCTACCGCATCCGCCTCCGGGAGGACGGTACCTTGCCGGTCGCGACCGATTTCGGCGGTGACATGACCCTGGAGCGCCTGAGTTTCGAACAGTGTATCCCCTCGTTCAGCAATGTGTTCGGCATCAGCCCGGTATTCCGACAGAGAAGAAGCCTTGGGAGCGGCGTCGTATGAAGAGAGAAAACGAGAAAAAGAATAAAAAGCAGGGACAGCAGGAGAAGACGCTGAACCTCGCAAATCCCGACTACTATGTGTGCCGCGAACTCTCGTGGCTTCAGTTCAATCTTCGCGTCCTGAATGAGGCGCGCGATAAAACCATTCCGCTCTTTGAGCGGCTCAAGTTCCTCAGCATCGTGAGTTCCAACCTGGATGAGTTCTTCATGGTCCGCGTGGCCTCCCTGAAAGACCAGGTGCTCGCAGACTTCACGAAGCGGGACATTGCGGGACTCACGGCGGCGGAGCAGTTGAAGAAAATTTCCGAAGAGACCCACGAGATGGTCGAACTGCAGTATCACAGCCTGAAGCGGAGTCTGTTGCCGGCACTCGAGAAGGAGGGGCTGCATTTGATTGCCCGCCACGAGGAACTCGGGGAAAAAGAACAGGTCTTTGTGGACCGCTATTTTAAGGACACCATCTACCCGGTGCTCACACCGATGGCGGTGGACTCTTCGAGGCCTTTCCCGCTGATTCGGAATAAGACCTTGAATATTGCGGCGCGCATTCGGAAAAAAGAACATGTGAAGCCCTTAATCCGCATTGAGGAGAAGAAGAAAAAAGGCGGTCAGCGCCCGGACTTTGCGATTGTGCAGGTGCCGTCGGTGTTGCCACGCCTTGTGGAACTGCCGCCCGAGGTCACCGGCAGACCGGCGGGGGAGAAGACCTTTATTCTGCTCGAAGAAATCATCGAGCGGAACATAAGCTCCCTTTTCTTAAACTACGACATCCTCGCGGCGCATCCGTTCCGCATCATGCGGAATGCGGAGTTTGAACTCGATGAGGAAGAGGCAGCCGACCTTCTGGTCGAGATTCAGAAGAAGTTAAAGCGGCGGCAGTGGGGCGAGGCCATCCGCCTCGAAGTCGAAGAGGGCATGGACGAAGAACTCCTGAAAATATTGCAGGACGAGCTTGAGATTGAGTCGGAGGATCTCTTTTCCATCAACGGACCGCTCGACCTGACTGTGCTCATGAAGCTCTACGGTGTCGGCGGTTTTGACCGCTTAAAGCTCCCGAAACATGTCCCGCAGCCGGTGCCGGCGCTAGTGAACGAAAAGAGCATTTTCGCAAACATCCGCGAGGGCGATATTCTCTTAAGTCACCCCTACCAGTCCTTTGATCCGGTCGTGAACTTCATTCAGGAAGCGGCAAAGGATCCGGATGTGCTCGCCATCAAGCAGACCCTGTATCGCGTGAGCGGCAATTCGCCGATTGTCCAGGCGCTCGCGAAGGCGGCGGATAACGGCAAGCAGGTCACGGTACTGGTTGAATTGAAGGCGCGTTTTGACGAGGAGAATAATATTGTCTGGGCAAAGATGCTCGAGAAGGCTGGCTGCCATGTCATTTACGGTCTGCTCGGCTTAAAGACGCACTCGAAGATTACCCTTGTGGTGCGCTCCGAGGAGGACGGCATACGCCGCTATGTGCACCTCGGCACAGGTAACTACAACGATTCGACCGCAAAGCTCTACACGGATTTGGGACTACTCACCTGTAAGCGCGAGTTCGGCGAGGACGCGACCGCAGTTTTTAACATGCTCTCGGGTTACTCGGAGCCGCTGTTCTGGAACCGGCTCATTGTCGCACCGCTCTGGATGCGCGAGCGCTTTGTCCGCGAAATCGAGCGGGTGCGCGCGGCGGCGCGCGCCGGAAAACCCGCTTTCATCATGGCGAAGATGAACTCGCTCTCGGATCCCGATATGATACGGGAGCTGTACCGCGCGAGCATGGACGGCGTGCAGATCGATCTCATTGTCCGCGGCATCTGCTGCCTCCGGGTCGGCATTCCGGGCATCTCGGAGAACATCCGCGTACGCTCGATTGTCGGCAACTTCCTCGAGCACGCGCGCATCTTCCGCTTCCACGCGGACGGCGAGGAGACGCTGTATCTCGGCTCGGCCGACTGGATGAGCCGGAACCTCGACAACCGCGTTGAGATTGTGTTCCCAGTCACGGACAGCGCAATCCGCCAGGAAGTACACCACTATCTGGAGACCGAACTCCGCGACAATGTGAAGGCGAGCATTTACCGCCCGGACGGCAGTTACGAGAAGGAAAACCGCCGCGGCAGGGCGCCGCTCAATTCGCAGGAAGTGTTTGCTGAGGAGGCGACGGCTGCGGCCGCAGTCGCGCGCCTCGAAGAAAAGCAGCGCGGAAAGCAGGAGGAGAGAGGCTTCACACCGTTACTCTGAGCAAAAAAGGAGAAACATGGGTAAGAGAAAGAAAAATACAGGCAGCGCGGGGGGATTGCGGGAAGCAGACAGCAATGCGCTGCGGGCGGAAAAACCGGTTGCGGCAAAGCGGGAGCGGAAGCTATCCGAAGAGGAGGACAGCCGGGCTTCATGGCTTGCGGGCGCATGGGTCATGCTCATGTTCGCGCTCTTTCCGCTGATTTTTACCGACCACTACTTTAACATTCTGCAGACCAAGGACGTGACTTTCATCGTCCTGGCGCTGCTGCTCTCGGTCGGCATGGGCATCGTCTATCTGGACGGCGGCCGGAAATTTCGACCGCTCGGCAGCCGGGAGGATTTAAGCCGGGCCGACCTCTCGGTGCTCGCCTTTTTCGGCATTGCGCTGATCGCGACCTTGCTCTCCGGCAAGTTCTGGTTCCAGGCACTGACCGGGCTTGACGGCCGCTTCGTGGGTCTCTTTTATATCGCGCTGATCACAGCAAGCTATTTTATCGTGAGCCGGAATCTGCGCTTTTCCGGAAAGTACCTGACCGTATTTCTCGCGGTGGGACTTCTGGTCTGCCTGCTCGGCTATACGGATTTCTACAACATGGACCTGCTCGGCTTCCGCACCGAGATGCTGCCCGAGCAGTATGCAATGTTCATGTCGACCTTCGGCAATGTGAACACCTATACGACCTATGTGGGACTTGTCGTCGGCGTTTCCGGCGCGCTGTTTACGCTAAGCGAAGAGAAGACCGGACGCCTCGTATTCTACTATCTGGTCTATCTGGTTGCGATGCTCGCACTGATTACCGGCGCCTCGGACAACGGCTACTTAAGTCTCGCGGGCTTCTTCGGAGCGCTGCCCTTTATCGCCTTCCGGAGCCGGAAGGGGAGAGCGCGCTATCTTTTGCTGTTTGCGACCATGCTGCTGGTCATCAATTATCTGACCGGCGTCAGCATCGCGAAGGCAGGCAAAGTGATTCCGCTCTACGGCCTGTTCCTCGTCATCGGGAAACTGCCGGGGTTGCCGGTCATCGGCGCCGTGCTCGGCGTACTCGCACTGGTACTTCTGTACCGCGAGAAAGGCAAAGAAGCGGTGCGGAGCCCGCACGCGACGCTCTGGCTTCGCGGCTATGCGGTGCTTTTGATACTCGCGCTCCTCGCGCTGATCGCTCTCTTTGTCTATGCGAACAGCCTGCCTTATGAGACCGTGCACGCGAAGTTCGGCATGCTCGGCGACTATCTGAAATTCCGGAATGAGTGGGGCACCTTCCGCGGCTATGTGTGGGGCGCGACGCTTGACGAGTACAGCAAGCTCCCCATCCTGAACCGCATCTTCGGCAGCGGTCCCGATACCTATGTGGGCTACATGGTCACGAATCGCTGGAACGAGATGAACCAGATCACCGGGCAGTTCTACGACGCCGCTCACAACGAGTACCTGCAGTATCTCTTCACCGTGGGACCGTTCGGCCTGCTTGCGCACCTCGGCATCCTCGTGTTCAGCGTGAGAGCCGCTTTCTCAAAGGCGAGAGCGCTGCGGGAGAGACAGGACGGAAGCCTTCCGCGGGTGTACAGTGCCTATCTCGATGCGCTCGGCATTGCGGTGATCTGCTATGCCTTCCAGGCCTTTGTCAATATCAATGTCCCGGTCGCGGCCCCGGTTCTCTGGGCGCTTCTTGCGGTCGCGAGAGCGGCGGAGTGACGGTATGGAACAGATGGAACGCTATAAGCGCCTCATTAAGTTCGGCGCGGCAGCGGTGATACTCTTTGTCGAGATCGGGCTCTACTACCTGCTCTGGACACATTACTACAACCGCGTGATTACCATGCCGTTCTGGCGCAGGGGCAACTGGTTCATGACCGGCCTCTACGGCACCATGCTCTTTGTCTTTCACAACCTCTACGGCGGCTTGAAGATCGGTTTCTTTCGAAAGAACAATATCATCTACTCGCAGTTTCTCGCGATACTCGCGACGAATGTCTTCGGCTACCTCTTGCTCGCGCTCGTGGAGCGCCACTGGTATGTGCCGCTGCCCTTTGTGATTTTGACCGCGGTGGATATGGCACTTGTCTTTTTCTGGGCGAGTATTTTCCAGTGGACTTATAACCTGCTCTTTCCGCCGCGGCAGCTCCTGCTGATTTACGGCAAGCGCTCGGTCGCCCATGTGCTCGAGAAGATGAACTCGCGGGATGATAAGTATGTGCTGACCGCTGCAATCCGGATTGACGAGGGCATAGAGCGCATCATGCAGGAAGTGCCGAAGTACGGCGGTGTGATCATCGGCGACCTCGGAAGTCATGACCGGAATCTGATCTTCAAGCGCTGCTATGAGATGGATAAGCGCGTCTATATGATTCCGAAAATCAGCGATGTGCTGATTCGGAGTTCGGACGAGTTAAAGCTCTTTGACACCGTGCTCTTGCTTTCCCGGAACGACGGCCTGCAGGTCGATCAGCTCTTTTGTAAGCGCGTGCTCGACATTCTGAGTGCGGGTGCGCTACTCATTCTGAGCCTGCCGCTCTTCTTGCTCTTTGCGATTGCGATTCGCTTAGAGGACAGAGGCCCGGTCTTTTATAAGCAGTGCCGTTTGACCAAGGACGGCAAGACCTTCGACATTCTGAAGTTCCGCACGATGCGGGTCAATGCCGAGGCCGACGGCGTGGCGCGTCTCGCCGCGCAGGCCGATGACCGGATTACGCGGGTCGGCAAAGTGCTCCGCGCGACCCGGCTCGACGAGCTCCCGCAGGTGCTGAATATCCTAAAGGGCGATATGAGCATGGTCGGACCGCGCCCCGAGCGCCCGGAAATCGCAGCCGAGTACAAGAAAGAAATTCCGGAATTCGATTATCGACTCAAAGTCAAGGCCGGTCTCACGGGCTACGCACAGATTTACGGCGTCTACAATACGACGCCCTACGACAAGTTAAAGCTCGATCTGATTTATATTCGCAACTATTCGATTTTTCTCGATTTGAAGCTCATTTTCATGACACCGAAAATTCTCTTCATGAAGGAAAAGACCGAGGGCGTTGCGGACGGACAGGTCACGGCAGTGCAGCAGACGGGGGATTTGAGCGGCGAGCTCAAGTTCTGATTGAGGTGTGAACCGCCGAAAGAGGAGGGAAAGAAATGAGCGGGAGCAAAAAGGCGCTGCTGGTCACAACCGTAAGCGGTTTTGTGCCGCAGTTTGAGATGAACAACGTGCGCCTCCTGCAGGAGAGAGGCTATGAAGTGCACTATGCCTCCAATTTTGACATGCCCTCCTACGGGGACAATAACGACAGGTTAAAGGGCACCGGCATACGCTGTCACCAGATTGCGTTTGCCAGAGAGCCCTGGAATTTACAGAATATGAGCGCCGTGCGGGAACTCGCGGCGCTCATTCGCCGTGAAGGGGTTTCGCTCCTCCACTGTCACACCCCGATGGGGGCCGCCTGCGCGCGGGTCGCGGCGGCGCGCACAGGACTTCGGAATGTGATTTATACGGCGCACGGCTTTCACTTTTTCGACGGCGCGTCGAAGAAAAACTGGCTCATCTACTATCCGGTCGAAAAATTTTTGTCGCGCTACACGGACAGTCTGCTCTTGATTAACCGCGAGGACTATGCGCGCGCGAGGAAAAAGTTCTCCGCGCGGCACACCGATCTCCTACCGGGAGTCGGCATCGACATCGAAGCGGTACAGCGCGGCAGTGCGGAGGGCGCGGGGCTCCGGGAGGAACTCGGCATCCTGCAGACGCAGCGGGTGCTGCTAACCGCCGGGGAGATGATACCGCGAAAAAACCAAGCGCTGCTTCTCGAAGTGTTGCGGCGCCTCAATAATCCGGCGCTCACGCTGATTATTCTCGGACACGGGAAACTGCAGGATGAGTTAAAGGCAAAAGCGCGGGCGCTCGGCGTGGAAGCGCAGGTGATATTCCCGGGCTACCGGACGGATGTGTTCCGTTTTTACGGCATCGCGGACCTGTTTTTATTTCCCTCGTTGCAGGAGGGATTGCCGGTCGCGGTCATGGAGGCAATGGCAGCCGGACTGCCGGTCGTCGCCTCCGGGGTGCGCGGCAACCGGGATTTAATTCTGCCCGGAAAGGGCGGGGAACTCTTATCGCCGCACTGTGCGACAGACTGGGAAAAAGTTGTAAGTATTTTGCTAGGGGATTGTAAAAAACGGGAGGCCTACGGGCTGTATAATAGACAGCGAATCGGCGCGTTTTCCCGTGAGGCAAACGAAACCAAAATGAGGGAAATATATGCGCGCTACGATGAAGCGTAGAGCTCTGGTTTTTCTGAAAAATGAGGAGGACGGCTCCTCGTATTATCGCCTGTACCAATATTTGCGGGGGAAACCCTGCCGCAGGGTCAATATGACGCCGACCTGGGTTTATCGCCTCTTTTACGGCAGGCGTTACGGCAAGATTATGAAGCTCGCGCTAAAGTTCCTCATGGGGGGCGTTACCTTCGGCACGACGCTCGGCGCAATGGCACTCGATGCTCTTGTCTGGAAGTCGGAAGTCGTGATTGTAAACCGGCGTTTTTTCCCGCGCGCCTGTCCGCCTGTTCTCGCGGGACTCTTAAAACGCTATCTCCGCGGAAAAAAGGTTTACTGGGACTTTGACGACAACATTGTGCTGGACGGCGAGCTTTCGAAGAGAGAAAAGGCCGTGCTCGAAGCAGAGGCGGCTGTAATCACGGTGACAAGCGAATACCTGCGGGATAGCCTCGGCGAAGCGGCGAGAGCCAAGGTAAGCTTGCTCCCGACCACGGATCTCGCCTTTTGGGGCGAGGAGACAGAAGAGCTCCTTGCTGGCAAGGGGAGAGACAGCGCTGTGATGAAACTTCTCTGGCTCGGCACCCGTGATAACCTAAAGTATCTCGAAGCGCTGCTGCCTGCGCTCGATCAGGCCGCCGAAACGCTTGCGCGGGATACGGGCAGGCGCTTGGAACTATCGGTAGTCTCAAATGCGCCGCTCAGCGGAGCGGTGAAGCGCCTTACGCTGCGAAATATACGCTGGAGCCGCACCTACGGTATCGAAGCCCTCCGGGAAGCGGAGATAGGCCTCATGCCGCTTCGGGAGAGCGCCTATACACTCGGCAAGGGCGGCTTTAAGGCCATTCAATATATGTCGGCCGGAGTTGTTCCGATTCTCTCTTCGGTGGGCTATAATAAGACCGTGATAGAAGACGGTGTGAGCGGCTACTTTGCCGCGGAGAGCGGTGACTTTGCGGCGCGGGTCAGCGAACTCGCCGCAAATCCAACGAAGCTCCGCTGTATGGCGCGCGCGGCGAGAGAGCGCTTTGCGACCCGCTTTTCCCCGGAAGAAATACAGGCATTCTGGAATCAGGCAATTGGAGAGAGTGAATGAACAGACTTCGCGTTTTTTTTGAAAAAGATAAAAAGATGATAGGGAAGCTCGTAAAGAACGACTTTAAGGCGCGCTACAGCGGCTCCTATCTCGGCGTCATCTGGGGCGTTGTGCAACCGCTCATCACGGTACTGATTTACTGGTTTGTCTTTACCGTCGGCTTACGGAACGGCGAGCGCCCGGACGGAAGCCCCTATATCATCTGGATGATGTCCGGCATTGTCGCCTGGTTCTTCTTCTCGGATGCGCTCGGCGCGGGCACGAATGCCTTCCTCGAGTACTCCTATCTCGTGAAGAAACTGAACTTTAACGTGGGCCTCATTCCGCTCGTGAAAGTCGGCACTTCGCTGATTATCCATGCGATTTTTCTCGGGATTGTGACCATTATTCTGAACTTCTCCGGCTACACGGCGGACTGGTACTATCTGCAGCTCATGTACTATGTCGCCTGCAACTTTATGCTGGTCTTTGCCGTGGTGCTCTTTACCTCCTCGGTCACGGTCTACATGCGGGACGTGAGCCAGCTGGTGGGCATCTTTATCCAGATCGGGTTCTGGGCCATCCCGATTGTCTGGGGACCGGAGGTGCTGAGCGGCAGGCTGCGCTTTATTTTCCAGCTGAATCCGGTCTACTACCTGGTCGAGGGCTACCGCGACTCGCTCTACGCGCATGTGCCGGTCTGGGATAAGCCCCTCTATACGCTCTACTTCTGGGTAGTTACGGGGGCGCTCTTTGCGCTCGGAATGTATACCTTCCGGAAACTGAAACCGTATTTTGCAGACGTGCTCTGAGGATAAGCGATGAATCAAAACGAAAATGCCATTGAAGTGAGGGGCGTGAGCAAGTTCTATAACCTCTACGAGAGACCGCAGGATCGGGTCAAGGAACTGTTCTCGCTCACCAAAAAGAAATACCACACGCTCTACAAGGCTCTGGATCAGGTCTCCTTTACGGTGAAGAAGGGCGAGACCCTCGGCATCATCGGCCGGAACGGCGCGGGCAAGTCGACGCTCTTAAAGCTGATTACCGGCGTCATCACGCCGAGCGAGGGCACCATTGAGACACACGGCGAAATCTCCGCCCTGCTCGAGCTCGGCACCGGTTTTAACCCGGAGTACACGGGCTATGAAAACATCTTCCTGAACGGCTCCATGCGCGGTTTTTCCGACGAGGAGATGCAGGAGAAGGTCAAGGAAATCGTGGACTTCGCGGACATCGGCGAGTACATGGGGCAGCCGGTCAAGACCTACTCAAGCGGAATGTTTGCCCGCCTCGCCTTCGCGGTCATGATCAGCTTTAAACCGGAAATTCTGATTGTCGACGAGGCGCTCTCGGTCGGCGACATCTTCTTCCAGCAGAAGTGCAATACCTTCATGAAGGAGGAGATGAAAGGCGTCACCAAGCTTCTCGTGACCCACGACATGAACAGCATCGCGAATATGGCGGACCGCGTGATTTTAATCGACCGCGGAAAAATAATCCGCGAGGGCAAGCCGCTCGAAGTCATTGAGGACTACTTAAAGCTGCTTCACACGAGTGTGTTCCAGAGCGAGGAAGCGGCCGCAAAGGACGAGGACGCGCGCCTTGCGACAGCGGAGCGGAGCGAAGTGGCAGAGCGGAAAGCCGTTGCCGCCGAGGCTGCCGAGCGGGAAAAAGAAAAGGCAGAAATCGGCTGGGTCGACTCGCCGAAGGAGAGCATAGGCGGCGCGCAGGATATTTTAATCGATCGCTGCCGCATGCTGATAAACGGCGAGGCGGTCGATGTCGTAAAGCCCGGCGATGCGGTGCGCATCGAGCTTTTACTGCACTCGAAAAAAGATGCAGACAATATCATAATCGGCTATACTTTTAAGGATAAGTACGGAAACAGTATTTTTGCGCAGAGCACCCTCGGCGAGGGCATTATGATTGAGGGTGTGAAGCAGGGAGAGGTGAGAAAAGCCTCCCTTTCCTTCCACTGGCCGGAGGTCAAGGAGGGCGATTACTTTCTGACCCTCGGACTCGGCGAAGGCTATGACCAGATGGTGCACACCGTGCAGTGCTGGGTGCACAGCGTCCTGCATGTGCAGGCAATCGCGTTAAAGCCCATGCACGGCGTCATCAACCATGTGATTGAAGAATTCAAAATCGAGAGGATAGAGCATGAATCATGACGAACCCTGGGTCGTCTCCGACCCGAGCTATGACGCAGATCAATTAAACCCGAAGCTCAAATTTGCCTACTGGGAAGGGCACCGGGATTTTGCCTACGACTTACTGCACTTTGTGCGCCCGGCGCGCCTCGTGGAGCTCGGCAGTCAGTACGGCTGCTCGCTCTTTACCTTCTGTCAGGCCGTGCGGGATTTTAAGCTGAACACCGAGATCAATGCGGTCGATATGTGGAGCGGCGACATCGGCGCGGAAATTACCGGCGAGGAAGTCTACGCGCTCGTACAGAAGACCGCCGCGACCTACTACCCGGAAGTGAAGCTGCATCTCTTCCAGATGCGCTTTGACCAGGCACTGTCGGACTTTGCGGACGAGTCGATTGACATCCTCCACATCGACGGCGGACACACCTTCGAGGATGTGGAGCGCGACTTCACGACTTGGCTCCCCAAGTTAAAGGAGAACGGCATTGTCCTCTTCCACGATGTGTACAGCCCGATCGATCAGGGCTCCTGCGACCACTGGGAGAAGACCAAGAAGGAATACGACTGCTACTTTGACTTTACGCATAGCTGCGGCCTCGGTGTGCTGTTCCCGAAGGGACGCTACTGGTACGATAAGCTCGAGGCAGCGGGCTTTTTCAAGTACTATAAGGACCTCTACTTCTATCGCTCCAAGTATAAGTACACGCAGGCGCGTTTTGACGAGTTGAAGGGTCTTTATGAGGAGCGCTACCAAGCAATCGAGCAGCAGTCGAAGATGATAGACGAGCGGGATGCGCGGATTGCGGCAGATGAGAAACTGGTCGCCGAGAAGGATGCGGCGATTGCGAATCAGGCCAAGATGATAGACGAGCGAGACGCGCGGATTGCGGCGGATGAGAAGCTGGTCGCCGAGAAGGATGCGGCGATTGAGCAGCAGTCGAAGATGATAGATGAGCGGGATGCGCGGATTGCGGCGGATGAGAAGCTGGTCGCCGAGAAGGACGTGGCGATTGCGAATCAGGCTAAGATGATCGATGAGCGGGACGCACGGATTGCGGCGGATGAGAAGCTGGTTGCCGAGAAGGATGCGGCGATTGCAAGTCAAGCCAAGATGATCAATGAGCGGGATGCGCGGATTGCGGCGGATGAAAAACTGGTCGCGGAAAAAGATGCGGCCATCGAAGCGCAGGCAAAGTTAATCGACGAGCGCGACCGCAGTTTGAACGAGGCGCATAAGATTGCGGAGGAGAGACTCGGCATTGTGCAGCAGCAGGGCAATATCATTCTCACCTTGCAGCAGCAGAACGCGGAGTATGAGGCAATTATCAAGCGGCACTGGATGTCGCGTCTTGAGTTTCGAAAGAAGTACGGGGAGGAAAAATGAGAGCTGCGTGGGTACTGCCGTCGCTGATCGAGGGCTCCGGAGGGCACAGAACCATACTCCAGAACGTGCAATACTTGATTCGCAAGGGTTATGAATGCGATGTCTATGTGGAAGATAAGGGAGAAGTCAAGAATTCCGAGGAACTCCGCCGCCAGGCAGAGACTCTCTTCGGCAAGCACGACTGCCGCTTTATTCTGGGCTATGACATTCAGGGAGAGTACGACATCATCTTCGCGACCGCCTGGTTTACGGCCAAGGTGGTGCGGGACTGCAACAGTAAGGCTGTAAAAGCCTACTTCATTCAGGACTTTGAGGCGCTCTTTAACCCGATGGGTGACGGTTACATACTCGCCTGCAATTCCTACGGTTACGGCTTAAAGCCGGTCACCATAGGCCGTTGGCTTTCGCACAAGATGCAGACGGAGTACCGCACGCCTTCCCGCTATTTCGATTTCTGCGCCGACCGGCGCATCTACCGCCCGCTGCCGAAGGCAAAGAAGGAACACGCGATCTGCTTTGTCTACCAGCCCGATAAGCCGCGCCGCTGCAGCGTGCTCGGTATCGAGGCGCTCGGCATTGTGAAGTTCCTGCGTCCGGATGTGAAAATCTATCTCTACGGCTCGAACATCAAGGGGAATGTCTGGTTTGAACACGAAAACCTCGGCATCATCCCGCTTGAGAAGTGCAATGCCCTTTACAACCAGTGCGAGGTGGGACTCTGCATCAGCTCTTCGAACCCCTCGCGCATTCCGTTTGAGATGATGGCGGCCGGTCTGCCGGTTGTGGATCTCTACATGGAAAATAACTTTTACGATATGCCGAACGAGGGCGTGCGCCTCGCGCACACCACGCCGGAGTCGATCGCGCAGGCGTTAATCGAGATTCTGGACCACCCGGAGAAAGCGGCCGAGATGTCCGAGGCGGGCAAGCGCTACATGGCGGATAAGGATCTGGAGCACGGCTTCGAGCAGTTCTACGCGGCGGTCAGCGATATGGCAGCGCGCCGGGAACCGGCAGAGCCCGCAGTCTACGACAGGAGCTATACGCGTCCGGCTGTCTCGGCGGATGTGGTCATGGACGAAAAACTCGCGGAGCAGAGCTATGCGCCGCCGGTCATCGTGGACAATTCGCTCTTCGGGCGCCTCAAGCGAATCGGCTTTATCCGGAAGAGCAAGCTGCTCCGCAAGCTCTGGTATAAGCTCCGCGGACTGTAAGACCAAAGAAAGGAGATGTGCGCGCGTGCCGTCTTATCAACTCTTATCACTGGATATCTGGGACACCATACTGCGACGCGACTGCCACCCGGATGCAATCAAAGTAGAAACCGCTGCCGTGCTGCTCGAACGTCACGGCGGAGAACTGCAGGAAGCCTACCGAAATCCGCGGGCGCTGTTTCGCTTGCGGCAGGACATAGAACGGCAGCTCGGCGCCGCGAAAAAGGCGCAGGGCTTTGACGACGAATATGCGATACAGGATGTGTTCCGGGAGCTGCTTGCGCGCGCATACCGGGAGCCGCTTCCGGAAGCGGCGGCAGAAGAGCTCGCGGCTCGCCTCGTGCAGGAAGAACTCGCGGCCGAGAAGCGCCATGTCTACCTGGATCCGGACATTACGGCAAAGATTGACAGCATTCCGCACGAGAGGCTGGTCTGCATCTCGGATTTTTACGCGGATGAGGCATTCCTCCGCGAGGTACTCACGGCGGCGGGCTTTTCAAAGCCCTTGGAGCGCGTGCTGGTCTCCTGCGACTTCGGCGTTAACAAGCGCTCGGGGCGTCTTTTTGAAGAGGCAGAGAAGCTGCTTAACGTCACACCGGCAGAGCACATGCATCTCGGGGACAATGCCTACAGCGATGTGGAAGTCCCGAAGCGGCTCGGTATTGCGGCCGAGCGCTATCTGCCCGCGGAGGAGCATAAAAAAAGAGAGGAGCGGGAGCAGAACTTTGTCGGCGACAGTAAAAAGCCGTTACAGTACCCGGGCGCGCCGCTCACCGGCACCGACGATGTGAGCCTCTTCTTCTACGGCTTTGTGCAGAACCTTGCGGAAGAGGCAATGGCGCGGGGCATCAAGAAAATCTACTTCTTTACGCGCGAGGGTGAATTCTACAAGGAGATTTACGACGCGATGGCCGCGGTCTCGAAGCGCGCCTACCCGAAGTCCTATCTCCTCGAGGTGAGCCGCCTTGCGACCTTTATGCCCTCGCTCCGCGAAATCAGCACGAAGGAGCTCATGCGCCTCTGGAATCAGTACTCGATTCAGTCGATGCAGGCGCTCTTCACCTCGCTCGGCGTGGAACTCGAAGCCGTGCGCGGTTATCTCGTGCGGCACGAACTTCCGCCGGAAGAAGTAATCACCTATCCCTGGCAGGACAAGCGCGTGCAGGCGCTCTTTGCCGACGAAGAGTTTCTCGACTGCATGGAAGCGGAGCGGGACGAAAAGCGCGCCCTCCTGCTTTCCTACTGTGCGGAGCGGGCGCTGAGCGGTGCGGAAGAGGAAATTGCGATTGTGGATATCGGCTGGAGAGGCACCATTCAGGATAACCTCTGTCACCTGTTCCCGAAGACCAAGATGCTCGGCTTCTACATCGGCCTGATTCCCTTCCTGAACGAGCAGCCGGCGAATGCGGAGAAGCGCGGCTACATTGACGCGTTCCGCTCGGCGCGGGCCCTCATGACAGTCTCCACACCGTTTGAGATGATATGCAACTCGCCGAACGGCAGTACCGTCGGCTATCGCCGGGAGGACGGCAAGACTTTTGCAATCCGGAACTGCGAGCAGGAGGAGGATGCGATTTTCTTCTCCTACACGAAAGAATTGCAGAAGCACATCATTGAGACTTGTGCGGCGCTGTGCATTTACTGCGAGAACCAGCTTGTGACCGAGTTTGAGCTCCGTCCGCTCGCCTGGGAGTCTTTAAAGCGCTTCATCTACGAGCCGAAGCGGGAGGCTGTAAAAGCCTACTTTGCGCTTCGCCACAACGAAGAGTTCGGTGTGGGAAGTTATGTGGACCGGCGGACGCGTTTCCGCCCGCTCTTAATGGCACTCGCGCTGGTCAGTAAAAAGAAGCGGAAAGAGTTCAAGGACTTTCTCCGCGACACGACCTGGCCGCAGGGCTATCTCACCAAGTACCGGCTGTATCCGCTGATCGGCATGTACAACCGCATTCTGGAACAATATTACTGAGGGAGAGCAATGAAGAAAAAAATAGCAATGGCGTTCTTGCTGGTGATGCTCGCGGCGACGCCGGTCTACGCAGCGGAAGTACAGGATTTCGGCACGGCGGGCAATGTCAGCGTGCAGCAGCAGCCGAACGACAACGGCGGGAGCGATGACTGGATTGTCGTGAATCCGGGCGAGAGCGGAAGAGGTATCAAGATTGTCGATGAGAACGGCAAGGCCGTGGTCTCCGTGGACCGCTACGGCGGTGTCTATGTGGACGGCAAGCTCTATGTAAACGGCAAAGAGTACAAGGAAGATGACAGCATGAAGGCGGCATTTACGCCGATCAATGGGTTCTTATATGTTGCGGTGATATTTTCTCTTTTGCTGAATCTGATTCGGTTCTCAAAGAAAGGATGACAGAGTTTTTGTCTTTCGGTGGGGAATGATGGTATGGAAGAAGCTTTCAAAGACAGAACTTGTCCGCTTAGCGGTTCTGTTGGTCTATTTGCCGTTCTCGCTCTATTTTGATTGGCAGCATTTTAATTTTTCGGAGAAAAGTTCGTACCTGTTATATACCATTTCCAAACTGGTACAACTTTTTTTGCTGTACCTATTTCTGGGACAGGTATTGAATGCTTTGCGGAAGAAATGGATAGAAGGAAAGTTCCGTTTAGCGCTTTTGATTTTCGCGGTACTTTTTGTTGGATTGCTTCTGCTTTGGCCCGGTAACTGGGTTGAGGTAGATGAATACAAAATTTACCAGTATGCATTGATGCTAAAAGTGCATCCCACGCGGGGACTTTTGATTGCGGTTCTGTATGTTGTCGGATTGATGTTCTTCTTTCATCCGGTCATGATTACAGGACTGCAACTTGTACTGGGAGCATGGATTTATGCGGATTTAATTCAGCAGTGCAGAGCTGTAACCGGAAAAAAGGCGCGTCCTATTTTGCTACTGCTTTTCAGCCCGGCGGCCTTGTACTACTTGTATCAGCCGATGCGCACCTTTTTATTCGGAATACTGCTCGTCATGTTTTTACAGCGCTATCTGATGCTTTGGAACCGGCAGGGAGACGATAACTTTCAGAGAGATGTTTTGCAGCTCAGTCTTTTGGTGGCGGGTATCATTTGTATTCGGACAGAAATTAAGTTCCTGCTGATTTTTTACCCCATTATGCTGGCCGTTTTATTCGTCAGAAAGAGACTCGCTTTTATCAGACAGATTGTGACAGCTGTTTTGGTGATGGGCTTGGCATTGGTTGGCTACACGGTTTGTGAGAGAAGTTGTGCCGGAGGAGATTCGCCGGTTGCACTGAATTATGTCATGCCGATTTATACGATTCTGCAGGATCCGAAGTTTGACCGGGAAGCACATCGCGAAGAATTAGAGTCGATTGATCGCGTATATGCGCTTGATGAGATTATGTCGAAGACAAACCGGGCCTATACACTGGCGGAACCGCGCAGCGGATATACAAAGCAGGAGATGGATCGGTTCTTGCAAAGTAGTACAAAGTTGATACTGGCTTATCCCATAGATTTTCTGCGCTGCCGCTGGAATGAGTTTGTGATTTCGGTCGGATTTGACGAGGAAGCAGGATACATTCAGACAACAGAGAATGCAATGGGCGAGCATGTGAAAGACTGGGACGTGGGAGATCTGACACAGAGAGTCAAGCCGCTGAACCCGATCCTTCGGAATAAAGTCTCCCGGTTTTTGGGCGGGCAATTCACAGTGCTTGGCATTAACATGAATTTTGTGTTTTGGGCTTTCTGGATTCCCATTGTAATCACTGCGGAGTTATTCTTAGTGTCACTTTGGGAGAAACGATTGGATTTTGTTCTTGTACTTTCTGTTTTACTCATTGAATTGGCAGGAGTTGTACTGACAGCACCGGTGAAGTATGCGATGTACTATTTTGCTAATTATTTGGGAGGGTGGTACTTCTTGTATCTGTATTGTGTTCTTGCAAGAACGAATCAAGTTGTATGTGCCGGAAATGGACAGAGAGACTAACCCGGAATTATCATAAGATAATCTGAGCTTGAATTTAGGGTTGGATTGATATACAGATTTGCTCAAGAAGAATATCACGCATATAAAACTTCAGTCAGAATGAGGACAGTAGAATCTCAATGTTTTGAGTCTGAAATAGGGGATATGTAGAAGATGAAAGAAAGAATTGCGGGCTTGGATGGAGTACGCGGAATTGCAGCACTGTTTATTCTATTGTATCATTGGTTTTTTATTGGTGCATTACAGGGATTTTATTCTAAGACTATTTATTTGCCGCTTGGATTTTGGGGCGAATATGGTGTTGATGTGTTCTTTATTCTGAGTGGATTCGCAATCCTCTATTCGACCGGAAAGGGAATAACTGCCGGTCTTTTCCTCAAAAAAAGATTGCTTCGGGTTTACCCAACTTTTTTCGTAGCAGCAACATTTGTGTTGATTATGCGTATTGCAATAGGAATTGAACCTAGGGGACAGCTGATTGCTTATATTACATCCTTTACCATGATGACGGATGTTGTGGGAAGAGAGCCTCTTTCATCCATCTATTGGACGCTAATGGTGGAGTGCAAATTCTACCTTTTGGTTGCGGCAATGATAAAATTGCATATTTGGAAAGAACATAAGTATGGCGTAATGTATGCGTGGGTTATTTTGTCATTTTTTGTCACCCAACCTATTCTGAGTAGCCTTCTCGTTCTGAAATATTCGAGTCATTTTGTGATGGGTATTCTGATGTATTTGACCTATTACAAAGAAAGAGATGCTAGGATGATTCCGCTTTCCATTCTATCAGCAATTGGTATTTACCGTAATATGACCGGATTCCAGGCGTGGATTGTAGGCAGCTTTTCAGAGGCGAATTATTCTCAAATGACAATATTGTTTGCATTGCTGTTGATTCTGGCAACCATCTTTTCCGCACCGTATTATAAGGGGTGGAGTGAGCGTACACAGCACATTTTTGCATGGCTTGGACGCTTATCGTTTGCGTTTTATTTGATTCATGCTGATTTTGGAAGTGCACTTTACAGACAGCTAATGATAGCTTTCCATTGGAATGAGACCTTTATTTGGATTGTTATGGGGCTGGATTTTGCTTTTGTTACATTACTGGCTATTTTGGCAGATTATCTTGGACAGCTGCTAACATCAGTTATAAAAAAAACAAAAGGGCACCGATAAGACACAGGGGACGAATATTGTGATATCAGCATCATTAAGATGATTTCTCAGAGGCGGAGCACACTGAGATCCAAATTGTATGCTTTTAAGGAGAGTGGGAATGATGAAGAGTTTAGTCAAGAACTTTAAGATTCCGATTATTATTGCATGCTTGCAATGGGGGATTTTACTTGCAATCAATGCAGACTCTGCCTTTTTTATTTATATCAGAAATGCGCAAGGAAATGTGGAGGCTTCTTCAGTTTTATTGCGTTGGGTTACACAGTTGTTGGCATTCGTCTTACTCTGTGTCATTTGGAGTTCTGTTTGGTTTTTGACTGCTAAGCTGAGAGCCGGAGATAGAGCTTATAAAAGATGGTTTCGGTTTTTTGGCATCTATTTTGGAATACAGATGCTGTTAATGTTGATTTTATGGCCGGGAACTTGGGCTTGGGACGACATCATGACATTGGAATTTTCTGTGAGATGCTATGGAATTTTTGCGTGGCAGCATGTATTTACCAGTATATTCCAAATGGTAGCATTACATATATTCCCTTTTCCGGCTGGAATTATTATTATTCAGCAATTATTGATTGCGGTATGTGTGGCAACGAGTTTGTTTTGGATGGAGCAAAGCTTAGGCCTAAAAAGGTTGAAAAATGGTGCTCTTGACATTGCAATTAAATTATTTCCATTTCTTATGCCGCCGGTACTGATGTATCAGTTTTCGGGATACCGAAACGGCCCACTGGTATATTTGGAACTGTTACTTGTGGTACTTCTCTTGAAGGAGATTAAAGAAAGAAAGCAGAGATGCATATCTATCTGGTATTATGTATTTTTGGTGAGCCTGCTTGCGGTTGTTGCAGAGTGGAGAAGTGAGAATATAATATACATCGCCATTGGAGTGTGTGTATTTGCGCTGAGGAATTATAAGAAGACATACTATAAGATAAGCATCGTTGTACTAGCCTTAGCTTTATTTATGGCTGCACATCAAGTGCAAAAGTATATAATGGGTGAAGATGACATGTATGCAATTGCCTCGACAATGAGACCGGCGGTTGAGTTATTGAGGAGAGCCGACTCTCAAAAGGATGAGCAGGAGATTGCAGACATGTCCGAAGTGGTTGACAAGAATTATGTTGACAATCATCCGGGAATGCATGGAGAGCTTGTATTCGGAGAGGCCGGAATAAGAGACAAACACATTTCTCATCAAGCGTATCAGAAATACATGAAGGGACTTACGAATCTGGTTATCAAGTATCCCGGCGTTTTTTTGCACGAGCGAGTTTCGCTATTTTTGGCTGCAATGGGAATTAAGGGCGACGGGTTGCAAATGACTAATGTCCAGCATACGGTACATTTGATGGATACGAGTTATGCCAATACACATTTAGACTTTATGAGAAATTCAGGATGGTTGATGGTGAAGCCGTTTGCACCTGAGTTGCGAAAGAGTCTTATTTTGGCTTTGGGACAGCAGACTTATGACGGGAAAGAAAGTCCCTTGTTTTATGTCTTCTGGAATGGATTAATTCCGATTGGATTTCTTATAGTAGCGCTATTCTATGGACTCAGAAAGAAAAATCGTTTATTGTTCGGCCTAGTTGCTGTGCTGTTGATAAAGATGTTTGCTGTCATTCTGGCAGAGCCATCGTCATGGATTATGTATTATCTTTCTCAATACATGGCAGGATATGTACTTCTCTCTTATTGGATGATTATGATTCTGAGCCGGACAAGGATACAGAAAGGAGCTTAATATCATGAGCAGAATTTTACTGTTTATCCCGATGTACAACTGCGAGAAGCAGATTGTCCGTGTTCTGGGGCAGTTGAAGCCGGAAGTGTGCCGGGAATTAACAGAGGTCATTGTCGTAAACAATCGAAGCACGGACAACAGCGAGGCTGCGGCCATGCGTTATCTGGAAGAGCATCCGCTGCCCATTCCGGTGACGCTGCTCAGAAACGACGATAACTACGGTTTGGGAGGCTCTCACAAGGTTGCATTCGAATACGCCATGAAGCACAACTTTGACTATGTGATAGTATTGCATGGTGACGATCAGGGAGATATCGCGAATATCCTGCCGCATTTGCAAAGCGGAGCGTATCGGAAGTACGATTGCTTCCTCGGCGCGCGCTTTATGCGCGGTTCTAAGCTGCAGGGCTACTCTGCCTTCCGAACCTTCGGCAACCGTGTTTATAATCTCTTGTTCTCAATCGGCACCGGGAGACGCATTTACGACCTTGGTTCCGGACTCAACATGTACAAGGTTTCGAGCCTCAAAAGTCGTTTCTATGAGAAGTACAAGGATAACCTTATGTTCAATTACTGCATGATTCTCGGTTCTTCCTATTACCGTCAGAACATGCGCTTCTTCCCGATACTCTGGAGAGAGGACGATCAGGTCTCGAATGTCAAGATGGTCAATCAGGCCATTGTCGTACTGAAGCTTTTGGGAAGCTATATCGTGAATCGCAAGGGTTTTATCGCTGCGGAGCACAGAGACAAGCTAATTCCTGCGTATACTGCGAAGCCGGTTTATACGAATCGGAAGGGCAAAGAGAACGACGACCATGAAGCAGAAAACATATAAACTTGTCAATATCCTGGTGTTGCTGCTCACCGTGCTGCTCCTCAGCAGAGCCTTGCTGCACCAGGATTTTTCCTTTGTTCTTCACAATCCGTTGGTTTGCCTCATCATGATTGTGACTGTAATTCTGGTACATGGCATTAAGGCCTTTCGTCTCTATCTGGAGTTATTGGATCGGAAACTGCCCTTTGGGCTTTTTCTGAGGCAATACTGTAAAATTACGCCGGTCAGCATGATACTGCCGTTAAAAGCCGGAGATCTGTTTCGCTGTTACTGCTACGGCTACTATATCGGCGACTGGATGTACGGGATTGCGGTGATTCTTCTTGACCGTTTTGTGGATACGGCGGCATTGATGACGGTGCTTATTTTATTTGTGTTGCCGCTTGGCAATGCGATGCCTGCGATTTCGTTTGTCTTGCTTGCGGTGTTGTTTGCGCTGAGCTTTATCTATTTTGCGCTTCCGGGCCTCTGCCAGTACTGGAATCGCTATCTGATTGCGGGGAGAGGCAGCACACGGAAACTGTTCGCATTGACCGTTTTAGCGCGTCTGGAGGCAGCATACCGGGATATTCACCGCGTGGTGCAGGGAAAGTTTTTGCTGAGCTATATGTTGTCGGTGGCTGCCTGGCTCATTGAAATCGGTGGTCTGGCGCTCACGGTATCTTTGCTGCGCGCGGATTTGGGAGCTGCAATGTCAGCATATCTGCTTGGCGCAATGTGGGGCGGAAAAATCGCCTATCTGAGCGGAATCATTCTGTTCGGCACAGTGTTGCTATTGCTTTTATATCTCGTCACCCTGTTGTTTGTGGGAAGAAAGGAACGGGAACATGAAGCTTATCGTAATCTTTGACGATACGGTTCGGAAGAGTGAAGTCATAGAGGATGTGATCGGTGAAAAGGGCTTTTCGGAAGTGGTTGTCAAGCGGCAGCGCCTCGGAGAGCGCTTTCAGCAACAGCTCCGGGTCTATTTTCCGGAGATGGAGTGGCAGGTGGTGCGCTCTGTCTTTGCGTTTAATGCTTTATTAGAGCAGTTCGAAGACCGGACGGCGGAGCCGGTTCACATTCTGCATATGTTTGCGAACTATATTATCAGTGATGCGGAGTGGGCAAAACTCTCGTTTCAGAAACTGCCCTACATTGCAGAGAATTACCGGATGACCGTGCGGGACGAGACCGCGGGATTGATGTTTGCGGATACAAAGTCGTATCGGACATTTCTGGAGCGCGTCTGCAAGGAGGGGAATTCGGCGACGGCGGCGCGAACGGTTTCCGCTTCGTTCCCGGCGGACGGTCTTGTCAATATCGGCGATGTCTTTAACTTCATCCGTTGTATTACGGGAAATTTTGACGCGCGTTATTTTAATTCGCTCGAAGAAAAGGAATATACGCTGACCAAGCGCTCTACCAATAAGAAAAAAATTAAGGCAGAGTACACGTTCTATCATCTCTTGCCGGATGACATGAAGCGGTGGTTTGTTCTGCCGTTTAACTATCGGGAAGATGAAAAGAGCGCCTCCTATACGATGGAGCGTCTCTATATGACAGACCTCGCGATTAAGTGGGTGCACGGCTCAATCGGTGAGGAGGAATTCCGGCGTCTGCTTGACATGTACTTTAACTTTTTCAAAGAGCGGCATGCGAAAGCGGTCAGCAAAGAAGAGTATCAGCAAACGGCAGATTCTCTTTACATCGAAAAGGTGGAGAGCCGGATTGAAGATTTGAAGAAGCTTGAGAGCTACGGACACATTGCGGCGCTCTTACAGGCCGGTACCGGTGAGACCATTGACGATATCAAGGCGCGCTACTTTGCACTGAAACAGCAGGTGGAGTCGCGTGTTCGGGTAGAGCCGGTCAGCGTAATAGGTCACGGCGATCCCTGCTTTGCGAATGCGATGTACAACAAGGCGACGAGAATGCTCAAGTTTATCGATCCGAAGGGCGCTCTCACGGAAGAGGAACTCTGGACCAATCCGTATTACGATCTCGCAAAGCTCAGCCACTCAATTTGCGGCAATTACGACTTTTTCAATAATGCGCTCTATGAGATTTCGATTAACCGTGAGTTTCAGGCAGAGTTGAAGCTCGGCTTTGACAATGCACAGTATAAGAAGTGGTTCCGAGAAAAAGCGGAAGCATCCGGATATGATTATCTGTTGATTCGTCTCTATGAGGCGTCGCTGTTTCTCTCAATGTTGCCGTTACACATCGACAATCCGCACAAGGTATTCGGCTTTATCCTGAATGCGAGAAACATTTTGGAGGAGATTCGGAATGAACTACAGTGAGTATTCGTTCGTCTTTGACATTGACGGTACGATATGCCCGATTAAGAAGAAAGAAGAGAAGTACGAAGACCTGGTTCCGTATGCGTCGGTGGTCGAAAAGATACGCTTTTACCACGAGGCCGGTGCCAAAATTGTGCTCTTTACTTCTCGCAATATGAATTCCTATGGTGGAAATCTGGGCCTGATTAACAAGAATACCGCGCGGATTCTGACGGAATGGCTGGATAAGTGGAACATCCCCTACGATGAGATTTTCTACGGTAAGCCCTGGCCGGGACATAAGGGCTTTTATGTGGATGACCGTTCGGTGAGGCCGGACGAGTTTCTCACCTATACCCCGGAAGAACTCGCCGAGCGCTGTGAGGCGTCCCGCGCAAAGGAGGATTGAGCATGAAGAATCTGGATATTGTGATCACAATGGGCGGACTCGGATCCCGCTTTCGGAAGGCCGGGTATACGGTTCCGAAGTTCATGATTGAGACGCGCGGAAAGACTTTATTCGAGTGGTCTATTCTGAGTTTAAAAGGTTTTGCGGACTGCGCGGCGCGCTATATTTTCATTGCGATGCGCGACGAGAGTGCGGATGTCGAGACTTTTATCGCGGAGCAGTGCAAAGCACTCGGTATTGCGGATTATAAACTTCTGCTGCTTGATTATCTGACGGACGGACAGGCTACCACGGCGGAACTGGCTTCGAAGTACTGGAACCCGGAGCATGGTCTGTTGATCTACAATATCGATACCTATGTAGTACCGGGCGCGATGAATGCGGCGGAATTAAAGGGTGACGGTTTTATTCCCTGCTTTCTCGGTGAGGGTGATCACTGGAGTTTTGTGCGTCTCGACGAAAGCAGTAAAGCAGTGGAAGTCCGGGAAAAGACCAGAATTTCCGAGAACTGTACGCTCGGCGCGTATTATTTCAAGAGCTGCGCTCTTTATGAGAGACTGTATCATGAGTTCTACGCGAACGAGGCCAACCTCGAAAAGGGTGAAAAGTACATTGCGCCGATGTATAACTATCTGATTCAGAAGGGCGGAGAAGTTTATATCTCGGTGGTGCCGACAGAGGCTGTGCATGTGCTCGGCACGCCGGAAGAAGTGCAGGCCTTTGAGCAGGCAAAGTTGAATTAACCGCGACAGTGAGAGTGCAATGAAGAAGGTACTGGTGACGGGAGCGGGCGGATTTATCGGCAGAAATCTGGTCAGGGGCTTAATCAGACAGGGAATTGAAGTTTATGCCACCGTATATCCCGGGCATAATATTTATGCCGGTGAGAATGCGCCGAATTTGCATGTGTACAGCCTGGATCTCAATCAGATCCTGAACCACATTGCGGATTTTCCGAAAGATATAGAGGTGATGTACCACTTTGCGTGGAACGGTGTGAAGCCGGAAATCCGGAATGAACTGGATATTCAGATCGGCAATGTCAATATGTCCCTCGACTGTATGAAACTGGCGATTGCAATCGGAATTCGCCGGATTGTTTTTCCGGGATCTACGAACGAATATCTCTACTACGGAAAGCCGCTCAACAAAGAGGCGTTGCCGTCACCGCATGATGCCTACGGCGCTGCAAAGATAGCGCTCCGCTATCTTTGCAGCGATTTTGCATCACGGAACGACATTGACTTTGTTTATACGATTATCGCCGGTATTTATGCGGCGGATCGCCGGGATAACAATGTCATTTTCTACACAATCGATAAGCTTTTGCACCGCGAAAAGCCCTCGCTCACCAAGCTCGAGCAGCTCTGGGATTATGTCTATATCGACGATGTGGTTTCTGCGCTGATTGCGGTCGGCGAGCGGGGCAAGGACGGTGCGGTCTATGCAATCGGCCACGGGGACAACTGGCCGCTCCGAAATTACATTCGCATCATCCACCGGAAAATTGATCCGTCTTTGCCGCTCGGTATAGGCGAGATTCCGTATAACAGCGACAAGCTGCCTTGCTCCTGCATTGACCTGACGGATATCAGGCGGGACACAGGCTTTGAACCGAGGATAGATTTTGAGACAGGAATCAGCCGGGTAATCGATTGTGTGCGCGGCGATATGGAGATAAGCGGATGAGATACTATATCGCAGGCAGCGGTATTGTGGGCGCTGTATTGGCAGCGGAACTTGCTAAAAAGGGACACACGGTGCAGGTACTGGAGCGCCGTGCTCATGCGGGCGGAAATGTCTATGATTATAACGATGAGTACGGTATCCACGTGCACCACTACGGACCGCACATCTTCCACACCAATGACGATGAGGTCTATCGCTATGTGAGCGACAACTCCGAGCTCAAGGACTTTAACCTGGTCTGCGGCTCGGTGATGGACGGCAAGTGCGTGCCCACCTCCTTTGATTTCAGTTCCGTGGATACTTTCTTCCAGGAGGAGGCAGAGGAGATTAAGGCGCATATCAAGGCAGAGTTCGGCGACCGCGCTTCGGCGACGGTCTTAGAAATGCTGGAAAGTCAGGATAGCTATGTGAGACGCTTTGCAGACTTTCTCTATGAGAAGGACTATAAGCCCTACACCGCAAAGCAGTGGGGCATAGATCCCGAGAAGGTGGATCGCCAGATTTTTAAGCGTGTGCCCATTCTCTTCTCCTACGGCAGCAAGTATTTCAGCGACAAGTATCAGGCAATGCCTGTTAAAGGGTACATGGAGTTTATCGAAAATCTCTTAAAGCACCCGAGCATTGAACTTCGTCTGAATGAGGAGGCGCTGGATCGCTTCTCGATTCGGGATAATCAGGTCATGGACGGCGATAAGCCGCTGGACGGTATCTTAATCTTTACCGGCGCATTGGATGAACTCTTTGACTGCAAGCACGGCAAGTTACCCTACCGTTCGCTGCGTTTTGTGTGGAAGCACGAGGACATTGACAGCTTCCAGGATATGCCGGTGGTCGCTTATCCGCAGGCCGAGGGCTTTACGCGCATCACGGAGTACAAGAAGCTCCCGGTGCAGGAGGTCAGAGGAACCACCTATGCCGTGGAATACCCGCTGCCCTACAAGCAGGGCGAGGCGATGGAGCCCTACTATCCGGTTCTGACCGAAGAGAGTCAGAAGCTGTTTCGGAAGTATTATGACGAGGCAAAGCAGGTCAGGGGACTTGCGTTTGCGGGACGCCTCGCGGAGTTTAAGTACTACAACATGGATCAGGCAATTCGCAGGGCGCTCGATTTGGCGCGTGAACTGCAGTGAGGGGAGAGTCAGGTGGGAGATTGTTTATACCTTGTCATGCCGACATACAACGAAGAAGCCAATATCCGTGCAGTGGTTGAAGCGTGGTATCCTATGCTCGCATACGGCAGCGAGGATTCCCGGCTTGTAATCTCGGACGGCGGTTCCCGGGATAAGACTTTAGAAATCCTTTATTCTCTGCAGCGGCAGTATGAGAAACTGATCGTGATTCCGAAGCCGGGCACGGATCACGGCACCAAAGTGATACTCTTATACCGCTATGCAATTGTGCACGGTGCGGATTGGATTTTTCAGACCGATTCCGACGGACAGACCGTTCCGGCGGAATTTGCGGCCTTCTGGAAGTTGCGCGAAAAATATGATGTCATTATGGGCGACCGCAAGAAGCGCGGAGACGGTATGGGGCGTAAGGCGGTTGAGAACGTACTGCGCGTATACCTGAAAATCTTTTTCGGGACCTTTGTTCCGGATGCAAATGCACCCTTCCGTCTGATGAAGAGCTCTGTGGTTGCCAAGTATCTGGACCTTATGCCTGCGGATTTTAACCTGCCGAACGCGATTCTGGCGGCCTGTTTCTCAAAGTATCACGAGAGGGTATGCTACCGCATCGTGACTTTCCAGCCGCGTCAGGGCGGAAAGAATTACATGAACGTGAAGCGTATTTTTAAGATTGGACTGCAATCCATCCGGAATTTTGCGGAAATCCGGAAACGCATGGATGCTTTTGACCGGAGAAATAGGCGAAACATGCAGTAACAGTGGCTTTTCGGAGTAGAACAGGGAGGGCGGAATATGCCGGTTCCCGCAGAGGAGGTAGTGAGAATGAAATACACAGACGACATGAAAAAATTCTATGCGGGAAAGCGTGTGTTCCTGACCGGTCACACCGGTTTTAAGGGAAGCTGGCTTTCGGTTATGCTCCGCCTGCTCGGCGCGGAAGTCTACGGCTATGCGCTGCAGCCGAAGAGTGATCCGGATTTGTTCTCGCTCCTCGGTTTACAGGATAAGATGCATTCGACAATCGCGGACATCCGCGACTTTGCCCACCTCAAGGAGGCTGTTCGGGAGGCAAAGCCGGACTGTGTACTGCATCTCGCGGCACAGCCCCTGGTCAGAGAGTCCTACCGCTATCCGCGTGAGACCTACGAGACCAATGTGATGGGCACCGTGAACCTCCTCGAGGCCGTGCGGGAACTCGGTGGTGTGGAGAGTTTCCTCAACGTGACGACCGATAAGGTCTATGAGAACCCGGAGCAGGCGAATCACGGCTTTACCGAGGATGAGAAGCTGGACGGCTACGATCCCTACTCGAATTCGAAGAGCTGCTCGGAGCTGGTGACCCACTCTTATCAGAAGTCCTTTTTCTCGGAGCCGGATGCAATGCGCATTTCCACGGCGCGCGCGGGCAATGTAATCGGCGGCGGTGATTTCGCGAAGGATAGAATTATCCCGGACTGCGTGCGTGCGACCGTGCAGGGTAAGGCAGTCGAACTTCGGAATCCCTATTCGACACGCCCCTACCAGCATGTGCTGGAACCGCTCTACGCCTACCTGATGATTGTGATGCAGCAGGCGAAGGAAGCAAAGTATGCGGGCTATTACAATGTGGGTCCGGATGACTGCGACTGCGTGAGCACCGGAGAGCTCGCGGATCTCTTTGTGAAGCACTGGGGCGAGCCGGCATCTTGGAAGAACGTGGCCGAGGCCAATGCGCCGCACGAGGCGGGTTTCCTGAAGCTTGATTGCGCAAAGTTAAAGCAGAGCTTCGGCTGGGCACCTGTATGGCATGTGGATCAGGCGGTCGGGGAGACCGTTCACTGGTATCAGGCCTGGGCTGAGGGCAAGGATTTGGCTGCGGTGACGGAAGAGCAAATTCGATTATTTCTCGCGGTAAAGTAAGTTTGTAGAGGGATGGACGTTGGCCATCCCTCTATGACATGATGGGATAGAATGTTGATTTATCAAGGGGATGAGATCATGTCGGGACAAAAGAAGGAATTACTGAGCCTCGAACTCATATAACGGATATCTGACTCCGTTTGAAAAGGGAGCGGAGTGTACCATTAAGCAGTGGTGTTACAAAAAACGTTGACCACTACAATGATGAGGTTGTTTGAGGTCACAATTTGTGACTTCAAAGATGGAGGTGTAAATGGCAAAGAAGGAACAGGAGCAGACAACAGATAGGATTCCTGTTGTAGCGGAAACCAAAGATATTAAGAGTCTGATTTATGTTGTTCGAGGGCAGCAGGTTATGCTGGATAGTGATCTTGCTATGATCTATCAGGTTGAGACAAAGGTTTTCAATCAGGCAGTAAGCAGGAATATAGAGAGATTTCCGGAGAATTTTAGATTTCAGCTGACGAAAGAGGAATTCGATACTTTGAGGTCACAAATTGCAACCTCAAACGGAAGAGGCGGCAGGAGATATAGACCATACATGTTCACGGAACAGGGGATAGCCATGCTGTCGGGAGTCCTTCGGAGCGATGTGGCGGTTCAGGTGTCGATTCGAATAATGAACACATTTGTTGAGATGCGCCGCTTTATTGCCAACAATGCGCTTCTCTTTGAGAAGGTTAGTGATATAGAACTGAAGCAGTTGGAATACCAGAAAAATACGGATGAGAAGTTTGACAAGGTATTCCGGTATATTGAGGATCACGCAGAATCGGAGCAGAAGATATTCTTTGATGGTCAGATTTACGATGCGTTCAGCCTGATCACATCCATCATCCAGAAAGCGCAGAAAGAGATAATCCTGATTGACGGATATGTGGATGTCGATACGTTGAACATGCTGGCGAAGAAGAGCGCCGGTGTGGATGTGAAGATTTATACATATGCGAATGCACAGCTTACGGAAAAGGATGAGGCTAAGTTCAATGCGCAGTATCCGACATTGACAGTGAGGAAGACTCAGGTATTCCATGACAGGTTTATACTTTTGGACGGGGGGACGGCGTATCATATTGGCGCATCCATAAAGGATGCAGGGAAGAAATGTTTTGCTATTTCTCTCATAGATGATCCGGGTGTTGTGACGGATTTGTTGAACCGGTTGAAAACGGTATAAAATAAAAATCAGATGGATTTAGGAAATGATTCAAACACTCTATCATGATTCCCATGGGGTCATGGGGCACTGCAAGCAAAACAACAGTCCACAAGTACATGAATCGTGAGCTACAACTACTATCGATTTGTCGCCGATAGAGACCCTAATACCTTCGGGGATGGGCTCATAAAGTTTTCCCGAATCTATGAAAGCGGAATTTTTCTCCTAAGCAGCCGAATCGTGTTTGATGTACCGACTTCACATATATGACACTGATAAATGGAACCATGCGCTATAATTGTTCCATTATTGATTTATACGACAGAGGTGTTGTTGCCGGTGAAAACAGCTCTTTTATTACGAGTGCCCCGGCCGTGCGTACGCTTGAAAAAGCGTTGCCAAGTGCAAAGGCTATCCCACAGAACCTGATTTTGCACTCGAATCAAGGAAGTCAGTTTACTTCCGCAGAGTTTGTACAACATTGCCGGGAGCTCGGAATTTCTCAAAGCATGAGCCGTGCGGGCTGTCCGTATGACAATGCGCCGATGGAACGCGATCACAATACCTTAAAGACCGCGCTGATTTATGCGTATCGTTTTGAAACTGCAGCAGAACCGGATTATGCCGTTTCAGAGTTTTCTTACGATTGGTACAATCAGGTACGCCCACACTCGTATAACGGATATCTGACTCCGTTTGAAAAGAGAGCGGAGTGTACCATTAAGCAGTGGTGTTATAAAAAACGTTGACCGCTACAATTGTACCCTGATTTTCTCTGTAGTTTGTTGACGACAAAGATATTGCAAAAGATTCCGCTTCTGAGAAATCTGGTACGCGAGAAGCTCCGTATTTTCGGCGTTGACAAGATTTGATGCGTACCGGAAAACAGAGTTTTGATTCGCATTGCCTGTCCCGTGCCCGGCAAAGCGAGATGACCTGAGGTTTTGCTGTTTGGTATTGAATTTGGGAGATAATTATGGAAAACACACGTGAAGACATTTTTGATCGCATGATGGGCTTGCCGGGACTGCAGATTTTAAAGCCCTGGTACAGCAAACACAAGGAAGTACTCCTGTATCTCTTTTTCGGAGGCCTGGCAGTCTTTCTGAATCTGGCGCTCTTTGTTCTTTTCACGAAGCGTTTCGGTTGGGGCGCGCTCTTTGCCAATGTTGTCGACTGGGTCATCTGCGTTTTATTCCAGTTCATCACGAATAAGACCTGGGTCTTTGATGCGGAGACCGATTCGGCCAAGGGCTTCTGGGCACAGCTGGCCGGTTTTTTCAGTGGGAGGCTTTTGACGCTCGGTGTGGAAGAACTGATGCTTTTTGTGTTCATCGACCGTCTGCACTGGAACAGCCTTTTGGTGAAGCTGATTGCGCAGATTGTGGTGATTGTCTCAAATTATGTGATTAGCAAGTTCTTTGTGTTTAAGAAGAAGGACTGAGCTTTGTCGCCGTATGGAAGCCATCTGTACGGCGGCTTTTTACAACAGGCAGCTTAGAAACTTTCGGTGAGCGGAAGCGGGGAAGTATGAGAGAAAAAATGGGAAAGCGCGGCTATCTTGCGTATGGAATTGCTGTGCTCTTGAGTCTGTATCTGGCCGCCTTTTTTTCGCGGCTCTATGTTCCGGAAAGGCAGCTCTTTCTGGACACGGACAGCCTGAAAGATCAGAAGGTCATGGCCTTTGTCTATGACGAAGCGCCGGTCGAGTTGTTGCCTGCGGGAGATGAGACCTATGCGGGCGTCATAAGAAGTGGGGAAAGCGAGTTGCAGGTCAGCGTGCGGCTGCGCGACAGTGTGCCGGAGCGTTGCACCGTCGCGGGCGAAGAGAAGGCATTCATCCCGGTGAGCCGCTACATCACTTCGGAAGACTATCTGGGAACCTATTGTGTGAAACTCGGAGCGCAGACAACGAAACGCCTTCAGGCTGGCGTGCTCTTGTTTGTCGGCTTGTTGGCGCTTTTTACATTCGCACTGCGGGAGAATCGAAGAGCGGGCAGAGACAAAGCTCTGTTCACTTATTCCGACGCGGCGGTTCGGGCAATCGGGAGAAAGCCGATTCTGCTTTCTTTTGTGGTGACCGCCATCAGTCTTGTTATTTTCTATGGCTGCGACTTAAAGCCGCTTTCGGAGAGCATCATCCTCTGGCAGAAGGGCATCGATCTTTTTCAGCTCTTTGCCTGCATTAACCCCTATAAATCCGTGGAGCTCTACTCCTGGCAGTACGAGGGCATGATGCTCGCGGGTTACGGCCTGCCGTCCTACCTACTCTACCCGACACTCGGGGGCTTTCAGCCGGGCGCCTATCACTGGTTACAGTCGTTCCTCTACAAAATGCTCAATATGCTTCTCATGAACGGCACGGTGCTCTCGCTGATTAGCTTTCTCCTGGAGCGTGGATTCCTCAAAGAAGAGCGGGCGCGAGAAGTTTATTACTTCTCTGTTTTTAATCCGCTTTGCTTCTGGATTGCAATCATCTTCATTCAGTTTGACATGCTACCGGTCTACTGTACCTTGCTTGGCCTCTTACTGCTCTCCGATGTGCGAAAGAACAAGTGGAGCGCCGCGCTCTTCCTCGGCTTCGGTGTGGCCTGCAAGGTGACCTACCTCATGTTGCTGCCGAGCATGGCCTTCCTCATGTTGACCCTATTCGTGCGGGATAAGAAAGCGAGAAAGGACTGGCTCCTCTTTGGTCTCGGCTTCGGTTGTTTGCTCTTTGTCTTCTTATTGTTGCCGCGCATTTTGCCGACGGCACTGCACCTTGCCTACCGGGATTTGCCGCAGACCAGACGTCTTTGGCGGCTTGCCTTTCCCTTGGTCAGCACGGAGATCAGAACCTATGCGGCGATTGTGGGTCTGGTAATTGCCTTCCTCTGGAGTGTGCTGCACTGGGACACCAAGGCGGCTATGCCGATCCAGATTTTGAGGACGGTACTCATGTTGGCGGTCATTATGTTTACTTTCTCATCGCTGACTCTATCCACGCCCTCCTTCTATCTGGTCTCGCTCCCGGCCTTTGTGCTCTTGGTGCGGCAGAGCCGGAACCGCTACGAGTGTGTGCTGAAATCAATGTTGTCTCTCCTCGTAGTCACACAGTTTCTGCTCCGCCCGGAGGGGGATATCACGGCGACCCTCTGGTTCTTCGGGAAAACGCCTGTTTTTACCCGCGTTTTGCAGGCGGTCGAGGCGAGCGGCAAGGCGCTCTGGTGGAAGTCGTTTCTCTACAGCGTTTCCTACGGGGCCATGCTGGTCTATTTAAAGTTATTCTGGGATTTGGTCTGCAAGACAGCGGAGAGCTGGCAGGGGGAATAAGACAAAAGGGAACAGACAAGGCATAGCCTGTCTGTTCCCTTTTTTGTCGGAAGATATTTTCAATTTTCGTAGTGTCTGCGGCAGGAAAGAATAATCAGATTTTGCTCACTGTCGCCGATATAAACCAAGCGGTTTCCGATTCCTTTCTCATCTCTCCATGTTCAGTAGTTCATCCATGGTTTTGACGACTCCTTTTCCCTCATTGAACTGCTGCATGGAGTACTCAAGTTTGGCAAGGTACTCTGCATTGCGACGCAGTTTCTCAAGTTCGCGATACTCTGCCTCGCTGATCACAATTAGATTTTGATTGTGAGGGCGGGAAATTAGAATGGTTTCACCGGAGTTAATCAGATCGCCAATCTGTTTGAAGTTGTTTCTTACATCCAGGGTTTTTAGAGCAATCATGAGGTTCTCCTTTCGTACTGAAATATGTACATATTTTAGTGCGTATTTCGGAAAAGGTCAATGTTTTCCGAGATTTTCCTGATGTTCTTTAATCATCTCTACCCTTGTTTGGGGCGGCACTTTTCTTATTCTTCTCTCATTTTCCCCGCCTTCTTTTCTTCCCGCAATTTGAGCAGCCGCTCAAACTGGATTTTCAGGAGCGTGCCGACCGGCACGGCGAGCAGCATGCCGAGGACACCGCCCACGGCACCGCCGACCAGGAGAGAGGCGATCACGAGCAGCGGGTGAATGTCTATGCTGGAGCTTAAGAGTCGCGGATTGATCACATTGCCGTCCAGAGTCTGAATCACAAAGAGAGCTATGAGCGCCGTGACTAGGCGCGTGTAGTCGCCGTAGAGCACGCAGACCAAGGCAGTGCTGCCGTAGGCGATAAAGGGCCCCACATAGGGAATCAGATTGCCGAGGCCTGTCAGAATGCCGATGATGAGCCCGTAGCGCACGCCGATGATGCTGAGTGACACACTGACCAGGACAGCCATGATGAGCGCATCGATCACCTGGCCGCGGATATAGCCCGCGAAGGCGCGGTCCGCGTCCGAGAAGAAGACGGAGAGCACCCGGTTGATGCGCTGCCCGAGCAGAACCTTGGAGACCCGCTTCCAGTAGCGGAGTATGTTCTCGCCGTCCAAGAGAAAGTAGACGCAGAAGATGAGCGAGAAGAGGAGGTTCGAGAAGAAGCTGCCCATGTTGTTGACGCTCGACAGCATGGAGCCGAGAAAGCGCTCCGCGAAGCTCATCAGGCTCGAGACCGCGCTCTTTAAGTAGGCCGTAAAGTCGTTTCCGGCGACCGGGAGCGTGGAGAGCTTATGCAGCACATCCTGATAGAAGTTTGAAATCGCGAGACTCAGTTCCTTGGTCATGCGCCAGAGATCGCTCAAATTGGCGAGCTGCACGCTGCTGCTGAGTGCCGAGATGAGGAGAGAGAGCAGCAGAGTGAGGGCAAGCAATACCAGCACAAAGGTGAGGAGGACGGCGAGTCCCCGGAGGGAGCGCGCTTTTCCTTGCTTCGCGGGGCGGCGCAGTGCGCGTGGCAGGAGGTCCCGGAATCCCTCGAGACGCTGCCCGAAAAAATTCACTGCGGGGCTCAGGAGATAGCAGAGTGCAAAGCCGGTGATCAGCGGGTGCAGGACAACCCGGAACCAGTAGAAAAAGCCGGTGACAGCGCTCCAGATTTCCGGAATATGGTCAATGGCGCGGCTGCCGCAGTAGAGTAGGAGCGCGGTGATCAGAACATAGAGCGAAATCAGAATATAGCGAAAGTTGAATAGTTTTTTCCAGTCCATAGGAATTCCTCAGAAAGTCTGTGTGCTTTTGCCCCATTATAAGGGCTGGATTTTTTTCTGACAATGGTCGTATAATAATCACAGAATACAAAGGGGGTACTTATGGGACAGATCAAAGTGACAACTTGCCCGATTGAGGGACTGTATGTGATTGAGCCCGCGGTGCACGGCGATGCGCGCGGCTATTTTATGGAGACCTATAACCGCCGCGATATGGAAGAGGTGGGGCTCAACCTGAATTTTGTGCAGGACAATCAGTCGGCCTCCAAGAAGGGCGTGCTGCGCGGCCTTCACTTCCAGAAGGAGTTTCCGCAGGGCAAGCTGGTGCGTGCCATCCGCGGCCGTGTCTTTGATGTCGCGGTGGATTTAAGACAGAATTCGAAGACCTTTGGGCAGTGGTACGGCGTGGAACTCACCGAGGAGAATAAGAAGCAGTTCTATATCTCCGAAGGCTTTGCGCACGGCTTTCTGGTGCTCTCCGACTATGCGGAGTTCTGCTATAAGGTGACGGATTTCTATCACCCGGGCGATGAGGGCGGTCTCGCGTGGAATGACCCGGAGATCGGCATTCAGTGGCCGGAACTCGTGGGCACTTACCCGGGTTCCGCGGATGCCTCGGGCTATACGCTCTCTGACGGCACGCATCTCACGCTGAGCGATAAGGATCAGACTTGGGAGACGCTCAAAAACACGCATCACTTCTGAGTGCCGCGTATGAGAGAAGTATCGCAAGAGGCGCGCTACCGGCAGATGATGGAGGAGCCGGTGCACACGCTGATTCCGCGACTTGCCGTTCCCTCCATCATATCAATGCTGGTCACAGCCATCTACAATATGGCGGACACCTATTTCGTGTCGCAACTCGGCACCTCGCCCTCGGCGGCGGTCGGCGTGGTCTTTTCGCTGATGGCGGGCATTCAGGCTGTGGCATTCATGATTGGCATGGGCTGCGGCAATGAAATCTCCCGTCTGCTTGGACAGAAGGATCGGGAAGAGGCCGAGCGCTATGTGGCAACCGGCTTTTTCACCGAACTGATTGCGGGAACGCTGATTGCCGCAGCGGGTATCCTTTTTTCGGAGAAGCTGGTTTATCTGCTCGGCTCGACCGCGACGATTGCGCCCTATGCGGCGTCTTACACGCGCTATGTGCTGATCGGCATTCCGTTTTTCATGGCCTCGCTCGGCATGAACAACATGCTCCGCTTTCAGGGAAACTCGTTCTATTCGATGATAGGCATTGCGACAGGCGGCATTCTGAATATGTTTCTGGATCCGCTGCTCATCTATGGGTTTCACATGGGAATTGCGGGAGCGGCTGCCGCGACCTCCGTCAGTCAGATGATCTCGTTCTGCATCCTGGTCTGGCAGTGCAACTGTATGCCGGCCTGTCTCAGCATACGGCTGCGCCGCTTTCAGCCGGCACTTTCGCGCTATGCGAACATTTTCCGCTTCGGTCTCCCGAGTCTCGCGCGGCAGGGCATTGCGAGTGTCGCAGTCATTGTGACAAACTTTGCGGCGCAGCCCTACGGTGATGCGGCGATTGCCGCGATTGCGATTGTGTCGCGGGTCGCGATGTTCATGAATTCGGCGATCATCGGCTTCGGGCAGGGCTTTCAGCCGGTCTGCGGTTTCAACTACGGCGCGAAGAATTATAAGCGCGTTGAGGAAGCCTATCAGTTCAGTCTGCGCGTCTGCTTTGTCGCGCTGCTGTTTATGGGCGTAGGCTCGTTCCTGAACGCAGAGCGCATTGTGATGCTGTTTCGGCGGGACCCGAAGGTCATCGAGATCGGCACCCGGGCGCTGCAGTTGCAGGCGTGTACGATTCCGCTCGCGGCGCAGATCACAATGGCGAATATGTTCTCGCAGACCACAGGCTATAATTTCCGCGCGACGGTTGTGGCGCTGCTTCGCCAAGGCATCTGCCTCCTGCCGGTGCTCCTTGTCCTGCCGCGCATCTTCGGGTTGGCGGGCATTCAGTCCGCGCAGCCGGTCAGCGATATCTTTTCGGCAATCATTGCCTTCCTGATTACCAAGAGTATCCTGGATGAGATGCGGCAAAAGACGGCAGAGCAGGAAAGACAGTGAATTCTTGAAAAGTGCTTGCACAGTAGGGCGAAGTATGATATAAAATTAGGGCACGCGTTAAGAAAAACGCAGCCCGCAGGTGTAGTTCAATGGTAGAACACCAGCCTTCCAAGCTGGATACGTGGGTTCGATTCCCATCACCTGCTCTTGAGTCTGTAGCTCAGCAGGATAGAGCAACGGCCTTCTAAGCCGTGGGTCGGGGGTTCGAATCCCTTCAGGCTCGTTGGGATTCCCCGGAATCCCGCAACGCGAATATGGTGGGTATGGCGCAGTTGGTTAGCGCGCCAGATTGTGGATCTGGAGATCCAGGGTTCGAGCCCCTGTACCCACCCGAAGAGAGAGCACCCGAGAGGGTGCTCTTTTTGTATATTTCGGGCTTCTACGCGTTATGACTTAATACGGAAACAAAAAAGAGCCTCCCGGCTCTTTTTTGTTTCCGTATTTCTCTTTGCTTACTGCGCCTTGACTTCCTTCCAGAGTTCGTCGTAGAGCGCATCGCCATCTTCGCCGAGGTACTGGAACACTTCGCACTTTGCGAGGTCGGCATCGTCCGGGAAGAGCGCCTTGTTGTTCTGGAGTTCCGGGGAGAGCAACTCAAACGCGGCCTTGTTCGGGGTCGGGTAGGTGATGTACTCAAAGTTCTCCTTTGCGATGTCCGCGCGGCAGAGGAAGTCAATCCACTTCTCCGCGTTCTCCTTGTGGCGCGCGTTCTTCGGGATGACCCAGCTGTCAATCCAGACATTGGAGCCTTCCTTCGGAATCACATACTTGAGGTCAAAGTTTGCGCCGGAAGCCTTGACTTCCTTCTGGACATAGAGCATTTCGCCGGAGTAGATGACTGCGAGCGCTGCCTCGCCGCCGATCATCTTGTCTCGAACTTGGTCAATCACATAGGCCTGCACGAGCGGCTTCTGGGCAATCAGCTTGTCCTTGACGGCCTCGAGCTGGGTCTTGTCGGTCGTGTTGATGTCGTAGCCGAGGAGCTTCTCGCCGACCATGAAGGCATCGCGGACGGAGTCCTGCATGAGGATGTTGTTCTGGTACTTCGGGTTCCAGAGGTCGGCCCAGCTGGTCGGCGCCTCGGACTCCGGCACCATCGAGGTGTTGTAGAGGATGCCGACCGTGCCCCAGCAGTAGGGAACCGAGTACTTGTTCTCGGGGTCAAAGCCCTTGGACTTTTCAAGGTACTTCGGGTCAATGTTCTTGTAGTTCGGGATCTTATCGAAGTCAATCGGCTGAATCAGATCCTTCTGAATCATCTTCTGGATGATGTAGTCGGACGGGCAGACCACGTCGTACTGCACCGCGCCCGCCTCAATGATCGGGAGCATCTCTTCGTTGGTCTCGAAGGTGTCGTAGACCACCTTGATGCCGGTCTCTTTCTCGAACTCCTTCACGACGTTTTCGCCGATGTACTCGCCCCAGTTGTAGACATAGAGCGTGTTGTCATCCTTCGCGGACTTCTGACCGCAGCCGCCGAGCGCGAGGCCGAGTGCCGCGAGAACCGCCGCCGAGAGCGCGCGCGTCAAAATGCTTCTTCTTGTCATGGTGAATCCCCCTTATGCTTGCTTTGAATTTTTTGCAGACGGCGTGAAGTTTGCGACGAGAAGCAGAAGAAGAACTGCCGCAAAGATGATGGCCGAGAGTGCATACATGCTGGGCACAATGCCGCGCCGCACCTGTGAGTAGATCAGCGTAGACAGGGTATCGATACCCGCGCCCTTGGTGAAGTGGGTGATGATGAAATCATCGAGGGACATCGTGAAGGCGAGCAGAAAGCCGGAGAGCACGCCGGGCACAATGTCCGGAAACACGGTGTAGAAAAAGGCCTGGCGCGGTGTCGCGCCGAGATCCATGGCCGCCTCATAGGCGGAGCGGTTGGTCTGCTTCAGTTTCGGTAGCACGGAGAGCAGCACATAGGGCACATTGAAGGTGATATGGCTGATCAGCACTGTGTGGAAGCCGAGCGTGAAGCGGAACGCAATAAAGGCGAGCATCAGCGAGATGCCGGTTACAATGTCGGCGTCCAGCATCGGGATGTTGTTTAAGCCTATCATCAGGTTGCGGCCGGTGCGCTTCATCGCGTGGAGGCCGATGGCCGCCGCCGTGCCGAGCACGGTCGCAATGAGAGCGGAGAGGAAGGCAATCAGCAGGGTGTTATAAAACGCCCGCATGATGGTCGCGTTCGAGAAGAGCTCACCGTACCAGCGGAGCGTAAAGCCGCCCCAGCGCGTCCTGGATTTACTCTCGTTAAACGAGAGCACAATCATCGTAAAAATGGGGAGATAGAGGAAGAGGAGCATGAGCACCAGATAAAAATCCCCGATAAAGCGTCGTATGCGTTTGTTCATCAGAATGCCGTCCCCTCTCCGTTTTTATCATAGTGCGCGAGCACTGTCATGCTGAGCAGGATGAAGACCAGCATCACAATTGAGAGACCGCTGCCGAGGTTCCAGTTGCTCGCCTTGGTGAACTCGGTCTCGATGACATTGCCGATCAGCAGAATCTTGCTGCCGCCGAGAATGTTGGAAATCACGAAGGTCGTGAGCGCCGGGACAAAGACCATCGTGACGCCGCTCACAATGCCGGGCACCGAGAGGGGGAGCCAGATGCGCCAGAGGGTCTGGAGTGAGGAGGCGCCGAGATCACGCGCGGCCTCGACCACGCTGTCCTCAATCTTACACATCGTATTGTAGAGCGGAAGCACCATGAAGGGCAGGAAGTTGTAGACCATGCCGAGCACAATCGCGGTCGGTGTGTTGATAATCGCAATCGGCGGCAGATGCAGCGCGCCGAGAATGCCGTTAATCACGCCGTTTTTCTCGAGCAGCGTCTGCCACGCGAGGGTGCGGAGCAGAAAGTTCATCCACATCGGCAGGATGAAGATGAAGACCACAAAGTTCGCGCGGCCTATCTTCTTGCCGCGCAGAATGAGCGCGAGCGGAAAGGCGAGCAGAAAGCAGATCAGCGTGCTCACAAAGGAGAGCAGCAGCGAGAGCTTCAGGGCCTTCAGGTGATTGCGCTCTACAATCGAAATCACATTGTCAAGTGTAAACGCGCCGCTCCGGTCGGTCAGACCGAAGACAAAGACCAGCGCGAGCGGGATTACGATGAAGCCTATCATCCAGACGAGATAGGGGAGAGCGAGGAGTCTTGCCTTCTTATTCATTGACAATCGCCTCCTCGTCCTCGGAGGCGGGCTTATTCATAATCTGGATGTTGAAGGGGTCGACCGTGATGCCGACCGCCTGCCCGAGTTCGAACATGCGGGTGGACTGCACGAGCCACTCGTAGCCGTTTTCGGTGGTCACTTCCATCTCGTAGTGGACGCCCTTGAAAATCGAGTGGGTCACATGGCCGGTCAAAATGCCGTCCTCCGGTTTCACGAGTTCCACATCCTCCGGGCGAATCACGACATCGACCGGCTTGTTCTGACCGAAGCCCTTGTCCACGCAGCGGAAGTTTGCGCCGAAGATGTTTACGAGCTCATCGTGCACCATGGTCGCGCCGATGATGTTGGAGTCGCCGATGAAGTCCGCGACGAAGGCATTTTCCGGCTCGTTGTAAATCTGCTCGGGTGTGCCCATCTGCTGGATATAGCCCTGGTTCATGACGACGATGGTGTCGGACATGGTGAGTGCTTCTTCCTGGTCGTGGGTCACGTAGACAAAGGTGATACCGAGTTCCTTTTTCAGGCGGATCAGCTCGTACTGCATGTCCTGGCGGAGCTTTAAGTCGAGGGCGCCGAGCGGCTCGTCGAGGAGCAGAAGGCGCGGCTCGTTCACAATGGCGCGCGCAATCGCAATGCGCTGCTGCTGGCCGCCCGAGAGGGAGTTCACGTCGCGCTTCTCAAAGCCGGAGAGGTTCACTAGCTTTAAGGCGTAGCGGATTTTGTCGTCGATGTAGGCCTTGCTTTTCCCCTTGATTTTGAGGCCGAAGGCGATATTTTCTGCGATGCTCATATGCGGGAACAGCGCGTACTTCTGGAACACCGTGTTCAGCTGACGGCGGTTCGGCGGGAGAGAAGTGATATCCTGCCCGTCAAACATGACCTTGCCGCTGTCCGGCGTCGTGAAGCCGCCGAGGATGCGGAGCGTCGTGGTTTTGCCGCAGCCCGAGGGGCCGAGCAGGGTCACGAACGAGTTTTCCGGGACGGTTAAATTCAAATCGTCGAGCACCATCTCGCCGTCAAAGGACTTGGAAATGTGCTGCAGATCCACCAGTGTTGACATAAACTTGTGATCTCCTCTCTCGATTCAAAAGGACGGCGGTGCGCTGACATAGAGCAGCGTGCAACCGGTCCTGGAACTGACATAGTGATTCTTTTCGGAGCGATAGTAGAAGCTCTCGCCCTTTTTGACGCGGCGGGTCTCATTGCCGAGGTGCAGTTCCAGGCTGCCGCTCAGCACATAGCCGAATTCCTCGCCGGCGTGCGGGGCGTCCTCCGCCATGCGGCCGCCCGGCTCCAGGGTCAGGAGTATGGGCTCCATCATATTTTTCTGGGCGTTCGGAATGAGCCAGCAGATGTGGTTTTTGAGCTCGCTGTCCTGCTTCTCGAAGTAGTCCGTCTTCCGGAATACAAGTTGCTCCGGTGCCTTCTCGCTGAAAAAATCCGCGGGCGTGGTGCCGAGGCACTGCAGAATGTCCATCAGCGTCACGATGGACGGAGAAGTCAGATCGCGCTCCAGTTGGGAGATGAACCCCTTGGAGAGCTCGGCGCGGTCCGCGAGTTCTTCCTGCGTCAGATTGTTCAGGATGCGCAGTCGCCTGATTTTTTCACCGATCTCCAAGAACAGCCTCCTTAAACTTTTGGTTTAGTAAAAATAAACTCACCGGTACGATTATACAGGTTTTCAAAGGGGTGTCAATAGAATTTTCGGAGGGCTTGTGCTAGAATGAGCGGGAAGAAAGCAGACGGAAAATCCCTTGATTTTGCGCGCATTGCGCGGTGAGGAGAGACAATGAAAAACTATGTGGCGTATGTGGGGTCCTACTCCTATACGGGAAAGGCAAAGGGCATCACAATCTTCGATGTGGATGTGGAGCGCGGCAGCTTCAAGAAGCGCGCGGAAGTGGAAGTGGACAATGCCTCCGATATCGTCGTATCGAGTGACCGGCGCATGCTCTATGCTGTGGAGGACTACGGCGTGGTCGCGTTCCGCATTCTGCCGGACGGCGGTTTGGTGCGCGTCTCGAGCAAAAAGGTGAACGGCATGCGGCCGCACCATATCTGCGTGGATCAGGAGGGCAAGTACCTCTATACCTCGGGCTATCACGACGGAAAACTCACGATACTCCGCCTGGATCCGGACGGCGCGGTCGGACCCATTGTGGACGAGGTCTACCATAAGGGCCTCGGCTCGATTGCGGAGCGCGGTTCGAGAGCGCACATCACCTGCTCGAAGCCGACCCGCGACATGCGCTTTGTGATGTCGGCCGATCCCGGCATTGATCAGGTGAGCATCTACCGCTTTACGGGGAGACCGGGGGAGATCCGGCTCGTGGATGCGATCCGGACGGCGCGCGGCTCCTCGCCCTATTTCTTTACCTTCTCGAAGGACAACCGCTTCCTCTATCTGCTCTTTGATATGACGAATGCGATTGATGTGTACCGCTACACGGTCTCCGAGGACAGGGGGATGCCGGAGTTCACGAAGCTTCAGACCGTTTGCACGACGGGCGACAATGCGCCGGGCTCTCTGAACGCCGCGACCTGCATGACCTTTACCGCGCACGACCACTATATTTTCGTGGGCAATGCGGGCGATAACAGCGTGACGCTCTTCTCGCGGGATGCGGAGACAGGTCTTCTCACGGCGGAATTCAATCTCCCGATCAGCGGCGAGTACCCGAAGGATGTCGCGGTGTTCCCGGACGGGCAGCATATTGTGAGTGTGAACCACGAGAGCGGAACTCTCTCGTTCTTCAAGGTCGACTACGAGAAGAAACTGATTGTCATGAATACAAATGAAATTCCGGTGAGCCAGCCGAACTGCTGCGTCATTGTGCCGGTCGGAGAGGATGCGTAAATGGCAGGCAGCATATTCGGAACCCTGTTTCGCGTGAGCACCTTCGGGGAGTCGCACGGCACGGCGCTCGGTGCGGTGATTGACGGCTGCCCGGCGGGGCTGCCGCTCTCGGCCGAGGAGATTCAGGCCTATTTAAACCGGAGAAAGCCCGGGCAGTCTGCGTTCACGACCCCTAGGAAGGAGGCGGATACCTGCGAAATTCTCTCCGGTGTCTTTGAAGGCAAGACCCTCGGCACCCCGATTGCGGTTCTGGTGTGGAACAAAGATCAGCACTCGGCGGACTATCAGGCCATTTGGGACTGCTACCGCCCGGGGCACGCGGACTTCGGTTTCGATCGGAAATTCGGCTTTCGGGATCCGCGGGGCGGCGGCAGAAGCTCGGGGCGGGAGACCATAGGCCGGGTGATCGGCGGCGCGATTGCGGCAAAGCTCCTCGCGGAATTCGGCATTCGCGCCTTCGCTTATGTGAGTGCGGTCGGTGCAATCGAGGCAGCGACCTTTGACGAAGCGATTTGTGCGGAAAACCTGCTCGGCATGCCGGATCCGGAAGCCGCGGCGCGGGCGGCGGCATACTTGAAAGAAGTGATGCAAGCCAGAGATTCGCTCGGCGGCACGGTGAGCTGCCGCGTCACCGGGATGTTCCCGGGGCTCGGTGAGCCCGTTTTCGATAAGCTCGACGCAGAGCTTGCAAAGGCGGTCATGAGTATCGGCGCGGTGAAGGGCGTCGAGTTCGGCGACGGCTTCGGGGTGAGCACCCGGCGCGGCAGCGAAGATAACGATGCCTTCTGCCCGGGACAGGGCGGCACCGAAAAAAAGAGCAATCACGCGGGCGGTATGCTCGGCGGCATTTCAGACGGCAGCGACATTCTGCTTAGGGCCGCCGTGAAGGCGACGCCTTCGATCGGCTCTCCGCAGGAGACCGTAAACAAAAACGGCGAGCCGGTCACCATCGAGATTCAGGGGCGGCACGACCCGACCATCATGCCGCGGGCGGCAGTCGTGGTCGAGTCCATGGTGAATCTCGTGCTCGCGGATCTGCTCCTTCGAAACAGCGTGAGTACCGTCGAGAAACTGAAGCGGGCGGCCGGTCGCGCCTGAGAGACACGCAGACGGAAGCAAGGAAGGGCGTAAGCGCTGAAAAATAAGTTGTGTGAAAGGGAAGTACCGGGACGGTACCTCTTTTTTTTCGCCAAGTCGCCGAACAAAAAACCGCCAAAACGCCGAACAGAATTCCGCCAAAGCGATGAATGAAAATCCGCCAAAACGCCGAACGGAATACCGCCAACTCGCCGAAAAGAATTGCGCGCGTGCAAAAAAGCAGGTATGCTGAGGGCAAGGGGGTGACGATCATGAGAGAATACAAAGCAAGAATTGTGGATCGAATTTTGCAGGCAAAATTAGAAGCAAAGGGCGCAGTCGTGATAGAAGGACCGAAATGGTGCGGTAAGACAACAACAGCCATGCAGGTGGCCGGGAGTATCTTGCGGATGGATGAGCCCTCAAAACGAGAGTCCAATATTCAGATGTCACAGATCGCACCGGAACGTCTGTTGCAGGGAGAAACACCGCGGCTGATTGATGAATGGCAAATTGCACCGAAGTTGTGGGACGCGGCACGTTATGAGGTGGATAGCCGGGGAGAAGTGGGGCAGTTCATTTTTACCGGATCGGCGGTTCCGATTGAATCGGAGGAAATTACGCATTCGGGAACCGGACGTTTCACTTGGCTTACCATGCGTCCCATGAGTTTGTACGAGTCAGGAGAATCCTCGGGGGAGGTTAGCTTAGGGGATTTGTTCGGGAAGCCGGAGCGTATTGTGGGGAGCAATTCTACGGACATTCTGCAACTTGCTTTTTTAATCTGCAGGGGTGGGTGGCCACAGGCAATCGGAATGCGCGAGGAGGCCGCACTCTCGCAGGCGGTAGATTATTACGATGCGGTTGTAAAGTCCGATATTAACCGAGCGGATCAGGTTAACAGAGATCCGGAGAGAGTCAGGCGTCTCATGAGATCGCTGGCGCGAAATCAGGGCGCACAAATCGCAAACACCGTGCTCCGAGATGATATGCGAGTGAATGACACGGCTTCTCTGAGTGAAGACACTGTGGCATCTTACATTACGGCATTGAAGCGTATTTTTGTTGTGGAAGATATGCCTGCTTGGAATCCCAATTTGCGTTCCAAGACAACCATTCGAACCGCGGATACGAGGTACTATATCGATCCCTCAATTGCCACTGCGGCGCTCGGCGTGGGACCGAACGACTTGTTGAATGATTTGAATACCATGGGGCTGTTGTTTGAAACCCTCTGCGTGCGAGATTTGCGCGTCTATGCGGAGGCACTCGGCGGAGCAGTATCGCACTACAGAGACAAGGATAATTTGGAATGTGATACGGTCATTCACCTGAGAAACGGTAGCTACGGGTTAGCGGAAATAAAACTGGGAGGAGATAAGTTAATTGAAGACGGTGCCAAAAATCTAAAGACTTTGGCGGATAAAATTGATACCGGTAAAATGCCGGCCCCGTCTTTTATGATGATTGTTGTCGGAGCAGGTGAGTTTGCGTATAGACGCGAGGATGGAATTTATATTGTTCCGATTACTTGCCTGAAAAACTAAAGCGTACATCGGAGGTGGCTTATGCCCTTACACTTGGTCAGAAACGATATCACGAAGATGCGGGTGGATGCCATTGTGAATGCCGCAAACAGTTCCCTTCTCGGCGGGGGCGGGGTGGACGGCTGCATCTACCGCGCGGCGGGGCCCGAACTCCTTCAGGCTTGTAAAAAGCTGCACGGCTGCGAAACGGGGCAGGCAAAGATTACCGCGGGCTACCGCCTTCCCTGCAAGTATGTGATTCACGCGGTCGGGCCGCGCTGGCAGGGCGGAATGCGAGGGGAAGAGGAAAAACTGCGTTCCTGCTACCGGGCATCCCTGAAACTTGCAGCGGAATATCAGTGCGAAACTGTTGCCTTCCCGCTGATTTCCGCCGGGATTTACGGCTACCCGAAGGCAGAGGCGCTTCGCGTCGCGGTCACGGAGATTGCTGCTTTTCTCGAGACCGCGGAGCTCACGGTCTACCTGGTCATCTTTGACCGGGAGTCTTATGAAATCGGCGCGGAACGCTTCTCGGAGATTGCGGTCTATATCGACGAGCGCTATGTGGATGCACATACGGAGACTGCCGATCGGCGTTTAAGCCGGGAGCGGCTGTACGAGGCAAAGTGCTCGGAAGCGCCGCTCTATGAGACAAAAGCTGTCGCTGAGATTTCGCTGGAAGAGACTTTACGGCGAATCGGCGAGAGCTTTTCGGAAATGCTGCTACGGAAAATCGACGAGTCGGGCATGACGGATGCGCAGTGCTATAAAAAGGCGAATATAGACCGGAAGCTCTTCTCGAAGATACGCAAAGACAAGCACTATCAGCCCTCGAAAGCCACGGCCGTTGCCTTTGCGCTCGCGCTGGAGCTTCCTCTCCCGGAACTCGAAGAACTCTTAGAAAAGGCGGGCTTTGCCCTCTCGCACGCAAGCAAGTTTGACTTAATCGTTGAGTACTTTGTCTCGCAGGGCAACTACAATGTCTTTGAAATCAACGAGGCCCTCTTTGCCTTTGATGAGAATCCGATCGGGGCGTGAGAACAGCGGAGCAAATGTCGCCTGCGAGGCGACCCTTCCCGCTTTTAAAAGCGCTATGCTCTCTCTGTCAGTGAAACAAGTGACTCGGCTCTGCGACACAAGCATATGACACAAGTGTTGTGCCGTGTGTGACGGCTGCCGTGCGGCAGAGCGGTCGGATGAAACTCTGCGGGAGGGAAGCGCAATGAAAGATAATTTAACCGAAATCGTATTTATTCTGGATCGGAGCGGCTCCATGGGGTTTTTAAATCTTATTCAGCAACGAGACGGAGGTACTGCACGACCGTGAAGATATCAAGCGGGTGGAGCCCCTCAGCTTTCAAGACTACCGTGTCGGCGGCAGCACCGCGCTGCTCGATGCAATCGGCGATGCGATTCGGCACATCGGAAATCTGCACCGCGAGACGCGCCCGGAAGAACGCCCGGCGCACACCCTCTTTGTGATTACCACGGACGGGCAGGAAAATGCGAGTTGTCGCTACGGTTATGGGGAGCTCAGGCGGCTCATAGAGCGGCAGAAGGAAAAATACGGTTGGGAGTTCCTGTTTCTCGGCGCGAATATGGACGCTGTGGAGACAGCCGGTCGCTTCGGTATAGACGCGGACCGGGCGGTTCGCTACCACTGTGACAGCGCGGGCATTGCGCTGAATTATGAAGCGGTCGGAGAGGCCATACTTACGCTCAGAGAAAAATCGATCCTTGACCGGGACTGGGACGCGCGCATCCGGGAGGACTACCGAAAGCGCGGGGAACTGAGTCAAAGTAAAGTGAAAGAAGTTGACATAATAAGCCGAGGAAGAATCCGCTAAACGCGTTTTAGAAAGCAGCGCCGCTGCGGAAGAGGAGCTTCGGCAAGCGACTTGGGTACGGCACAGCACCGAACGGTTGAGAGACAAAGCGCAAAACGATAAAGCGTCAAAAGGCGAAGAGCAAAAGGCAGGGAGCCAAACGATACGACTCTGAAGGACAGAACAGAACGAGAAAGCGCCGAACTTGAAAGAAAAACAAGACGAAGCGCATAAGAGCAAGTATCGAGCGCTAAAGTACCGAAAGACGAAGAACCGAACGATATAGCGGCGAACGAGAAGGCGGTGAAAGACCGGAGCAGAATGAAAAAGCACTGAACTGTAGAGCGACACAAGACGAAGTGCATAAGACCGGCGCCGAACGAGCAGGTGTTAAGAAAAAGCACCGAAACAAAAAAAGAGACACAGTCCCCGGGGACTGTGTCTCTTTTCGGCTTCTTCGCCCTGTTTACTTGAGTGCCTTGATGCCGGGCCAGTAGCGGAACAGGACTTTTGCGACAATCTTGTCCCGGTAGACATAGTGGTTTTTCCAGTAGCGCGCGTCCACCGAACCGTTCCGGTTGTCGCCCATGCAGAAGTAGGCGCCTTCGGGCACCTGAAATTCCTGTAACGCCGCGGGCTTCATGGGCTCTTTAATGTAGGACTCCTCGAGCGGCGTCTCGGAATCGTTTAAGTAGACATGGCCGTCCCGAATCGTGACCTTGTCGCCCGGCAGGCCGATGATGCGCTTCACATAGAGGGTCTCCGGTTCATCGGGGGCGTGGAAGATGATGATATCGCCGCGCGCCGGATCTTCGAAGCGATAGGAGAGGCGGGAGCCGATTACGCGGTCGCCCGGCATGATGGTTGTAATCATGGAGCCGGTGGGCACGCGCGCATTGGCAATGAGAAAGGTGTTCAGCACAAATGCGAGAACCGCCGCAACGGCAAAAATCTGCAGCCAGTCGAGCCATGCGGGGCGGGGCTTTTTGGTTTCCCGATTCGATTCGGAATCTGTCATAGTAACTCCTTTCCAAAAGAAAAACCGTGATGGCACCGGGCGGTGCTGTCACGGTTTTCATGCTGCACGTCAGTGAATGCCCTTGATTCCCGGCCAGTAGCGGAACAGAACCTTCGCGAGTATTTTGTTTTTGTAGACGTAGCTGTTTTTCCAGTAGCGCGCGTCCATCGACTCGTTGCGGTTATCCCCCATGCAGAAGTATGCGCCTTCCGGCACCTGGAAGGTCTTTTCCGGCTCGACGACCATGGGCTCCTTGATATAGGGCTCCTCGAGCGGCGTCTCGGAATCGTTCAGGTAGACATGACCGTCCCGAATGGTGACTTTGTCGCCCGGCATGCCGATGATGCGCTTCACGAAGAGCATTTTTTCATCGTCCGGCCAGTGGAAGATGATCACATCGCCTCGCTTCGGCTCCCCGAAGCGATAGGAGAGGCGGGAGCCGATCACGCGGTCCCCGGTCATAATCGTATTTTCCATGGAGCCCGTGGGAACGCGGGAGTTTGCGATTAAAAAGTTGTTGAGCACAAAGGCGACAACAGCGGCGATTACAATAATCTGAATCCAGCTGAGCAGCTCGCGGAGGGCGCTACTCCCCTTATTTGTCTTGTCCGGTTTGGTCATGATTCCCGCTCCTTTTATTTTTCTACAAAGTAATAGTATAGTCGACCTTACCCGCATTAGGCAAGCGAGAGCGGTTCGTAAAAATGCATGAATGTTGCGTTGAAAACGCGCGTATTTTGCGCCGTACAGTGGAAAATACGACGGCTGCTGTGATAAACTAAGAGCATTACAGACAAGCAGGAGGAAGCTGCATGGAACGAGAACTATACGAGGTGATGGACTGGGCGGCAGTCGAAGAGATTGTTTACTCGGAGTCCGCAGATCCGCACGCCATCTTGGGACCGCATAAGACAGACAAAGGCATACTCGTGCAGGCCTTTTTTCCGGGACGGGACAGGGTCCTGTTGCAGCGCGGCAAGACCAAAATGCCGATGGAATTGGCCGATGAGAGCGGCTTTTTTGCCTGTCTGATTCCGGGGGAGAAGGAAAGTCTGCGCTATCAGTTCATTCTCCCGGAGGCAGACGGCAGCGAGACGGTCGCAGAGGATCCGTACCGCTTTATACCGGAATTGCCGGAAGTGGAGCTCCGCAAGTTTAAGGCAGGCGAGAGCACAGCGGCGCATACCTTCCTCGGCGCGCACGAGAAGAAGATGGGCGGTGTTTCGGGCATCCGCTTTGCGGTCTTTGCGCCGAATGCGATGCGCGTCTCGGTGGTCGGCGACTTCAACAACTGGGACGGCAGAGTCCATGAGCTGCGGCGCATGGGAGACAGCGGTATTTTTGCGCTCTTTGTACCGGGTGTGCAGCCGGGTGTTATCTATAAATACGAGATTAAAACCTATGCGCGGGAGATTTTGTTCCGGGCGGATCCCTATGCGCGTGCGGTTGAGCCTGCGGGCGGCGGCGCTTCGATGATTGCCGCAGCGGAGCCGGACTTTGTCTGGGAGGATCAGGCCTACCTCACAGAGCGGGCGCAGCGCTACGGAAAATTTGCCGGGGAGCGGCCCATCAACCTCTATGAGCTGAATCTCGCGAGCTTCGCGGCGGATGCCGACTATCGGAAACTCGCGGAGACCTTGCCGGTGTATTTAAAGGAGATGCATTACACGCATGTGCTCCTGATGCCGTTACTCGAGACGCGCGATGCGGCTTCGCTCGGCTATCTGACCGGCGCTTACTTTGCGCTTGACACGAAGCTCGGGACGGCCGACGGCTTCCGCGCGCTCGTCAATGCGCTGCACCGCGAAGACATCGGCGTTCTGATGGACTGGAGTGCAGTCCGATTCCCGCGGACCGAGGAGGGCCTCGCCTACTTTGACGGAACCCCGCTCTACGAGGAAAACGGCAGCGGCGACACGGCGGTGTTCCGCTTCGGCAGGGCAGAGGTGCAGTCTTTCCTGCTCTCGAATGTGAGCTTCCTCGCAAACGAATTCCACCTCGACGGCGTTCGGGTCATCGACATGGCGTCGGCTCTCTGGTTTCAGGCAAACGAGAACCGGAACTGCTACGGCGGCGGCGAAAATCTGGACGGCGCGTCCTTCCTGCGTCGCCTGAGCCTGACGGTGCATAGGAAACTGCCGGGCTTTCTGCTGATTGCCGACGGCAGCGCCGAGTGGCCGCGCACCACGGCGGCGGTCAAGGACGACGGCCTCGGCTTTGATTTCCGCTGTAACCGGGGCTTTACGGAGGGCATGCTTGCCTATCTCGGCGCGGACGAGGCAGGCAAGAGCGAGCGCTACGGCGAACTCTCGTACGCCCAGCTCTACCAGTACTCGGAGCAGTACATTCTGCCGCTCTCGCACACCTTCCTCTCGGAACAGCAGCCCACCTTGCTCGGACGCCTCGGTTATCTGCCCTTTGAGGAGCGGATTGCGCTGCTCCGCGCCTTCTTCGGCTTTGTGACGGCGCATCCCGGCAAGAAGCTGCTCTTCGCGGGGCAGGAATTCGGCATGCTTGAACCGCTGCAGGCGGACGGACACTTGAATTTCTCGCTGCTTGACTTCCCCTCGCACCGGAAGCTCAAAGACTGCGCAGCGGGGCTGAATGCGTTCTATCTCGAGCACCCGGCACTCTACGAGGGCGACAGTGACACGGAGGGCTTCACCTTCTTAAACTGCCACTCCTACGAGGAAAATGTGGTCGTCTTCCTGCGGCACGCCGCGGAGGAGGATATTCTGGTCGCCGTGAACTTCTCCGGCACGAGTTATCCGCGCTTTAATCTGGGAGTGCCCTATGCGGGGAGCTATAAAGAGATTTTCTCGACCGACGACGAGCGTTTCGGCGGCAGCGGCACGCTGAATCCGCGCGCGCTGCCCGCCCGCGCGATGGAGGTAGACGACAAGGAAATCGGCATCGGCATTCGCCTGCCCGCCTACAGTGCGCTCTTCTTTGCCTGCAAGAAGCGGGAGGCGGAGAAGAAAGCGCCGCGCGCCGAACAGGCGGAGGAAAAGTCGGCAAAGCAGAAGACAGAGAGTCTTCTCGAAAAGGCCGCAGATGTCGCGGGCAAGGCAAAGGATGCAGCGGGCAAAAAGGCTGCGGGGGTTGCCGGAAAAGCTGCGGGGGTCGCGGGCGCAGCGAAGAAACGGATTGACCGCGCAATGGGAATGGAGAAAAAGAAATGAAACGTGCTGCAGGTATTTTGCTTCCGGTATTCAGTCTTCCGGGTGATTTCGGAATCGGCTCTTTTTCAATCGAGGCCTACCACTGGATTGACTGCCTGAAGGAAGCGGGGCAGAGTTACTGGCAGATTTTGCCGCTCGGACCGACCGGCTACGGCGACTCGCCGTACCAGTCGTTCTCGAGTTTTGCGGGCAATCCGTATTTCATCGACCTCGAGGAATTGAAGGCGCTCGGGCTGCTCACCGAGGAGGAACTTGCTGGCGAGCGGAACCCGGGCGATGCGGGCCGAATTGACTACGGTCATATTTACGAGTCGCGCGAAATGCTGCTCCGGCGCGCACACAAGCGCTTCCGGGAAAGTCTCAACGGTGCGGCGGCATCGGAGACGGAGGCTGTCCGAAAAACCAAGGACAAGGCGAGCTACGAGGCCGCCGTCGTTGCCCTGCACCCCGAGACCCGGGAGTACTGCCTGTATCGCGCCATCAAAGATGCGGAGGGCGGAAAGAGCTATCTCGGCTGGTCAGAGCCGCTCCGGAAGCGGGACAGCGCGGCACTGCACGACTTTCGGAAGACGCACGAGGCCGAGATTGATTTCTATACCTGGACGCAGGTACTGTTCCACGAGCAGTGGAAGCGCCTGAAAGACTATGCGACCGCGCACGGCATCACGATCATCGGCGACTTGCCGATTTATGTCGCGCCGGATTCGGCGGATGCCTGGGCGCATCCCGAGCTCTTTCAGCTCGACGCGGAGGGGAAGCCTGAGGCGGTGGCAGGCTGCCCGCCGGATTACTTCTCGCCGGACGGACAGCTCTGGGGCAATCCGCTCTATGACTGGGACTATCACGAGAGAACCGGCTATGCCTGGTGGTCAAAGCGGCTCCGCTACAGCCTCTCGATTTACGACTGCCTCCGCATGGATCACTTCCGCGGCTTTGACGAGTACTTTGCGATTCCGGCGGGAGAACCCGCGAAGATGGGCAGCTGGAAGCAGGGGCCCGGTGTCGAGCTCTTCAAGGCGCTCGCCAAGGAACTCGGCAAGCCGCTGCCGATCATCGCGGAGGATCTGGGCTTTATGACGGAGAGCGTGATTCGCATGGTAAAGGAGAGCGGCTTCCCGCCGATGAAAGTGCTGGAGTTTGCCTATGACTCCGACAATCAGAATCTCTACCTGCCGCACCACTATGAGCGGCACTGTGTCGCCTACACGGGCACACACGACAACGCACCACTCATGGAGTGGATTCGCAACCAGAACGAGGGTATCAGACTTTTCATGCTGCACTACCAGGGCTCGGAGCACACGCCGGAACAGGACCTCTACTGGGACTGCATTCGCACCGTGCTGGCGAGTGTCGCCGACACCGTGATTATCCCAATGTGGGACTACCTCGGCTGCGGTAAGGAGGCGCGCATCAATGTGCCGAGCGCAGCGGGCGGAAACTGGCAGTGGCGCATGCCGCGGCACAGCTTTACGGAGCACCTGATCTGGCACTGCCGTATGCTCGCGGAAATCTACGGCAGAGAGCCGAAGCCGGTTCCCGTGCCGCCGGAACTGGAGGCCGCGCTCGCCGAGGCAGAGGCAGCGACAAAGGCAGAGGAGCGCACGGAGCCCGATGCCGTGAGCGCGGCGACGGTGTCCGAAGAGACAGCCGGACTGCATTGAAACGGAACGGACGCTGCAAGGAAGAGAGCAACAAAAATCCCCGGTTTGCCGAAACGGCAAACCGGGGATTTTTGCTTTGTTTTCTTTCGAAGGTCCGGGGCGTCAGTGCACACCCGGGCGCGGGATGACCTGGCCTTCGCTGCCGGGACTGTCCATTCCGGCGCCGGGGCCTTTGGTCTCGACAGGAGCCGTGTGCAGCTGACCGCCGGGGCCGTTCACCGTGGGCGTCGGGACCTGCGTCTCCGGCGCTGTGGTCTCCGCGCGGGTTCTCCGCTCCGCGGTCTCGCGGACGGTGGTTTCCCGCGGGCTCGCGACGGTCTCTTCGCTGTCCCGGCGAGACTCGTGGCTTCGCTGCGGCGTCACACCGGGGCCGCCGTTCACACCCGTGACGCCGGTTCCCGCGGTGACATGGGCGGAAGTCTCGATGCTCTCGAGCGTCTCTTCGAGCGAAACATTCTCTTCGGAAGCGCTGGTCTCGACGATGGCATCATCGTTTTGATCGCCGCCTACGTCGCGGTTCGCGTCGGGATCGACCTCGGTAGTGCCGTAGGTTTTCTCGTACTCGCTTCGCGCCGCGCTGTCTACATTCAGGTTGAAAAGGTCTTTTTCGCCGGTGTTATAGTCTACCTGTTCACCGGTCGAACTCTTAAAGTAGGCGCTGACCACGGATTCCGGCTGTTCCCAGTCTTTCTCCGGTAAATCCTTGTGGATGTCGGTCATGATGCCTTTCCAGATGCGTCCCGCGACGGTGGCACCGTAGATACCGGGCATGGGGCGCGGCTGGTCATAGCCGACCCAGACGGCGGCCGTGTAATAACGGGTGTAGCCGCAGAACCAGGTGTCCTTCGAGTCGTTTGCCGTTCCGGTCTTACCGGCGGCCTGCTGGCCGTCAATGTCAAGACCGCGGCCGGTGCCGTAGGACTTGTCCATGGTGCCTTTCAAAATGTCGGTGATCATGTAGGCAGTGCCCTCGGTATAGACCTGGGTGCGCCGCGAGCTGACCGGGAGCACCTGCTGCTCGGTGCGGTCGTAGACCACGGAGCGGAGGCAGGTCTTGTCGTCGTAGACACCCATGTTCGCGAAGGTCGAAAAGCCCTTTGCCATGTCGACGACGCGCGTGCCGTAGGTAAAGCCGCCGATTGAGACGGCCGCCGCCGTGCTGTCCTGCCAGGAGAGAGAGGAGAACTCCATCTTCCCGAGATAGGAGAGGCCGGTCTTCACGCCGATTTTCTGGAGGAGCTGCCAGGCCACGGTGTTCAGTGAGCGGTTCAGCGCCTCGCGGAGTGTCACGGAGCCGTAGTACTTGTTGCCGGAGTTTTTAGGGCCGCCGTCAAACTCGTGATCGTCAATCACATAAGACGGATAGAAGTAGCCGGTCTCGAAGGCGGGCGCGTAGTCAATCAAGGGCTTAATTGTGGAGCCCGGCTGGCGTCTCGCGAGGAAACCGCGGTTATAAGCGTCGTCCGTGCCGCGGCCGCCCACAATCGCGACGACGGCGTTGCTGTCGTTGTCAATGACCACGCCTGCGCCCTGGAGCGCATACTTGCCGTTTTCCTGCTTCTCGTTCGAGCGGTCGTCGAGTGTCTCGTCGAGGCGCTTCTGGAGTTTTGCCTGGATATCCGAGTCTATGGTCGTATAAATCTTATAGCCGCCGGCTCGAATTTTTTCGCTCTTATCGGCGTAGAGTTCTTTGTACTCGGCCTGGTATTTGTCATACTCCTCTTTGTTCTTGAAGGTGTACTTAAACTTAAAACCGTCGTTCTTCATGAGCTGCAGCGCTGTGCAGTAGACAGCATAGCTTGTCTGGTAGTTCTCTGTCGCCGTGGCTTTCTTGGTCTGCGGCGCAATTTCGAGCGGCTTTTCTTTGTATTCCGCAAGTTGTTCGGCGGTGATATCGCCTTGTCTGTAGAGACTGTTCAATACTTCATTTCGCTTGCGAAGCGAATTCTTGGGATGGTTGACCGGTTCATAGGTCGCCGGACGGTTGCTGATGCCGACCAGCACGGCTGCCTCCCAGGGTTCCAGATCCTTGGCGCTCTTATCGAAATAGTAGCGGCTCGCGGCTTCTACGCCGTAGCAGCCGTGCGCGTAGAAGCTGCCGTTGCAGTAGAACTCGAGTATCTTGTCTTTGCCAAAGCGCTTCTCGAGCTTGGGCGCTAAGAGTATCTCGGTAAATTTTCGCTTGAGAGAGCGCTCTTGCGTGAGATAGGTATTTTTGATGACCTGCTGGGTAATCGTGGAGCCGCCCTGGGTTACGCGGCGGTGCTTGACATAGGAGAGCCCCGCGCGGGCAATGGCGAGCCAGTCCACGCCGTGGTGCGAATAAAAGCGCCGGTCCTCCTGCGCAATATAGGCCTTTTTCAGCCAGGGGCTGATGTCATCGGAGCCGACATAGACATAGTGATGACCGGAACTGATCACGCCGATTTGCTGATCATCCTTGTCAAAGATCTCAGTGTCCGTCACGAGGCGGAAATCGTCCTCGGACATGTGCTGATAGGTCTCATAGGCGTGCTGCTGGATGGACTGTAAATCCGGAAACACTTTGATGAAGAAAAAAGCGACCGCCGCCAGAATACAGAGCATGAAGACGAGAAGCAGGATCTTCAGGATGCGGACGACAATATGTGCCTTCTTCTTTTTTCGCTTACTTGCCTGTTGTGCCATGTGTTGTTTACCTCTCTAGAAGCCTCACTCGGTGAGGGCTGCATACGAAAAGCGTATCAGTTTGCCAAGTACCGCAGGGCTCAGTTCCACCTGATAGCCGCGTTTCCCGGCGGAGATGATAATGCTGTCGAATGTCTCCGCACTCGCATCGACCACGGTCGGGAAGAACTTTTTCATGCCGATCGGCGAGCAGCCGCCGTGCACGTAGCCCGTGAGCGGCAAAAGATCCCGCTGCGGTAGCATGGCAATCGATTTTTCGCCGACTGCCTTGGCCGCACTCTTTAAAGAGAGAGAAGCGGGGCCCGGGATCACGAAGACATAGTGCTGTCCGGATTTGCCGACGGTGACCAGGGTCTTGAAGACCTGCGCCGGATTCTGACCGAGATAAGCTGCGACCTCCTCTGCGCTGACGGCCTCTTCCGGTGGATAGCTGTGTTCGACATACGAGAGCTTCTTGCCGTCCAGAAGGCGGCACACATTGGTTTTTTCATTATTTTTTGACATATGGTTACTATAACACAGCCCCCCTGCCTTGTATAGAACGGCAAAATGCCGGTATGCCGCGCTTGCGTTCCTATGCTATAATCTTGTATAACCCGACCGTAATGATAGGAGGATCAATGAAAGAAGAAAGAAAAGCGCAGGAAAAGCTGCGTACCTATCTGCGATGGCCCATATTTCCCGCCGTACTTTCGATCTTGATGGCGGTATTGATTTGTGTTTCGAATTGGGAGACCGGCCTGCTGGTCTTTTTGCTCGCACTGATTTCCGGCAGTATCTGCCTTCGGTTCTATGCGGTTTCCGGTGCGGAAATCAACCAGGCGATGATCGGCTTTTCGGCGGCGACGGACAGCATGCAGGCGCGGCTTGCGGACCGGCTGGATATCTGTTACGGCCTGCTGGACAGGACGGGCACCTTTTCCTACCGGAATGCGGCGTTGACGGAACTCCTTGCGGCGGAACACAAGACCTCGCAGCGACTGGAGGATTTATTTCCGGAGCTCACGCGGGAGGAACTCGCAAAAATTGCCGAGAGCGCGGATTACCATCTGAGTCTCGGTACACTGCGGCTTCGCGTGCGGCTTGTGCGGGAGCAGATCGATACGGAGTCGGTCTTTGCCGTCTATTTTTATGACGAGACAGCCCTACTCACACTCCGGGAAGAGGAAGAGAGCCGCCGCCTCACGGCGGGTCTCCTGTACCTCGACAACTACGAGGAGGCGATGGAGAGCGTCGACGAAGTGCGGCGCCCGCTGCTCACCGCGATGGTTGACCGGAAGATTGTCCGCTACTTCGACGGGATGCAGGCCATCATGAAGAAGCTCGAGAAGGACAAGTACTTCTTTGTGATCGAGCGCCGCTATCTGCAGGAACTCTTAGACAGCCAGTTTGACATTCTGGAGCAGGTCAAGACCGTGAACATCGGCAATGAGATGCGCATCACGCTCTCGATCGGCATCGGCGACGGCGGCAGCAGTTACGCGCAGTGCTACGACTTTGCGCGCCAGGCGATTGATATGGCGCTGGGGCGCGGCGGCGACCAGGCGGTGGTCAAGGACGGCGAGAACATTCGCTACTTCGGCGGCAAGTCGAATTCCAAGGAAAAGACCACGCGCGTCAAGGCGCGCGTCAAGGCGCATGCGTTCCGCGAGTTGATCGAAAATAAGGACAGACTCTTAATCATGGGGCATAAGCTCATGGACATCGACTCGCTCGGCGCGGCAGTCGGCATCTGGCGCATTGCGACGACCATGGGCAAGGAGGCGCACATTGTCTCTTCGGCGGTCAACGGCGCGATACGCCCCATGCTCGAACGCTTCTATAACGGAGACTATCCGGAGGACATGTTCATCCCCGAGGAGAAGGCACTGCAGCTGCTCGACGAGGACTCTGTACTGGTTGTCGTGGATACCAATCGGCCGTCCATGGTCGAGGGCCCGAGGCTTCTGGATGTCGCAAAGACCATTGTGGTGCTGGACCACCACCGCCAGAGTCAGGATTCCATCCGGAACGCCCAGCTCTCGTATGTCGAGACCTATGCGTCGAGTGCCTGTGAGATGGTCGCGGAGGTCGTGCAGTACATCTCGGACGATGTGAAGATTCGGGCGGTCGAGGCCGATGCGATGTACGCCGGCATTGTGATTGACACCCATAATTTCCAGAACCAGACCGGCGTCCGAACCTTTGAGGCCGCAGCTTTCCTCCGGCGAAACGGCGCCGATGTGACGCGCGTCCGGAAATTGTTCCGCGAGAAGCTCGACGACTACCGCGCAAAGAGCGAGGCAATTCACAATGCGGAGATCTACCGCGAGAACTTTGCGCTGAGCTACTGTGATGCGACGGGGCTTGACAACCCGACCGTGGTCGGCGCGCAGGCGGCAAACGACCTGCTCGATGTGATCGGCGTGAAGGCAAGTGTCGTCGCGACGACCTTCCGCGAGAAAGTGTATCTCTCGGCGCGCGCCATTGACGAAGTCAATGTTCAGGTCATGATGGAAAAGCTCGGCGGCGGCGGTCACCGCACCATTGCCGGCGCGCAGCTCTCGGGGCTCACGCAGGAAGAGGCCATGGAGCAGGTAAAACAGGTCATCGACGAGATGCTTTTGAAAGGAGAAATCTCATGAAAATTGTGTTATTACAGGATGTGAAGTCGCTCGGCAAGGCCGGCACGCTCGTGGAAGTCTCGGAGGGCTATGCGCGCAACTTTCTGTTGCCGAAAAAGCTCGGCGCGGCGGCGACGGCCGAGAATCTGAACACCCTGAAGTTAAAGCAGGCGAATGAGGCGAAGATTGCGGCGGAGCAGCTCGCCGAGGCGAAGGCACTCGCAGCCAAGATTGAGGCCGGCAGCGTGACCGTGCACATCAAGGGCGGCGAGAACGGCAAGACCTACGGTTCCGTCTCGACCAAGGAACTCGCGGAAGCCGTGAAGGAACAGCTCGGCCTGGAACTCGACAAGAAGAAGATTGCTCTCGCGGAGCCGATCAAGAACTTCGGCAGCTATGAGACCGTAGTCAAGTTGCACCGCGATGTGCAGGCGACGCTCAAGGTCAATGTGACGGAAGCAAAATGACGGACGACAGCCAAAATGTGCTAAAGCGCATCATGCCGCACAGCGAGGAGGGAGAGCGCTCCATCCTCGGTGCGGTTTTTGTGGATCAGAACAGTCTTGCCGTCGCGCTGGAACACTGCAGTGCGGCGGATTTTTATTCCAAGCAGTACGGCATTGTTTTTTCGTGCATGGCAGAGCTCTTCAACGAGGGCAAGCCGGTCGATATTCTGACGGTGCAGGAAAAGCTAAAGACAAAAGATGTGCCGCCGGAAATGCAGGGACTGGATTTTTTGCGCGAGATTGCGCAGAGTGAGGCGACCGCCGCGAACATCCGGGAGTATGCGAAGATTGTCCGCGCAAAGGCAGTCAAGCGGAAGCTGATTCAGGCGAGTGAGGAGATTGCGAACAGCTGTTATGCCGACAGTCAGGAGCTCGAGACCTTGTTGCAGGAGACCGAGGAGAAGATGTTCCGCATACTGCAGCAGCGGAGCGCGGCGGAATTCACCCCGATTTCGGAGATCACCCTGCGGGTGCTGGAGAGAATCCAGGAGGCCTATCAGAACGGCGCGGAGGTGACCGGCATTCCGACCGGCTTTATAGACCTCGACCGGAAGCTGAGCGGTCTCCAGCCCTCGGATCTCGTGCTGATTGCGGCGCGCCCTTCGATGGGAAAGACGGCCTTTGTGCTGAACATTGTCGAGCACGCAGCCGTACGGAACGGCCGTTCCTGCATGATTTTCTCGCTTGAGATGAGCAAGGAGCAGCTGGTGAACCGCATCCTCTCGATGGAGTCGAGTGTCGACGCGCAGAAGATGCGAAACGGCGATCTCTCGAGCGGCGATTTCAGCAACATCATCGAGGCGGCCGCACATATCTCCGAGAGCAAAAATCTGGTGATTGATGACACGGCGGGCATCGGCATCGGCGAACTGCGAAGCAAATGCCGGAAGCAGAAATTAGAGCACGGGGTGGACCTCGTGATTATCGACTACCTGCAGCTCATGAGCGGCAGCGGCAAGTCCGGCGAAAACCGCCAGCAGGAGATTTCCGACATCTCCAGAAATTTAAAGGCACTGGCGCGTGAACTGCAGGCGCCGGTGATTGCGCTCTCCCAGCTCTCCCGCGCAGTGGAGCAGCGGCCGGACCACCGCCCGATGCTCTCGGATCTCCGTGAGTCCGGCGCCATCGAGCAGGACGCGGATGTCGTGATGTTCCTGTACCGCGACGACTACTACAACAAGGATACCGAGCACCCGAACGAGGCCGAGGTCATCATCGCAAAACAGCGTAACGGCCCGATCGGCACCGTCAGTCTGGTCTGGAAGCCGGATACCACGCGCTTTGTCAATATGGCGCGCTGACATAAAAAGCGGCTAAGCGAACAAAAAAGAAGAAAGACAGATTGCATGCTTCATGACGTTTTCTTCTAAACAGACTGTTTCAAGCTCTTTTGTCCCATAACGCAAAAAAGCTCTGAGCTTACGCTCAGAGCTTTTTATTGTGATTCTTCTCAGTTTGCCTCAGAAATTGCGCCGACCGGGCATACTGCCTCGCAAGCGCCGCAATCGATGCAACCGGACTCGTCGATCACATACTGCGTGTCTCCCTGGGAGATCACACCAACCGGACATTCACCAGCGCAGCTGCCACAGCTGACGCAAGCATCGGAAATTCTGCGTGCCATAATCAAAATCCTCCTTGATTCCTCTAAACTAGGACAGCATCTTTGCTGTTTCCCACATTGTAAACGAAAGAAGTCGTAATTACAAGCAGAGGATTTAGCAAATCTGCACTTTTAGAGGTACATCTTGGACAATTTGTTATAATTAACTAACAAAACTTAAGGCTTGCTATCAGAGCTTTGCGAGCGAAGTGAGCACATCCTTTGAGAGAATGCGTTCATAGTGCTCGTCGTAGAAGGCGGCGCGCGCCGGGCTCAGCAGCAGGGGCTCGCTGTACTCGCCGAGGCTGTTGCAGAGTAGGGCAATGTGTAGCGAAAACTGCCGTTTGAAGCGGAGAACCAGGGTGTACCGACCGTTTTCCGGATTCCGGTAGAGCGATTCCGCAACGAGCTCGGTCGACAGATCTTGCAGAGCGTGAGCGGCTGTGATGACAGCGTCCAGATTCGGGAAGCGGAAGCCGCGCACCAGATACTCGGAAGGTTCCGGAATTTTTTCGTCGAGCTTGACGGATGTGAATTCATTCGCAAGGGAGGCACATTTTCGCAGGAGTTCATCCATCTCGTCGTCATCAAAGGACGATTCCCGCTCGTCTGTGTCCTGCAGGAAATCGGAGAATCCCATCTGGTCATCCTCATCCTCCTCGGTGTCCGTCGAGGGGACAAAGCGCGAAAAGCGCGCATCCAGTTCCTCGGGATCGTCTACTTTGGTAATCAGTACCCGAATGCTGTCGTCGGAGAGCGGTATGGACTCCACGCGCAGCGGCATATTATCGACTTCAAAGCCCAATTCAGAGGATGCCTGCTGCATCATCTCCCGAAGAAGGCGTCTTGCTTTTTTGCTGCCATATGCGAGTTCATTGAGCTCGATGTCGCGCTCAATCAAATCAAAACCGGACAGCGTGCAGCTGATCTGATACTCGCTGACGCGCTCTAATTTCATGGACTTCACCTCTTTCTGTTTTGTTAAAGCATAATACAACGGAATGCCGCGTTTGGCAATTGAAGATTGCGGCTTTTATTGGTATACTTTAAGCGGATGGAGAACAGGAGGCAGCGGTTTTAGATCTTGTCCCCAAGACAAAAGATTCCTTTCTGAAAACGGTGACACTCCGTCGCCGCATCGCACGCATCCGTGCGGTGTATTCCCTAAAAATACTCAAAAATCCGGAGCTGTCCGGCGCTTTTTTGTATGCGTGAACTACGCCATCCATCTCGCGCAGCAGAGGGCGGCAACCCGCGGAATTCGCGATTCCGCCATGATGTCACGGAAAATGTTTGTCAACTGTATGTGCTGCCGGGCCTGCAAGTTTGGAGCACAGGCGGCAGTGCGCTTGTCACGGAGCGCACTGTCGCTTTTTTGCTTGTCTTCACACAGAGTTCGCCGTTTTATGATATACTGTTCCGGAAATTATTTAGGGCTCTCTTCCTAATATTAATGGGATGTAACCGCACTTCAGAGGAGGATTATCTTGGAAGAAAGGAATGAAACAAAAGAGCTGCAGAGCGCGAGGCGGAGCCGGAAGCGAAACGGCAGGAAATCTTTGCTGCCCTTGGTGCTGTTGTTCGCGCTCGTCGCAGTGATTCTCGGGCTCTGGTATCGGCAGTTCGGCCCGAGCCGCACCCGCATCAGCGAGAACAGCCTGTTCGGCGTGCAGGGGGATGAAGTCGCCGTGCTCTATAACTATGAATTGCAGAGCGACAAGGCGGTTCTTGAGAACGGCAGTGTCTATCTGCCGCTGACACTTGTGAAGCGCGAGATGAACCGGCGCTTCTACTGGGACAAGGACGAGAAGTGCCTGGTCTACGCGGCACCCGGCGGCGTCCGCACATTTACGGCGGAAGAGGTGGACACAGAGGGCAAGCCGCTCTTTTTTGTCAAAGACCAGGCGCTTTACCTCTCGCTGCCGCTGTTCCGCGAATTCACGAATGTCCGCACCGAGGCCTATACGGACGGTGAGGTCAAGCGGCTTTTTGTCGAGACCGCACCGGAGAGCGACGAAGTGCGGGCGACAAAGCATAAAACCGTACTCCGGAGCCGGCCGAGTGTGCGCGGCAGCATTGTCACGGTCGCGGCAAAAGCGGAGGCGCTCCGCGTGATTCCGGACCATGCCGATGCAAAGACGGATACCGCGCGCTGGGTGCGCGTCAAGACTGACAGCGGTTTCACCGGGTATGTGCAGCAGAGAAGTCTGCAGGCGGCGGAGACGGTGCCCTATCAGAATTCGTTTGCCGCACAGGACTACGGAACCCTTTCCATCGGCGGCAAAGTGTTGCTCGGTTTCCACCTTGTCTCCAACCAGGCGGCAAACCAGGGACTTTCGACGCTTGCCGGCAATGCGAGCGGCATGAATGTGATCGTCCCGACCTGGTTCTCGCTTCGCGGCAACGAGGGTGACTATCAGAGCTATGCCGACCGCGCCTACGTGGAAGCGGCGCACGAGAAAGGCCTCAAGGTCTTTGCGCTGCTCGATAACTTTGACAAGAGTGTCACGACGGGAGAACTCCTGAAAAAGACATCCGTGCGGAAAAGGCTGATTGACTCGCTGATGGCCGACGCCGATCTCTACGGCTTTGACGGCATCAATGTGGATCTTGAGCTCATCAAACAGGAGGCGATTGACCAGTATCTCGAATTTATCCGTGAGCTCTCGGTCGCCTGCCATGCCAAGCAGCTCTACCTCACGGTGGATGTTCCGAATCCCGCGAAGTTCAATGCCTACTACGACAGAAAAGAACTCGCGGTCTTCTGTGACTACATTATCAACATGGGCTATGACGAGCACACCGGTGGCGACGCACCGGGCAGCACGGCTTCGCTCGACTTCGTGACGACGGGCCTCGACGCCTGCCTCGAAGAGATTCCGAAGGAAAAACTGATTCAGGCTGTGCCGTTCTACACGCGGCTCTGGACGGAGGACAAGAACGGCAAGGTATCGAGCGAGGCGCTCGGCATGAAGGCGGCGCAGGACTGGGTCAACAAGAACCAGGTCAGCCTGACCTACGACGAGACGCTCGGGCAGAACTACGGCCAGCGCTCGGCAAACGGAAGCATTCAGTCCATCTGGATGGAGGATGCCAAGTCGATGCAGGCGCGCATGGAAGTGATACGGGCCAAGGATCCCGCCGGCATTGCCGTGTGGCGGCTCGGCCTTGAGACAACGGATGTATGGGGGATAATCAATCGGTAATGGGAAATTTAGTTCAGAAAATTGCAGAAAATCTTATCTTTGTCGGCGAGTTCCTGCTGATTGTCTTTCTCTGCTTCTTTGTCGCTTATATCATCGAGAAGCGAATTCAGCGGCGGAGAGGGCAGAAGGAGCGCATTCTGAGCACCCGGAAGATGGCCATGATAGGCCTCTTCTCGGCGGCTGCGGCTGTGCTCATGCTGTTCGAGGTGCCGGTGCCGTTCGCACCGCCCTTTTATAAGATCGATCTCTCGGAGCTCCCGATTTTAATTCTGAGCTTTGCCTACGGCCCGGTTGCGGGTGTGATGGCGGAGTTTGTGAAAATCTTATTGAAACTCGTGTTTAAGTCCACCTCGACCGCCTTTGTCGGCGAGCTCGCAAACTTTGCGGTGGGCTGCGCGCTCGTGCTCCCGGCCGGTATTTTCTACTACGAGAAGAAGACCAAGCGCCAGGCCTTCATCGCCTGCGCGCTCGGCGTGATCTGCATGACCATTTTCGGTTCGCTCCTCAATGCGGTTTACCTGCTCCCGAAATTCGCGGCGCTCTACGGCATGCCGCTCGAGACCATTGTGCAGATGGGAACCAAGGTGAACCCGCGCATTGTGAGCGTTGAGACCATGGCGCTCTACGCGGTCGCACCGCTGAATCTTGTCAAGGGCAGCGTGGACATGTTGCTTACGATTCTTCTCTACAAGCGCCTGAGCCATGTGCTGAAAGAGCAGGAAGGACGGCGCTGAGCATGGAGACAATCTACGGTCTGCTGACCGGAAGCAGGGCAGAGCGGGAGGAAGCCTTGGCGCGCGCCGGAGAGATACTTCGCGACGGCGGTCTGGTCGCATTTCCGACCGAGACCGTCTACGGCCTCGGCGGCAACGCACTGAGCGCTGCGGCGGCGGAAAAAATTTACGCGGCAAAGGGGCGGCCGAGCGACAATCCGCTGATTGTCCACATTGCCCGCGTCGAAGAGATGGAGCCGCTGGTGCGGGACATCCCCGAGAGTGCCGAAAAGCTCGCGGCGGCCTTCTGGCCGGGCCCTCTCACCATGATTTTGCCAAAGAGCGAGGCTGTGCCGCGCGAAACCAGCGGCGGGCTCGACACGGTCGCAATCCGGCTGCCGCTTGACCCGAATGCGAGAGCTCTGATTCAGGCGGCGGGAGTGCCGATCGCGGCGCCTTCTGCGAATACCTCGGGGCGCCCGAGCCCGACTTCGGCGCGCCATGTCGCGGAGGATCTCGGCGGCAAAATCGACATGATACTGGACGGCGGCGCGGTCGCCGTGGGGCTTGAGTCGACCATCGTGGATCTGACCGGCCGTGTGCCCGCACTGCTCCGCCCGGGCGCGATTACGCCGGAAATGCTGGAAGGCGTGCTCGGGAAAATAGAGTTTGACCCGGTGCTCACAAAGCCGCTCACGCCGGATATGCATCCCAAGGCGCCCGGCATGAAGTACCGGCACTACGCGCCGCGCGCCGAGATGTTCCTGGTCGACGGGACACAGGCGGCGGCGATTCGGAAAATCAATGCCTGCGCTGCCGTAGCGAAGGCGGACGGCAAAAAGGTCGGTATACTCGCGAGTGCGGAAAACTTAGATGCCTACCGTGCCGATGCGATCCTCTGCCTCGGGGAACGCGCAAAACCGGCGGAGATTGCCCACAATCTCTTTGCCGCGCTCCGCGAGATGGATGCCCGCGCGGTCGATGTGATTTACGCCGAGGCGTTTCCGGAGAGCGGGGTCGGCCTTGCCGTTATGAATCGCATGAACAAGGCAGCGGGGCATCACTATCTGCACGCAGAGGAGGAAAAATGAGCGGAAAGCGCGAAGACTATATCAGCTGGGACGAATATTTCATGGGTGTCGCCTATCTCTCGGCGCTCCGCTCGAAGGATCCGAACACGCAGGTCGGCGCCTGCATTGTGAGCGATGACAACAAGATTCTCTCGATGGGCTATAACGGCTTTCCGAGAGGCTGCTCGGACGATGAGTTTCCCTGGGGGAAGGAGCACGAGCAGGATGACCCCTATCAGGCAAAATACTTCTATGCGACGCACAGCGAGCTGAATGCGATTCTGAATTACCGTGGGGGTTCGCTCGAGGGTAGCAAGCTCTATGTGACCTTGTTCCCCTGCAACGAGTGCGCCAAGGCGATTATCCAGAGCGGTATCCGGACTTTGATTTACGGAGAGGACAAGTACGGCGACACGGCGGCGGTTCGCGCGAGCAAGCGCATGCTGAACGCGGCGGGCGTCCGCTACTACCAGTACACAAAGACAGGGCGAAAGCTTCAAATTATTGTCTGAGTTTTCTCTTGCCGAAGGCGAAGAGAGGGACTATAGTAAAATGAAATTCAGCGGAAAATGCCGCAGAGACAGAGGTGAAGAAGATGAAAGATAAGCGTCGTAGAGTGGTGGCAATGATTGTGGCAGTGGTGCTCTGTGCTTCGATGGTGCTCGGCATGGCCGCGGCCGGCCTCAGCGCTTTCCTGCATTGAGCCAGCGCTATCCGGAACTTGTCGCAGCCTGTTCGGCGGGAAACCTGGAAACGGCGAGGTTTCTTTCGGAACACGGGTCGGAAAACAAAATATATGTTCGAGACTTGGCAGCGCTTTTGGAGCGACTGAAAGCCGAGGAAGACGCCCGGGAAACCGCCTTGCGACTGGGACGGGAGACGGACGCGGAGACGCTCTGCCTGCCCTACGGCAGAGGAGGGCTTCTCGCGGCAGTCTATCTCACCGCGCTTGCGCGAAGGTCCGGTGTCGAACTCCGGCTCCGCGCGGTGCCGATTCGCCAGGAGACCATAGCGCTCGCGGAGGCGCTCGGCAAAAATCCCTACCGCATGGACACGGCGGGCGTTTTATTTCTGACCGCGCACAGTGACAGTCTGGTGCGGGCGCTCCGCGGGACAGGGATTCCGGCAGCATGCATCGGCCGCCTGGTGCCGGGACTTGACAAGTGCGTGGTCGATAAGACCGAGCGCGAATACATCAACCGCCCGGAAAAGGGCATCACATTGGAAGCGGAAGTGTTTGAGACAGAAAGGACGAAAGATGCGTGAAAAAATCCTCGCGGTTCTCGAGAAGAACGCGCGTATCGACATCCACGAACTCGCAATGCTGCTCGGCGAGAGCGAAGCAGCGGTCGCGAACGAGATTGCGGACATGGAGAAAGAGAATGTGATCCGCGGCTATCACACCCTGATCAACTGGGAGAACACGAGCAACGAGCGCGTGGAAGCGCTGATTGAGGTCAATGTGACCCCGCAGCGCGGCATGGGCTATGACCGCATTGCGGAGCGCATTTACCAGTACAACGAAGTCGATTCCGTCTATCTGATGAGCGGTGCGTTCGATTTCATGGTGCTTCTTGAGGGTAAGACCATGCGGGAAGTCGCACTCTTTGTCTCCGAGCGGCTGGCGCCGCTCGAGTCGGTGACAGGTACTTCGACGCACTTCGTGCTGAAGAAGTACAAGGATCACGGCACGGAGATGGAAGTGAAGAAAGAAGACGAAAGGCAGTTGTTCATGGCATGAGAGATATCAACGAAATTTTAGCGAAGAAGACAGTTGCCCTGCAGCCCTCCGGCATCCGGAAGTTTTTTGACATTGTCCGCACGATGGAGGGCGCCATTTCCCTCGGCGTCGGCGAGCCGGATTTTGACACGCCCTGGCCCATCCGGGAAGAGGGCATTTACTCGCTGGAGCGCGGACGCACTTTCTACACGAGCAATGCGGGCCTCAATGAGCTCCGCGAGGAGATTGCGCGCTACATTCAGCGCCGCTTCGGTGTCTCCTATGAACCGCTCAGCGAGATCACGGTGACGGTCGGCGGCTCGGAGGGCATAGACCTCGCCTGCCGCGCTATGCTGGATCCCGGCGACGAAGTCATTATCCCGCAGCCGAGTTATGTCTCCTACGAGCCCTGTGTGCGTCTCGCGGACGGCGTGCCGGTCATTGTGGAACTCAAGGAGAAGGATCGCTTCAAGCTGATGCCGGAGGACCTCGAGAAGGCCACCACCCCGCGCACCAAGTTTTTGGTGTTGCCGTTCCCGAATAACCCGACCGGCTCGATTATGACCGGAGAGGAGCTCGCGGCGATTGCGGAAGTCGCAATCCGCCACGACCTCTATGTGGTCTCGGACGAAATTTACACCGAGCTCACCTATAACGGCGAGGCACCGGCCTCGATCATTCAGATTCCGGGCATGCGGGAGAGAACCGTTCTGATCAACGGCTTCTCGAAGGCGTATGCGATGACCGGCTGGCGCCTCGGCTATGCCTGCGGGCCGGAACCGATACTCCGCCAGATGATCAAGGTGCACCAGTATGCGATTATGTGCGCGCCGACCACAAGCCAGTACGCGGCGGTCGCGGCGCTTCGCGACTGCGACGCCGAGATTGCGCGGATGCGCGAGGCCTATAACCAGCGGCGCCGCTATCTCTTAAAGCGGCTCGAGGAGATGAATATCCCCTGCTTTGAGCCGGAGGGCGCCTTCTATATTTTCCCGAACATCTCGAAATTCGGCATGTCCTCCGAGGAGTTCTGCACGAAGCTGCTGACCGAGGAAAAGGTCGCGGTCGTGCCGGGCACGGCGTTCGGACAGAGCGGAGAGGGCTTTGTACGCATCTCGTACGCATATTCGCTCGAACAGCTCCGCGAGGCCATGGGGCGCATTCAGCGCTTTGTGGAGCGTTACGCAAACTAAGAGAAACAGCCCCTGCGATGCAGGGGCTGTTTTTTTTGACAAATGGTACCGACTCCTTATGCTTGTATCCTCTCAGGTCGGGATTGAACTTCCCCCTTCTGTTCTTCCGCAACAAAAACCCGGGTGTAATCATCATGGAACAGGGATTGCAGCGCCACCGCGAAGCGCCGGACGGATTCTTCCCGTATTTCATACAAAGCCCACCTCAAAAAGGCCGGATTGCATACTTCGTGAAGGTTTCCGCCGAACAAACTGTTTCAAGAAAGATACCGTCTCTTTTTGTTCTATAACTCGAATAACAAAAAAACGCCTGTCGCACGTTTTGTGCGACAGGCGTTCTGCCGTTTCTTTATCTGCTCTGGGTCCAGATACCGCTGTTGTCAACGTAGTAGCGGTTGTTGTCAACCCACTGGTTGGTCAGCATCTTGCCGAGGTTGCTGCCGTTCTCGGTGCTGAGCCAGTACCACTTGCCGGTGAAGCGGCTCTTCAGCCAGCCGGTCTGCATGTAGCCGGCCTTGTTGAAGTAGTACCAGTTGCCGTCAATCTGCTGCCAGTTGTCGGTCGTATAGGAGCGGTCTGCGTTGCAGTACCACCAGCCGACATTGTCCTTCAGCCATGCGCCCTTGTTGCCGGAGTTCGATCCGTTCGGGCCGGTCTGACCGCCGTTGTTGGAGCCGCCGTTGTTCGTCTTGCCGCCGAGTGCCGCGAGGATATCGTCATCGACGCTGAACTCATCCGACTCGGTCCAGTTACCTTTCGAGCCGTTGCCGTTGCCGACAACCGCGCGGACCTTGACAGTGTAATCGCCCTTGCCGCCCTCACGAATCTGGCTGCGGAAGTCGTAGCTCGTGCCGTTCGTCGTGACCGACTCGCGGATGGTGTTGTTCCGGTAGAGCTTTACCTCGTACTGCTTTGCGTAGTCTGCCTGATCCCAGGAGACCACCGGGCTGTCATCGTCACCCCAGGAGACATCGCCGACTTCGAGTGCGTCCTTATCTGTGGAGCCGGTCTTCGGCAGGGTGACCGTGACGGTCATGGCGCTTGCGCTCGTGACAATCTTGCTGACCTCGGCGCCCTTGCCGCCCTTGTCATTGAGCTTGACATTGCCCTTTGGCGTGCCCTTGAAGGTGAAGTCGCTGTCGGGCTTCAGCTTCAGCGTGACCTTCGGCTTCTTGCCGAAGTCGGTGTTCGTGATTGAGGTGACCTTGACGCTGTCCACGCCTGCGCTGTCACTCTCGGCGTCAATCTGGCTTGCGGTCATGCCCGGAGAGAGGTCGTAGTCGAGATCAATCGTGACATTCTGCACAACGCCCTTTGAGGATTTTGCAAAGGCGACGCTTGTCATGCCGAGCAGCATAGCAGCGCTCAGAACAATGGGAGCCACTTTCTTTAACAGATTCTTCTGCATCATTTCTGTTTCCTCCGTTCCGCAGGATTTCCTGCTTGGTAATTTTTCTGTTGACTCTATCCTAAACGATTTCGGCGGGAAAGAATAGTGGATTTCACTTACGGTTCTCTTACTTTCCTGTAAGAAGATTATCACAAAAATTTAACGGCCTTTGGTGTAACCTTTTCACAAAAAATGACACCGCGGAAATCGCGATGTCATTTTTTAAAAAAGAATATTCGATTCGAAAAAGATTCGGGGTGCGCAGGCTTACGGACGCCACTTGCCCGCGTAGTCCACGAGATAGCCGTCCGGCGTCTGAGCGCTCACGAGCATCTCACCGTTGTAGCCAACATAGTAGTAGACACCCTCTTCGGTTGCGCTCTTAATCCAGGCATTTGCCCACATAGCGCCGTCGCTGCCCGCATAGTACCACTTATCTCCGACCTGGAACCAGCCGGTCGCCTTCTGACCGTTGTTCAGCACATAGCTCCAGCCGCCGTTCTCGAGCGACACCCAGTGACCGGTTGCGGCAGCTGTGTTCTGCGCGCCGGTATTCTGTGTGTTGGCAGCCTGGGTCTGTGCGGCAGCATTCTGCGCGGCCGTGCTCTGGTTGGCGGCAGTGCTTGCGGCAGCGGAAGTCTTGGTCTCATCCGCATTGCCGCGGTTCTGCTTAATCATCATGATGTCCTCGGCCGTGATGGTCTCGGCACCCATGGCGGAAGCTGCGCGTCCCTGTCCCTTGGCCTTCTTCTTTGCCGTGACCTGCGCGTAGTAGGTGCCGGCGCCGCGCTTTAAGACCTTGTCGGTGATGTCGGCCTTTTCCGCCGTATAGCCCGCCGTGACAGCCGTGCCGATCTTGTGCTTCGGCTTCAAATCCGAGGAGCTGTAGAGCTGCACCGTGTAGCTTGTGCGGCTGTCGCCGACCGACCAGTTGACATAGACGCGGTCGTTCGAGACATCAAAGGAGACATCGCTGACCGAATAGTCCTGCGGGTCGTCATCTTCCGTCCGCGCAAAGCTCACAGCACCCTGTGAGAGCGTCATCGCGAGGCAGAGGAACAGGGCAGTTGCCCGTTTCAGTCGTTTCATCATAAAATACCTCCGAATTCTAAAAACTTCTATATAGCGAGTATAGCACAGCAAGCTTACGAATTCCTTACGACAGAATGACGATTCCCTGTCAGTGGCGCAGGTTTTTTTCGTCAGCTTTCGGCAGTGTGAAGACAAAACGGCTGCCGCCCTCTGTGCGCTGCGTCGCTTCCAGACTCTCACCGTGCGCGAGCATGACCTCCCGCGCAATCGCGAGGCCGAGCCCCGCGCCCATTTTGTCCTTTCCGCGAGAGCGGTCGCCCTTAAAGAAGCGGTCAAAGATGCGGGACAAGTCCTCGTCCGGAATACCGATGCCGCTGTCGCTGACCGAGATCTCCATGCGACTTCGGCGCTCCGTGCAGGCAATCTCGATCTCGCTGTTCTCCGGCGAAAACTTGATTGCGTTGTCGGTGAGATTATAGAGGACCTGCTGGATGCGCAGGGCGTCGGCATAGACAAAACTCTGTTCCTCGGCGAAGAGGAGGGAGATGTGAATATGCTTTGCTTTGCACTGGGGTTCAAAGCTCTCGACTGTGGCGCGAATCAGCGCATTCAGCTCAAAGACGCTTCTGTGTAGCGTCTGTCCGGGATTCAGGGTGTTGAGACGCAGCATGTTTTCCGTGAGCTTGGAGAGGCGCTCGCTCTCGGCGATGACGCGCCGCATGTACTTTTCCCGCTGTTCGGGCGGAATGGTGCCGTCCAGAATCGCCTCGGAGAAGCCCTTGATCGAAGTCAAGGGCGAGCGGAAATCGTGGGACACATTGGCGATAAAACGCCGCTCATCTTCCTCGAGTCGCGCGAGCTTTTCCGCCATCCCGTTCATGGTTGTCGCGAGATAGCCCATCTCATCCTCGGCGCGCACCGGAATCCGGTGGGTCAGGTTGCCGTCGGCAAATTGGCGGGCGCCCTCGGTGATTGCGGCGAGCGGCCGGTATACCGCAAAGTGAAAAATAAAGAGGAAGGTGAGGGATAGCAGAAAGACAATACCGTAACTGATATAGACCAGATTCAGAATCTGCATCGCATCTTCCCGGACATAGTTCATCCGGAGATGAATCACGACATAGCCGTAGGTCCGGTAATTGCCCGTGATCGGTGCGGAGACACTGAGGACGGTCTCCGGGAAGGAGCCGAAGTAGGAGCCGACCGTATAGGAACGATTGCCGGTCGCGGTCGGATCGAAATCCGGTATGGTGCGGCCGTCCCAGCTGTGCGCGGAGTCAATGACAATCGCGCCGTTTTTGTCCATAATCCAGATTTCCGCCCGCAGAAAGGTGGAGACAGCTTCGAGCTGCGGGTAGGCGCTCTGGAGCGGCAGCGCCTTGCCGTCGTAGACACCCGAGTAGGCGGCGGCAATCAGATTCGCCTCGTCGTAAAGCGTGCGCGCGCGGCTCTTAATCAGATAATTTTCCGTGAGACGCGCGGAGAGCGTCGAGACCGCGAGAAAGCCCGCGACGCCAAAGAGCAGATAACCGAGCAGAAATTTTAAGTAGAGAGAGCGGCGTATGAACTTCATCATGCGCGGAGGTCGAATTTATAGCCGACGCCCCAGACGGTGGCGATGGACCAGCTCGGCTTATCCTTCAGCTTCTCGCGGAGGCGCTTGATGTGCACATCGACGGTGCGGGTATCGCCCGCATACTCATAGCCCCAGATATGGTCCAGGAGCTGCTCGCGCGTAAAGACCTGGTTCGGGTGGGAGGCGATAAAGTAGAGGAGTTCAAGCTCTTTCGGCGGCATTTCGACCGGGCGTCCCTCATAGCGGACAGCGTAGTTCGTGAGGCTGATCTCCAAATCCTCGCAGCGCACTACATCCGTGTCGGTGCGGGCGGGCGGGGCAGCTTCCTGCGGCCGGTAGCGGCGCAGCACAGCGCGGACGCGCGCGACCAGTTCCTTCGGCTCGAAGGGCTTTATGATATAGTCGTCGGCGCCGAGCTCGAGTCCGAGCACCTTGTCAAAGACCTCTCCCTTTGCCGAGAGCATAATGACAGGCGTCTGGGCACTCTTTCGAATCTCGCGACATACCTGGTAGCCGTCGACATGCGGCAGCATGAGATCCAGGAGCACGAGATCCGGGGAGAGTGAGTGAAAGAGCGAGAGTGCCGCCGCGCCGTCCGGCGCAATGTGCGTCTCGAAACATTCTTTTTCCAGGTAGAGGGAGATGAGTTCCGCAATATTTTCGTCGTCGTCGACAATCAGTATTTTCTGTTTTCCTGCCAAAGAGACTCCTTTCTGCGGGTCAGCGGAAGGTGACCACGGTCACGGCCTCGCCGCCGTCGTCAAAATGGGCATCTTCGAATTTCTTGACATAGGGCTGCTTTTTGAGCCAGGCGAGCACACCTTTTTTCAGTGCGCCGGTGCCGCGGCCATGAATCACGCGGACCGAGTTCAGGTGTGCGAGGAGGGCGTCGTCCAGGTACTTGTCGAGCTCCCCGAGTGCCTCATCGACCGTCTTGCCGATCAAATTGATTTCGGGGGAGATGTGGGAGGCCTTGCCGAAGGTCGGCGCTGCACCGCTGTAGCCGCGCTTTGCGCCCTTTGCGCTTGCCGCTTCCTCCTCAATCAGGACTACATCGTCCGCGGAAACCTGCGTGCGAAGCACGCCCATGCGGACAAAGAGACGGTTATTTTTATCCGGCAGCGTCGAGACAATGGCATCGTGGTCCATGCTGAGCACGCGGACCGAGTCGCCAATGTGGAGCACCGCGGGCTTTGCCGCTTTGACGGCCTCCTTTTTCGGCGCGGTCTTTTCGACCGCCTTTAACCTTTCGCGGAGGCCGGTGCGCTCTTTTTCGAGTTCGCGGAGCAGACCGGAGTCCGCGCTCAGGCGGTTGATGCGCCGTATGCTCTGATCGGCGCTCTCTTTCGCTTCGGCGAGAATGCGCTCGGCTTCGGCGCGTGCCTTCTCGAGAATGCGCTCTTTGCGTTCGTCGAGGTTTTGATCTGCCTTTTCGTGCCGGGTCTTCAACTCTTCAATCTCGGTCCGGTACGCGAGGATTTCCTTCCGCTCGGCCTCAATCGTGCGGCGATCCGCTTCGAGACGGGTGAGGAGATCCTCAAAGGCCGCATCGTTCTGCTCGATGTGCGTCTTTGCCTCCTCAATGATGTAATCCGGGAGTCCGAGTTTTTTGGAAATCGCAAACGCGTTACTCTTGCCCGGAATACCGATTAAGAGTCGGTAGGTCGGGCGGAGTGTCGCGACATCGAATTCACAGCTTGCGTTTTCGACGCCCTTCGTAGAGAGCGCGTAGACTTTCAATTCGCTGTAGTGCGTGGTCGCGACCGTCCGCGCGCCGATATTCTGTAAGAACGACAGAATCGCAATCGCGAGCGCCGCGCCCTCGGTCGGATCTGTGCCGGCGCCGAGCTCGTCGAAGAGGCAGAGCGCATCGCTGTCTGCAGACGCTAGAATCTCGACCACATTTTTCATGTGCCCCGAGAAAGTCGAGAGCGACTGCTCTATGCTCTGCTCGTCGCCGATGTCCGCAAAGACATCGCGGAATACGGCGAGGCGGCTCCCCTGAAACGCCGGGATGTGGAGTCCGGCCTGCCCCATCAGCGTAAACAGTCCCATGGTTTTCAGGGAGACTGTCTTGCCGCCGGTGTTCGGTCCCGTGATGATGAGGAGCGTGAAGTCTTCGCCAATCCGTATGCTGATCGGCACCACCTTGTCCCGCGGAATCAGCGGATGGCGGCCGTCTTTGATTTCGACAATGCGCTCGGTGTTAAAGAGCGGCTTCGAGGCCTGCATCGAAGAGGCGAGCCGCGCCTTCGCAAAGACAAAGTCAAGTGCGGCGAGTATTTTCTGGTTTGCGAGCAGAGCAGCGGTGCAGGGCGTGAGAAGCGCGCTGAGCGCCGCGAGAATTTTTGTGATTTCCTGCTGCTCGGCAATGACCAGCTCGCGGTATTCGTTGTTCAGGCGCACGGCGACAAGCGGCTCGATGAAAACGGTCGAGCCGGTGGAACTCTGGTCGTGCACCACGCCCGGAAGTTTCGACTTGTACTCGCTTTTCACGGCGAGACAGTAGCTGCCGTTACGCATGGTCACGATGGTATCCATGAGATAGCTCTTGTGGCGGTTGATTTCCTCCTGCAAAGCGCTGTGCATGCGCTCGTCGGCCGTCTTCATCTGCCGCCGGATGCGCGAAAGCTCGGCGCTCGCCGTGTCGGCGACCAGCTCCTCCGAGAGGATGCAGTGCTTCAGTTCCCGCTTTTCTTTCGGGAGCGGGGAGAGCGCCGTGAAAGAGGCTTCGAGTGCGTCGGGATCCGGCTCCGCTTCTTCGTGCGCGCCGTAATTCCGGGCTCGCTCGCTTAAGTCGAGCAGCGTGCTGATGGCGTAGAGCTCGGAAGTGCTGAGAGTTCCGCCGACATCGAGGCGCTTCACCGAGGCGCTCACATCGCGGAGTCCCGATAGGCGCAATTCGCCCTTCATGCGGATGCGGGAGAGCGCAGCCTCGGTCTCCGCCTGGGCGCGCTCTATCTCCGGGAGATCGGTCATGGGTACAAGGGCGTGACACAGCGCTTTTCCGGGTGCGCTCACGGCTCTTTCCGCAAGCAGGGCAATGATTTTATCAAATTCCAAAGTATGTAGGGTTTTGCTGTTCATGCGTTGGATTCATCCGTTTCTTCCGCCGTTCGGCAGAGTAGGTATCGCTTTGGTTACGGCTTTGATTTTAATAGAGAAAACTTTTCCTGATACAGTATAGCACAAACTACGGCGCGCGTTTCGGATGCTCGGCTTTTATGGTATACTAAGCATTAATATAGTACGGCGGAGGGAGTTTTATGCAGGAAGATGAGTTTATCACACAGCATATCGCCGAGAAAAAGCAAAAGAGAAAAAAGCTGATGGAACTCGCCGGGAAAGCGGCGCTTGCCGGGGCGGGTTTTGCGCTCGGCGCTGCAGCCATCACCTGTGTCACCTGCCCGATACTCGCAAAAAAGTGGCGGCAGAGTACGGAAAAAAACAGCGTCAAAATCGAGCGGGACGAGAGCCGGGGCGAGGGAGAGTCGCGCGAGCAGCTGAGCTCTCCCGCGGAGGCCGAGTCCGGCAGCGGAGAAGTGAACGGGGAGGCCGAGAATCAGAACATCCGGGAACAGGTCGAACAGGCCATAGAGAACCGGGACTACACGCTCAGCGATATCCGCCAGATGGCGGGAACGCTCCGGAAACAGGCCGACAGCGCCGATGCCGCCGTGGTCTCCGTGACGCATGAGCAGGCCGAACGGGACTGGTTTAACAATGCGCTCGAGAGTTCGGAGAACTACGCGGGGCTTGCGGTCGCAAAGACGGAGAGCGAGCTCTTATTTCTCACGACGACCGCTGCGGTGGAGGGCACCGACACGGTGACAGTCACCTTTGCCCGCGGCGATCGGATGAGCGCGACTGTCAAACTGCGGGACAGTGCGACCCATCTTGCGGTGCTCTCGCTCCCGATTACGGATGCGAACCGGGACAGTCTCGCAAAGCAGGCCGTGATTCCCTTCGGCAATTCCTACCGCCTGAAGCGCGGCGATCTTCTGTTCCTGATCGGCTCCCCGCTCGGCATGATTCACTCGGTGAAGTACGGCTTTCTCTCGAATGTCCGGACCAATGTGAGTGTGATGGACGGCTATGCGACCGTTTACCTGCCGGATGTGAGCGGAGACGCGGCGTCCGGCACCTGGGTCTTAAATGCGGACGGCGAGCTGGTCGGCTGGATGACAGACCTCTTCTCCGAGACGGAGGGACAGAGCAGCACGGCGATCCTCGGAATCTCGGATTTAAAGCCCATGATCGAGCGGATGATGAACGGGAAGGAAACGGCGAAGCTCGGCATTTACGGCAGACAGGTCGGCACCACGCAGCGCGAACAGGGAATGCCGGCGGGCGTCTACATCTCCCGCGTCGAACCGAACGCACCGGCCTATGCGGCGGGCGTGCAGCCGGGGGACATTCTGATTTCGCTCGGCGACAGCAAAATCGAGACCATGCGCGACCTCGAAGGCGCGCTGGAAAAAAGTGCGAAGGGGGAGAGCGTGCGCTTAACCCTGATGCGAAACGGCAGAGAGAAGTATGAGACCATCTCGGTCACCGCGACACTTGCGGGCAGATAAAGGCAAACCAGAAAGGACACACTATGAAATATATCGACGCACTCCGGGAGAACACCCATATTTCGGAGGTTTATCTCTGCCAGCAAAAGGCGACCTATCTCACGAAGAGCGGCAAGGAGTACGAAAGTCTGCAGCTCCGCGATAAGACAGGTGTGGTCGACGCAAAAATCTGGGAGCCCGGAAATCCCGGCATCGGCGACTTCGATGAGCTCGACTATGTCGCAATCGATGCGGATGTGATTCTCTACAACAACAAGCTGCAGCTCAAAATAAGCCGCATTCGCCGCGCCAATGAGGGCGAGTATAACCCGGGCGACTACATGCCGGTCTCTAATCGGGACAACAACGAGATGTATGCGGAACTCCTGGCACAGATTCAGTCGGTGCAGGACAGCTACCTGCAGACGCTGCTCCGCGCTTTTTTTGTGGACGATGCTGCCTTTGTGAAGCGTTTCCGCCTGAGCTCGGCGGCGAAGTCCGTGCACCACGGCTTTATCGGCGGCCTCATGGAGCACACGTTAAGTGTCGCAAGACTCTGCGACTACTACTGTAAGAACTACCCCATTCTGAACCGGGACCTCCTGATTACCGCGGCCCTCTGTCACGACATCGGCAAGACCCGCGAGCTCTCGGCTTTTCCGGAGAATGCCTACACCGACGAGGGACAGCTGCTCGGTCACATTGTGATCGGCTGCGAGATGATCGCGGCGGCAATCGCAAAGATTCCGAACTTCCCCGAGAAGCGCGCGGCCGAACTTCGGCACTGCATTGTCGCGCACCACGGCGAGCTGGAATTCGGCTCCCCGAAGAAGCCCGCACTGATTGAGGCCATGGCCTTGAATCTCGCGGACAATACCGACGCAAAGATGGAGACCTTTATGGAACTCCTGAATGCCGCCGGGGCAAATAACGGCTGGCTCGGGTTTAATCGCTTCTTGGACAGCAACCTGAGAAAGACCTCCGAGAGCGGCGTATAAGTGCGGAAGAATGCGCTGAGAAGAGAGAAAGAGAAGACCGCATGCGTAAGAACGATGAGTTTGAACTGGAAATCACGGCGCTCTCCGATGAGGGGCTCGGAATAGGGAAGCTGGACGGCTTTGTCTGGTTTGTGAAGGGCACCCTCCCCGGAGACACAGCGCTCTGTCTCGCGATGAAGCTCAAAAAGAACTACGGCTTTGCGCGCGTAAAGACGCTTTTAAAACCTTCGCCGGAGCGCGTTACGCCGCGCTGTGCGGTCGAGCAGCGCTGCGGCGGCTGCCAGCTGCAGGCGCTCTCCTATGAGGCCGAGCTTCGTTTCAAGGCGAATAAAGTGAGGGAAGACCTGCTCCGCATCGGCGAAGTTCCGGCGGAGCGGCTGGATGCCGTCACGGAGGCAATTGTTGGGATGGAAGAGCCGTCCCGCTACCGAAATAAGGCCCAGGTGCCGTTTGCAGCCGGCGAGGACGGAAGACCCGTTGCCGGCTTTTATGCTGCCCGGAGTCACCGTGTGATTCCCTGGCTTGACTGCGATATCGGTGCAAAGGAAAACGCGCGTATTCTGGAAGTGCTACTCGCCTTTACGGAGCGCTTCGGGATAGCCCCCTACGACGAAGAGAGCGGCAGGGGGCTGCTTCGCCACGCCCTGATACGGAAGAGCCGTGCGACCAAGAGCTATATGCTCTGTCTCATTGTAAACGGCAAGGAATTGCCGCATTGGGAGGCGCTGCTTCAGGCGCTTCAGGCAGCAGACAGCGAGGACGCGCGCCTTGAGACTCTGGTGCTCAACACCAACACCCGCCGCGACAATGTGATACTCGGCGACACGGTGCGCACCCTCTACGGCAGGGGCTATATTGAGGACAGCATAGGCGATATCCGCTTCCGCATCTCCCCGCACTCCTTCTATCAGGTGAATCCCGTTCAGACCGAGGCCATGTACGGTGCGGCTCTGGAATTCGCGGCACTCGGCGGAAACGAGACCGTCTGGGATTTATACTGCGGCATCGGAACCATCTCCCTCTTTTTGGCGCAGCAGGCAAAGAAGGTCTACGGCGTGGAAATTGTGCCGGCCGCCATTCGGGATGCCAAGGAAAACGCCAAGCGTAACGGCATTGCAAACGCGGAATTCTTTACCGGGGCCGCCGAGGAAGTACTCCCGGCGTGGCAGCGGGAACACCCTGCGCAGTACATCGATGTGATTACCGTGGACCCGCCGCGGAAGGGCTGCGATGAAACTGCCCTCCGCACTATGGTAGAACTTGCGCCGAAGCGCATTGTCTATGTGAGCTGCAACCCCTCGACCCTCGCGCGGGATATTAAGTACCTCCGCGCCAATGGCTATGAGCTAACGCGTGTGCGCCCGGTCGACAACTTTCCGAGAACCATGCATGTGGAGACGGTATGTTTGATGTCAAGAGTCGAAGAGAAATAGCCGCGAAAGCTTAAGTATACTGCGGTTTTCGGGTAATCGGACAAATTTGGCATCGGACAAGACGAACGCTTCTCGGTAACTTATCCAAGGGCAAAAAGGCTCGACAGAGATAAATACGGTTGATGATTTTAAGGACTTGATGCGTGTAATAAACGATCCGGCTCTGACGGAATTTCAGTACCTGGTCGATGGGGATACATGGACAGTCTCTATAAAATAGTACGAGTACACGAGGTTGAAAATGAGCAGACCTATAACGACTTTATTTATGCTGATGTCGGTTGACGGCAAAATCAGCACAGGCTCCTCGGACGAATTGGATGTAGATAGGGATTTCCCTACCATAACTGGCGTGGCAGAGGGCTTGCATCAATACTACAAAATTGAACAGTCAACAGACCTGTGGTCTTTTAACACAGGACGAGTGCAGGCCAAGATGGGTGTTAATGAGAAGCCTCTCCCCGCAAAAACGCCGGTGTCGTTTGTGCTGTTGGATAATCACCATCTGATGGAAAATGGCGTAAAGTATTTTTGCGCTCTTTCAAAACAGGCGGTGGTGATAACATCGAATCCGAATCATCCGGCTTTCTCCGTAAAAGAGGATAATCTGTATATTATTTTTCAAGAGCAAATCTCGTTGAAAGCAGCACTTGAACATCTGCATGAGGATTATGGATGTGCGCGATTGACGGTGCAGTCTGGGGGTACTGTAAATGGATTGTTCCTTCGTGAAAAACTGTTTGACTTTGTCGATATCGTTGTGGCTCCGATCCTGATTGGCGGTAAAGATACATCCACTTTGATTGATGGGCAGTCTTTGAAATCCAAAGCTGAACTATCCGATTTAGGAGTGCTGAAGTTAATAGAATGCTCTGCACTTGAGGATTCCTATATTAGATTGCGATACCAGGTGATTGGCTGATTATTCAAGTTTTACGAGGAGAGCGCAATGTACGCACAGGCAGCGATAAAACCGAATCCCTTACTCCGTAACGATGCATACGGCATCATTATGAGGGGTGTGCAAAAATGTACACTGGGGTGTTCATCGTTAAGGGGTAGAAAAAGGCTGCCGTTATGTTGTATCAAATTAGACACGGCAACAGACCCTACGTGTGGGACGGCAGGATTTTTGATTTCTGCGATGCATAAGATGCTCTCTATGGCGGATAGTGAACAACAAAGAAAGAATATCAAGAAAAAGCAGCTTCACGGCTTTGAACTTCAGAGCAATATGTTTGCGGTGGCGGCTGCAAACATGATTCTGCGCCGGGATGGGAATAGTAACCTCGAGTGTAGCGACTTTTTGGCCAAGAACCCAGCACAGGTGCAGATGAAGGGAGCAACGATAGGTTTGATGAATCCACCGTATTCGCAGGGCACGAAGGCAGACCCAAGCCAGTATGAGCTTTCGTTCATTGAGCATTTGTTGGATTCATTGACTGTGGGTGCGCGAGCTGCGGTCATTGTTCCGCAGTCATCCATGACGGGAAAGTCAAAGGTAGAGCAGGCTTTCAAGGAGAGCATTATGAAGCACCATACACTCGAGGGCGTAATCACGTGCAATACTGATACATTCTATGGCGTGGGAACTAATCCGGTCATTGCAGTATTCACGGCATATGAGCCACATCCAAAGGATAAGGTCTGCAAGTTTATAGACTTTAGGGATGACGGGTACGTGGTAAGGGCTCATGTCGGGCTTGTTGAGGGTGATTCTGCTAAGGACAAACTCCAGCACTTACTGGACACATGGTGTGGGAGAGTAGAAGCTCCGTCTAAGTTCTGCGTTGAATCAACCGTACAATCAGATGATGAGTGGCTCCATAGCTTCTACTACTTCAATGATGAGATTCCGACTGATGCAGATTTTGAGAAATTCATCGGAGACTATCTGACGTTCGAGTTCTCGATGGTTATGCAGAATCGAGAATATCTGTTCGAGGGAGGTGTTAATGATGGAAAGACTGAGTGAGAAGGAATGGAAAGAATTTGGGTATGAAAAGTTCTTTGCTTTGCAAAAACAAAAAAATAAATTATCTGCTACAGATTGTTCTTATGATGGGAAAACACCTGTGTATGCGTCGCAGTCACAAAATAATGGAGTTATGGGATTCACAAATGGTGAACCAGAAATCGATATAAAACGATATCGCTATTTAATATTTGGCGATCATACTAGGTGCATGAATCTGGTACAATGTTCGTTTTCAGCAGCAGATAATGTAAAAATTCTCAAGAGCAATGGGTTGAACATGGACGATTTGGCATTTATTGCTGTAGCTTGGGAAAAGCGGATTCCAGATATGGGGTACGCGAGACATTGGCGAAAGGCAAAAACTGTTGGCATCTCATTGCCCGTAGATTACAAGGGTAATCCTGACTACAACTACATGACGCTTTACTCCGCTAAAGTGAGGGGGGTATGCTCATGAGGTATAAGAGATTTATCACAGGGCAACTCTCCCAGCTAGAATACAAGGAAATCCCCCCGCTAGATGAGAAGGAATGGGGAGAGTTCTTTGTGAGTGATTTATTTACAATTAGCCGTCCCAAGGCAAGAAACAAGGATGATTACGATTTTGGTGATACGCCGTTTGTGGCGTCTGGAGCTGTGAATAACGGCGTGATGAAGCGCTGTAATTCAAAACCTGATGAGTTATTAGACAAGGGGAATTGCATCACTGTAAGTCCAGTGGATGGCAGTACGTTCTACCAGCCGATGGATTTTCTTGGACGTGGTGGAGCTGGATCATCAATTTTGATGTTGCGTAGTGATTGGCTTAATCTTTATTTGGGGCTATTTGTTGCAAGAGCAGTGCAACAAACATGTTCGAAGTACACCTATGGGCATATGGGCAACAAAGATAGCATTAAGAGGGAACGTATCATGCTTCCAGTTACTAATGATGATGAGCCTGATTATGCCTTTATGGAGCAGTATACAAAGAATATGATGTTGAAAAAATATGAGCAATATCTTGCATTCATCGACAGACAGAGAGCAAATGAGGGGGAGTTCCTGCATAATGACGTAAATTCAAAAACTGGAAAGAGTCAGGGAAGCGTCCCTCAGGTATAATGTAAATTATAACAATCAACATAAGACTGAGGGGGAACGAGCGAGGTCTCGACTCAATATTACATTGGATCAGGATGAAATTCTACGGTTACTCTTGGCAGATTGCCAGGAAGCTTCTTATGAGCGGTCTGGCAGTCATCTGGATAGTCGTGACGGCTTCGTGCCTTGTTAGATGAAGCGACGGATTTCTTTTACAAGTCCGAATTGTACCCTTTACTACATGAAGGCGTATCGGATTTACATTGCATGAGTGATATGTATCTGGCGGATGAGCTCACGGAAGAATACAGGAGAACCTGACGAGCTCGATAAAAAATAACAAAGATAAAAACGCAACGCGTACAGAAATGTATGCCAGAGCCGGTAGGTAGCCCGGCCGTCACGGCGTAGCCGTGGTAAGTAACCTGCCCTCCGGGTTGTCCGTTCTTTGTTCATGAATTGAATTTTAGGAGGGATTGTCATGGACAAAGTAGTTATCAAGTTGACGGTTTATTTCGCAGATCCGTTTTGGGTTGGCGTAGCTGAGCGGATTGCGGGCGGACATTTATCGGCAACAAAAATTACCTTCGGGGCAGAACCCAAGGACTATGAAATCGCTGGTTTCATACAAAGACATTTTTATGAGCTGTGCTTCAGTCAGCCTGTGCCGACGGAACGAAAGGAAGCAAAGAAGAACCCGAAGACAGCACAGCGTGACGCGAAGAGACAAATGCAACAGGTCGGAATCGGGACAAAGTCGCAGCAGGCGCTAAAAATGCAGCATGAAGCGAAGCGTCTGGAAGGCAGGAAAAAGAACAGAGAAGAACAGCAGGCAAAAGCGGAACGCCTGTTTCTGTTAAAGCAGCAGAAGCGAAAAGAGAGGCACAGAGGACATTGACAGAGGAAGCGGATGGACTATATACAGGATAAAGCAGGCACATCGATATAAGCCTTCAGAATAGTCGTGTATGCGGCATTCCTTACCGGGAAATTGGTCTTTCCAAGAAGCGGAAAGAAATGAGCGAGGACGAACAGCGTGCACTGATCGCGACCGACGGCATGCTGCGGTCCGGCGTGTTGGGAAAATAGCGGGGGTAAAACCCTGAAAGAGATAGAGGCAGAACGAAATAGAGAGCAGTGACGAGGGTATCACCAATCATAGGACCGGAAAGCAAATGAAAATAGGATCCCGGCAGTACAGCCGGTGTGTCTGGAAAAGTACTTCGGCTTGAGACACGCGCGTGTCCATGGTGCGGGATATATCAAAAACAAAAAACGGCAAGCCTGTCGGAGCAATTCGACTGGCTTGCCGCTTTTTATTCCTTTGCTTTTTTATAATCAAGACCCCACGCTTCCATTGACTGAATGATAGGACGCATGGATTCGCCAAGCTCGGACAGAGCATATTCTACCCTCGGCGGAACTTCCGGATAAACGGTGCGGGTAATAATACCGTCGGCTTCCATGGAACGCAGGCTGTCCGTCAACACCTTCTGGCTGATCCCCTCCAAGTTCTTTTTCAGTTCATTGAAGCGCCACGGACGGGCCAACAGGTTTCGCATGATAAGCAGTTTCCATTTGCTCCCGATCAGCGCCACGGTAGTCGCTACCGGGCAGGCCGGCATCTCTTCTTTGGTCAGCATAGCAGTCCTCCAATGGTTTAATTTAGAATGTTACACCTCAATTATGGTGTGACGCTTACATTTTTTCAAGTGTTAACGTTCGGCAAGGGGAGGCGCGAAGCCACCCTCTTTTCGCCTATGGGTTACAAAAAGGTAACTCAGTAATAGATTTGTGCGTACTTTTTTCAAGAGTAAGATGCGTTACAATGAAACTGCAAACAGGAAACGCTGTTTGACAAAAATGGATGGGGGTACATAATCATGGCTCTTTCGAATCTCTTTGGCTGGAACAATAAGGCACAGGCTTCCGCAGCCGCTACGGCTTGCGGTGCCGGTGATAAGCCCGATGAGAAGCCCGCTGCTTGCGGATCTGCCTGCGGTGCCGGCGACAAGCCCGCCGAAAAGCCCGCCGCTTGCGGTTCTGCCTGCGGTGCCGGCGATAAGCAGTAAAGACCGTGTTCCCGCAAAATCACAGGATTTTGTGGGAGAAGTCAGAGCGGAATGAATCAGGTTTTGCGTTTACGCGGAACCGCATGATACGGAGCTTGTGACGACGGGATACACCCCAAGAAAAAGCTTGGGGCGTATTTCCGAGAGAGCAACAGCTGTTACGCTTTCGGAAATGCGTCCTATCACAACAAGGAGGATCACATGAAACAGTATTTTTCTTTCCAGTGGCATATCACCGATGAATGCGATCAGCGGTGCAAGCACTGCTACATTTTCTCTGAAAACTGCAACAAGAAGTTGGATGCGATGTCTTGGCAGCAAATGCAGGACAGCTTCTATAACTGTCTTGACTTCTGTGAGGTCTATGACCGCTTGCCGTATTTTTACATTACCGGCGGCGATCCGATCCTACACCCTGACTTTTGGAAACTGCTGGGGCTGATGAAGCAGCACGGCGTTCCGTTTACCATACTCGGCAACCCCTTCCACCTGACCGACGAGGTTTGCCGTCGCTTGAGAGAATACGGCTGTGAAAAATATCAGCTTTCCGTTGACGGTTTGCGCGAAACCCACGACTGGTTCCGCAAACCCGGCAGCTTTGATCTGACACTCGAGAAAATCGCTTGCATCAATCGAGCCGGTATTCGCTCCGTGGTGATGACCACCGTTTCCGGCAAAAACATTGATGAGGTTCCCGGCATCATCGACGCTGTTGTGGCGGCGGGGGTGAATGTCTTTGCGTTCGCGCGTTACTGTCCGACCAGCGAGGAAAAGGAGGTCGGCATCGATCCGTTCCGTTACCGCAAGCTCCTCTCTGACTGCGACAAGAAATTCAAAGAATATGAGGCCGCAGGCTGCCGGACTTACTTTAACAAAAAAGACCATCTCTGGACGCTCTATGAGTACGAAACCGGGACGTTCAAAATTCCCGAAACCGTGGAGGACGGTATGATTTACGGCGGCTGCAACTGCGGCAACTGTCACCTGACCATACTCCCCACCGGGGATGTGTATGCCTGCCGCCGGGTGCAGAACAGCAAGGTTGCCAATGTGTTTACCGACCGTCTGGCGGATGTTTGGGTATGCCAAATGGAAGAGTACCGGGACTACACCAAATTTGAGAAGTGCAGCAAATGCGAACTGCTGGCGTTCTGCCGGGGCTGTCCCGCTGTGGCGAGCGGTAAAGACGGAAACTTCTATGCTGCCGATCCGCAGTGTTGGAAAGAAGTTGTATGAAGTTCTTAAAGTCGCTTGAGAGCAAACCCTAAAATCATGTTGGTGCTGTGCCGCAGGTTTCCGACCGGCGTTATCGTTTTCACAGCAGCTACCCAAAAGGAGGGCGTGCCATGACGAACTTGGAGTTTTTTCAGTCACTGGATTATGAGGACGGTCTGCGCGTTCTCACAAAAACCTTTGACCGTTTCTCCCTGCAATACGGAACGACGCTTGGGTTGGACGGCAAGCCGCAGATTCGCCCCCTTGCGTTCAAGTTCGAAGAGGACGGTGTTTTGTATTTTGACACCGTTATCTTCAGCTCTGTATCTGTGACCCGGAAACGATGAGCTATGTACGGCTGGGCGGTAAAGTCAATTTCACCAAGGACCCCGCCATTGTAAACCGCTGCTTTGCGGAAAGCCCGGTGCTGACTTCGCAATTCGGAGAGCAACGGGAGCTTGTAGTAGCCTACTATCTGACCGAAGCATGGGCCGAGTTCAATTCCTTTACGGACGGCTTGCCCCACCGGAACTACAGCTTGAGCAACAAATTCGATAGGGAGGTACAAGCATGAACGAAGTCATGAATACCATTCTTCACCGCCGTTCCATCCGACGATTCGCGCCGAAGCAGATTGAAGAAACCGCCTTACAGCAGATATTGCAAGCCGGGCTATATGCCCCGAGCGCAGGCGGACGGCAAGGTGTACTGTTTGCCGTTTGTCAGGATAAAGAGGTAAATGAGCGCCTCGGCAAGATTAAGCGGGCCAATTCTCATCCCTGTATGGCGACGGAAACGAGCTTTGTTTCCCGTGAGCAGCCGAGTATTGCGGATGACCCCAAGCTGACAAATGCTTTTTACGATGCCCCCGCCGTAATCACCATGTTCGCACCGAAGAACTTTCTGTTTTCGGCTGAGGACTGCGCGCTGGCAGCTGAAAATATGATGCTGGCGGCAGACACCTTGGGTATCGGTTCCTGCTATATCGGACAGGGATGGACGGCCTTTGACCATCCTTACGGACAGGAAATGTTGCGGCAGTGGAATATACCCACCGATCACTACGCTATTATGCAGCTTCTCTTGGGATATCCGCGTGAGGGTGACAAGCACCCCACCGCAAAGCCTCGAAAAGAGGGGCGAATCATCCGGATCGGAGAAGGAAAAGAATGAAAATCGATCCTCGTTTTGAAGTCAATCCGGATAAGTGCATCCGCTGCGGTCGCTGTATCAATGTTTGCGCCGGGATGGTTTTGAAAGCGCGGTCAGATGGCGTTCCGGAGATGCAGCCTTTTGAACGGTACGGCTGGCGTGGTTGCTGGCGGTGTCAACATTGTCTTGCTGTTTGTCCCACCGGTGCTGTTTCTATCTTTGGTAAGAAAGCTGAAGATTCCCTGCCGCCTCCTCCCAAGGAAATGGGGACTTACATGGAGGAGCTGATTGCGAACCGCCGCTCCTGCCGCCGCTATCAGAAGAAAAATGTGAATCCTGCCCTCATTACGAGAATGCTCAAGTCCATGGCGGCAGCTCCCACAGGCGGAAATTGCTGTAGCGTGGAGTATACTGTCATTGACGATAAGGATAGAGTCGAAGAAATCCGTCGTATCGTATATAAAATCATGGAGAAGAATGCCAAACGGCATATTTACACGGACAGCTTTGATGATTTTTATTATGCAAAAATGAAGGAATCGGAGCAAAGTATTCGCAAGGATGATATGTTGTTCTGCGGGGCACCGCATCTTTTTATTGCTCATGCAAAGCAGACCGGAAAATGGGGTGAGGATATGAAAATCAACTGTGATTTGGCAACTGCCTATTTTGAGCTGCTTGCCAATAGCTTTGGCCTCGGCACCATCATTATGAGTTACCCGGCGGAAGTCATCGAACAGCTGGCCCCCGTGGCGAGAGATATGATGGGAATTCCGGCAGATCATTATATGCGGTTAATTGTGGGATTTGGGTATCCGGAGATCCCGTATGCCAGAGGTGTACAGAAAGACTGCTCCGGAAGAATCCATAGATATACAGAGAGATGATCTTAAACACCGGTTGTCGGACGGACATTCCGGCATATTACAGTCGATGGTTCTATAATCGTATCAATGCCGGCTATGTATGCACACGCAATCCCTATCGCCCGAATCAGGTCTTGAAGTATCGCCTTGATCCGGAGCTTGTGGATATTCTCTGCTTCTGTACCAAAAATCCTGCGCCAATGCTGCCGCGGCTTGCGGAGCTTGACCGTTTCCGGCAGTTCTGGTTTGTCACGCTGACGCCTTACGGCAAGGAGATCGAACCCAATGTACCGTACAAAAGAACTGTGTCGGAATCCATCCGGCGGAAGTCGGGACAAAAGCGGTCGCCTGGCGCTACGATCCCATTTTCATCACAGAAAAATACTCCGCAGAGTATCATCTGCAAGCCTTTGAAAAGATGGCCTCCGCACTGCAAAACCGGGTGGGCTTCTGTGTTATCAGCTTTCTCGACTTGTATGAAAAGACAAAGCGGAATTTCCCGGCGGCACGGGCAGTGACGGAACAGGAGCAGAAATACCTTGCCGCACGGTTTGCGGAAATCGGCGCAAAGTACGGTATCCCGATTCGTACCTGCTGTGAGAATGCATCGCTTGCACAATGCGGCGTGGATGTTTCCGGCTGCATGACAAAAGCAGTGCTGGAAGCAGCAGCCGACTGTCAGCTGACGGTGCCAAAGAAGAAAAAATCTCCCCGCGCTCAGTGCAGCTGCCTCTTAGGAGCCGACATCGGAATGTATAACAGCTGTCCGCACGGCTGCATCTACTGTTATGCCAATTACGACCGTAGAACGGTAGAACAGAATGTGAAGCTGCATGATCCGGCTTCGCCGTTCTTAATCGGCGGTTTCCGCAAAGGGGATAAAATCATAGAAGTTCGGCAGGAGTCGTACATCAATCGGCAAATCTCATTGTTCTGAGGGTTGCTCTTATGAAGCGGTCAGAACGGCGCTTGTTTCTGAACCGCTAGCTTTTGAAAGAGAAAACAGAATATCGAGATATGCATATTCCGGCCTCCTGCAATCGCGCTTGCTTGGAACCGGCGCGCAGATTGATATGGAAACGGTGAGCCGGTTTATGAATCGAAAAACAGGTGAAAAGAAAGAGATCTACAATGTTATCAAAGATATGGACAAAGAAAGCTACGCCCGCTTACGCGACGCAAATTAAGAATTTACAGGCAGCCCTCAGCGAGGCGGATACTGTGGTAATCGGTGCCGGAGCAGGACTTTCCGCCTCGGCCGGATTCATTTACAGCGGCGAACGGTTTGAAAAATACTTTTCCGACTTTGCGGCAAAGTATGGTATCAAGGATATGTATTCCGGCGGCTTTTATCCCTTTGCCACGCCGGAGGAGCATTGGGCGTACTGGAGCCGGTATATCTACATCAACCGCTATATGGATGCCCCGAAACCGGTCTATGAAACTCTTTTGAACTTGGTTGCCGACAAGGACTATTTCGTGATCACGACCAATGTGGATCACTGCTTTCAGAAAGCTGGCTTTGACAAAAAGCGGCTGTTCTACACGCAGGGGGATTATGGTCTGTTTCAGTGCAGTGAGCCGTGCTGTCAGGAAACCTTTGAGAACGAAGCGGTCATTCGGGAGATGATAGAACGGCAGGACAACATGAAAATCCCGACAGAGCTGCTTCCCGTATGCCCCCACTGTGGGAAACCGCTGACCATGAACCTTCGCAGCGATGATAGATTTGCGGAGGACGAGGGATGGCATAGGGCGGCGGAGCGGTATGAGAATTTTCTCCGGACCCGTACAGGCGGAAAAATTCTCTTTCTGGAATTGGGGGTCGGCTACAACACGCCTGTCATCATCAAGTATCCCTTCCTGCAGATGACAGCGAAAAATCCAAATGCAATCTACATCTGTATCAATCAAGGGCAGGCGGTTTGTATGCAGGGGCTTGAAAAGCGGTCTGTCTGTATAGATGCAGATATCGGACAGGTTTTACAGAGCTTGTACGATGTTGCGATTCCATAAAAAAGCAGTTCTACCATGCGCGTATTGTGTGATAGAACTGCTTTCTTTTGCATTTTCAGATCAGGCAATGCAAGCTGCCTTTTGTAGTTTGTATATGCACCTGCGAGGGAAATGAGGGATTGCAAAGGGAATATTCCTTTTGTCGCTGGATTTCCAATAGGGGCGCGAGCATCCCTGTTGGCACACGATTTTCCGTAGGAAAGTCTAGTGTGTTATACCTTTATGAAGCAGACCGAATACGGAAATGGAGAGTGCCCCATCGAAGCACGATCCATTCCTATATTTTGCGCGATAAGGCCGGAGAGAGTGAATCGTGCTCGCACGAGTGCACATTCGACGGCCAACGTACATCGAAGCGGCTTTGCCGCGAGATGTGCGAAAGGTTGCTTCCCTGGAAGGAGCATTCCTGAGCAGAGAAAAGGTACAGGCGATGTGACGAATGTCACGGAACCTGTACCGTCACGGGCTGCGGAATAGAGGTATATCAAAAATGAAGTGGCACATTATCACCCGGGGAGGGCACGACGGACATTGCCCAGAGCAGTTCTTTCTGTACTTCTGGCACGGCTCAGGCTGAGATGAAAATGCGCTGTTGTTTCACTTTGGTCATGATGCTCATAATCGAGAAAACCGAAGCGATAATGAAGATATGTGCGCTCACGATCGGAGATTGTTTCAAGGGCATTTCTGACTTCTGTAATGGTCTCTTTTCTGATGAAAAGCTGTTCTGGATTTTTTGTGTAATCGTCCGGAATGATGTCTGCATAAGTTATATTTGCTTCTGCATCGAGCCCGGGTGGCGGGGCATCAAAACTGAAAATACTGAATCCATCATCGCATTTTCTGCAATTGTCTGTGCATAGGTTCAGGAACCGGTTTCCGGTATCCGCGTCATATGTCTTGACGGCACGAAGCACTCCGATCATGGCGTCCTGCACCAGATCATCTTTTTCGAGCATGATGCCGGAATGACGCTTTTTGATTTTTGCGGCAGTGATCCGGATGGACGGCAGAATGTTTTCGATCAGAGCAGATTCAGCGACTTTATCTCCCTCCCGGACGAGTGAACAGAGCTGCTCATTCGTCATGGATTGCTTCCCTCATTTCATCAAGTACCTTTTTGTATGCGTAACCGATACAATGCAGAGTATCTTCGGAAATATCCGCAATCGAAATCGCACGCATGACGGCTGTTGTCAGTCCTTCTGCTGTTATTTTTCTGAGATCGAGAGAATCCTGTCCTTTTGAAAGTTCTTCACGCAGACACTGCAGCACTTCTGCAGTGACTGCATTACTATCCGCAGCAATAGCCTCTCCCTGCAATTTGATATCTTTGACAATTAACATAAAAAGATTCTGGATGGCGCTTGTATCTGCATTGATTACCGGCATGCGGATGTCGCTGAGATCAGATGCGAGCTGAGTGGCAGCGTCAGCACTGTCCGGAACACATTCGGCCTGTTCCAGAAGCAGGGAATTGGTGAAAGTGAGCTGCTGGTTCATAGCGGCGATGCCGGATTTTACAATTTCGTTTTGATAGCGTGCCAGCAAAGAAAGCCAGGAGCTGCGGGAAACGAGGATTCTCCAGCAGCAGATTTAGCACACGGGAATCCAGTTTTCCGGTGTAAAGAAGTTTTGCCGTTTCTGCTGATAACCCCAGCTCCTCAATATCATAAGACCGATGATTTCTGCGAGATCGGCTTGTGTAGTGTTATTGCCTTTGATCAGATCCTGGATGCGTTGCCGCGTATCACCGGGAAGCCATGCATTAGCCATCTGCGTCTCTTTCCTGCGAATTCTTGCGGTTTGATAATATTTATCCTTCCTGATCTTTCAAGATAATATCAAGCATCTGTCTTGGAGTGACAATAAAGGGGGCTGTAGGAAAATGACGGATATTGCCGGTAACGAGATAGGCATCCTCGTCTTTACGCTCTTCCATAACGACTTCATAGAAAACCCTGTCTTTGGGATCAGGAAGATCAATATCAATCGCCTCACTATCGATATACAGGCCGCGCTGATGGAAAGTATCGATGATGTCATTCACGATATCCTCAGTAAGATGAAACTTAGGCCTTAATAGCACTTTTCTATACTCAGCTTCAATATCTTCGTTCAATACAGGGGTGATAGGTCCGTCAAAGGCAAGTTCGATTATGCTGCCCGGGACAGATTTCTGCTTTAAGACTGCAGAAACAAGAACATTGGTGTCAATAACCGCAAAATATTTCACGGGCATTTACTTCCTCGCTTCTGTAATCTCAGCATTGATTTCTTCCAGAGTCATATCAGAGATTCCATATTCCTCTGCAATACGGTTGGCGCGATTTAATGCACGAATGCTGGGATTGGGTTCAGGATCCAGCTTCATGCTGAAGGGAATTCCATTTTCCTGATTCAATCTTGATACACACATCCTGAGATATGACGGCAGGGAGAGTCCCAACCTGTCAAGAATTTGAACGGCCTTTATTTTTTCGGTATCCTCTGTTCTGAACTGAACCAATGAACTTGCCATCTCTATTACCTCCAATCACTGTAAGCGTGTCGATATTGTTTATATTCAGCATAGCACATAAAGTAAACGATTGCAATCGTACGACTACAAATGTATTAATCGGATGGTTTTGTGTTAAAAGCTTACTGTATAATCTGTCCCCCAAAACCGACTCTCTTGCAAATTTGCAATATTTCTCTCGACCATCTCTTCCAAATCCCAATTTCGCCCAATTTTTCATGTCTAGCCGATTTTCTCCGTATAAGACATCAGGATCAGAAATCCAGAAACAAACAAAGGAGGAACTCGATTATGGACCTGTTTGAAACTGTAAAAGCGAACGTGAGCGTTCCGGATGCTGCAAAGAGGTATGGCATTGTGGCGAACCGGCATGGGATGGCTAGGTGCCTCTTTCACGATGATCGGATCCCCGGTCTGAAGCTAAATCAGGATTATTATTACTGCTTCGGTTGTGGTGTTCACGGCGAGACGGTGTGTCTTTTGTCCAAATTTTCTGAAGCGAAGTCTCACATCAGTGTGAAGGTCGAAATGGATGAAATGGATCTGACGGCGGCGGAGAGTAAAGCGACCTACGCAGAGATTCGGAACTGGGTGCGGGAAAACTATGGATTCCGTGTAACAAACCTGAATATAGCATAGGTAAAGCGGAAGCATGGGATCATCGAGAGGGAGAACCACAACAAGCCGAAGTCCGAGGACAGCAGGCATCCGAGATGCCCGGAAGAGAAAGAAAAGGCGATTGAAGAGGCTCTGAAGCATTTTCAGATGATTGAATAAGACGATTACTTAAACAGTGATAATTTTGCAGCTGATGGAATTTCTCGTTTCTGTCAGCTGTTTTTTCGTTGCGAATTTATTTGAAAGCATTACAATTAACATGACATACAGTTGTCGTGTTTGGCGCGATATGATATATACGGAGCGTGAGCAGAATGAAGATAGACAGGTTGATCGGAATACTGTCGGTGCTGTTACAGGAAGAGAAAACTACGGCACCGGAGCTGGCAGAACGGTTTGAGGTTTCAAAGAGAACAATAAATCGTGATATCGAAGATCTTTGCAAGGCTGGCATTCCTATCCGTACAGCACAAGGAACCGGTGGCGGCATCAGCATTATGGACGGATACCGGATGGACAGAACAATCCTGACATCAAAGGATATGCAGATGATTCTTGCTGGGCTGCGTAGTCTGGATAGCGTAAGCGGAAGCAGTTATTACAGACAGCTGATGGAAAAGATTCAGGCGAGATCCTCTGCGTTTATCGTCGGCAGGGATTCCCTTCTGATAGATCTGTCATCGTGGTACCGGGATTCGCTTGCTCCTAAGATAGAGGCCATACAGGATGCGATCGGAGACAGGCATTTGATCAAGTTCCGGTATTATGCCCCCTCAGGTGAAAGTGAGCGGACGCTTGAACCATATTATCTGGTGTTCCGATGGTCGAGTTGGTATCTGTGGGGCTGGTGCCTGAAAAGGAAGGATTTCAGGCTATTCAAGCTGAACCGCATGGATAACGTCCGCGGAACAGACGAGGTGTTTGAATGCAGAGAGGCATCAGTACCGGATCTTTCCAACGAGAAAATCTTTCCGGGAGAGATAAAGGTTAAAGCATTGTTTGAAGCAGATCAGAAATGGAGGCTGGTAGAAGAGTTTGGCCCTTCAAGCTTTACACAGAACAATGATGGCAGGCTTCTCTTTATAGCGGATTATTCAGACATCGAGAATTTGGTTACGTGGATTATGACTTTCGGAGATAAAGCTGAGTTGCTTGAACCGGTGGAGGCAAGAGAAAAGATAGCAAGTATGGTGCAGAAAATGACAAAAATCTACAAGGAGGACGCGGCGTTATGAGATTAGACGGTTTTGGACTATTGGTTGAGGATATGGCGAAGATGATTCGCTTCTATAGGGATGTGCTTGGATTTGAATGCAAGGAAGCAGAGGATACTTCCAATGTGTATCTTGTGAAGGATGGGACTTTGTTCCTTCTGTATGGACGCAAGGACTTTGAGAAAATGACAAATCGAAGATATGAGTATATCAAGGGGCTGAATGGTCATTCCGAGATTGCTCTGTATGTAGATACCTTTGAAGAAGTGGATGTTGCGTTCAAAAATGCGGTAGAGAACGGGGCAACACCGGTATTAGAACCTGAATTGGAACCATGGGGACAGAGAACCTGCTATATTGCTGATCCGGAAGGGAATCTTATCGAGATCGGTTCCTGGAATAAGCCTTTTGAAGAGAAGGATGCAGGGAGGTAGAACAAGGTGGCGTTTGATTTCAAGAAGGAATACAAAGAACTTTACATGCCGAAGAATAAGCCTAGCATCGTGACTGTACCAAGTATAAATTATATCGCCGTGCGAGGAACAGGAGATCCGAATCAGGAGGATGGTGAATATAAGCAGGCTATTGGATTGTTATATGGAATTGCCTTTACAATTAAGATGAGCAAGAAGGGCGACCATCGGATTGAAGGATACTTCGATTATGTTGTTCCACCTCTGGAAGGATTCTGGTGGCAGGATGGCGTGGATGGAATTGACTATGCACACAAGGAAGATTTCTATTGGATTTCTGTGATCCGCCTTCCTGACTTTGTGACAGAGGATGATTTCCTATGGGCTGTTAATGAGGCCACGAAAAAGCAGGATTTCATTAAGGTTGAGTTCCTAACGGTAGAAGAAGGGTTATGCGTTCAGTGTATGCATTTTGGTTCTTATGATGATGAGCCTGCTACGGTTGCCATGATGCATGAGTTCATGGAACAGCAAGGTTATGAGCTGGATATCACAGACAAGCGGCTGCATCATGAAATTTATCTGAGTGATGCAAGGAAGGTTGCTCCCGAGAAGCTGAAGACCGTGATCAGGCATCCGATTAAGGTAAAGGGGAGCTGATAAAATGCATTTCATTGATGCAAAAGGGATTTTGACCGGCAGCGGCGGATACTATGGAATGAATATTTACCGGGGGTGTACTCACGGTTGTATTTACTGTGACAGTAGGAGCAGGTGTTATCAGTTCACGCATCCTTTTGAAGATATCGAGGTGAAGCAGAACGCACCGGAGCTCCTGGAAAAGGTGCTGAAGTCGAAAAGAAAAAAGTGCATGATTGGAACAGGCGCGATGTCAGATCCGTATATGCACTGTGAAGAGAACTTAAGTCTGACAGGGCGATGCCTGGAAATTTATTCTGGAAAATGGTTTTGGGGTTGCAATTCAGACAAAATCTGACCGTATACTTCGGGATATCAACTTGCTATCAGAGATTAACAGGTCTGCAAAATGCGTGGTGCAGATGACGCTTACAACCGCCGATGATGGCCTGTGTCGAATATTGGAGCCGAATGTCTGCAATACCAAGCGACGGATTGAAGTGCTGGAAGAAATGCGTAAGAATGGTATTCCAATGATTGTCTGGCTTACGCCGATTCTGCCTTTTATCAATGATACTGAGAATAACATCACAGTAATTCTGAATGAGTGTGTAAGAGTCGGGGTAAAGGGCATTATTGATTTCGGCATGGGGCTGACACTTCGGGAAGGAGACAGGGAATACTATTATGCAGCGCTTGACAAGTATTTTCCAGGAATGAAAGAATGCTACATTAAACGGTACGGGAATGCGTATGAACTGCCAAGCCCGAATGCAAAAAAATTGACAGGGATATTTCAGAGAATCTGTAAGGATAATGGAATTCTGTCAACTCCGGATGAGTGTTTCAGATTTATGCAGGAACTGCCTGACAAGTATCCGCAGATGAGTATATTTGATCTATAAAGCGAGAGAGGCTGATTATATGGAGTATATCAGGGTAACAAAGGACAATTTGGAAAAGGAACACATTTGCTGTGCGATTTCCAACAACAAGGATGTGCAGGTATCTTCAAAGAAGGCTTGGCTGGCTGACCGGTTTGATGAAGGACTTGTTTTTCTGAAGAGTGTGGAGCGCGGCAAGTGCTTTATCGAATATATACCGGCGGAAAACGCTTGGATTCCGATAGAGGCGGATGGGTATATGTATATTGACTGTCTGTGGGTGTCCGGTTCTTTCAAGGGGCATGGATACGCTACAGATTTGTTAAATGCCTGCATCGAGGATAGTAAAGAAAAGGGGAAGAAGGGACTTTGCATTCTATGTGCTACAAAGAAAAAGCCGTTTTTGGCTGATCCGAAGTTCCTTAAGTACAAGGGTTTTATCGTGGGTGATGAAGCTGATAATGGTATTCAGCTTTGGTATCTGCCGTTTGAGGATGGTGCCGATATTCCGTCATTCAGAGAGTGTGCAAAGCATCCGCAAATTGATGAAGGCGGCTATGTTCTATATTACACGAGCCAGTGTCCATTCAATGCAAAGTATGTTCCGATCTTGGAGCAGGCAGCTGAAGAGAAAGGTATCCTATTCCGGGCGATTCATATAGAAAACAGAGATGAGGCGCAAAATGCTCCGACTCCGATTACGAATTATGCTTTGTTTCATGATGGGGAATATGTTACGAATGAGCAGATGAGTGATAAGAAGTTCCTGAAACTTGTCAACGGATAGGAGGAAAACGGTATGGCATCAACGAAAGAGTATCTGGATTTCGTCTTAGAGCAGCTGTCAGAACTTGATGAAGTTAGCTTTCGGGCGATGATGGGTGAATATATCCTTTATTATCGCGACAGAGTGTTCGGCGGCATTTATGATGACAGGCTTCTGGTTAAGCCTGTTCCGGTGGCGGTGAAGCTGATGTCGGACGCATCAATGGAGTTTCCTTATGATGGGGCGAAAGAGATGATCCTGGTGGATGATGTTGATAACCGGGAATTCCTGTGTGAGCTGGTAGAGAGCATGTGGGAAGAACTGCCGGAGAAGAAAAGGAAGAATTCAAAGAAACTATAGGTTTCGTGGAAGAGGATTCCAAAGGGGACAGCGTTCCTTTTGACACACGACTTTCACCGAAAGTCTAATGTTGTTATATCTTTATCCGAAAGTCGGCAGCAAAACAGCAGCGTGTGCCCCTTAGATGTACAGGCTGCTGTTTTGCATTGTTACGGGAAAAGGTCGCTTCCTAGTGGAAGTAGACGTTTGAACGGCACGAAAGGAATCGGCGAAGTGACAACGATCACGTCGCCGATTCCGTGCTGCTTGAGGATAGAGGTATACGAAAATCAAACAATGAGATTTTTACCAATGAAGCTCCTTGCGGACACTGTGGAAAGCGGTTTTTTGCGATACCTTTTGCGCGGCTATTGCTCAAGTGAAAATGTGCGGCAGTATCTTCCCTGTCGTGGAGAAGATCACCGGCGATCATGGCCTCATATCATATTTTATCCATCTGCACGAAATCCCGAAAGCGAATATGACGTACAGTACTGGTGATGAAATCAATATCATCATTTGTGATCACGATTTTCTGACAAGAATTGTCCGGTTTTGCAAAAGCCCCAAATTCCCTTTCGTAGGCTTTCTCTTCAGCCACAGAATAGGCAACCTGAATATAGTATTGCTTATTACCCTTATTCGCCACGAAATCAATTTCCTGAGAACCACAGTGATATACCTGGAGATGATAGCCCATATAGAGGAGTTCGTTATAAACGACATTCGCGAAGTTGTGGGTGAGATCGTAACGATTATTCATGATGCGGATGGAGTTTAAGGCCACATCTTTATCATACACTTTGAGATAGTATTCCAGTTCGCGTTTGGACTTGGCAGAATACCGCTGTCCTCGATCCTACTGGACATTTTAGCGCATGAAGCTGATTCCGTCCAATACTACTGGATAATTATATTATGGATAGAAAATTGTCCAGTAGGCTTGACTCCCAGCACCAAAGCACAGATCGATGACCAGGGGCCACAAATGTGATTATAAAAAGCAGATCCGTGAAGAGACGCTTGATGCGGCGGTTGTTGAGGTGATCACGAAGCTGGTAGCTAATCCGAGATTTGCCTCACTGATGCAGGAAAAGATAAATATGAAGGTGGATACCGAGGCCATTGATCAGGAGATAAAAGCTCTGGAGAAACAGCTAAAACAGTCCTATGCTGTGAAACGTAAAACCTTGGAAGAGATCGAGATGCTGTACCCGGACGAAAAGCATTATAAGCGCCGCGAGGCAGACCTGGACGATCGGTTATACCGTATGTATGATAAGATTGATGAGCAGGAACAGAGCCTGATTGATGCAAAGGCAAAACGGCAGGCAATCGAGTCCTAGAAAGTAAGCGGGGACAATATCTATAAGATTCTGATGTATTTTGATAGACTGTATGCTTTGATGAGTGAAGAAGAAAAACGTAAGCTCATGGAAACACTGATCGAGGAGATACAGATCTATGAGGATCGTCAGCCCAATGGACAATGGCTGAAGTCCATTACCTTCCGGTTGCCAATTATTGATCATGATATGAAATTACCAGTGGGAAATGGTTTGGACAATGAAGAGCATGTGGAGACGGTATGTTTGATGTCAAGGGTCGAAGGAAAATAGCCTAGAAAGCCCAATAATACTGCGGCTTTTGGGCTATCAAGCAAATTTGGCATCGGGCAGACAAAATGCTCTGTAGCAACTGATCCAAAGGCAGTTGGGGACAAAGTGTGAGAGTTGAGTTGCCACGATAGATGTTACTATGTTGAGTTGTCGAGTTAGATGTTGAGAAGTTTTGGCTGTGAGACAGATGTCAGAACGGCAACTCGATGTTTGGAGAGTTGAAATTTATGGAAAAAGAATTATCAGAAATGACTTTAGAAGAACTATGGGAGCTGTTTCCAATCTTTCTTGTCGAGCATATTGATAAGTGGGCAGATGACTACAAAGAGATTGAAATTTTGCTGCAGAATCTGTTCGCAGGCTTTCCCATTCATAGAATCAGCCACATCGGAAGCACAACGATTAAAGGGATATGGGCAAAGAATATTGTTGATGTGCTGGTCGAAATACCTGAGAGCAATAGCTTGAAAGATATGGCAAGGATATTGGAACAGAACGGCTTTACCATCATGTCCGCTAGAGTAGACCGGATTTCCCTTAATAAGGGATATACTAAAAATGGATTTGCGGACAAGGTGTATCATATCCATCTGCGATATGCCGGAGACAATGATGAACTATACTTCCGCGATTATTTAAATGACCATCCTGAAGTGGCAAAAGAATATGAAATATTGAAGCTCCAGCTCTGGAAACAATATGAACATAATCGAGATGCTTATACAAATGCAAAGACAGATTTCATATCTAGATGGACGGCTGAAGCAAGAAAGGAATATAGAGGCCGATATTGACAAATTCACTTATTACAAAAAAGATCAAGACCCCCACACTGCCCTTATCGGTAGTAAGGGCTCCTTGCTTTATGCTTCGAGATCGATTGTGATGCCGGACTTGAATTCCACGGTGAAGTGCTTGGCAAAGATGGTGATCTTCATGATGAGCTTTTTGACCAGAGCCTCATCAAACTCTGTGACTTCGCTTTCCTGACCGGCGATAAAGTCCTGCAGCGCTCTGATTCGCTTCATGGCTTCCTTGCGGCGGGGCTGTCGAAGGCAACCTTTTCTTTTTGTTCTCGGGTTGGGAGATCTCGTCGCGATGGTATTGTAGTCCTGTTTGTTGTATCATTAATATATAATAGAAAAAATAGAGTAGGTTGGGATAAATCGTATGCTTAGATTAGAAAAGATCAATGGAAAAAATGTATGGGATATTTTAAAGCTTAGAGTATCTGACGATCAGAAAAACTTCGTTGCTTCCAATGATATCAGTATTATTGAAGCTTACACTATGATTAGCGGAAATGGCTATGCTTTTCCGTTTGCTGTATATAACGCTGGTGTACCTGTGGAATTTTTGATGATAGGATTTGGGGTCAATGACTGCTGGGATGACGCACCTAAGATAGCTCAAGGAAATTATAATCTGTGGCGGCTTATGATAGACAGAAATTATCAGGGGAAAGGGTTTGGCAGGAAGGCAATTCAGCTTGCCCTGAACTTTATAAAGACTTTTCCTTGCGGAGCAGCAGAATATTGTTGGCTATCATATGAGCCTGAAAATGATGTCGCTCGCCAACTGTATAGCTCGTTTGGCTTTGTTGAAACAGGTGATAAGGACGGAGAAGAGATCATTGCCGCTTTAAAGCTGTAGCGCAAAACAAAAAGTAAGTTCACGGAAGAATAATACAAGAGAATGTAACAAGCTTTGCCGGCAAATCTATTTCTCTGCGGGAGTTTATGGATGTGTATGGAAATGCAGAATTTGAAATCATGACCGAGGGCTATTTCGGCAATACGACGACCTATAGCGGGTGGCTCTGGGAAGCAGAAAAAGCACCGGTATCCGCAATTTTGTATCTTGGGAATCGCGGGGATCGGATTTATCGAATCGAGGAATAGGTACTCATTTGGTCTTTGTGAGGGAGGTGAAGAACTGTGAACCAGGACCCGTTTCAAGAATATATGCGGGATTCCGAGTCGGGCAAACGTGAAAAAGGCTATGCATGGCGGATAGGAATCGGTCTTCAGGCAGTAGACGGACTAAAAATCTCCGACTATTTGTTGCATACGGCTGCTCGGAATATTGAAGGAGAGATATCCTTTCAAGAGGCCAAGGCCCTGTTACAGAGCTACTATGAAGAGCATCCTTCGCGTAACTTCGAAGATCGTACCGAGGAGGCGGATAAGGTTTCTGTCAGAATTGCGGAACTTCTTTCGGAAAAGGCGTTCAGTTTCACACCGCAGGAATACATTTCAATCCATCGAAAATTATTTGCTGGGATTTATTCTCATGCGGGGCGCCTCAGGGACTATAACATTACCAAACAGGAATGGGTTCTTGATGGTGCAAGCGTTCTTTACGGCAGTGTAACAGAACTGAGAGTAACCTTGGACTATGATTTTTCCGAAGAAAGAAACTTCTCATACAAGGGGCTGTCGATGGATGAGATGATTCGCCATCTCGCGGGATTTCTTTCGAGACTTTGGCAAATTCATATATTCGGAGAGGGAAATACCAGGGTGACAGCGGTATTTTTTATCAAATATCTGAGTACCTTAGGGTTTGAGGTTACGAACGACGTTTTTGCCGAAAATGCTTGGTATTTTCGTAATGCACTTGTCCGGGCAAATTATAACGATCTAAAAAAAGGAATTCATGAGACGACAGCATTTCTGGAACTCTTTCTGCGCAATCTCTTGTTGAATGAGCATCACCCGCTTCGGAACCGGACCTTGCATATCAGTTGGTCAAACGACGAGGCAATGAAACCGGACATTGGGACGAAAAAACCGGACATTGGGGAAGTAAAACCGGACATTGAATCGGAAAGACCGGATATTGACGAGAAAAAACCGGACATTGGAGCAGCGAAACCGGACATTATGGCCGAGTTCTTGCCAAAAACAGCCGGAAACATACGGAAACTTAGGGAAGCATTCCCGGAGGGAGCGGTTTTCGGACGAACAGAAGTCATGAAGGTGCTTGGTTTAAAAGCTTCCGGAGCGTCCGAACTTCTGATGAAAATGCGAAAGAGCGGCATTGTTGAAGCGGTCAGCGGTCAGGGGAAAGGAAAGTATCGCTTCATTCTGTTTTCTTGAATCATGCGGTAAACTATACGCTCGCTTGGGATATCGACGCCTTCAGATTTCCTGATTCAGAGTCATGGCGCTTTGAGGCGTCTGTAAGCCGGAACCGAGATCCGGATTTCCAATCCGTGTAGCCCACCCCCAGGTATACAGAGTGTTCTTTGGGATTTCCCAGTTCTCTCGCCGCCTTCGCCTGACCGATTTCCCTGGCAAGCTTGACAGCCTGAACTTTGAATTCGTGATCATATCACAAGACAGGGCTCTGTCTATTATTCAGACCGGTCTCAGTTCCTTGTAGCATTGCCTAATTTGAACTACGAGCAGATGCAGGAGGACGAAACTCCGTCAGATAAAGTAGCAGATCGAGTGGCAGATATGATCGGACTGAAAGGCGCGATGACGAGAAGACTTCTGAATGATCTTGTGGATAAGGGATTGTGGAATAAAGTGACACAGACTAACAGAAGGCGTTATTTGAAGGTTCCCTTAGATAAATAAATACCTATCTGTAAGGAAGTAAAATCAGAATGAGACAAAATACAGATGCAGATCGTATACTTACAATAGCTGAACAAGGTTTAGAAGGACATCTTTATGATGCCATAGAAAAGGAAAAAGTCGTCATTACCTTTTCCGGTAGTGAGGGGGGTTCTTCGACCAGTGATACAATGGCCTATTACTACAGACAAAACGGCATATCTGCCTTAGGAGTCACGCTGTTTGCAGGAATTGATACGGGAAAGTTTCTGGATAAAGTACCGTTGGAGTATGTTGAAAATGCGATTCGATATCTTAAAGATCAAGGTTATAAAAAGATTGCAGTGGATGGTATATCCAAAGGATCGGAATACGCCCTGCTTGCGGCATCAATGTTTGAAGACATCAGCTGTGTCATAGCACGTGTCCCTTCTTATTTTGTCAGTGAGGGCATGATCGGGAAAAAGAGGACATCTGGTGATTCCTGCTGGTCATATCAGAGAAAAAGTTTGAACTATGTTCCCTATAAAATAAAACAATTCAATGTGATAAAACAGTTTATCGCTCATCGTGAATTTAATATTCTGGATTATAATACAAATAAGGATATTGGATCTGAGGCTATCATTCCCATGGAAAGAATCCAAGGTCCTATTCTCCTCATATCAACAGAAGCAGACACAGTGTGGCCTTCCGTTCAACAGGCTGATTATATAAAAGAATATCTGTTAGACCATAACTTTCCTTACGAAATAATGAATCTGAAGTACCAATATATCAGTCACTTTGCTATCTCGATGAGAAGAAACGAAGGATTGTTAAAACTTCTCTTCAAGACAGAACGAAAATACCCGAATGAATGTGCAGCCGACAGAGCAGATATTACTTCTAAAGTGATTGACTTCATTCAAAATCACTGGTAAAGATAAATCGAGATTTGCTGAGGAAAAGAAACGGAGGAAGTAAACAAAACACTTTATATCCCTTTATATGGAAAATAAAAGGTGAGTCAACAGGGTATTATTTTGAACGATCTTTTAGCCGAAAGGATCTGGAAGGAAGAAGCATTTCCGATTCACGGAAAATCCAGGTCGAAATGGCTGGCTTATAACATGACCATAAGGGATCGATTCTTTGATGATTGGACAGACAGAATGTTGAAGCAGAACAAAGACGCATTGGTAATGCACATTGGATGCGGTCTTGACAGCAGGTATATGAGGATAAAAACCTCTTATGCGGAATGGGGAAATTGTTTGATTACAGTCGATTCTACGACATAGCCGGGGATACAGGTATGTTAAACGCTGTTGCGAAGATCCACGAGTACAAAGGCCGACAGGATTTATTCGTCAGACAAAAGCTTTGGCCCATGATCCCGGAATAGGAAGGGCTTATCATAAGAGAAGGGGCGGGCAGGAGCACATTTTATGTTTGTGCGGACAGTAAATAATTTTCTTCATTCAAAAGTAAGGGGCTTTAGACGTAGAAATAGATACAGGATGGCTGTATCAAACAAGAATAGCATTATCAATAAGAGGAACAGGTGTTTAATAAAGTGTTTGTTATAACAAGGGAATCATATGATGAATGGAAAAAGAAAACCGCTGTCCGCTGTGCTGAAAATTTATCTGATCTGCTATACATTCCGCGCAATTGAATGCTTTATACTGCGAACAGATCAAACAATATTTGGCGAGGCCTTTGTACATAAACTGGCCGGGATTTTCATTCTTTTTGCGGGTATAAAACTCTTTGAGTTCAAAGCCAAGGAAATCGGCTTCGACAAAGATAAAACAATTCAATATATAGCGAAGGGATTGGCTTTTGGAGCTGTAACGTTCATACTTGCATACTCGGCTGAGGTTTTAATGCTTGCTTTGCAGGGAAAATTTACGGGGCTTGCTTTATATGTAAGTGCTTATGCCGTGGATGGAAATATTGGTCATCGAACGGCTCCGGTTTTCTTTGCATTTTGTATGATTGGAAATATCATCAACGTTGTGATGGAAGAGGGTATATTTCGGGGACTGTTCCCAAGGCTGCTTGAACAGAGATATACCTGCATCATTTCCGCTGTAATAGCATCGAGTTTATTTGGCCTATGGCACATAATGGCACCGATTAGAAATTATTGTGACGGTACAATGAGCTTGGAAGGATTGATTGCTAATTCTGTTATGTTGGCTGTTACAACTTGCTTGATTGGCTTCAAATTTGCGATGATAACTAAATTGACGGGAAATCTGTATATGGCAATGGGAGATCATTTTTTCAATAATACAATCGTTAATATATTTCACGTTATTTCCATTACAGGTGCAGACGAACTTATGGTTTTGAGGATTTCCATCGCCCAATCCATATCATTTATAGCCGTTCTGCTATGGTGTTTTGTTGTGCAACATAAAAAATGCTCCGGCCTATGAATAAAACATGCCAGATAGTTTTTCTGGTTTACAAGAAATAAAGATAACCCCCTTTTTATCGGATTTTCATCATATAGATCAGACATGGTTTGTAGTATCCTTTCTGAGTGTTGTCTCGCAACCTCACTCTACCAGAGGACTGCAAACCATGTCTTCTTTGTATGTGATCCATATTTTTCACATTTTTACAGTTTATTTTGATTTATCCGTTAACGGCAGCAAGATTCCGATTTTGATGTTTTTTCTGCGCCACGGCGAGCTTCCCGCTGTGTTGGCGTGTGACAGCTTCAACGATACCTATAGGCGCTGATAAGCGCTGACAAAAGTTTGAGCTTTTGTTTGCACACTTCCCCGCACTCATTTGTTAAGCAGTATAAGGAGGTGAAAAAGTGGCAGATGAAGTGAAGTTGTCGGAACTGTCTGCTGACGACATTGAAGAAATGATCCGGGAAAATTATGCGGATATATTCAGGTATTGCTTTTGGCGGACAAAACAGCGATCCGATGCGGAAGATTTGACGCAAGAAACTTTTTTGCGTTTTATCAACAGTCTGTCTCATTACTCTGACCGCGGTAAGCCGAAAGCACTGCTCTATACGATTGCCCGGAATCTATGTATCAACTGGCATAAACGGATGAAGCCGCTGCCCTTGTCAGATGAAACACTGGAGAATATTTCTTTTGTTGAGGCAGACAAAGAAGCTGAGATTGCGAACAGGATTACCTTACACAAATACATGAATCAGCTGCCGAAGGACCAGCAGGAGATCTTGTTGCTGCGATACTACCTGGAGCTGCAGGTCAATGAAATCGCGAAGACTTTGGGAATCAGCCGATTTGCAGTGATGTATCGTTTGAGAGCAGCAATGAAACATTTGCGGCAGGATATTAGGAAAGGAGGTTCCGGGTTTTGAAAAACGAGCTTGAATCGAGTATCAGAGAATACTATTCCGAGATTTCTCCATCCCCGGACGAACAGAGGATTGAACAGACAATACGGCAGGCACGAGCTATTATGCGCAAAGTCGAATACACGGAAGAGAACGCTTCTTTCCTTGATTTCTTCCTGTCGCAGTTTTCGTTTATCAGAAAGCGGGTTTGGCTGATCCAGTTTGTGATTTTGCTTTTCTGTGCCTCTCTGCTCACAGGAAAGCGGGAAGCCGCAAGCACAATCGGCGTGATGTCTACGCTTACACCGCTGATTTTCTTGACTTGGACGCAAGAGCTATCCCGAGCTTTTCTCTATGAAACCGCAGAGGTTGAGTTATCCACTCGTTTCACCTTGCGTCAAGCTGTGATTTCACGAATTACAATTATAGGACTCTTTGATCTGCTGTCCGTGACTTTGCTTGGTTTTCTGACCGCTCACAGATTTGGATTGGAAATGCCGCATATTTTCATGTTTTTGTTTGTTCCTTTTCTTTTCACGGCGTTTGGTTGTCTGTTCATACTGAATTATTTTTCGATCAGATCCAATGTATATGGTTGTGCCGGATGGTGTGGACTGGTTATGATCGTATTTTTTTATCTTTCAAACTGGGAACCCAAAATCTATGATACAACCCTGATGCTGGCTTGGTATACAGCTTTTGTGCTCGCATTGATGTTAACTGTGCTTGCGTGTCATTTGTTGCTTAAAAGATGCGCGCAGGATTTCTGCTTCCGTCACATGGCATGAGAGGAGGGTTCGTATGGAATTGGAATTGAAGGGTTTGACAAAGAAATATAGAGAAAAAATTGCTGTCAATCACGTCAGTGCGGTTTTTCGCCCCGGTACGTATGGAATGCTCGGTGCAAACGGTGCAGGGAAAACCACTCTGATGCGAATGATTTGTGATGTTCTGACCCCGAGCTCCGGGGAGATAACAGTAAACGGAAACCGAATCAGCGCCATGGGAGAAAACTACCGCGCATTGCTGGGCTATTTGCCCCAGAATTTCGGCTATTATCCCGATTACACCGCAAAAGAATTCATGCATTACATTGCTGCTCTGAAAGGAATTCCCAAAACTGCGGCAAAAAATCAGACAAGACAACTCCTTGAATTGGTCTCTCTAAAGAGTGTTTCCGATCGGAAAATTAAGACCTTTTCCGGTGGAATGAAACAACGTCTGGGGATTGCGCAGGCCATTTTGGGGAATCCCAAAATATTGATACTCGATGAACCGACGGCAGGGCTTGATCCGAAAGAGCGTGCTCGCTTTCGGAATCTGATTGCCGATTTTGCAAAGGATAAAATCGTAATTTTATCAACACATATTGTTTTGGATGTGGAGTACATTGCCGATCATATCCTTCTGATGAAACAGGGGAGTTTTCTTCTCTCCGGTTCGACACAGGAATTAGCACATGAGATAGACGGAAAAGTTTGGACCTGTACCGTTACGAAAGAGAGCTTAAATAATCTGAATGAGAGATATACCATTGTTAATCTGCACCACACTTCCTCTGAACTTGCTGTGATTCGGATTGTAGCGGATGAGAGACCACAATCCGATGCAACGGCGGTTGAGCCGACATTGGAAGATTTGTACTTATACCACTTTCAGGGAGAAGAAAGAGAGGTATTAAAGAATGCTTGAACTGATCAAACTGGAGTGGATTAAACTCTGCAGAAAAAGACTTACGATAGCAGTGACTTTGTTCTGTGTATTTGTGACTTCGATCATTTTCTGCCTGCCGTTTTTGCAATATCAGATCTGGGATGCAAACGGTACAATGCTGACACGCGGTGAGGCGGTTTCGTATCGAAAAAAAACATACGATGAAATTTTAAACGGAAGCCTAACGGAAGAGCGCATCACGGATGATATGAGAGAATACAAGAACAAGTATTCCGATGCTGCGAATCTAATGACCCAGCGCGGCGGAGAAACATCGTTTACCGATGAAGTATACTATCGTTATTTTGCGCCAAGGCAATCCTATCTGAATATGATCGGAAATGCCTACAGCAACAATGAATACGGTGCGGCCAATATCTTATCCGTGGATCTTGAGAATGGCGCTGAATTTTATGAAACAAGGCAGGATACAATAGATGAACGGATCAAAAACAATAAGGATTTAAGCGATGATGAAAAGACTTATTGGAGAGAAAAGAGTTTATCGCTTGCCTTCCCCTTTGCGTACGGCTATGCACTCGGTTGGGCAAGCTTTGGTGAAACAGCCGATATGCTGATTATCTGCATATTAGGCATCTGCATCGTGGTCGCTCCGATTTTTGCGGGTGAATACCAATCAGGAGCGGATGCGGTGATTCTTTCTACGCGGTATGGAAAGAACAAGATTATCAGCGCGAAAATTTTTGTTGCATTTCTGTTCGGCACCATTGTATTTGCCGTAAACGCCGTAATTGCCTTGCTGCTACCGCTGCTGACCTTCGGAGCAGAGGGGGGAGCGCTCCCTGTGCAGATTGCCTATATCAGCAGCCCGTACAATTTGACTTTTGCGCAGGCGGATTTGCTTATCATTCTGATTGCCTATATTGTTTTAGTCGGGCTGATTGCAATAACCCTGCTACTCTCGGCAAAAATGAAATCAGCTTTTGCGGTGCTCATTCTTGATGTCTTGATTATTTTTATTCCGATGTTTTTCTCGCTGAGCAAAACAAATGCCTGGCTGCCTGCCATGGCTACATCAGGACTTTCAAGATATAGTTATTATATTTCATATCGCTTGGGGAATTCTGTGGGGGATATCTTTTTTGTGATTGTAATGGTCTATGCGATCATAATAGCCCTGTTCCTTCCCTTAGCCGGGATATTATTCAAGAGGCATCAGGTCTAGCAGACATCACTGCCGAGACAATTTTGTTCTGAGCTTCCGCTTGTATCTGTGGAATTTTAATCGAGAGGCTTTGAATACAGATGAAAGTTTGCGCTGCTCGCGACTGATGGCATGCTGGTGAAGCGGCCGCTGCTGGTGGGAGAGAACTTCGCGCTGACGGGGTTCAAAGAAGAGGAGTGGACGGAAAAGTTGCTGTGAGAAGTTCCTAACAGGGGCTATGTGTGCAGAAGAGCTCTGCAAGCTGTGGGTTACGGCTTGCACGGCTCTTTTTTGCTATGGCGCAAGAATGATTTCGTTTGCATATTTCCTCGCACTTATTTGTTAAATAGTATAAGGAGGTGACTATCTTGACAAAATACCTCAATATGATTATAATCATGCTCATAGTCATATAGATGCTAAACTTCAGATACAAGTTACAAAAATAAGGAGGTATGGTTATGGCCACAAAAAATATTTATGTTGCAGAAGCAGATCTACACTTATTTGATGATGCTGCCAAGTACGCCGGAAGTGTTTCTGCCGCTGTGATACAGGCACTTCAGGACTTTCTAAGTGTTCAACGCAACAAAAGCGAAGGATATGACAAGATTGAGTTAAACCTCTATGAAAAAGGGGTAAGAAGAAAGGTAATGTTCTATGGAATGGAGATTGCTCGTGTAGAACGTCCGGTAGACGGTGGAATAAGGATTGACACGATTTATAAAACTGCAAAAGGGCAGCTTGCAGTGGCAACCAAGGTTCGCAGGGAGCTTCCGAATTGGGCGAAAGGAAATCCACACGTATGGGAAAACCCGCAGTCTTGGTCACATGATTTTTGGAATCTGGGGGACAGAGTGTTAAACGTATATCCGGACATAGAGAGCCTAAAGGAGAAAGATGCGTATCTTGCCGAGTGCTGCGAATCTTCTCTTTCGGAAAAGCCTTATGAGTTTTTGGATATTTAGATTGGGTATAAATACTAGATTCATAGAACTATAACAAGCAAATAATGAGATAGCTTTGTGTTTATTTTCGAATTTCCCTTGGCAACTACCGGGGGTATTACTCAAAATTTGCTTGTATTACGGCAAATTCTAAGAATGCCGAATTTCAAACGAATCATGAGGCTACCTTCCGCTCGTATTTTAGCGCATGATGTCGGCTGAGACCGCCCCTGTCTTGCTATTGGCGCAGAACATGATAGACTGAAGTTATGAAAACAGTCAAAGTAGTCGCAGCTGTCATCTGTGATTCGCTGCGGGAGAAACAGAGCATATTTGCGACAGCCAGAGGATACGGGAAATTCAAGGGACAGTGGGAGTTCCCGGGCGGAAAAGTGGAGCCCGGAGAGAGTGCGGAGCAGGCGCTTCTGCGTGAGATTCGGGAAGAACTCGATGTGAATATTGTGCTCGGCGACTTGATCGAGACCGTCGAGTACGATTACCCGGCGTTTCATCTCTCCATGGATTGCTTCTGGTGCGAGCTTTCGGGCGGCGCGCCGAAGCTACTGGAAGCCGAGGACGGCCGATGGCTCACGAAAGCCGACTTATACACGGTGCCCTGGCTTCCCGCGGACATCTCTCTCATTCGGAATATCGAGTCACAGATGGGAGAGCCGGATCTCTTGCGGACGCAGGCACTTCGACTGTTGCGGCACCTCTGCGAGGAGCACATCCTCCCCGAGACCGTGTTTCATGCACCTGTGCCGGAGACGCAGAACTTCTCGGCATTGGTATCCCGCCTTAGGCTTGCACTGGGAGAGCGCTACCCGTCCACCAAGTTAAAGCGCATCATGAAGAGCGTGCATTACGCAAACGGCTTTACAGATGCGAGATTACGCGAGGCGGCCTTCACGCTGGATGAGGCGGAACAGTACCTGGTTCGGAACGGCTTTCTCGACCATGACCGCGGGGTTGCCTATTTTAACGAGAGAATCACGGCGCCTGATTTTTCCGTTTCGGCGCAGTCCTTGCTCGGCGTCATGTTGGAGAGTTTGCTGCTCGCAAAGGCGGGGAAAAGCTAAGGCTTCAAGTTTGAACCTAAGGTTCGGATTTTACTCGATACGATTCACATTTATCTCGAAAGGAGCATCTATGACGACACAGGAAAAACTGAAACAGTACCGCGATTGGATTTTTAAATGCTCTGCCTACAGAATGGCACTCAATATCATTGGTATTGACAAGCAGACGGTCGCGCCGAGCGCCGGTGCGGCTTACCGCGATGAGCGATCCTCGTATCTCGCGGGAGAGCTCTTTAGCCTTGAGACCGACCCGGAGATCATTGCACTCTTAAAGGAGTTAAAGGACGATCCGGCGGTCGATGCCGAGACAAAGCGCGCTGTGCAGCTCTACTATAAGAGTGTGATGGACACGATGTGCATTCCGAAGGAAGAGTTTGTGGCCTATCAGAAGCTCTGCAACGAGTCTTTTGATGCCTGGATTCTCGCAAAGTCCAAGGCGGATTACTCGATTTTTGAGCCCTATTTAAAGCGGGTCATTGAGAGCCAGAAGAAGCTGTACGGCTATCGCGAGAGCGATCAATCTGTCTACGACCAGATGCTGGACGACTTTGAACCGGGCATGACGCAGGAAAAGTATGACGCTTTCTTTGCGGCGCTGAAAGAACGTCTGGTTCCGTTAATCCGCAAGGTGACGGCGGCAAAGCAGATTCGCGAGGACTTCCTGCACCTTGAGTACCCGGTCGAAGAGCAGAAGAAGTTTATGAACGAGCTTCTTACCTACCTGCACTTTGATCCTTCCTGGGGCTATCAGAATGAGTCCGAGCACCCGTTTACATCTTCGACCTGCGAGAACGACTGCCGCACCACGACCAAGTATATCCCGAACAGTGTGGTCTCGGCGATTTTCTCGACGGTTCATGAAGTTGGACATGCGTACTATGAGCATGATGTGGATCCGAAGTACGACGGCACGATTTTGTCGGAGGGCATCTCCTCCGGCATGCACGAGTCCCAGTCCCGTCTTTGCGAGAACTATCTGGCGCGGACCGAGGCTTTCTGGCGTTACCACTACCCGAAGCTCAAGGCGCAGTTCCCGAAACAGCTCGGCGATGTGAGTCTTGAGGACTTTTTGAAAGCGGTCAATGCGTCCAAGCCCTCCTTTATTCGCACCGAGGCGGATGAACTCACCTATCCGATGCATGTTCTGATTCGCTATGAGATCGAGAAGGGGCTCTTTAACGGAACCATCTCGACCGAGGGCCTCGACAAGACCTGGAACGCGAAGTACAAGGAGTACCTTGGTGTCGATGTGCCGAATGCGAAGGTCGGCATCCTGCAGGATGTGCACTGGTCTGACGGCAGCTTCGGCTACTTCCCGACCTATGCGCTCGGCACGGCGTTTGCAGCACAGTTTGTGCACACCATGCGGAAGGAGCTGGACGTGGACAAGCTGCTCGAGAACAATCAGTATGATGTGGTCATGGGCTGGTTAAAGGAGCACATCCACAAATACGGCTGCCGCTATGACGCGCCCGAACTCATGAAGCTGGTCACGGGCGAGGACTTTGATGTGAATTACTTCCTCGACTACATCGAAGAGAAGTATACAAAGCTGTATCAGCTGTAAGAGAGATACAGATCAGGCAATATAACGGAATAGCGCTTTCTTTCAGGTGCTTTGCAGTCCTTTTCCGAATACTGTTTTCAGTTGTATTCTGCCGAGAGCCGCAGAGCACCTGCTCTTATGTTCCGATGTTAAAGTGATACCGCGTGGTTTGAGAATGGCGGGCGCATGAAAAGCTTCCGTGAATGCTGGTTGTTTGTTGTTGCTTTGATTGATTGAATGAGAGGTTCGAAACAGATGGAAATTGAAGTAAAAGAAGTTACCGATCAAAAAGAGAAGGAGACAATCTCAAGAGAAATACTCTATGCTCTTCCGGAATGGTTTGGATTACCCGAGAGCACGGAGGAATATATTACGGATTCGCAGGACAAACCTTTTTTGGTCTGCTATGCGGATGGAAAAATTGCCGGCTATATGGTGTTGAACGCGACGAGCGCGGATTGTGCGGATGTTTTTGTGATGGGCGTCAAAAAAGAATTTCATCGCATGGGAATCGGATCAAAATTGAATGCGACCTATGAAACGATGGCCAAAAAGCTGGGCTACACCTACTCCCAGGTAAAAACGGTTCAGATGGGACATTACAAGGAGTATGATATTACCAATCGTTTTTATCTGGCGATGGGCTACAAGGAGCTGGAGTGTTTTCCGACTCTATGGGATGAGTGGAATCCGTGCCAGATTTATATTAAGTACCTAGGGAAATAAAGACCGTTTTAGCGTGCAGAAGCGTTTGGGACAGAACTCCGACCAATCATAGAAAGTGCAGGCGGCTTCAATCAAAAGAGGTCGTGCAGTCACCTGAGAAACAGAGCGATAGTTCACAATAAGTTCACATAATCATTAGCACTCATCTATTGACAGTGCTAATAAAAGAGGTATAATGGGCACTGTAAAGAGGAACAGAGAGTAAGCAAAAGAGAGTTCACCCTCCTTCCCCTAAATCAGCTTCGACCTTACGGTCGAGGACTATTAAGGAGGTAAGAGTATGTTAGTACCGAGTCTGTTTGGTGAGAATTTATTTGATGATTGGTTTGATTTCCCGGCGTTGAAAGGGGCAGATCAGACGGATCGGAAGTTGTACGGACGCCGCGCGAGAATGTTGATGAAGACCGATGTGCATGAGAAAGAGGACAGCTATGAGCTGGACATTGATCTGCCGGGCTTCAAGAAAGATGAGCTCGCGGTGGAGCTGAACAACGGTTATCTCACGGTCAGTGCCGCAAAGGGGCTGGACGAAGAGAAGAAGGATCAGGATGGCAAGCTGATTCGGCAGGAACGCTATTCGGGTTCCATGCAGAGAAGCTTCTATGTGGGCACACATGTGAAAGAAGAGGATGTGAAGGCGAAGTTTGAACAGGGTGTCCTGAAGCTCAGCATCCCGAAGAAGACAGAGGCAAAGTTGCCGGAGAAGAAGACCATTCTGATTGAAGAATAATTTGTTTGAAACAGGATTGTGTGAAAACAAACGCGAGTTCAGGTGGAACGGATGCCACTGAGAATGAAAAAGCTGCCGCAGTATTGCGGCAGCTTTTTTGTGACTTCTGGATTTAGCTTAAGTTTTTATGCCGTAATGGCCTGTTCGGCATTCCACATGGCGGTATATTTACCTCCCAGGTTTAAAAGCTGCTCATGGGTCCCGGACTCCGCAACTTTTCCGTCTGCCACGACGAGGATTTGGGCGGCATTTTTTATAACAGACAAGGTATGAGCAATCATCACAACGGTCTTGTTTTCCTGCAGCAGATTTGAAATTGCCTGTTTGACAGCGAGTTCATTCTCAATGTCCAAAGAGGAGGTTGCCTCATCCAGAAGCAGAATCGGGCTGTTTTTCAATATGGCCCGAGCAATCGAAAGTCGCTGTCGCTCACCGCCGGAAAGCAGATTGCCGTTTTCACCGATGGAGCTATCATACCCTTTTTTCATTTTTCGGATAAATGTGTCACAGTTCGCTTTTTTGCAGGCGATTTCTATTTCCTCATCCGTAGCGGAAGGGTTTGCGTGGCGTATGTTCTCCCGTACTGTTTCATGAAACAGAAACGTGTCCTGATCGACCATAGAGAGGATATCCAGTACATCTTCCGCATTGACATGGCGGATCGATTGTCCGCCGATGTCAATGTCCCCGCTTTCCGGATTATAATATTTCGCAATCAGATTCAGAATTGTTGATTTGCCTGATCCGGAGTCACCCACGATTGCGGTTAGCTTGTGATCCGGTATTGCGAAACTCATTTTTTTCAGAACAGGTTCTCCCTCCACATAAGAGAACGACACATCATGAAAGGAGATGCCGTGCTCTTTAGGCGAAAAGATATCTTTGCTCTTTGATTCTTCCTTTTCTGTCAACAGGTTTTGGATGTTTGTTTTTGAGATCAGGAGATTCCTGTAACTGAACATGTCAACCGAAATTGCAGCGGTCAGCTTTGCTAAAACCATCGGCATCATGCACAGAAACAGGAAATTGATTGCGTGGATGGCTCCGGATTGCCAGGGGATGAATCCAATCCACATAATCAGCGGAACGGTAAGCCAATTTACAATGTTAAAAGCAAAATTAACCGGAATCCCGTGTGCTTCATATTGATAACTGACTGTGCTGAATTTCCGCAGGGCAGCTGTTGTGTTTCTGTTTTTAGTGCCTCCCATTCCATAGGCCCGGAAGGCCTGAATTCCGTCGATGTACTCGACGATTTGTCCTACCGCCTCGGCCGTAACGGCATTCTTTTCCTTACCGTACTTTCCCACAATTCGAAACGACAGCCACATTTCGGGGAGCAACAGAAGAAGAGAAAACAGTAGGATGACCGCAGCCGGGAAATACAGAACACCGATAAAGAAAATCACGATTACGGACAGAATCCCGTTTTTCACAAGAGAGGCAAGTTTATGCGTCAGAATCTGTTCATAACTATTGACATCTGCCGTCATAATATTGATGTATTGACCTTCGCGCTTTTCCGTAAAGCCGGATAACGGAAGCTTCCTAAGCTTATCGCCAAGGCCGAGACGAATGTTTTTAGACACCTCGGCGCCACCGATTTGGCTCTGTGTATAGCCAATGCTGTAAATGACTAGTCGTATCACAAAGATAGCTCCGACGAGGCCGGATAGACTGAAGATGCGCTGCATAGAAGCAGTACCGTCGTACAGCATTTTGAGCACTGCGTAAATGACAATATAGTTACTTCCGGAAAGGAGTCCCTCCAAAACGGTCAATATCAGACCGCGGTAAAACAGGGCATTCTTACGGAAAAGATTTTTATCTGTCATCCTCCGATTCCTCCTTTCCCATAGGTGATAGACCTTGCCGATTCATAGCTTTCCCAACTTCTTCGGTAATAGTTGTTGCGCGAAAGCAGTTCATCATGTGTGCCGATATCGGAAATCGTATGATTCTCTACCACCGCAACCTTGTCACACATACCGACCACACTGAGTCGATGAGCAATGATGAGGACGGTTTTCCCCTTGGAGAGGTTCCGGATTGCTTTGTCAATCTCCATCTGATTTTCCGGATCGGCGGCACTTGTCGCTTCATCCAGAATCAAAATCGGCGCATTTTTTAAAATTGCCCGTGCAATGGCAATTCTCTGCTTTTCACCGCCCGAAAAGCGGGAACCGTAACTTCCGACTTTTGTGTCATATCCGTCGGGGAGGGACATGATGAAATCGTCAATTTGTGCTGCACGTGCAGCTTCTCTAACCTGCTCCAAAGAAGCATTCATCCCCATGCGAATATTGTCAAAGACAGAGTCTCGTGTCAGGAAAGTCTTCTGAAAGACGAGAGATATATGCGCAAGGAGTGTTTCGTATCGAATGCTTTTGACATTTTTTCCTCCGATCAGAACCTCTCCGTCATCCGGGTCGTAGAAACGGGAAATCAGTGCGGCAATCGTGCTTTTACCCGCGCCGGAGGCGCCTATAACGGCGACTTTTTCGCCTTCGCGGATGCACAGGTTGCAATTTTCAAGCACATTTGTTTTTCTGTCATAGGAAAAGCGCACGCCTTTTAGTGTGATATCACGGCGTTCGGGGAAAGCATCTCCGCCTTCAAAAACTGGAAGTTCCAGTATTTCTTTTACTTTTGTAATGCCGCTGAACGCCTGCGCGAAATTGCCAGAAAGCTGCTGAAGCGGGAGCAATTCCGTCAAATACAAGGAACCGATATAGGTAAACAGGAGAAATACGCTGCCTGTGATCGTTCCGCGCAGGAAAAGTCTTCCGCCCAGTGGAACAATCAGCAAAAGTCCGGACTCCAGTATCAGAATAAAGACAGCATACAAAGGGGCAGTCTTTTTTGAGATTCTGTTCCACGCTCTGTTTCCGTCGAGAATGGCTTCTCTGAATTTTTGAAATGATTTGCTGCCCATCCGGTATGCCTTAATCAGACGCATTCCGCGGATGTATTCGACCATGACGGAATTGAAGCCGGCAAGGGACTCGTTGGCCTCCGGCAACATATCAGACATTTTTTGAAACACCGCCATCATCACCGGAATATCCAAAAGGAGAGGAAGCAGGGAAATGAGTGCCAGCGGAACATTCACCGTCATGAGATAAGCGAAAATAACAATAGGACCGGTGAGGTAGCTGACAAGCTCCGGAATGTTATGTGCAAGACATAACTCTAACTTCTCGATGTTCTCATTTAAGACGGTTTTGATTTCACCGGTGCTCCGCTCGTTGACATATCCAAGCGGAACCTTCGCCAGGTGTTCTATGAGCATGCAGCGCACCCGAAACAGGGTGTTATAAGCACCTTTGTGCGAGAGCACGCCGGACAGACCAAGCAGGACCATGCGGAGAATAGTTGTGACGGTTACCGGAACGATGCTGTCCGTCAATTCTTTCTTTGTCAGCGTTCCCAGTAGGACGGTGTCCATCAAGCGATAAATGCCGACATACGGTCCGATTACAAGCAGTCCGCTCAAAAATGCACACAAGACAGAGGCAAATAAGTACCATTTGCCGCTACCGGCCCATGTAAGAAGTAATTTGACCGGTTTTTCTCTTCCCTTATTCAAACAGATCACCTCCCCTATTTGTCTCCACGGCAGAAAAGAACAATTGCGCTATCTGTGCCTTGTTATCCGCTCGGAATTTTAAATCGTCGCTGATTTCACCGTCGGAAAAAGCAAGTATGCGGCTACATGTCCTGCAAAGAAATTCATAATCGTGTGTCACAACAAATATGATTTTCCCCTGTTCGGAGAGGGTGCGGATTATTTTGGCGACGCTTGTCATGCTCTCATAATCCAATCCGCTGGTAGGTTCATCAAAGACAATCAGTTCTTTTTTACAGATCTGTCCCACAGCGACGGCCAGTCTTTGCTTTTGTCCGCCGGAAAGCGTACCGGGATGCTGTTCGGCAAAGGGGGTCAGATTCAGCGTGTCCATCGTTTCTGCGATCAGAGCTGCATTCGGGTTACGAATGCCGAAGGAGCATTCTGCTTCCACGCTCTCTGCAAAAAGCTGAAAATTCACATCCTGCATGACCATATAGGAAATTTTCTGCCGCCTTTTTGTTGAGATGATTTTGCCATCCCGGAAAAAATCTCCTTTGATTTCTTGGTGCAATCCGCAGAGGGCTCGCGAAAAGGTCGTTTTACCGGTTCCGTTTTTCCCGACAAGTGCAATTACCTCGCCCCGTGAGAATTTTGCGCTGATATTTCTCATCACGGTTTCTTTCCTGTAGAACAGGGAAACATTTTTGAGCTCCAGACTGTTTTCCTGTTCTTTCTTCGCAATTAGCTCGGGAAGCTCTTTTCGCAGGTCGGTGGTTCGGAGCCCCATCATTCGGCGTTCTTTGTCTGTCAAGGTCAGGAATTCTTTGGCAGAGTAATTTTTTGTTATCTGCCCTTCATCCAATACAAGGATTCGGTCAACGATATCCATCAGGTAATAGAGGCGGTGTTCGACAATCAGAATGGTTTTTCCCTGAGACTTAAGCTCTTTGAGATGAGTTTTTAAAGCATCAACTGTCTCCATATCCAGATTGGAGGATGGTTCATCCAAAAGATAAACCATGGGATTCATGGCATATACAGAGGCAAAAGCAACCTTCTGCTTTTCTCCGCCCGAAAGAGAGAAAATATTCCTTCCGCGCAGAGTTTCAATCTCCAGAATCTTTGCGGCGGCAGCCACTTTTTGCGCAATCTGTTCCCTGGGCAAGGCCTGGTTTTCCACGCCAAACGCAATCTCACTGTCTGTATCCACATTGAAGAACTGTGTCTTTGGGTTCTGAAACACCGAACCGACAAGGGATGCGATTTCGTACATCGGAAGTTCCGAAAGGTTCTGTCCGTCAAGCAGAACATTCCCGGTCAGCTTACCGGGATAGACATTCGGGATAAGTCCGTTCACAAGGCGCGTCATGGTGGTTTTTCCGCAGCCGCTTTTCCCGCAGAGAAGGACGCATTCTCCGTCCTTCACCGTGAAATTGATGTCATGTAAACCCTCAGTTCTATGTGTTTTCGCCTGCATCCTATGTGAGTCATATGAAAAAGATACATGCTGAAACGTAATCATGGCGACACAATCCTTTCCCAAATAAGACCCAGCACAAAAATGCAAGCTGCAAGAACTGTGACAATACGGTCCCTTCCTCGGAAGCGAATCTCAAGAAGGCAGGTGCGTGGCGTTGGGTTCTCTATCCCGCGAGTCACTGCGGCGGCAGAGAGTTCATCTGCTGCATTGGAAGCTGCCATCAGCAAAGGGACATAGAGACATTCCACCGTCATGACCGGGTTTTTCAGAAAGCCGAACAAGGAGGGGGTTACATCTCTGAGCCGCATGGCGTCCTTGATATACCCCCAGTCCTCACAAACTGTGGGAATGTACCGAAGCATGACCGCCAACGGAATAACCAGTTGCTTGGGAATATGTGCCTTGTTCATCGCGGTCAGGAATTCATTGACCTTCGTCGTGGAAATGATAATGTTTGCCAGAAAAGCACAAGGGAAGACCGTATAAAACAAGCCGAGCCAGGATGTGAACACCGTGTAAAGCGTTCCTTTTTCAAGCGACATAATCCGTGTTGTCAGCAGGTAAAAGACGCCGTAAAAGGCTGCCCGGAACAGTGATTCGCGTGTTTTCCCGCTTGCGCACCCGAATATGGTAATCGCAAAAACGAGTAAGTTCTCATAGGAGAGAGAGGGCGCAATCATCGCTGAAATCACGCATAGAATCAGCAGAATAATTTTTGTGCGGGGATCAAATGACAGCCCGTGACGGCTTTCTGTGTTCGCACTTCGTATCATGCCGTGATTCTCGCTTTTTCAAATTGTTTCTTTAACAGTCGACTGCCGACAAAACCGCTGAATAAGGCGACCAAAACAGTGCCTGCCAACATGGATATCAAAATCCAATGGTTGACGGTTGCTGCCATTGTATCCAGATATTCCTGCGGTGTGCCCTTTTCCGACATCCGGCTTACCCAGGCCTGCGGATTGATGAAATACGCAAGATAGGACCCGGTTCCGCCGAGGCAGAAAACAATGTAGGAGAGAATGTTGATTTTTATATTTCGATAGCGTCCGGTCCTTGCCACCAGATCGGCCAGTGCGCTTCCGGCCAGATAGCCGATGCTCATGCCGATATGCATGCCGGTCACATAGCAGAAGATTGCCATCATCAGCCCCGCAATAAAAATCGGTCCTGGTTTTGGCACTTTTGCGACCAGTAAAAGATATACCGGTCCGGCGAGAAGCGCCGCGCCTACCGGAAAATAAAAGGTCAGGGCCGGGAACATTGCAAAGGGCCCCCCGCTCAAGGAAATACATATCAATATGATGGCGGAAAAGACACCGACTGTAATAAGATCCTTGACTGTAAGTTTCTGTTTCCTGCGGTTTGTTTCGCTTGTCATAACAAATGCCCTCCCTTTCAGTGTACACATTGCAGTGCAAGAGACGCGGTGGTAGTATAGTATTAGATTTAACTAATCAAAAAACAGTATAAAAAATCAGGAAAAGCAAAACAATACAGTTGAGAACGGTTTGTCTGATGCGTATGAAATCGCGTCCGATATGTATGATTTCGAGGGGATTGCGTATGGAAGTCAACGAATTTTACAGAGAGTGGCTTACCCGCAGCGGTTTTGTTGAGAGTAAGTCAACACACAACTTCAGCCCTGCCGGAAAAGTGTACCTCGCTCCAAAGGGCGTAGCCTGCGGATATTACTGGGTCTACGGAGAGAAAGATTTGTTTGATATTAAAATCCACGATTTCTATTTTTTCGAGGATCATTTGATATCCCTGACTACGCCGGAGTGTTTAAGCATTACCTACTATGACTCTGTGTCCGGGGAGGAGTTGAACCCTTACCACCGCTTAACCGCAGGGTGTGTCAAAACCTTTCACGGGGGACATGAGGTATATCGATCTATGATGCATAAGAATATTCCGATCCGTTCCGTGGGAATTGAAGTATTTCCCGCATATTATGAAAAGTATCTGCGGGAAAGCTACCCGGATGACTACATTCCTCCGCAGGAGGCATTCAGTCGCGTTGGGCAAACACTCGACTTCCCGGAAATGTCACAGCTTTTGCGTCAGGTTTGGGAGTATAGAGGAGAAGGCATACCGGCAAAGTTGTTTTATGAGGCCAAGGTTGCGGAAGCAGTCTCTCTTGTTTATGAACGTGGAAAGAACAGCAAAAATGATAGCTGCGGAAGAATATCTAAGCAGGACATGGATGCCTTGAGTAATGTTGCTTCATACATCAGTGATCATTTCAACTCGGAGCTTCCGCTGGAAATGCTTGCACGAATCGCCTGTATGGGCACCACAAAATTGAAGACCTTTTTTAAGCAAACCTATCACTGTACGATTTCCGAATACATCCAACAGCGACGCATGCGTCACGCGGAAATGCTTCTGGTCTCTACAGACCTTGTAATCGAGCAGGTTGCTTCGGCTGTCGGGTATTCCAATGCCGGAAGATTTGCGGCAAATTTCAAAACCAATACAGGGCTGTTTCCATCGGAATATCGCAAAATGGCACATAGGAAATACGACGGTTCTCTCGGACGAAGAGAAGGCTGACTTTTCGTAACAGAGAAGAAGTATTCTCATATTGCGGTGCCTATGACCTTGCGAGGCGTCTGGTAAAGGGACTGAATTCGTCGGCAACCGGGGATGAGAGGATGTGAAAGCCAAGTTTGAACAGGGTGTCCTGAAACTCAGCATCCCGAAGAAGATAGAGGCAAAGTTGCCGGAGAAGAAGACCATTCTGATTGAAGAATAATTTGTTTATTGTTTGAAACAGGATTGTGTGAAAACAAACGCGAGATCAGGTGGAACGGATGCCACTGAGAATGAAAAAGCTGCCGTGTTGAAAAAGCCTCGCCGAACCGTTATGATAAATAGCGTATTGATAAGCATGGATGTAATTATGCTGCAAACCGTTCCACAGGAGAGTTTGGTCTGATTTTGTAGGCGTAGTTGCTTTGCCCCGGCTGCGCGTTGTTGCGGCCGGGGTTTTGTATTTTGAAAGAAGCGGGGAGGAAGATGAGCAGAGTATTGGTGACCGGCGCGTACGGCTTCCTGGGACGCTATGTGGTTCGGGAGTTGCTCGCGCACGGCTATGAAGTGGTCGCTTTCGGGAGAAAGCGGGATAAACTCGAAGCGCTCCGCGCGGACGGCGCGGAAGCCGCGGAACTCTTTGTCGGGGACTTCTGCAGGCAGGAGGATATCACGGCGGCGACAAAGGGCGTGGACTTTGTGATTCACGCGGGGGCGCTCTCTACGGTCTGGGGCAAGCGCTCCGACTTTATGGAGACCAATGTGCGCGGCACGCAGCGGGTCATCCGCGCCTGCAAACAAAATAAAGTAAAGCGCCTGGTCTTTGTCTCTTCGCCGAGTATTTACGCCGGGAAATGCGACCGCCTGAATATACGCGAAACGGACTGCGACGCCTCGAATTGTCTGAACTACTATATCGAGAGCAAAATTTTGGCGGAGAAAGTGCTGCGGGAGCAGCGGGGCGTTCCCTGTGTCATCATACGCCCGCGGGGCCTCTTCGGCGTCGGAGACAGCAGCATTATCCCGAGGCTCATCAAAGCAAACCGGCGGAGTGGCATTCCGCTCTTTCGGGGTGGACACAATCTCGTGGACATCACCTGCGTGGAAAATGCAGCGCTCGCCCTGCGGCTTGCAATCGAGAGCGAGGCCGCGGCAGGGGAGGTCTACAACATCACGAACGGCGAACCGCGGGAATTTCGGGCAATTCTCGAGGAACTTTTTCGGGCGCTCGGCGAAAAGCCGCGGTACCTGCGCCTGCCGCTCGGCTTCCTGTACGGCGTCGCGAGCTTGACGGAACGGGTTTACCGTCTGTTCCGTCTGAACGGAGAGCCGCCGTTTACGCGTTACACGATATGTACGCTCGGCTACAGTCAGACCTTAAACATCGAGAAAGCAGAGCGGGAACTCGGCTACAGGCCTATTGTCAGCCTACGCGCGGGAATTCGGAAGTATGCGAAGGGAGAGCGATGACAGCGTTCAAGTCCGTTGAGAGTATTCGCTACTATGCCTGCGGATACTGCACCAACGATTTGCACACGGTGTTTCGGGGATACCCGCATGAAAAGCGGCAGTTTCCAGCGGGCGTCTTTTTAATTCGGCACGCGAGACAGGGCTATCTCCTCTTTGACACCGGCTATAGCAGTGAAATCTCTACCTTAGGGTTACAGGGGCGGCTCTACCATCTGTTGAATCCGACCTCTGTGCGCCCAGCGGATGAGATTCGGAATCAGCTGATGGCGGACGGCATTCAGCCGGAGGAGATAAGCTACCTCTTTCTGTCTCACCTGCATCCGGACCACATCGGCTGCGTGAAGCACTTTCAGTCGGCGCGGATTGTGCTGAGCCGGGACGCCTTTTTGCGTTATCGCCGCAACCGACTTGGGGATTTGATTTTTCAAAGACTCTTACCGCCCTGGTTTGCGGCGCACTGCACGGTGCTTCGGCGGGAGCAGCTTCGGGAAGAGAAGAATGCGTATTTTTCCTACTGCGATTTTTTCGGGGACGGGAGCCTTCTCTTAACGCAGATGGACGGACACGCGCGGGGGCAGCTCTGCTGTCTGATAGAAAATAAGATCTTTCTCGGGGCGGATGCAAGCTGGGGCAACGAATTCGTGGGGCGGGCAAACGAACTCCGCTTTCTTGCGCGGCTTGTGCAGGATGATATGCGCGCCTATCGGGAAAACGATCGCATTCTTTCGCGCATGCGCTCGGACGGCATACGGCTTTGCTTTAGCCATGACCGCGGAATCGAGGAGGTCATCCGGGGATGAGAGAGCGTTTGGCGGTCGTTTGGTATTTTATCCGGGCGCGCTACTTACGGCGCTTCCGTACGAGAAAGGCGCTGCGAAGCTATCAAAAGCAGCGGGTGCTTCGGCAACTCGCCTATTTAAAACAGCATTCCCCGTATTTTAAGGCGCTTTCCGTTCATAGCTTCGAAGACTTTCGGAAACTGCCCCTGATGAACAAAGAGTTCATGATGGAGCATTTCAATGCGCTGAATTGTGTCGGCATAGACCGGGACGAGGCACTTTCTCTCGCAATTGACGGCGAAAAGCAGCGGGAATTTTCGGAGAAACTCGGTGTTATTTCCGTGGGGCTGTCCTCCGGAACCAGCGGGGCACGCGGACTCTTTTTGGTGAGCGACAGGGAGCGGGCGCTCTGGGCGGGAACGGTGCTCGCCAAGTTTTTGCCGAAGGGAAAACTTTTCGGGCACCGCATCGCCTTTTTTCTTCGCGCGGACAATAATCTCTACGAGACCATCGATTCCAAGCTGATCCGGTTTCGCTACTTTGACCTCCTGAGAGACATGGGAGAGAATCTTTCGGAACTCGCGGACTACCGTCCGACTTTGCTGGTCGCGCCGCCGTCGGTCTTACTCGGCATCGCGCGGGCCATGGAGCGCGGAGAACTTAGAATCAATCCCGAAAAAGTAATCTCGGTCGCGGAAGTGCTGCGCGCGGAGGATGCCGCCTACCTAAAGGTACAATTCGGGCTTCCCTTCATCCACCAGGCCTACCAGTGTACGGAGGGCTTCCTCGGCTATGTCTGCGAATGCGGGAATTTTCACTTAAACGAGGAACTTGTGCTGATTGAACGAGAGTATCTGGACGCGCACCGCTTTGTGCCCATCGTCACGGACTTTACGCGGCAGTCGCAGCCCATCGTCCGCTACCGCCTGAATGACATTTTGGTTGAGAAAAAGGGGCACTGCCCTTGCGGGAATCCGGCAACTCTGATTCGATACATTGAGGGAAGAGAAGACGATGTCTTTTATTTTGCGGGCATTCGTCGAAAAGAGGTCGCGGTCTTTCCGGACTTCATAAGCCGCTGCGTGATTTATGCGGAAGGAGTGCAAAATTATAAGGTCTTGCAGGATGGCAAAGCGCATGTGACGGTCTTTCTGGAGCGGGAAAGTTCCGCTACCTCAGCGCAAATTCGGCGGGAATTTGCGCGCCTCGCGGAAAAGATGAAGTTTCACTGCCCGGAAATCGCGTTTGCGCCCTATGTGTCCGATTTTCAGAGAAAGATGAAGCGCGTGGAGCGGAAAATCGGAGACTAAAAAAGAAGTGCCGTTCGGAGACAGCGTGGGCGCGCGGAGTGGAAATGAGCGGCTTAGAAAAGATATGTCGCCGGGAGACAGCGTGGGCGTGCGAAGCGGAAACGGGAGGTTTTAGAAAAGATGTGTCGACGGATAACCGAGTGATTCCGAGAGCTTATAGTGGGTTTGGCGCAATCGGGCAGTCGTGCCGTGTACGGCAAACAATCGCTGCCGAAGCGCTTTGTCGCCGCCACCCGGGCGTCCTCCGTCACAGTCGGAAGGCATGGATTTGGGAGAATGGCAAAGCGACTGCCGTGCTTCCTGTGTATGATACAAACAAAAGAAGCGTAGCAACGAAAAAGCGTATCTGCGAAAAGCGGTGAAGTGCATCCTGAAACGCAGGAAGAAGTGAGCAATGCAAATGAGAACATTGTAGCAATGCAAGATAAAGTTGAAACCGAAGCAGACGCTGGAGTGAGCACTGCGAAACAAGACGGAAGCGTTGGACTTGGAAAGGAGAGCAGGCAGAGATGAGAAACATCCGAATTGCGGGCTACGGAAAGTATGCGCCGGAAAACACGATGGAATTTCACGGGGAGTGCCGCTACCGCGCAAACGGGAGCGAGACGCAACTCGATATGGCGGTCAAGGCGGCGCGGCGTGCCCTTGCGATAGCGAAGATGCAAATCGAGGAGATTGACTGCATCGTCTCTGCGAGTGCGGTTATGATGCAGCCCATTCCCTGCAATGCGGCCTTAATTCACGAGCAGCTCGCAAAAGGCAGAAATATTCCCGCGATGGACATCAACTCGACCTGTACGAGCTTTGTGACAGCGCTCGACATGATGTCCTATCTCATCGCTGCGGGACGCTACCGGAATGTTCTGATTGTCTCGAGCGATATTGCCTCTGAGGGCTTAAATGAGGCGCAGCAGGAGAGTTATGAGCTCTTTTCGGACGGCGCCGCGGCCTTTGTCATAAGCCGCACGGAAAACGAGAAGCAAGGTGTCATGGACAGCATTATACGCACCTATTCCGAGGGGGCGCATTCCACTGAGATTCGCGGCGGCGGGACACTGCACTCCGCCATGAAGTACCGCACGGAGGACAGAGCGGACTACTGCTTTGACATGAAGGGGAAGAGCATCTTGAGTCTCAGTGCGAAAAAGCTGCCGGAACTCTTCCGGGAGTTTGAGGAAAAGAGCGGCATTTCCTGTTCGGAGGTCGATATCATCGTGCCGCATCAGGCAAGCAAGGCACTGCCCTTTATCATGAGCCGCCTCGGCATTCCGGCGGAAAAGTATGTGGACCGGGTGAGGCAATACGGCAACATGGTCTCGGCCTCGATTCCCTATGTGCTCTGTGCACTACTTGAGGAGGGCAGGATAAAGGAGGGAGATCGGGTGCTTCTCTGCGGGACTGCGGCGGGACTCACTTGCAACCTGCTGCTGTTACAGCTCTGAGGCAGAAGATGCAAAGGACAATGAGAGGCAAACGGGTGGTCTTTTTTTCGACCCCGGCATACGGGCACCTGCAGGCTGTGTACCCGGTGCTCGCGCGGCTTGTCAGGGCAGGCGTTCGGGTAGACTGGTATTGCACCGAAACGTACAGGGAGTTGGTCACGGCGACGGGCGCGCACTTTCATCCCTATTGTGTGGACTTTTCGCGCTATCCGCTCGACCGGCTGACGGCGGACTTTTTCTCGCTCTACCGCGGACTGCTCGCGCTGAACCGGCGCTGCTATCTGCGCTACAGGCGGGAAATCCGAGAGAATCCGCCGGATCTTTTGCTCTATGATTCGATGTGTTCGTTCGGAAAGAACCTCGCGAAACAATTCAGAGTGCCGTCCGTCTGTCTCTGCACGACCCTCGCCTACAATCTGCCTGTGTTACTTGGGACAAATTTGCTGCTCCCGAGTCTAAAGCTGATCGGACGGCATCTGCCGCAATTTTTAGAGCTATACCGGCGCGAACGGCACTTTCGCAGGCGGGAAGGGTTGCCACGCTGTCATCTTTTGGATCTCTTTGTCAATGCGGGCGATAAGACGCTGGTCTTTACGCCCCCGGAATTTCAACCCTTTGTGCGGAGCTTTCCGCGCTCCTTTGTCTTTGTGGGAACCACGATTCGAGACCGCCTGAAGCCCGATATCCGCTATGAGGACTGCGATATCTACCTCTCGTTCGGCAGTATTTTTGCGGCGCGCGCGGGTAAACTGGAGACGCTTTTACAGAGCCCGCTGTTTCGGGGAAAAAGGGTGATTGTGAGCGCGGGAGGGGCCGCAGCGGACTTACAAAAACGCCTCGGAAGTGAGCGGCTTAGCTTTGTGCGCCGCACGGAGCAACTTTCACTGCTCAAGAAGACCCGTCTCTTCGTGAATCACGGCGGTTTAAACAGCGTCTATGAAAGTTTATACTTTGGAATCTTTCAGCTCTGCCGGCCGCAGCAGGAGGAGCAGAAGCTGACCGCGCTGGTGGCGGAGCGAAAGAAGTTCGGCCTCTATGTGAGAAATCTTGGCGATCTCACCGCAGAGGAAATCGAAAAACGGCGGCGCGCGTGGTGGCCGCAGATACAAAAATACCGGCGGATTCTTCGCGCCGCGGACGGGACGACACAGGCCTGCCGGGAAATTTCGAAACTGCTCTTCTCTACAGGATATCCGGACAGAAAAGCCGTATACTTATAAAAATACAACTGCCCTGTAAGGAACACGCAAAAAACCGACAGGGCAATTCCATAAAAATGTACAAAAGTAAGGGCTTAAACTTGTACAGATGGACGGATAAAACAGTGTTATTCGTGTAGGACATAGCAATTATACACCACTAACAATAGGAAGGCATTGCCGCTATGGGGAAAATGAGGTATTATTCTAGTAACGCTTGATTTATGTGTATCAAGACCACGGAGGATAAGCATGAAGTTCAAGGAAATGCAGTACGAGCGGATTTCGGTTGAGAGCATCGCCGAAGAAGAGAAGAAGCTGATCAAAGCGCTGCAGGAGGCAAAGACTTTCGCAGAGGCGGAGGCAGCTTTCCTCGCAATCGACAAGCTGGACAGACATGTATCGACGATGTCCGCCCTTGCTTCGATTCGCCATTCGATTGACACAACGGACAAGTTTTACGACGAGGAAGAGAACTACTGGAACAATGCCTCGCCGCAGATCCAGGAGTACAGCCAGGAGTGGACCAAGGCTCTGCTCGCTTCTCCCTTCCGCAAGGAGTTTGAGGAGAAGTACGGCAGCATCCTCTTCACCAATGCGGAGCTCGCGCTGAAGACCTTCTCTCCGGCGATTATCCCGGAACTTCAGCAGGAGAATGAGCTTGTCACCGCTTACGAGAAGCTGCTCGCGAGCGCACAGATTCCGTTTGAGGGCGGTGTCTATACCATTTCGCAGATGACGCCGTTTAAGAATGACCCGGACGATGCGAGACGCCTCGCGGCCTGGAAGGCGGAGGGACAGTGGTACAAGGATAACCAGGAAGAGCTCGACAGACTCTATGACAAGCTGGTGCACCTTCGGGATACCATCGGTAAAAAGCTCGGCCACGACAATTTCCTGCCGGTCGGCTACTGCCGCATGCAGAGAAACTGCTACGACAAGGCCGATGTCGAAAAGTTCCGCGAGGCCGTGCAAAAGTATGTGGTGCCGGTGGCGGTCAAGGTCTACGAGAGACAGGCAAAGCGCCTCGGCAAGACATATCCGATGAGCTACGCCGACAACGCGATGGAGTTTCGCTCGGGCAATCCGAAGCCGCAGGGCACGCCGGACGACATTGTCACGGCGGCAAAGCATTTTTACGAGTGGCGTTCTCCGGAGACCGCCGAGTTCTTCAATCACATGATTGACGATGAGCTCATGGATCTGCTCTCGACCAAGGGAAAGCAGGGTGGCGGCTACTGCTCGGAGCTTCCGGACTATAAAACCCCATTTATCTTTGCAAACTTCAATGGCACCCAGCATGATGTGGAAGTTGTGACCCATGAGGCCGGGCACGCGTTTGAGGCCTACTTAAACCGTGATCGCGTGCCGATGGGGACCGTAGCGCCAAGCCTTGAGGCCTGCGAAGTGCACTCGATGTCGATGGAATACTTTGCGGAGGCTTTTGCCGAGGAGTTTTTCGGCAAGGATGCCAAGAAGTATCTCTACTCCCATCTGACCGGCGGTCTGACCTTCATTCCCTACGGCACGATGGTCGATCACTTCCAGCACATCGTCTACGAGAACCCGGATTTGACTCCGGCCGAGCGGCATGCCAAGTGGAAAGAGCTGATTGGCATTTACCAGCCGTGGATGAAGCTCGACGGCGATATTCCGTTCTACGCAGAGGGACAGAACTGGCAGAGACAGCATCACATTTACTCGCTGCCGTTCTACTACATCGATTACTGCCTCGCACAGACGGTCGCACTCCAGTTCTGGAACCGGATTCAGAAGGATCAGAACGACGCGTGGAAGCACTACATGGCTTATACGAGTCAGGGCGGTAGCGTCGTCTTCACGGAACTGCTGAAGAACGCGGGACTCGACAGCCCGTTTGAGGGGGACTGCTTAAAGCAGGTCTGTGAGACAGCGGCGGCTTATCTGGACAATTACGATTTGTCGGATCTTGCCTGATGGGAATGTTCCGTACGCCCTATGACCGGGGCGGTGCTCTCTCGAAAGAGGCTATGCAGGAGAGGGCGGAGCGTTATCTGGATATGCGGGAGAAGGAGAGCGCAAAGCAGGAGAACCGGTTGATTGCAATCCGTTATCTTTTGCTCTGGCCGTTCGCGCTGCTGCCGGGGTTTCTTCCCAAGGTGGCGGTCGCACATACGGTGTTGCTCCTTTTGCCTTACGCGCTGGAACTGGTCTGTATGCTGCTCACGGGGATTACCCTGGTCGGCTTTGTACAGAATGCCACGGGCAGCGTGAACGGACGGCTCTATAGACAGCTGTTTACCGGGTTACAAATGCGGGCGGCGCTCGCCGGACTGTTCGGCGCACTGTTCTTTTTCGCACAGCTCCTCAGTATGTTGCTGAACCATAGCGCGCGGACACTGAGCGAGGGACTGGTGCTCCTGATGCAGTTCCTGTTTTTGCTGACCTTTGTGTTATTTTTCCGGCAGACGGACCGGGTGATTCGCAACTGGCGTCTGACGGAGTTATAAAAATCGGCATCACCGGAATGGCCCTGCAAGGGAGGGGCGTTCTGTTTGCAAGTCGTCGCGCATACGGTATGTGCGGCAACCAACAATCCGAAGGAGGAGAAGGGTATGAGAAAGACAAGACGTGTCGTTGCTTCCCTTTTAGCAGCGACCATGGCAGTTTCGCTTCTGGCGAGTTGTTCTTCGAAGAAGGACACGGGAGCCTCGGACGGAACACAGAAATCGGGGGATTCGCAGGCGGGTAATACCGGCGACAGCCTGGTATACGCAAGCGGTGAGTTCAACGGTAAGTTCTCGCCGTTCTTTTACGAGACTGTGCCGGATTCGGATATGGTCACGCAGTGCACGGCCGGCCTTCTTACCACAGATCGAAACGGCTCCGTCGTCCTGAAGGGCATTGAGGGCGAGACCAGAGAGTACAACGGCAAGCAGTATACCTACCACAGCATTTCGGATTGTACGATTACGGAGAACAGCGACGGCACCGTCTACTACGACTTTAAGCTGAAGGACGGCGTCAAGTTCTCGGACGGTGAACCGCTGACGGTCGACGATGTGATTTTCTCGATGTACGTCTATTCGGATCCGACCTATGACGGCTCCACGACCTTCTTTACCCTGCCGATTCAGGGTATGGAAGAGTACAGAACCGGTGTCGACACCCTCTTTAACCTGATGGTCAAGGCGGGCGAGAACAACACGGACTTCTCCAAGTGGACCGAGGATCAGCAGAAGAAGTTCTGGGAGTCCTATCACAAGGCTGCAGAGGCATTTGTGAAAGAAATCGTGGATTCCTGCATTGCGAGCGGCTCCAACAAGGAGGGCGACTCGATTGCGGCTGTCGCGGCAAATTACGGCTATCCGGATCTCAAGGCGGATGCGACCGCAATGGATTTCTTCAACGCAATGCTCGCCAAGTATGACGGCAGCGTGAAGGATATGTCCGACAAGGAGAGCGCGGGAACGCCGTTCTCCGAGCTCATGGATAACTACCAGGATTTCGCAATCGGTGTTGAGACCGGCACTTCCGCACCGAACATCAGCGGTATCCAGAAGACCGGTGACAATACGTTCCGCATTGTCACGACCAAGGTCGACGCACAGACCATCTACCAGATCGGCATTGTTGTTTCGCCGCTTCACTACTACGGCGACAAGGCGCAGTACGACTACGCAAACAACAAGTTCGGCTTCCCGAAGGGCGACCTCAGCCTGATTCGTTCGAAGACCTCGAAGCCGCTCGGCGCAGGCCCGTATGTCTTTGACAAGTACGAGAACGGCGTTGTCTCGCTGAAGGCAAATCCGTACTACGACCAGGGCGAGCCGAAGACCAAGAATCTTCGCATGAGCTACATCAACCAGTCCGACTATATCAACTCGATTCTTGCCGGCACGGCAGATGTCGCAAATCCGTCCTACACGAACGAGATTGCGGATGCCATCAAGAAGGCAAACAGCAACGGCGAAGTTTCGGGCGACAAGATTTACACGGTTGCGGTCGATGCACTGGGCTACGGCTACATCGGCATGAACTCGCACAACATCTCGGTCAACAAGGAGCCGGGCAGCGATGCTTCGAAGAACCTGCGCCGCGGCTTCGCGACCATTTTCGCAGCATACCGTGACCTCGCGGTCAGCACCTACTACGGTGACAGAGCGAGCGTCATCAACTACCCGATTTCCAACACCTCCTGGGCGGCACCGCAGCCGACCGACGACGGCTACCAGATCGCATTCTCGAAGGATGTAAACGGCAACCCGATTTACACTTCCGGCATGTCGGATGAGGATAAGTACGCAGCGGCAAAGAAGGCGGCGCTCGGCTTCTTTGAGGCGGCAGGCTACAAGGTTGAGAACGGCAAGATTGTCTCCGCACCGGAAGGCGCGAAGATGGAGTACACGGTCATGGTGCCGGGCAGCGGCACGGGCGATCACCCGTCCTTCATGATTATGACCGAAGCGCAGAAGGCACTCGCAGACATCGGCATGAAGCTCACTATCAACGATCTCTCCAATGTCTCCGATATGTGGAACAAGATTCAGGCCGGACAGGCTGAAATCTGGTGCGCGGCATGGCAGTCAACGCCGGACCCGGATATGTATCAGGTTTACTACTCCGATGTTGCAAACGGCGGCAAGCAGCACGGCGGTTCCACCTATCACTACCAGATTGAGGATGCAGACCTCGACAGCATGATCCTGCAGGCGAGAGAGTCGACCGATCAGGAGTACAGAAAGACACTCTACAAGGCTTGCCTTAACAAGATTGTCGACTGGGCTTGCGAGGTTCCGGTCTACCAGAGACAGGAAGTTACGACCTTCTCGGCAGAGCGCATCAAGACCGACACGATCACACCGGATATCACCTCCTTCTACAAGTGGTATGCGGAGATCGAGAACCTGGAGCTGAGCAAGTAAGTAGCTACGGAAATCCATAAATGTTGTTTTCGGGCAGTAACCGCATCCCCCGGTAACGCGAGGGATGCGGTTTTCCCGATATAGAAGCAGGAACCGCGAAGAGCGGTCGCCTGACCTGTATGGAAGAGCGGGTTTTTTATGAAAAAATACATTATCAAACGACTCTTATGGTCTGTCGTGATTTTGTTTATTGTCTCTTTTCTGATTTACGCGCTGATGCGGTGTCTTCCGACTTCGTATCTCGAGCAGATTGCGAGACAGAAATCACAGCAGCCCGGATCCAAGACTTTTGACGAGTGGATGCAGCAGCTCTCGGCTACCTACGGTATGGACAAGGGCATTATCCCGGGCTTTGCTTCCTGGCTTTCGAAGGCAGTCCGCCTCGATTTCGGTGACAGCTGGAAGTACACGGTTCCGGTCACCCAGAAGTTTGCGCAGGTTGTCGGCATTTCGTTCTGGATGAGCCTGATTGTCATGGTTCTGGAGATTCTGATTTCGATTCCGCTCGGCATCATCGCGGCGACGAAGCAGTATTCGACCACCGACAATGTGATTTCGGTCATCGCACTGGCCGGCATCTCCCTCCCGACCTTTTTCATTGCATCGCTGCTGAAGCTGATTTTCTCGGTCAACCTGAAGTGGTTTGACCTGAACGGTCTGATCGGCAGAAATCACGATTTCCTCTCGCCGATGGGGCAGAGATGGGATATTGCGATGCACCTCGTGTTGCCGATTATGACGCTTACCATTGCGAGTGTCGGTGCTTACATGCGTTTTATCCGCACCAACATGCTCGAAGTTCTGAACTCCGATTACATCCGCACCGCAAGAGCGAAAGGTCTCTCCGAGCGCCGCGTCATTTATCACCACGCGTTCCGGAACACCCTGATTACGCTCGTGACCCTCTGGGGCACTTCACTGCCGGGTCTGTTCTCGGGTGCCATGATTACCGAGCAGCTGTTCTCGATTCCGGGTATCGGCTATACCTCTTACCAGGCCATGGTATCGGGCGACATTCCGTTCTCGATGTTTTACCTGGTCTTTATCGGAATTCTGACACTGATCGGCAACCTGTTGACCGATATTCTGTATGCCGTGGTTGACCCGCGCGTGCGCATTGAATAAGAAGGGAGGAATTTGTATGTCTGAAACAGAGAAGAAGGCAGAGCAGAATCAGCAGAAAACGACTTACTCCCTGAATGATGATCGCCGCGTTAAGACTTTGTCGCCCGGTGCGATGGTCACCAAGCGCTTCTTCCGGAACCGGATTGCCGTGCTCGGCATGTTCATTCTGATCGCGATGTTTTTATTTTCCTTTGTCGGCGGTGCGATTTCGCCCTACGGCGAGTCGGAGCTCTTTTACCGCACGGACAAGCAGACGCAGAAGTATGCGGGCGTCAAGGTAAATACGGAGCTTCGCTACCAGCAGGTCGAGAAGAACGCATTCCCGGCACTTGCGCAGGCACAGTTCGTGCTCGCAAAGGGCAAGGGAACCCCGGATTTTGCCGCGGGCAATGTGCAGTACAGCTATGAGGAAGCCGGCAAGGACTTCTATGTGATTTACAAAAAAGGCGCAAGCGAGCCGATTGCCTTTGCTTCGCTCGCGACCGTGGCTTCGGCGTCCGGCAACGAGGCGCTTCCGTTTGACACGCAGCTCGCGATTCTGAAGGCGGTCACGAACCAGGAGACTTCCTTTACGCTCGGCAGCGACACCTATACGGTGGATGAGGACGGAACGGTCTCGAAGGACGGCCAGCCCTATGCGTATGCGAGCCGCTATGTGATCAATGCGATTATGAGCGATGTCACCTTCTCGAAGCAGTTCAAGGAAGAGCTGATTGCCGAGATTGAGGCGGGCAAGAAAGAGTTTACCTTTAAGGATGCCGACGGCACCGAGGCGAGCTACACGCTCGAGTACGATGCACCCTCGAAGGCCTACAATATCATGCAGGTCAAAGAGCAGCGTGTCTACGACACCTATTCTTCGCCCTCTAAGGCACATCCGCTCGGCACCGACAAGAACGGCATGGACATGCTGACCCGTCTCATGTACGGCGGCCGTGTGTCGCTCTACATCGGCTTCATCGTCGTAATCATTGAGACCGTCATCGGCATGATTATGGGCGGTATCTCCGGCTACTTCGGCGGCTGGGTCGATATGCTGATCATGCGCATCGTCGATATTTTCTACTGCATCCCGAGCATCCCGATTTACATCATCATCGGTGCGGCGATGGACGCGCTGCATGTGGATCCGCAGATTCGTATGATTTATCTGATGATGATTCTCGGCTTCTTCGGCTGGCCCTCCATCACCAGACTGGTCCGCGGTCAGATCCTCACGCTCCGCGAGCAGGAGTTCATGACGGCGGCGGAGGCAACCGGTATCAAGCCGATCAACCGCATTTTCCGGCATCTGCTGCCGAATGTCATCCCGCAGCTCATTGTCACCTGCACCATGAGCCTTGGCGGCGTGATTCTGACCGAGGCAACTCTGTCCTTCCTGGGCCTCGGCGTCAAGTTCCCGTTCGCATCCTGGGGAAATATCATCAACGATGTCAACAATACCTATGTGCTCAGCAACTATCTGTTCATCTGGATTCCCGCCGGTATCTGCCTGCTCCTTACGGTGCTTGCCTTTAACCTGGTGGGCGACGGACTCAGAGATGCCTTTGACCCGAAGATGAAGCGCTGATCGCGAACGAAAGGAAATAAGATGGCAAGAGATGACGGCTATCTGTCCGCGCGGGAGTCGCGGCGGATATCAAAGGAAAACAGAAAGATTACAGCAAAGCTCGAGAAGACAAGAACCCGGCGGAATGTGCCCGAGAGCGAGTACATGACCGAGATGAAGAATCCGGCAAATGCCGTGGAGTTTGAAAACCTCCACACCTTCTTCTTCACGGACGCGGGAACCGTCAAGAGCGTTGACTCGGTGAGTTTCGAAGTGCCGCTCGGCAAGACGGTCGGCGTCGTGGGCGAGTCGGGTTGCGGCAAGTCCGTGACCAGCCTTTCGCTCATGCAGCTCTTACAGCGCCCGCAGGGTCAGGTGGTGGAGGGCTCCATCCGCCTGAACACCGGGGACAAGGTCTATGAGATTACGAAGACCCCGGAGAATGTCATGCAGCACCTCCGTGGCAACTTTATGTCGATGATTTTCCAGGAGCCCATGACCTCCTTAAATCCGGTCTTCCGCATCGGCGACCAGATGGACGAGGTGACCATGCTCCACAAGAAGAGCGAGTATCCGACCAAGGAAGCGGTCAAGGGACGCACGATCGAGCTTCTCAAGATGGTCGGTATCGCAAACAGCGAGGGCATTTACAACATGTATCCGCACGAGCTCTCCGGCGGTATGCGGCAGCGTGTCATGATCGCAATGGCACTCGCCTGCTCGCCGAAGCTCATCATCGCCGACGAGCCGACCACCGCACTGGACGTGACGATTCAGGCGCAGATTCTGGACCTGCTCCGCGGTCTGAAGGACAAAATCAATTCGTCCATCATGCTGATTACCCACGACCTCGGTGTCATCGCGGAGATGGCGGACTATGTCGTGGTCATGTACTCCGGCCGTGTGGTGGAAGCGGGAACCGCAAAGGAAATCTTTTCGAGCCCGGCGCACCCCTATACCATCGGCCTCATGGCGTCGAAGCCGGTCGTCGGTAAGCACCAGGACAAGCTCTACTCAATCCCCGGCAAGGTGCCGAACCCGATTAACATGCCGAATTACTGCTACTTCCGCGACCGCTGCGACAAGCGCGAGGGGTGTTGCGACGGCGCTTATCCGGGCGAGATCTGGCTCTCCGAGACACACCGGGTCAGCTGCTACCGCTATGATGAGGCACACATGGGTTCCGGGCAGAGCAAAGCCTGAGAGGAAACGAGGAAACGATGGAAAATATCGAAGAGAAGGCATTGACGCCCCTCGTGCACAACGAAGAAAATATCCTGGAAGTCAACGGCCTGAAGAAATACTTCCCGATTAAGGGCGGCTTTTTCAACAGCGTGGTCGGTCAGGTCAAGGCACTGGACGGCATTTCCTTTCATATCAAACGAGGCACCACCATGGGACTGGTGGGAGAGTCCGGTTGCGGCAAGACAACAGCCGGCAGAACCATACTTCGCTTAAACGGCGGCAAGACCGCCGGACAGGTGCTGTTCAACGGCAAAGAAGTCTACGACATTCCGAAGAACGAGCTGAATGAGCTCCGCGTGAAGATGCAGATTATCTTCCAGGATCCGTTCTCCTCGCTCTCGCCCCGACTGCCGGTCGGTGAAATCATCGGTGAGGCAGTGCGCGAGCACCATCTGGTGCCGAAGAACGAGTACGAGGACTATATCGATCAAATCATGGACAACTGCGGTCTGCAGCCCTTCCACAAGGACCGCTACCCGCACGAGTTCTCCGGCGGCCAGCGTCAGAGAATCTGCATCGCGAGAGCGCTTGCGTTGAATCCGGAATTTGTGGTTTGCGACGAGCCGGTCTCGGCACTCGATGTCTCGGTGCAGGCGCAGATCATCAACCTCCTGGAAGACTTACAGGAGAAGTACAACCTGAGCTATCTCTTTATCTCGCATGACCTCTCGGTGGTCGAGCACATCTCGGACACGGTCGGTGTCATGTACCTCGGAAATATCGTGGAGTTCGGCACAACGGAAGAGCTGTTCGCAAATCCGCTGCACCCCTACACGAAGGCCCTGTTCTCCGCAATTCCGATTCCGGATCCGGAGGCAAAGATGAAGCGCATCATCCTGGAGGGAAGCATTCCCTCGCCGGCCAATCCGCCGTCGGGCTGCAAGTTCCACACGCGCTGCGCACAGTGCATGGAGAAGTGCAAGACCCAGGTGCCGGAGCGGAAGGATATGGGAGACGGACACTATGTCTGCTGCCACCTTTACGACGATGTGAAATAAGAATCCGGCGAGCTTGTCGGAACATACAGAAAACGCCCGTGTCATTGCACGGGCGTTTTCCGCATTGTGACGGATATGAAAGAACGCTGTGGGAGGTTCTGTCGCACGCGGGATTGCAAAACACAGAGGGAAAGACTATGCTTTGTTTGCAGTGAAATGAACCGTACCGGTATTGCGACAGAAAGGACGAAGAGATGACACCCCTAAAAATCATGAAGACCGCATCGCTTGTCAGTTTTATCGCTCTGGCAATCGCAGTGACACTGTATCATCTGAGCAACTACGGTATATTTAAGACCCTGGCCGTTGCGGTCGGCACGTCGTTTTATCACTTCTTTGTACGGCTCGTTGTCGGCATTTACATCGACAAGGTGAAGCAAAACCGCGCGGACATCACGCGCAGCTGGTACCGCATTCGCCCTTGGGAGACAGCCATTTATCGGCGTATCGGCGTGAAGAACTGGAAGGATAAGATGCCCACATCGTTTCCGGAGTATTACGATCTCCGGAAGCACACGCCGCTTGAACTCGCACAGGTGACCTGCCAGTCGGAAATCATCCACGAGGTCAATGTGCTTATCAGCGCGGGAGCGCTGCTCGGCGCGATTCCGTTCGGGATGTTTCCGGCCTTTTTCCTGAGCTCGCTCGCGGCAGGCTGCTTTGACATGATTTTTGTCGTGATGCAGCGCTACAACCGGAGCCGCCTCATGCCGCTTGTGGAACGGCAGCGGCGCGCGGCCGGGAAGACAGGCAGCGGCACTGCGCAGGGCAACAAAACAGGAGGAACAAGATGACGGTGACAGAAAAGAACGGGACGGACAGAAATAAGCTTTTGCTGGTCAATGACCTCGCGGGTTACGGCAAGGTGGCGCTCTCCGCGATGCTGCCCATCCTCTCGCACATGGGGTTTGAGCTCTTTACGCTCCCCACAGCGTTAGTTTCCAACACGCTCGATTACGGAAAATTCGAGATTCTGGATACGAAGGACTATATCCGGGAAACACTTCGCATCTGGCAGGAACTCGGCTTCTCCTTTGATGCGGTGGCGACCGGCTTTCTCGCGTCCGACGAGGAGGCGGAACTACTCGCGGTATTTTGCGCGGCGGAGCGGAAAAAGGGTACCTTGATTTTTGTGGATCCGGTCCTCGGAGACGACGGAAGTCTCTATCACGGCATCGGGGAAGCTGCGGTCGAGAACCGGAAGAAGCTGCTCTCGGTCGCGGATATCGTAAAGCCGAACTACACGGAGGCCTGCCTCCTCACGGGAAGCGCCTACGACGAGACCGGCATCTCCCGCGCGGATGGAGAGACTTTGCTCCGGAAACTGTGCGCAACGGGAAAAAGTTCGGTGGTTATCACCTCGGTTCCGGTGCGGGAGGCGGAGGGAAAAAAGTGCTGCCTCGGCTATGACTGCGAGAGCGGGCAGATTTTTTGCCTTCCGTATGAGGAAATCAAGGTGCGTTTTCCCGGCACCGGTGACATTTTCTCCTCGATTCTGCTCGGCGATTTGCTGCGGGGAGAGAGTCTTGAGCGGGCGACTGCCCGCGCGATGCGGCTGGTGCGGGCTATGATTGCGGCAAATGCGGACCGCGCGGACAAGTACCGCGGGATTCCGGTCGAGTGCTACCTCGGCGAAATTTGAGTGAGACAGGTGGAAAAGGAGAGAGAAGAGCATGAATTGGTTGCAAAAGAATGGGAGAGGTCTGCTGGTTTGCCTCGCGCTGGCGGTACCGTCTTGGATCATCGGAAAGCGCTTTCCGGTAATCGGCGGCGCGGTTATTGCGATTTTACTGGGGATGGGAATCGGAATGGTCTGGAGTGATAAGGGACAGGCTGCGGCCGGGATTCGCTTCACCTCGAAGGTGGTGCTGCAGTTTGCGGTTGTGCTGCTCGGTTTCGGCATGAACCTCGGCGTGGTGGTAAAGACGGGCAGCCAGTCACTCCCGATTATTGTGTGCACCATCGGCACCGCGCTGTTGCTCGCCTGGCTACTCTGCCGCCTGCTTCGCATTCCGGGCAACACCGCGATTCTGGTCGGCGTCGGCTCCTCGATTTGCGGCGGTTCCGCGATTGCGGCGACAGCGCCTGTAATCGGCGCGGACGATGATGAGGTCGCGCAGGCAATCTCGGTCATTTTCTTTTTCAATGTGCTCGCGGCGATTTTCTTCCCGATGCTCGGCCGCGCCCTCGGTTTCGACACGACAAACGGCGAGAGTTTCGGCCTGTTTGCCGGAACCGCCATTAACGACACTTCGTCGGTGACGGCGGCGGCCTCGACCTGGGACAGCATGTGGCAGCTCGGCAGTCAGACTCTCGACAAGGCTGTGACCGTGAAACTGACGAGAACACTTGCGATTATCCCGATTACGCTGGTCTTAAGCCTGCTCCGCGCGAGAGCGGCCGGAAACGAGGCGGGGAGTTTCAGCTTCCGCAGAGCCTTCCCGATGTTTATTCTCTACTTTATTCTCGCGGCTCTCATCACGACCGTCGCGTTACAGGCAGGGCTTCCGGCTTCTGCCTTCCGCCCGTTAAAGGAGCTGTCCAAGTTCTGCATCATCATGGCCATGGCGGCAATCGGCCTGAACAGCAATCTCGTGAAGCTCGTAAAGAGCGGCGGCAAGCCGCTCCTGCTCGGCGCAATGTGCTGGGGCGGGATTACGGCTGTGAGCCTTTTCCTGCAGAAGCTTATGTTTTGAGAAAAAGAGCAGCGAAGTCGCTGCTCTTTTTTTAAGGAGCTGCCTAACGCAGCTCCTTTCCGTTTGCGTTGTATGCGGTAAAGCTGTTCTTTTCGCAATAGTCTTGTATTTCCGCCGCAAGCTTTGCGGTCGGACGATATTCAATCAGATAAACCTTGAGTCCGGCCTCCTTGGCGCGCGTCAGGTAGTCGAGGTAATAGGCGCGGGTCTCGGCATCCTGTGCGGCATAGCGGTTTTTCGCAAAGTCGATTTTCGTAAAGACGCTCTCCTGGTTCACGCCGTCAAAGAGCGTACGGGCGGAGCCGTTTTCGATACATGCGCTCACAAAGACATCGCCGCCGTTTATGATGCAGGGCTTTTGGTAGCGGCTTAGGCCGCGGAGCATGGTCGTGAGCCCGTTAAAGGTATCTTCGTGCGGGTAGAGCGCATAGACATCGCAGTTGTCGAGGAAGAAGCCGTCAAGCCCGAGAGCGGCATATGTACCGCCGAGTTCATCGACCACAAATGTTTGCCAGGCCGGGGAAGAGACATCCACCCAGTACTCCGAAAGCCAGTTTTCATAGGGTGCAAGGGTGAGGCTTGCGAAGCGTTCGTAATAGGGGCGGTAGTTCTCAAGAGAGCCTAAGTTTAAGTAGCCGTAGACGCTTTTTCCCTCGGCCTGCAGCGTTTTGATTTGCTCCGCGGAAAAGCTACTCGGCTCAATCACGACTGTTCGGTAGGGGCGAAGGCGTTTTAAATCCGCGGTCTCGAGTCCTATGAATACGCCGTAAGGCTTCGAATTTGCGGCGGGTGCGGGGCGAAAAAGATGCAGGCAGAGCAGGCAGAGCAAAAGGAGCGGAAGCGGAAACAGAAAAAAGCGAAGCGGTTTTCGCATGGCGTGTCCTCCGTTCAAAAGGGGGGAAAGACTGTGTTGCGAGATTTATGATACCACGAATCGGGAGGCGGGAAGGGATGTTTGCGGATGCCTCTGCGGAAGCGCAGCGGCGGAGAAAAGGCCGGGCATTATCGGAAAAATAAAAAAGCAGCATCCGCAAATGCGGGCGCTGCTTTTTGTGCCGTTTACGGCTGCGGGTTTTGCTTATTCGGAATCTGTGCCATTCTCGGAGGAGACATAGACCACAGATTCGTGTGCCTCCGGTCCGATCGGGTAGGAGACATTGAGAAGCTGCCGGTTCTTCATGAGGCCGTAGATGGTCGGAAGCGCACCGCAGAGCATCGCGAAGTAGTAGAGGGCCAGATTGCGGTAGTAGACCGGAAGCAGTTCGTTCGCCTTGACCACCTCGTTGACGACCGGGAACGCATCGAAGACATTTGCCTCATAGGCGCGCGCAATCGTGATGGCCCAGTCGAGCTGATTGCCGAGGTAGGTCATACCGACCATGATGAGAATACTGCACACAAGGCCGACGGTATCGAACTTGCCGGAGAGCAGCTCATAGCCCTTTGCGACGCAGACACCCATGACCAGACCCGTCCAGGGTGAGACAAAGCCGAGCTGACCGATCAGCACCATTACAAAGAGGCCTGCGAAACTTCCGATTAAGGCGCCGACAATACCGGCAATCGGATTGCCGCGCTTACTATTCTGTTCATTAAAGGAGGACTGGGCGCGATTGCGCTCCGTGTCGTACTCATCACGGGTCAGGAAGCGGAGACCGCCGCTCACATAGTAGCAGCTGCTTTCATCCGGGCGGCCGCTCAGCTCACTGCAGTCGCGGAGGCAGTTTGCCTTGAGGAATTCGGTGAGCACCGCAGCAGCGGCGGCGCTCCGCTCGAGCTTGCCTTTGTCGGAGATTGCGCTCGGAATGGAATAGGTCGCGCGGTAGCCCTGAACAGACGGGTTGGAGAGAACTTTCTTGTTCTCCTTGTGTGCCTGCTTTAAGACCTCTTTCTCCGGCATTTGACCTGTGCCGTTTGAAACCGAGACGATGATTTGGCGCAGATTGTTCTGCATGATGAAAGCGATGTGGTAACCGTTGTAGATGCCTGCGACGATGCCGCTCTCGCGGTCGTAGCTGAGTCCAAGCTCCGTGGCGAGCTGTTGATTGACGCTGGTGACAGACATATGAGCTCCTCTCCGATCGTTTGTTTTAAAAGCCTTCCGAGACAGTATAGGGGGGATTTCGAAAGAAAACAAGACTGAGTCTTGTGACGACAAAAAGTAATATATACTTGACATAAATAAGAGGCGGTGTTATCCTGCAAATGTAATATATAGATGACATTGTGTCGTTTATATTTTGAGAGGAGGACAGGAAAATGAGTTCTTATTATGCAGGGATGATTTGCGGTATGCTTGCGGCAGGTGTGCTACTCTATTTTCTGAAGCGCAAGCGGGATAAGGAGGGGACCGTGGTCTACGATGAGCGCCAGCTGATTGCGCGCGGCCGCGGCTTTCAGTATGCCTATATGACTCTCATTGCATTGCTCATGCTCTATGCGGGCTTTGAGGAGCAGACGGAGCGCTTTGTGTCGCCGGGGGTCATCCCGATTGCGATTTTGCTGTTATCGGGGTTGGTGCTCTTTGCTTACTGCCTCTTTCACGATGCCTATTGGAGCCTCCGCGGGGAGAAAAAGGAAAAGCGCGTGCTGATTCTCTGGCTTGCCATGGCCCTGCTTTCGCTCGCGCAGAGCCTCCATCAAATAATGAGGGGCGGATTCAGAATTAACGGGCGGTATTCGGCGACTTCTCTGCTCCCGCTGTTGCTTGGCATCTTCTTTGCGGGTATGCTCTTACTGCAGTGCATCAAGTACGTGATGAACCGCCGAGAGGAGGAGCAATGAAGAATCTGCGCCTGAAAGCCGCGCGCGCGGCAAAGGATTTATCGCAGCAGGAACTCGCGGATCTGGTCGGCGTGAGTCGCCAGACCGTAAACGCAATCGAGAAGGGCTATTATAACCCGACCATACGGCTTTGTCTTGCGATTTGTCACGCGCTGGATAAGACCCTCGACGAACTGTTCTGGGAGGCGTAATCGGAACAAATAAGGAGACTACTCTACACCGGCATTTTGCAAGGGCGCTGCGATATCGCAGCGCCCTTCTCCGTGTTATACTGTGAGTAGTCGTCGTATGCTTTGCGGCACCTTTAGATGACTGAGAATACGGGCAGAAGGCCTATTGACGGAGGAGGTACATATGCTGACTTATCGGGAATTCGGTGCGGAATGCCTGCCGGAAGTGCAGGAAATCTACGCGGCCTGCGGCTGGACAAGCTATCTGGGAGATGAGGAGAAGTTGCGGAGGGCACTCGGGCGCTCTCTCTTTTTGCTCGGCGCTTTTGAAGACGGCGCTTTGGTCGGCTTTGTGCGCTGCGTCGGCGACGGGGAGCACATACTCTATGTGCAGGACTTGATTGTAAGACCCGCCCTGCAGAGAAGAGGCATAGGGCGGGAGCTCATGCGATAGGTTTCGGAACATTTCGCCGGTGTGCGGCAGTTTCTCTTAATCACGGATGCGGAAGATGCGGTCTCGAATGCTTTTTACCGCGCCATCGGACTTAAGACCACGCTCGGGGGCTATCCCTGTACCGCATATTATCGGGATTTGCCGGAGGCTTGACGGCAATGCGGCCGGACTTCCGTGCGCGTTTCCTTACCTTTTAAAATTAAGAAACAGCATGCTTGCGGGTATGCTGTTTTTGTTGTATTCGGGACTTAAAAAGCGAGAAGAACTGTGTTATAGTAAATAAAATAACATTGAAATGACGGGGCGAACTTTTACGGAGAAGCGATATCATCACGGGGGAAGGGTATGGCGGAAATCTCTATCGAACGGCTGCATTTATCGGTTCGCGCGAGCAATGTGTTACATCGGATGGGAATCCATTCTGTCGAGAAATTGCAGGTAACGCCGATGGAGAAGATTGCGGCGCAAAGAAACATCGGGGTTAAGACACTGGGGGAGATTCAGGCCGCGCTGCGGGATTTGGACACTTTGCTGAAGCAGCCGGTGACTTCGAAGCGGCGCAGCGTGCGCCTTGAAGAGGACTTGCAGGGCGAGGAAGAAGAAAGGGTCATAACGCTGACGGAAAAGCAGCGGGAAGAGTTGTCGAAGCATTCGATCGAAGAGCTCAATCTGTCTGTTCGCTCTTATCGTGTGCTCTGTCGGGAGGGCTGTCGCACGCTCGACCGGGTCGTACTGGCAGTGCCTGTTTTTTCGACCCTGCGGGGACTTGGGAAAAAATCCGTCGATGAAATCAAAGAGGCTGTCGCGCGCTGGCTTCGCGACCATTTCGAAGAGGCCGGGGACTTATCCGAGGCGACGGTGGAAGAGGGACTGAAAAGCCGCCTGCAGGAACTCAGCACGGAACTGCATCCGGTGACGGCACTTCGCTGGGAACAGCTGTACCACTATCTGGAGGCCGAGCAACTGCTGCAGCAGGCGCAGCAGTTTGAGAAGCAGGAGCTGCTGCGCACGGTGCTCTTACTGCCGCAGCTGAAAAGACCGCTCCGGTCCTTTTGGGAGGGACTCTCCCGCCACGGCGTGATTGCAGAGGCCATACTCTCGGAGCGCCTGCGGATTTTAGAGCTGCCGTTTGACTCGACTATGCTGCTTGAGACTTCAATCGAGAGCGGCGTTCTGATCAAAAACAGAGGGATGATTCTCCTGTATCGCGATAACTTCGAGGAGGCTTACCGTAAAATTCGAAAACAGGATGAGCGCGCGGCACAGATTCTCCGCCTCCGGGTGGAAGGGCAGACATTGCAGGATATCGGGGACCGCTTTCAGGTGAGCCGTGAGCGCATTCGGCAGATCACGGCGCGCATGATGCAGAAGTTTCCGTTGCTTTTCGAAGACTATTTTTCAGAGCCGTACCAGCATTTTTATCTGCCGAAGTCCCGATTTTTACAGGCGTTTCCGGAAGTGAGCGCGGAGGGCTATGAGTTCCTCTCGCTTCGTTATCCGCACGGCAAAGCAGAATTGGACACGGAGTCGCTATCGACCTACACCGGTCTCTGGCGGCGCAGACTGCGGGAATTCCTGGTAGAAGAGAATGCAAAAAATGCGCGGGAAAATATCTCCAAGGCCGAGGTAGTTAAGCGCGTATTGATCGCAAACCGCAACACGCCGCTCAGCATCGAAGAACTGGAAGAGAAGTATTACCGCTATATCGAAGCCAGGGGCTATCAGAAGGAGCGGCTACAGTTCAACATTCGCACCCTCGAAAACTATCTGAGAAATGCGCCCAATATCGTATACAACCGCGAAAATCTGATTCGCTGGTGTCCCGTTCGGGCCTCGCGTCTCTTTGAGGTGATTGATTTCAGGCGGTATCAGAATATGGCGATTTCCGCCGATCTGATTTTTCGCGATTACCCAGACTTGATGGAGGAACTCAGCATTCTGGACAGTCACGAGCTCTTCTATGTAATCAAGTCCGCGGTTGCCGCGCAGACCTCGCTCGCGTTTCGCATCTGGTGCCGCCGGGTGCCCATGCTGGTGATCGGCGAGGCCTCCGAAGATGAGCAGGCGCTGAAGTTGCTGCGGGAACTTTCGCCGGTGTCCTTCCAGGCCTATTATGCGGCCTATGAGGAGCGCTACGGCGTCAGGCGGGAGAGCTCCCAGCGAAATCCTCTGATTTACAATACCGTCAACCAATATTACACCGACGGAATGTATGTGATTGATGTGCCGGGTATCGATCCGCGGGATGTCCAGCCGTTGCGCGCGGCACTCGCGAAAAAACAGATCTGGTTCATTGACGAGCTTGAGACCTTGTTTTTGCGGGTCTGTTCGCATACTTCGGAGGAAGCCATCAATGCTGTGGCGTTTCGCGCCATCGGCTATACGCTGAACACCACCTATGCCTATGACGCCGCCTACGGCACGGCGCTTCACTTTTTTGAGCAGTTGGTGTTCACGGCGGATAAGATTAATCTCGAGCTGTTGGACCGGCGGATTCTGGATCTCGCCATGTTCGCGACCGTGCTCGAAAAAAAGAAGCAGAATCTGGACTATATCGAGACCGCACCGCGCGTTCTGCTGTCACGGCGCAAGGTCGAGGAAGTGTACGGACTCAAAGTCGAAGACATCCGGGCCATCCAGACCTTGATGTCTGCCTACTATGAACTGCCGTATTTTAACGGCAGGAGTCTCTGGAATAAAGTCAAAAAATTCCCGCTGATACGGCGGCTTCGGGGCAATGACTGGATGCTGACCTGTATCATGCGCCAACAGGTGGGCATATCATCGTTTTCGGTGGCGGGCGGGCTCATCCTGTCGCGAAACAGCGCGTCGCTTAGCTTAAGCCGGATGTGTGAATGGCTCGCCGCTGTCCGCGGGCGCATGTCCCTGCAGGTGCTGGAAAAAGAGCTGAACGGTCTGTTCGGGACGCGCGTTCCGGCCTATAAACTGGCGGAGAAACTGCGAAACAGCGGGAACTGGAATCAGGTTCTGACAGACACGGAGGAGCCGTACGGTAGTGACGAAGCCTGAACTGTCAGCGCACAAATTGCCGCAGAAGGTCGATATAGGCGAGCGTCAGATCACTGGTCGGGCGTTCTTTCGGCAGAACATAGCCGAGTTCCATGTAGTCATCGACCGCAAGCGGACGCGCGACAATGTTCTTGCCGTTTAACTCGGTGTTGATGATGCCGGAACAAATGGTGTAGCCGTTCATGCCGATTAAGAGGTTAAAGAGAGTCGCGCGGTCGCAGACCACGATGTCCTTGTCGGATTCGGCGGCGCTTTGAATTTCCTCGGAAAAGTAAAACGAATTGTGCTGTCCCTGCTCATAGGAAAGGCGGGGATAGTCGCGGAGATCTTCCATCGAGATCTCCGCTTTTTTTGTGAGCGGATGCTGTGTCCCGAGGAAGACATGCGGTTTCACGCGGCAGATGGGCGTGAAGGAGAGTTTCATCTCCTGAAAGTTTCGCTGCAACACCGCGGCGTTGAACTGATTCCGGTAGAGAACGCCGATTTCCGAGCGGACCTTGGCGACATCTTCCAGAATGCGGTAGGTCTCGGTCTCCCGCATGTGGAATTCGTACTGAGAGCCGCCGTAGGCATTTAAGAGGGCCACAAAGGCCTCGACCGCAAACGAGTAGTGCTGGGAGGAGACGCAGAAGTGGCGGCGTCCGCGCGCTTCGCCGGTGTAGCGCTGCTCGACGAGAGACACTTGATCCAGAATCTGGCGCGCGTAGCCGAGGAATTCCTCTCCCGCAGGGGTGAGCGAGAGCCCTTTCCGGGAGCGGAGAAAGAGGGTGATGCCGAGCTCCTGTTCGAGTTCGCGGAGGGCGGCAGTCAGCGAGGGCTGGGTCACAAACAGGGCTTCGGCGGCGGCGGTCAGAGTGCCGCGCTTGGCAATCATATCGATATAGCGGAGCTGACGCAGAGTCATGGAACACACCTCATTTCATAGGAATTAGTTATGCTTTTCGAGATATTATAAATATTTTTCAAGAGAAGAACAAGTCGCTACAATAAGGGACATGAGAAACAGGCAAGGAGGATTCAACAATGAGCAAGTGGACAACACCCTTTCGATATGACTACGTCGGGAGCTTTTTGCGCCCGGAGACTTTAAAGCAGGCGAGAGCCGATTGGAATGCGGGAAAGATTTCCCGCGAAGAACTTCGCAAGGCGGAAGATGCCTGCATCACGGATTTAATCGAGAAGCAGAAGGCACTCGGGTACCACGTGATTACGGACGGCGAGTTCCGCCGGAGTTACTGGCACCTCGATTTTATGTGGGGACTCAACGGCATCGAGGAGATTGAGCTGGATCACGGCTATTATTTTAAGGGGGAGGAGACCACGCACGGCTCCTGCCGCATGACGGGAAAAATCAGCGGTGAGAACCATCCGATCGTACAGGACTATCTCTTCGTGAAGCAGTTTGAGGACGAGAACACAATTGCGAAGCAGACCCTGCCCGCTCCGGCGCAGACCCTCGCCGAGCTCTTCCGCGAGGACAATGCGCGGATTACCCGCGAGTTCTATCCGGACGAGGAGGAACTGCTCCGCGATCTCGCGGCGGCCTATCACAGAGTGTACCTCGATCTCTATGCGGCGGGTTGCCGGAACATCCAGCTCGATGACTGCACCTGGGGCATGATCGTGGATGAGGAGGGCTACTGGAAAATACGCGAGGGCGACGGCGCAACACTTGAGCAGGAGGCGGAGCGCTACCTGAAGGTCAATAACCTCTCCCTCGAGGATTTGCCGGAAGATCTGGTTGTGAACACCCACATCTGCCGCGGCAATTATCACTCGACCTATGCGAGCAGCGGCCCCTATGACAAGGTGGCGCCCTATGTCTTTGCGCAGGAAAATGTCCACGCTTTTTATCTCGAGTTTGATGACAAGCGCTCCGGCAACTTCGTGAGCTTAAAAGAGATTCCGCGCGGCAAGAAGGTGGTGCTGGGGCTCATCACAAGCAAGCGTCCGGAGCTTGAATCCAAGGAGCTCATTAAGCGCCGTATTTATGAGGCCGCACAGTATGTGCCGCTTCGCGACCTCTGCTTGAGCCCGCAGTGCGGTTTTGCCTCCTGCGAGATCGGCAACAAGCTGACCGAGGAAGAACAGTTTGCGAAACTCCGCCTCATCAAGGAAATTGCGGAAGAGGTCTGGGGGAAGGAAGAGGCATAAGCGAGCGGGAAGCAGTGCACCGAAAGAAGTGCGGAAATCCGCATTGCAGACAGCTGTCAAAAGACAGCTGTCTTTTTTGTACGAAAAATTACGAAAGCTCCAAGGAAGTGTGTTGCGGTTTGTAGGAAAGCCATAAATATAAAGGCGTATCAGCTTTGAGAATTGGAATAAACATTGACACAAATATGTACAAAAGTTAAAATAAGTATATTGTAACTGCAACTAAGTGGTGAACTTCGGTCAAAACAGATAGGAGGTCGGAATGAGCTGTCGGTGTGAGGATATACGCCGTTGCAAGGCAGAGCGCATGCGGCTGGAGGCATGCTATCACAAGTCAGTGTCCTTAAGTAATCTGCTGGGCGGAGAACGGGAGGCCGGTGATTCCATTCTGGCGAGGGAAAAAGAGGCTTTCTATGTGTCGGATTATCTGCGGGAGCAACTCTGGCAACGGCTTCGTGGCATTACGAACGAGGAATTTGAGCGCCACGCGGACCTGAATCTCTCCATGCGGAACTGGATGGAGCAGTTGCGGCAGGAAATCGAGGACCTCGAAGCGGAAGATGAACGCTACCACGAGGATGAGGACGATGACGACTGAAGAACGCGGGCAGGAGGAACAGGAGCGCAGGCAAAAGAAGCGGATAAAGCGCATCCTGCTGCCACTTTTGGCGCTGTGGCTGGCAGTGCAGCTGGGAAAATGCATCTATCGGGAGGAAAGACGACGCCTCGGGTATGCCCATGCCGTGGAACAGTACATGAACCGGAAGTATCGGAAATTCGGGGATCGTTTTCGCTTTTATTTTGAAAATGAAGAAAGACCGAATGGCGTGAGCACTGTGAAATTCTATTCGGAGAAGTTTCCGGACGGAGCCGACTATTGTTATTATCCGATTGAGCGGGATTACTGGTGGGATGAAAACGGCGCGCACTACCTGGATAACTATATGTGTCTATGGTATCAGAAAAAGATGTGGGAAGCTTATGTCCCTTTCTTTGATGAGGCCTTTGGGAAGGGGCAGTATACGATATCCGGTGGTGCCATACTGATGCCGGACTGGCAGGATTACGGACCGGAAACCGGATTGGAGGAATACCTCAATACAGCAGAGAGTTTTTCGATTGCACTGGATGTAAAGGGCGATTTTACAAAAAGCGAAGAGGCCATAGAGATTCTGAGAAAACGCATGGTAGAGCGCAATTGGGGGTTACAGCTATATATCAGTTATGTTGATCAAGATGGAAATGAAATTGCCTATGATAGAGTGGGTATTAATACCTATTCGATTGAGCGAGTTAAACTGGACTAGGATTATAAAAATGCCGAGATGAAGGAGAGATGGGAACATGTCAGCGCCGGTATATAGCAGACATAGAGCAGAAAGTTATTTCGAGGAGAAATCATGACGACGGAAGAACGCGGGCAGGAGGAACAGGAGCGCAGGCAAAAGAAGCGGATAAAGCGCATTCTGCTGCCGCTTTTGGCGCTGTGGCTGGCGGTGCAGCTGGGAAAGTGTGTCTATCGGGAGGAAAAACGGCGCCTCGGGTATGCCCATGCCGTGGAACAGTACATGAACCGGAAGTATCGGAAATTCGGGGATCGGTTTCACTTTTTTTTGGAAAATGAAGAAAGACCGAATGGCGTGAGCACTGTGGAATTCTATTCGGAGAAGTTTCCGGACGGAGCCGACTATTGTTATTATCCGATTGAGCAGGATTACTGGTGGGATGAAAACGGCGCTCACTACCGGGATAGCTATATGTGTCTGTGGTATCAGAAAAAAATGTGGGAAGCTTATGAACCTTTCTTTGATGAGGCCTTTGGGAAGGGGCAGTATACGATATCCGGTGGTGCCATACTGATGCCGGATTGGCAGGATTACGGACCGGAAACCGAACTGGAGGAATACCTCAATACCGCAGAAGGTTTTTCGATTGCACTGGATGTAAAGAGCGATTTTGCAAAAAGCGAAGAGGCCATAGAGATACTGAGAAAACGCATGGTAGAGCGCAACTGGGGATTACGGCTATATATCTGCTATCTTGATCAGGATGGAAATGAAATCGCCTATGATCGAGTGGGTATTAATACCCACTCGATTGAGCGGGTTAAACTGGACTGGGATTATAAAAATGCCGAGATGAAGGAGAGGTGGGAACATGCCGGAGAAACTGCTGAGTGAAGAAGAACGACTCAATCGTGCAGAGTTGCAGGTTCATACCTGTGATTTGGTTCTATACATGCCGCTCGAGAAATTGAATATCGAAAAAAGAGAATTTGCAAACAAGCCGATTTCGATACAGGAAATTGTTGACGATATCGATGAGGGTCTTGCAAGAGATTCCAACTTCCTCAGCGAGGCCGAAAAGCACGAATTTGCCACCCTGAAGGCCTGCATCAGCGAGGAGAAGGGTTATCCGGAACTCGGGAAGATTAAGGTCTCGAACATCAGCTGCTATATGAATAAAAAAATGCTGAGGGCGCAGGGACTTTCGGACAGAGAAATCACGCATATGACCAGTACGGATTACCAGCTGAACGCTGTCTTTCAGTATGAGGGCAGCGAGGCGCAGGGGTTTAAGCAGGGGTATCGCATCGGGTTTCGCGGGACGACGGCGCGGGACTGGCATGATCATGCGAACAACTATGCACTCTGGACGGGGCGCTGTGAGCACGGCGACAGGACATTTGAGGCGGTTTCCTCGATGACGGTTCCGACCATGCAGTACCTCGAGTTGCTCCACGATGCGCCCGGTGTAGATCCCAGGTTTCAGCGGGAATTTCGAAACGATCGGGTGGAAGTGCTGGGGCAGTCGCGCGGCGGGCTCATGGCGGAGATGGCGGTTTGCATCTACCCCGAGTGGATTCCCCTGGCCTATGTGATTGATGCGCCCCAGACCTCCCCGGAATTTGTCGAGGAGGTGGTATATCAAGACGGCATGGCGGCATTTCAGAGTTACCGCGATAAAATCGTGCTGATTCGCGGGAGCAACGATCCGGTCAGCGCGCTCGGGTACAACCCGCGTTACGGCTATATCGCCGGTGAGTGTGTGGTGCGGCAGTGCGCGGATTATAATATGCTGGAGGCGCTCCTGGATCCCTTCCACGACCATTATCCGGATGCCTTTCTGGTCGAGGGGCCGGACGGAAAAATGCGGGTCGCGCCGATTGCGGCGGAACCGGACGGACCGGTACATGTCCTGGTGCGGAAAATTTCCGAGCGCATTATGCTGGAATTGAGTCAGGAAGAACGGGAACTTGTCATACAGGCGCTCATGCTGCTCGCGCAGGAGTTCATGGGCGGCGGCAAGCGCGGCGCCGATGACGTAAAGACGGCGGCCGAGAATGCGAAAATCATTGAGGAGGGCATGACGCTCTTTTTCCGGATTGCCGAAGAGGTGATTCAGGAGGAGGGACTTTTCGACGGATGCAAGGAAGAGTTAGAGCGGGATCTGGACAGCCTGAGAAGCAGACTGCAGAAAGAGAATCCGATGTTTGCGGAGTGCCTCGACTATGCGGTGCGAAGGGCCTTTCAGGCGAGTCAGACCAGATTGCTGCTTTCGCTTGCGGAGGCGGATAAAGAGGCGGGATGGGACAACGCGATGCGGGAGCTTTCCGCCTTTTTCGCCTTGAAGCGGAGTATTCTCGGAAGCGGTATGCTGCTCAGCGCCTCGGTATTCGACTATTTTGTGCTGGAGAAGCATTCCCTCAAGGAGCTTCTCGAGATTAAACTGGGACAGTACAAAAAACTCGCGGAGAATTTCCGGAAAAGGCTTAGGATGAATCGGTTCGGCGCAATTGTCACAAACGGCATCGAGGACGGCCTGCAGAGGGATCTGGATGAGTTGAATGCGAATCTGGCGGGGGCGTTGACGACTGCCTACACGCTGCACGGCTTGCAGAGCAAATATTTTAAGAAGAAAAAAGACGGAAAAGACGCGAAAAGCGCCGAGACAATGCCGGACGGCATCGGCCTTCGGGATGCGCTCGAAATCTGGTCGCTCGCTGTGCTTCGGAAAGGAGCGAAGGGCAAGCCGGGCGAGACAAAGAAGCTGGATGAGCTGCAGAGTTTCTGCAGAAAGAACGCGGCGGCGTGCGGCCAGATGGCCGGTCTCACCTGCGGCATGCTGGCGGAGGACCTTAAGGTGCTGAAGGCACATCCGGTGCTGCAGGCGCTGAAAGAGCAGAATGAAGTGGGGGCACACGACATTGAGGGCAAGATAGCGGCCGCAGAGGAGAGCAATGCACGTCTCGGCGAGGTCTTCGGGAATCTGGCGGACAGTATGGAACTCAAACTGCCGCCGCTCGGCAGCCCTATGCCGCGGCGCCTATCGCTCGAGGCATTTCCCGCGATGCCGCGGGATCCGCTCGCGGTGCGAAGCGGAAGGCTCTCGATCGATCTGGAAAAGTCGAACGAAGTGATAGGACTTCTGGACAGTTATATTGACCGCGCGGAACAGCGGGAAGCGGCGCTCCGGGAGCTCTGGGCAAAGCTTCGCGGCATCCGCTTCGGCTTCGGGGTATGCTCAAATCTCGAGGATATGATGGCGGTAACGGACAAGCGGCGCGAGCAGTTTGCAAAGCACCGGGATCACATCGCGGAATTCCGGCAGCACTGTGCGGACTGGGACAGTGCCGCAAGCGCAGCGATGCAGGCAGAGATTCTGAAGAGGAAGAGGCTATGAGGATACGAAGAGGGGGCAAATACGCGAGATGTGCGGCGGCGCTCTGCCTGCTTGCGGTCCTAGCGCTTTGCGGCTGTCAGAAGAAGCAGGCGGCTCTGCCGCCGGATTTCGGGGGCAAAAAAGTGCTTCGCGTTGCGGTGGTGCAGCCCGGCGCTTGTCTCGATGTGCAGCGCACGGACAATCCGGAAGTTTCTCTGATTGCGGATGAGGTCGCGGAGGGTCTGTTTCGCTTTACGGACGAGCGCCTGCTGGAGCCTGCGCTTGCGGAGGATTTCCCGGAGATTTCGGAGGATGGGCTTGAATATCGCTTTGTCCTGAAGCCGGGGCTCTGTTTTTCCGACGGTACGGCGCTGACCGCAGAAGATGTGCGCTTCAGCCTGACGAGACTATTGTTGCCGGAGACAGCATCGCCCGCGGCAACGTATTTTTCGATGATTGACGGAGCCGCGGAAGTGCAGCGCGGGGAGAGCTATGTGCTTCGCGGCATCACGGTGCAGGATGACAGACATTTCACCGTACGGCTGCAATATCCCTATGCGCCCTTTTTAAAGAATCTCGGGCTCTCGGCAGCGGCTGTGTATCCGAAGGCAGCCTGCGAGGCGGCGGGTGATGGCTGGGGCAAACAGGGGAAACTGCTCGGGGCGGGCCCGTTTTTGCTGAAAGAGCAGGGGGACAGGGAGTGCGTTCTGGTCCGGAACGAGAAGTACCACGGCACCGCGGCCAAGCTGGATGAGCTCCGCGTGCTGTACTATAAGAATGACGGACAGCGCCTTGCCGCATACCGGCACAACAAGGTCGATTTTACGGCAATCAATGCGGCGCAGTACCGGCGTTGCAAAAAGACTTTGGAGGATGAAGTGCACATTCACCATCCGGTCGCACTGATTTCGCTGCGCATGAATCCGCGCAGTGCAAAACTGAAGAACAGTCGGCTCCGCTGGGCTATGACCGTAGGGCTGGCTCGCAGGCGCTGCATTGACAAGGCGCTTGACGGCGCGGGGCTGCCTGCGAGCTCCCTGCTGCACATCCGTGTGCCGGGGCACAACAATGCAAGAAATCAGAATTATTACGACTATAAGAGAGCAAGAGAGGCGGTCGAGGAGGCGGGCTATTACGGCGGGCAGATTACGCTCACCGCGGTGGTGCCGCGGCAAAATATGAAATTCATGCGGGAAGTGAAGCGGGAGTGGGAAAAGGTCGGCATAGGCTTGAAGCTCGAGGGGGCAGACGAAGCGCGCTGTGCGGAAGCACTGACCGACCCGCAGGTGGATCTCGTCTGGCAGGAGAACTGGTATCCCTATCCCGAAGGCGATCAGGCGCTGTATCCCTATTTCCACAGCGCGAATTTGCCGGCGGATGCGCTCTTCGGGCGAAGCGACGAGGTAGATAGTTGGCTCGATGACGCGAGGCGCGAGCCCTATGAGCCGGACCGCGCTGTTTTTTACGCGAAGGCGGATACGCTGCTCTCAAAGGATGACTGCACGGCCATACCGCTCTACTATCCGCAGCGGCAGTATCTGATGAAACCTTATGTCAAAAAGCAGTGGTCGGGAAATCTGATTTACCATTTCTGGGATACGGATATCGAAGAGACATCGCAGGAAGCAGCAGAGCCGTGATGCAGCGTGCGCCGAAATATTCCGGGCAAGACCCGGAAAAGATGCTATACTGGCAGGCATAGCGGGACCGTGTCATGTTTGCCCGCGTGTCAAAGGAGAATAATGCAATGAGAATTATCATGCGCCAGCGTCTTTTGTCGATTCTGGATCACTATGAGATTTTTGATGAGGCAGGGCAGCTGCTCTTCAAAGTCAGCGGGAAGGTTGCGATTGCGCCGGAGCTTCGCATTCAGAACGCCGAAGGCGAAGAACTCGGCTATACAAAGTTCGAGATGTTTCACCTCTTGCCGCACTATAATTTCTTCGCGGGTGGCGAGAAGATAGATCGGATGGCCAAGAAAGTCACGCTCTTTCGCGCGCGTTACGAATTGGAGGAGTCCGGCTGGACGGTACAGGGCAACTTCATGGACCACGAATACCAAGTGACGGATGCGGAAGGCAGAGAGATTGCGAATATCTCCAAGGCTTATCTCAAAGTTCGCGACACCTATGCGATTGATGTGCCGGATGAGAGAAATGTGCTCCGCGTGCTGATGACTGCGCTGATTGTCGATTCGGTACAGCATCCGGAACACTGACGAAGGTCGGAAAAGCTTCACAGAAAAGATATGGAAAAAAGTGGAGAGGATTGCTATACTATAGCGACAGGACATCCAGTCCTGTCGCTATTGCTGTTTGATAGCGCTTGAGAGGCAGCAGGCTGCCTCGGAAAGGAGATCATCATGGATATCAACAATCTGACCAAACTCGCCGAGCTCTTCAAGCAGTACCCGTTCTTAAAGGATGAGCTTGTCAAGTACAGCGACAAGTTCGCGGCGCTCAACAACCCGCTCGCAAAGGCGGTTGTGAGCCAGGTCAATCTGGAGCAGGTGTCGCAGACTTCCGGTCTCGATGTGAACACACTGATTGCGAAGATCAAAGAGATCATCGCAGCCCACCAGGCGTAATGCGGGCGGGCAAGAGAGCACTCAGCCTCGCAGCTGCGGGTTTCATGGGGCTATGCCTCATGGCCTGCAGCTCTTTTCATAAGAGCGGGCGCGTGAGTGAACCGGTTGAGATCAATTTACAGGAGGAGAGCGGTCAGGCGGAAGTGCGGCAGGCGCTCAGCGATGCCGGGATACCGGCGGAGGACAGTCAGGAGTTTTTTCGCGAGGTGGAGCGCTTTCAGAGCGCGGTCGGCGATGCCACGGATGAGGATGTGATGGCAGACCGCTGGGAGAAGGCCTATCCCGACTTTGTCGGAACGAATTGCCGGATTACCGCGTTCATGCTCGCGCGATCTCTCGTCAAGGTCGAGGGCGGCACGGCGCCGGCGGAGAGCGCCGATGAAAATTTGTTCCTGGATCTCGAGGCAATCCGAAAGGCACCGGTAGAACTCTGGAGCGGCGGAGACAACGGCAAATTTGAGCGTCTCTTTGCGGAAGTGCCGGCGGCCGATACCAAGGACACGGGCGTACAGTGCGAACAGGTGCAAAAAGCCTGGAAGGAGCGAGGCATTTCCTTTGCGGACGGAAAAGCGAGCATCGTCACGGTCTGGCTGCACTCGAAACTCACGCCGGAAGAAAATATTCTGTTTCCGGGTCATGTGGGGGTCCTGGTGTCGGAAGACAGCGGAAAGCTCCTGTTTGTCGAGAAACTGGCGTTTCAGAAGCAGTACCGCGCGCTGCGCTTTGAGAACCGCGCGAGCTTAAATGCCTATCTCATGGGACTCTATGATTTGGATGAGAACCAGCCGACGGCACACACCTTCCTGATGGAGAACGATCGGATGATGCAGGAGTATCGCGTTTTGAAGAAGGGGGCGTGAGGAAAATCGAAGAGAAGACCTTTCGCGTCGGGCACTTGGAACTGCTCCTCGAGGCCGTCATTGCCCGCGCGGGCCTGGTAAAGACAGAAGTCACGGACTGCAGGGCAGAGCGAAACCGCGTCGCCTTCCGGATGGGCGGGCACAGTTACCGCCTGTTCGTCACACAGTATGAGGACGATGTATTCGGGGAGACAGTGACCTATCTTTTGTTTGACGAGACGAATGCGCTCCTCGCGCGGGCTTCGTCCAAGCTCTACCATTTCGAGATCGATGGCAGGCACTTTGAACAGCTGGTGCCGGAGGAGCTCTCCTGTGAGCTCTGTACCGGCGGCTGCCCGGACTGTCTGAAACTGCGGCAGCAATAAAATTCTGGCAAATACTACACAAGCATCGTGCGTTGTGCTAAGATAACTTTTGCAAATTGACGAAATGCCCCCTGCCGGGCATCTTATTTTTTGTGAGGAGGAATGGTATGGCTCAAACATTGAAATACTTACAGGAAATTTTGGCAATTCCCTCTCCGACCGGCTTCACGAAGGAAGTGCAGGAGTACCTGCTTGCAAAGACAAAGGAATTCGGTTTCCTGGTGAAGCATACGGAAAAGGGACTGGTCATTGTGACAGTGAAGGGCAAGGACGATGAGCACCAGCGCATGGTGACGGCGCATGTCGATACCCTCGGCGCAATGGTGCGCGCGGTGAAGCCGAGCGGACGCTTAAAGCTCGCGCAGATCGGCGGCTATCCCTGGAACATGATTGAGGGAGAGAACTGCCTCGTGCACACGGCCGACGGCAAGAAAATCGGCGGCACCATCCTGATTCATCAGACCAGCTGCCATGTCTATAAGGACGCGGGCACAGCCGAGAGAAACCAGGACAACATGGAAGTGCGTCTCGATGAGAAGGTGACGAACGAGGCGGAAACCAGAGCGCTCGGCATTGAAGTCGGCGACTTTGTCTCCTTCGATCCGCGCACGCTGATTACCGAGAAGGGCTTTGTGAAGAGCCGTTTCCTCGATGACAAGGCGAGCGCTGCGATTCTCCTTGACATTCTGGACCGCATTCACAGCGAGAAGCTTGCGCTGCCGTACACGACACACTTTGCATTCTCGGTCTATGAGGAAGTGGGCCACGGCTGCAACTCCTCGATTCCGGAGAAGGTCGTCGAGTTCCTGGCTTGCGACATGGGCGCGATGGGCGACGATCAGCAGACCGATGAGTACACGGTCTCGATTTGCGCAAAGGACAGCTCCGGCCCCTATCACTACGCATTCCGCCAGAAGCTCGTGAACCTCGCAAAGGAAAAGAAGATTCCGTACCGCGTGGACATCTACCCCTACTACGGCAGCGATGCTTCCGCAGCGATGAACGCGGGCGCGGAGATTAAGCACGCGCTGCTCGGCGCAGGCATTGAGTCGAGCCACTCCTATGAGCGCACCAACAAGGAGTCGATTGATGCGACCGAGGCTCTCGTGATGGCTTATCTCGAGAGTCCGCTGGTGGAAGACTGAGAGCAGTCCGAAAAGAACAAGCGTAAATAGCGAACATAAAAGAGAGCTTTCCGCTGCGGCGGGAAGCTCTTTTTTCGCTGTGAAAAATACTTGACTCTTACCTTGGCAGAGCAACATTACTCCCCAACCCCATGAACAATCGATTGGCTGTGCATGATAAAAAACCAATGACAAAATGACGGAAATAAAGTCTTGCCATTCCGTAAAAACTCTGATTGTTTATTGACAATAATGTGCCTTGAGTATATATTGTGTATATACGGAATACACAGTTGAGGTGCGAAATCATATGAACATAATTGTATCCAATTCATTGGATGTTCCGCTGTATATACAGATCAAAGAACAGATTAAGGAAGCGATTTTAAAAGGTGAGCTGGAGGATGGAGAACTCTTACCATCCATTCGAAACTTTGCAAACGATGTCCATGTAAGCGTCCTGACGATTCGCCGTGTCTATGAGGAATTGGAAAAAGAGGGTTTTGCTTTCAGTCAGGCGGGCAGAGGAACTTTTGTCTCAATGGGCAATCCGGAACTGCTTCGGGATTTCAAACGACGCATCATCGAACAGGATTTACAAAAGGCTGTTCATAACGCGAAGCTGTTTGACATTGCAAAAGATGAGCTGTATGCGATGGTGGATATTTTGTATGAGGAGGATTAGCCATGGACAATATTCTGGAAGCGAATGGTCTTGTGAAAAGGTATCCGACTTTTACGCTTGATAGCATTTCTTTTTCCTTGCCGGAGGGATGTGTCACCGGCTTCATCGGAGCCAACGGTGCAGGGAAAACCACGACGATACGTTCCATTCTCAATTTGGCACATAAGGAATCTGGGACAATAAAGATTTTTGGCTTAGACGCGGACAAGCATGAACGGGAAATCAAGGATCGCCTGGGCATCATCATGGATGGCAGCTATTTCTATGACGGCCTGTCCATGGAGGATATGAAAAGCATTGTTGCTCCGGCCTATTCCAAATGGAGTGATGTCGAGTACCGCATTTATATGGAAAAGTTCGATCTTGACCCAAAGCAAAAGATTTCTACACTCTCCGGCGGGATGAAAATGAAATTTGCCCTTGTGCTGGCGCTTTCCCATCAGGCTGAACTTCTGATTATGGATGAACCTACAAGCGGACTTGATCCACTTGTGCGAAGGCAATTCCTGGAAATTATCATGGACTACATGAAAAACGGAGGAAAGGGAGTTTTCTTCTCAACACACATCACCTCTGATTTGGATAAGGTCGCAGATGTACTTATTCTCATTGACGGCGGGAAAATTGTATTTCAGCAGAGTAAAGATGAGCTCCTTGATACATTCCGCATCGTGAAAGGCAGTGTCGCATTACTAAACGACCGAAACAAAAGGCTAATCAGAAATCTGAAGATCTCAACTTATGGATTTTCGGCATTAACAGATCGGATTGCGGACGTCAAAAAAGAAATGCCGGGCGTGTTGTTTGAAAAAGCAAGCATTGAAGATATTATGCTCGCGTATGTCGGAGGGAAGAGTGATGGTCGCTAATCTTGTGAGAAAGGACTTTTTGTTGGTAAAAAAGATGGCAGCGGCGTTTTTAGCTGTCAGCATTCTCGTTCCGATTATCTTGATGGTTAATGCAGCACAAATGGCGGGGATTGAAATAATATCCTGTTTATACATGGTCATTTTGACAGAGATTCTTTTTATGCAATCTGTTGCAATGGAAGAAGAAAAGAGCCCAAAAGCAGTAGCGCTTCTTTGTGCAGCGCCATATTCCCGGAAAAGCTACATTATCGCCAGATACCTCTGTTATTTAATCTTCTATGGCGCAAGTCTTGCTATTTACTCAGTTATCGCAGCCGTTTATCCTCGGTTCAATTTCTTGAATGTTACGGAAGCTCTGACGGTCTTTTTGATCAGTACTGTTCTTTACGGCATATATACTCCGATTATGATCAAATACGGGGCTACAAAAGGACAGCTTGTGATTTCTGCTGCTATATTGCTTGTTTCAATGGGACCTACTTTTCTTGTACGCTTATTTCACCCCGATTTGCATCATATCATAGAGTTTCTGCAAGGTTCGTCAAATCTTATGACTGCAATTGTTGTCGGCATTTCCGGCGTTGTAATATTTACGCTGTCTATGATCTTGTCTATCCGTATCTTTTCCCGGAAGGAGCTGTGAACATCTTTACTGATTGATGTCAAGGAAAGGGGATTAACATGTCAAAATTGAAGGTGTCAAATGAGATTTATTTCCTCGGAGCCATTGCGGTAATAGCCTTTCTGTTCTGCGTCTACAATTTGGTCAATCTCCTGTTGATTCAAAATAAATCAGCAACAACAACCGGCACAATTATATCCTATACGACTGCAGTTCCGAGCACGACTGCTTTTCACAATTCAAAATGGGCACAGCTTACTTATAAGGTTAACGGGAAACAGTATGTCTCTCAAAAAAGCATACAAGTTCCGTTTTCCTCTGAAATTGGAAGCACCGTGCAGCTTCGTTACGATACACAGCACCCGGAAAGGTTATATAGTTTTACCCCGGCAAGAATTCTGATCTCGCTCGGAATAACGGCTGTCTGCATAATTGCCATTGTATTTAGGCTAATCTAAGCGATGGAAGTATGGATATCTGCTATTTTTTGAAACCGGGACGTTGAATAACTTGACTGAAAGTCGCAGCCCGTCCGCGCATAAAAATTGGAAGGCTCTTTCGCGATAGCGCCAAAAAGCAGTAAGTCTTGAAAAAGATTTGCTGCTTTTTTTGTATCCATCTTAGGAAAACCGCATCGGCTCATCGCCTGAAGTGCAGGAATAAAAATGGAAACCTTGCGAAACCTTGTACTGACAAAGAAAAAGGAACGGTGCGGGATGCAGACCAATGCCCGGTAAGACGTGCATCGGATATTACTGCTGTAAACGGCTTAAGTAAGAAGGTCTGTATCGTTTTCGGTATACTCTCGCACCTAACGGCATTTGAAGCAATCTTCCGGCAGAAGATGAAGAAGCAGGAAGCGCTTTACGAAAGCCGACGCATGGAGCTGTCCCGTTCCGAAGCTGCGGAATGCCGGCCTGTTTTAGGGTGACAGCATTGAAGTGATGATTCATCCGAAAAAAAATTTGAAAAAAATGATATAACCATTGACATTACATCTACCGCGTGATACAGTGTGCTTGCGAGATGAAATCAAAAAGATTACAACAAAAAGTCAACGCGCAGATTTTTGAGGAGGATACGAACATGACAAACAAAGAAAAAGCACTGGCTCTTATCAACACATTCGCAAGCGGAGACAGCGAGAAGGCGAAGGAGCTTCTTGCTCCCGGCTACATTCAGCATAACCTCGCCTATGGCACCGGCGCGGACGCATTCGTAGGCAGCGTTGCCTACCTCGCAAGCGATCCCGTAAAGACCACCGTCAACAACATCCGTGCTTTTGAGGATGAAGACAAGGTCTTTCTGCAGACCGTCTACAACTTTGCCGGAGCCGGTGAACAGGTCGCTTTCGACATCTTCCGCTTCGATGCCGACGGCAAGATTGCCGAACATTGGGACAACCTCGCAGCAAAGGCTGAACCGAATCCGTCCGGTCATACGCAGGTTGACGGATACAATTCTTTGGAAGACCTCGATAAGACCGAGGAGAACCGCGAGCTCATCAAGAACTTCCTCAATGATGTCATGCAGGGGAAGGCTCCCGAAAAAACGCCTTCCTACTTTGACGGCGATACCTATATCCAGCACAACGCAGGCATTGCGGATGGTCTTTCCGGTCTCGGCGCGGCGCTTGAGGCTCTCGGCAAGCAGGGCATTCAGATGATTTACGATACCGTGCATCAGGTTCTTGCCGAGGGGAACTATGTTCTGGCAGTTTCCGAAGGAAGCTTCGGCGGCGCTCCCACTTCTTACTATGACCTGTGGAGAATCAAGGACGGCAAGATAGCGGAGCACTGGGATGTCATGGAAACCATCGCTGAGAAAGATACATGGCAGAATCAGAACGGTAAATTTTAATATAGCTACCCCAATTACATCCGTTTGGATGTAGAACGGAAGGCAATCCAAAAACTGACGCAAGCGGGGCTCCGGAACAGACAAGTTTCGGAGTCCTTTTCAAAGGAGATGCCGGTTATGACCGCAAAAAGCTATCTTGAATATATCGTCAGAGAAATACACACCACAATCGTAGCGACCGTTGATGATGAAGGCTTGCCCGTTACGGCAGCCATCGATATGATGGCTGCGGATGAGCACGGCTTATATTTTCTGACGGCGAAAGGCAAGGGGTTTTATGACCGCTTGGTCAAGCGGCAATATCTTGCGCTGACGGCCTTGAAGGGCGAGGATACCATGTCCTGTGTGGCGGTATCCGTTCGCGGTAAGGTGCGTGAACTTGGGAACGAAAGAATACCCGAATTGTTCGAGCTGAATCCCTATATGAAAAAAATCTATCCGACAGAAGAATCCATGCAGGCACTGACGGTGTTTCAAATTTATGAAGGTAGCGGCGAGTGCTTCGACCTGTCGAAGAAGCCGATAGAAAGAACTTCCTTTACCTTTGGGGGAGCAGAGAAAAGAGCAGAGGGGTATTTTATTACCGACGCCTGCATCGGTTGCGGAAGTTGCGCGGCGGTCTGTCCGCAGAACTGCATCTTGACAGAGCGTATTCCTTATGTAATCGAGCGGGAACACTGTCTGCATTGCGGGAACTGCCTGACGGCCTGTCCTGTCGGTGCGGTGGAAAGAAGGGCGCACACTGTCCCGGGGACAGCGGTTTTGCGCCGAACGGAGTGAAACGGAGACAAGCACATGAGCGAGAAAATGACACAGAATCAGCGGCTTGACTACCTGGTAGAAGAATTCAAAGCCGATTCCGATGAATATAAAGACTTACAGACACCGGCGGATACGGACGGGAAAAGACGCATTCTTCGATCGCTGATGAATATCCGTATGCCGCGAAGAATGGACGAAGCTGTCCTCCGCATTCAGGACGAGTATTTGAAAGAACGTATCCGTGAAAACGGAATTGTTAAGCTAGCGGACATTCCTGTGATACGGGACGGCATTTCCGTCTGGCAAGGCGATATTACACGGCTTGCCGCAGACGCCATCGTGAACGCGGCCAATTCGCAGATGCTCGGCTGTTTCATTCCGATGCACACCTGCATCGACAACTGTATCCATACCTTTGCAGGCGTGCAGCTTCGAGCCGAGTGCAAGCGTCAGATGAACCGGCTGCGGGAAAGATACGGCAGAGATTACGAGCAGCCTACCGCTGTTCCGATGCTGACGGACGCATATAACCTTCCGGCTAAAAAGGTCGTACATATTGTGGGACCTATCGTCCGATATGAGCTGACGCCGAAATTAGAACAAAACCTTGCAGACTGCTATCGGAACACACTGAATATGTGTGTGGATCATAATCTTGTGAGCGTGGCCTTTTGCTGCATCTCCACGGGTGTATTTCATTTCCCGAATAAGCGGGCAGCGGAGATTGCGGTACAAACCGTGAGCAAGTGGATGCGGGAGCATCCCGGATGTATGGAAAGGGTAGTCTTCAATGTCTTTCAGGATGAGGACAAAAAATACTATGAAGAACTTGTGTGATGAAATGCCGAACGGTTATTCGGAGAGCATCCGGCAGGGACTTGCTGCGGTAAGGTGCTTCGGTGGGCGTATGTCTTTCGAAACAGGGACAAAGGAAGAGAGAATTGCAAGACTGAAACAGGAAATCGAGATGTCGGACGCCATCGTAATCGGCGCCGGCGCAGGGCTTTCCGCATCTGCGGGACTCACCTACAGCGGGGAGCGATTTGAAAGATACTTCTTCGACTTTGCAAAGAAGTACGGTATTCACGATATTTACACCGGAGGTTTCTACCCCTTCCCCGATGCGGAAACACGCTGGGCATGGTGGGCAAGGCATATCTATTTCAACCGTTACATAGAACCGCCGAGACCTGTCTATCGGAAGCTTCTTACGCTTGTGAAAGACAAGGACTATTTTGCGATTACCACAAATGTGGATCATCAGTTCCTGAGAGCGGGCTTTGATCAAAAGCGTCTTTTCTGTACGCAAGGGGATTACGGACTTTTTCAGACCGTGGACGGCAGGAACGGCAAGACCTATGACAATGAGGAATGGGTAATCAAAGCGATGGCGGCACAAGGTTTTGTGAAGGATGCGGATGGCGTGTTCCGGGTGACGGAAGACGGAAAAATAACAATGCGTATCCCGGCAGAGCTTATCCCGAAATGTCCGGATGACGGCGCGGATCTTACCATGAATCTACGCGCCGATGATTCCTTTGCGGAGGATGCGGGATGGCACAGAGCGTCCGCGGCTTATTCCGATTTTCTGCACAGGCACGAAAATCTCCGTGTGCTTTATCTTGAACTCGGCGTGGGAGGCAATACGCCTGTCATTGTGAAATATCCGTTCTGGCAGATGACGCTGGCAAACAAAAACGCGGTGTACGCTTGTGTCAATTACGGCGAGGCGTTTTGTCCCCGCGAGATCGCGGACAGGAGCATTTGCATTGACGGGGATATTGGAGAAGTGTTAGAGCTTTTATGAGAGTCTTTTTACATTTTGATTTCTGCGCTGTGCCGTTCCGGAATGTGAATCGGAGGTCATTCTTGCCTCTTGCCTATGCGTGTGGGTGGTTTTGCCGAAGCTCTCGCGATCGTAAATAGGCGGGGATTCCGTTCATGGAAGCTGAAGCAGCGGCGGGGGCAATCCCGTAGAGTGCTGCTATGTCTTTCAATTGATACTGGAGCGCGGTAGCCGCTTCCTGTTATAATGGCAGCGTTATCGGGAAAACTTGGGAGGAAAGCGCGATGAATGAATTTCAGAGACAGTATATCGAATGCTCGAAACGCTACCGGGAGAAAGAGGATGCTGACAGCGTGCGCGCACTCTATGCGCTGAAGGAGAGCCTGGAAGCGGAGAGTGCGCCGGAAGCCAAGCGCGTGCTGGTCGATGTCTACGATCTCCTGGACTTTAAGAAGAGCGCCTATGAGCTCTTTTCCGCCCTTGCAAGTAAGAGCGATCGAAAGGACTTAAAGCGTCTCGGAAGCCTCAAGGAGTACGCCGAGAATTGGGGCGATACCTTTGCGGTCAAGTGCCCGAAGACACCGGCAAAGATCAAAGAAGAGAGCAAGCGGGAGGAAGGACTCCCGTTTTTCCGCTACCACCCGCATCCGCTGGAGACCGGTGTGTTTCAAGAGGTAAAAGAGGAGATTTCCTGTGATTGCTGCGGAAAGCCGACCAAGATTTATTATGAAGGCCCCTTCTACGGCTTTCACGCGGACAGTCATTTTTGCCCGAACTGTATCGCGAGCGGAGAAGCCGCACAGAAATACGACGGGGAATTTCAGGATCCGTTTTCCGTCGATGAAGGGGTTTCGGATCCCGCGTGTCTCGATGAGCTGATTCACCGCACGCCCGGTTACATCGGCTGGCAGCAGGAGCACTGGCGCGCGCACTGCGGCGATTTCTGCGCCTATCTCGGCGATGTGGGCGCCAAGGAGATGAAGCTACAGGGCGTGCTCGAAGAAGTACTGGAAGACCCCATGTGGGACGAAAACGAAAAGCAGTGGATACGGGAGTCCGTGAACGGCGGCTCCATGCAGTGCTACCTGTTCCGCTGCCTGCACTGCGGAAAGCACATGGTCTGGATGGATTTTGACTGAGGCGCCGGGCAAGCGAAATGTGACCGGCCGGAAAGAAGGAAGTATGATGTATATCGCGCACGCGGATTCACCTGTCGGAGCGCTGACTCTCGCGAGCGCCGACGGCGCGACACTCTCGGGGCTCTGGATTGACGGGCAGAAATATGACCGCGCCCTTTTGAAAGAGGAGACTGTGCGGGAATGCGAGACAGACAGCCTCGCAATCTTTCGGGAGACCGCGCGCTGGTTAAAACTCTATTTTTCGGGACAGGAGCCGAATTTTTACCCGCGGCTTTCATTCAGCGGTTCCGAGTTTCGAAAGGAAATTGCACGGGAGATGCTCTCGGTCCCCTACGGGCGTACCGCGAGCTACAAACAGCTCGCGGAGAGCCTTGCCGCGCGGCAGGGAAAAAGCTATGTGTCGCCCCATGCGACCGGCGGCGCGGTCGCGCATAACCCCTTGCTCATTCTGATCCCCTGCCACCGCATCATCGGTGCGGACGGGCGCCTGACCGGCTATGCGGGCGGACTCGAGCGGAAGAAATATCTGCTCGCACTCGAAGCGGGGCAGTTGTGAAAGCGGAATGCGGCACCTTAAGAAAGTTTAACTGTTTTGTTATTTTAAAATAGTAAAAATTAGGATATAATAACGGAAGTTTCTTGGTATCAGTGGAAGCACAACAGAAAAACGGGGAAAAGAGAAGGGAGTTCGGCATGAAGATGAGACAGAAGACAGTGTTACTTTCACTTTCTCTGGCGGCGGCGCTGGCGGTTTCCGGCTGCGGCGGCAAAAAGGATGCGTCGAAATCCGGCAATCAGAGCACTGCGGCAAAGGCGGAGACTTCCGAAGCTTTGAGTAGCGAAGCGGCGAAGGCGAGCGGAGGGACAAGTGCATCCGGCGGGACAACTGCGGCAAGCAAGGCGAGCGAAGAGGACAGCAAATTCCCGACCGAGGTGAGAGCGGCGTTCACGGAGCTCCGAGACGTCAACTACGACGAGAAGAAGAGCAGCGCAAAGAAGCCGGAGGGCGAAGTCCTGACACTCACTTCGGGCCCCGTCACGGCGGAACTTCCGGCCAAGGGCTTTCAGCGCTCCAACGATCCGGAACAGGCAAATTACGAGGTCTGGGCTGTCACAGAGGACGGACAGGGACGCGCCGCGACGATCACGCTCGATGTGACGGCGGGGCAGGGACCCGGTGTGCGGCGCGGCGCAGATCGCGTGCGCTCGCTCGAGATAGGCTACAGCTACCAGGATTACTCGGACATGAAGGCCAAGGTTATCAACGTCGGCAAGCAGAAGTGGATTCGTCTCTCCTATCGCTCGGACAGAGGAACGGGGAAGAGCCGGGTGGTCCGGGACTTTGTCGACTACATCGGCTTTCTCGCAAACCGCGAGGTAGTGCTTCGCTTTGAATACGGCACGACTGCGGAGGAATACAGGGGAAGAACCGAGTCTCCCTTCACCGAGGAACTGATGGAGCAGATGGTGAAATCCATCGCGACGGTTCCGGTGAAAGAGTATAACCCGGCCGGCATCGACTTAACGCCCTATGTCGACAAGGCAAACGTCAAGCCGAATACGGTGACCGGTGTAGAAGAATTCATGCAGCCGGTGCCGCTCAGCCTCGATGCGGGCGAACTCAAGAAGATGCGGAAGGGCGTCAGGGTGCTCGGCGATGCGTATCTGCAGAAAATGAAGGAACTCGACTTGAGCGCGGTGGACGACTGCTCGTCGTTCAGCGGCGAGACTGTGGTACTCCACGGCAACGAGGACAATGAAAGCATCTCGATCCGGCTTCCGGTACAGTTTAACTCGAGCAAAAACGGGCCGCTCTATCACCGGCACCTGAATGTTGCGGACTACAACACCGAGTCCTACATCGAGGTCACGACCGAGGTGAACAGCGGAAACGCGCTCGAGAGATCCATTTTCAGCGCGAATGCGTACATCTCCCAGTTTATCGAGGCCGAGCAGGTGGGCGTTCAGGTCTACGGCGACAAGCCCTTTTTTGTGACTCTGCAGCTGGATAAGAGCACCGAGCCCTTCGGGAAACTCCTCAAGAAGAAGGCAATCCTCTGCGTGCACAACACGCTGGTCACGGTGGCGTTTGTGGGGCGCGGAGAGGAACTCACTTCGTTTACGGAGGGAGAAATCGAGGTTCTCAAGTCGATTGCCGTAAACGGAACCGGCGAATAAGAGTTTCGCTTGCAAAATCCGCCGGAAGCGGGTAAACTGATACCAGAACAAAGGTTCGCGGAACGAATGTTTGCAATGCGGCTTCCGCGGTTTGACTTGAGAGAAGAGGTGCGGCATGGATCAGGATGCAAAGAGAAAAGCGCTCGATGAGGCGTTAAAGCAAATTGAAAAGGATTTCGGCAAGGGCGCGGTCATGAAACTCGGCGACCCGAGCAATATGATGAATGTGGAGACCACGCCGACCGGATCGCTGAGCCTGGATCTCGCGCTGGGACTCGGCGGCATTCCGAAGGGACGCATTATCGAGGTCTACGGCCCCGAGTCCTCCGGTAAGACCACGGTCGCGCTGCATATGGTCGCGGAAGTGCAGAAGCGCGGCGGCATTGCGGGCTTTATCGACGCCGAGCACGCGCTGGATCCGGTCTATGCAAAGAATATCGGGGTCGATGTCGACAACCTCTACATCTCCCAGCCGGACACTGGTGAGCAGGCGCTCGAGATCACCGAGACCATGGTGCGGAGCGGCGCCGTGGACATCATCATTGTGGACTCGGTCGCGGCGCTCGTGCCGAAAGCGGAGATTGAGGGCGATATGGGTGATCTCCACGTGGGTCTTCAGGCGCGCCTCATGAGCCAGGCGCTCCGCAAGCTGACGAGTATTGTCAGCAATACGAACAGCACGGTGGTCTTCATTAACCAGCTGCGCGAGAAAATCGGCGTCATGTTCGGCAGCCCGGAGACCACGACGGGCGGCAGAGCACTGAAGTTTTACTCCTCGGTGCGTCTGGATGTCCGGAAGATCGATGTCTTAAAGCAGGGCGGCGAGATTGTGGGTACGCGCGTCCGCGTAAAGGTCGTGAAGAATAAGATCGCACCGCCGTTTAAGGAGATTGAGTTCGACATCATGTTCGGCAAGGGCATCTCGAAGGAGGGCGATATTCTGGACCTCGCGGTCAAGGAGAATATTGTCGAAAAAAGCGGTGCTTGGTTCTCCTATGAGGGCAATAAGATAGGCCAGGGCCGAGAGAATGCCAAGAGCTTCCTGCACGAGCACCCGGCACTGGCAGCGGAGATTGAGAATCGCGTCCGTGAAGCACACGGTCTCGCGCCGGTTGAAACCGAGGCGCTCCCGGAGGGTGCCGAATTCACACTGCCGCTGACGGAAGAGCGGGATGCGGAATGATTATCACGGAAATTCTGCCGCTCGGCGCGAAAAAAAGCAAAGTCCTCACCGACGAGGACTTTGCTTTTTCACTTTACCGGGGAGAGGTCAAAAAGATGGAACTGGAAGTCGGCCGGGAGCTCACGGCGGACTTTTTGCAGACAGAACTCTACCCGTTGCTGATTCGCCGCAGTCGGGAGCGGCTTCTCTATCTCTTAAAGCAGAGAGATTACACCGAGGCAGAGCTCAAAAGAAAGTTCCGGGAGGGCTTTTACCCGGAAGAAATCGCGGAACTCGCGCTCGACTACGGGCGGAAACTGCACTATGTCGATGACCGCCGTGTCGCGGAAACCTATATCCGGACGCGGAGCGGCGAGAAAAGTGCGCGCTACTTAAAGACCGCCCTCTTAAACCGCGGGCTCGACAAGGAGCTCATCGAAGAACTGCTCGAAGAAGAGGCGCCGGATGAGACCGCGCAAATCTGTCGGGAACTTAAGAAAAGGCACTATGCCGCAGACCTTGAGAAGAAGGAAGAACAGCGTATTTTTGCGGCACTGCTTCGCAAAGGGTACTCCTACAGTGCAATTCGAGATGCAATATGCACTTTTACTTGCGATAATTCTTAAGATTTGCTAGTATAGACTTATTGCCCAAAGTGAAAGCGCAATATAAGAAAATAAATTGTACCATGAAAACTGAATAAGGAGGTGCTCTGTGTCACAAATCATCATTGCAGTTGTCATCACGGCGGTGATTGTGGCTTTTTTGAGCTGGAATCTTGCGATTGAACACCGGAAGAAAGATTATGAGAGCAAGATCGGCAGCGCGGAAGTAAAATCCCGCGAGATTATCGAAGAAGCCCTGAAAACCGCGGAGACTAAGAAGCGCGAGGCGATGCTCGAAGCCAAGGAAGAAGCGCTCCGGACGAAGAACGAACTGGAGCGGGAGACCAAAGAGCGGCGCGCGGAGTTACAGCACTATGAGAATCGTGTGCTCAGTAAGGAAGAGAATCTCGACAAGAAGCAGACTTTGCTCGAAAAGCGGGAACAGACCCTGCAGCAGAAGGAAGAGAGCATTGCGGCGAGAAGCCGTGAGGTGGATTCCCTCTACGACAGAGGAATGGAAGAGCTTGAGCGCATTGCGGGGCTTTCGGTCGAGCAGGCGAAGGAGTTTTTGCTCCGCTCGGTCGAGGACGATGTGAAGCATGACAAGGCGAGACTGATTCGCGACCTTGAGAACAGTGCCAAGGAAGAGGCCGACAAGAAGGCGAAAGAGTATGTCGTGAGCGCGATTCAGCGCTGTGCGGCGGACAGCGTCGCCGAGTCCACGGTCTCGGTGGTACAGCTGCCGAGCGATGAGATGAAGGGTCGCATCATCGGCCGCGAGGGCAGAAACATTCGCACCCTCGAGCAGCTGACCGGTGTGGAACTGATTGTCGACGACACGCCGGAGGCAGTCGTGCTCTCGGGCTTTGATCCGGTGCGCCGCGAGATTGCGAAAGTTGCGCTCGAGAAGTTGATCAACGACGGCCGCATTCACCCGGCGCGGATTGAAGAGATGGTCGAGAAAGCGCAGCGCGAGGTCGATACGCGGATGCGTGAGGCCGGCGAAGCTGCCGTGCTCGAAGTCGGCGTCCACAGCATCCACCCGGAGCTCGTCAAGCTCTTGGGACGCATGCGCTACCGCACGAGCTACGGGCAGAATGCCCTGCGTCACTCGATTGAGGTCGCGGAATTGTCCGGCATTCTCGCGGCGGAGGTCGGTGTCGATGTGCGCATGGCGAAGCGCGCGGGTCTTTTGCACGACATCGGCAAGGCAGTTGACCACGAGATTGAGGGCTCGCATGTGCAGCTCGGCGTGGAACTCTGCCGGAAGTACAAGGAGAACCAGATTGTCATCAACACGGTGGAGTCGCACCACGGCGATGTGGAGCCGGAGAGTCTGATTGCCTGCATTGTCCAGGCGGCGGACACCATTTCGGCGGCGCGCCCGGGTGCAAGACGCGAGACCATCGAGACCTACACGAACCGTCTCGCACAGCTCGAGGAAATTACCAATTCCTTCGAGGGCGTCGAGAAGTCCTTTGCCGTGCAGGCGGGCCGTGAGGTTCGCATCATGGTCGTGCCGGAGAAGGTCACGGACGACGATATGGTCATTCTGGCGCACAATGTCGCAAAACGCATTGAGCAGGAGATGCAGTATCCGGGACAGATTCGGGTCAATGTGATTCGCGAATCGCGGATCCAGGATGTCGCAAAGTGAGATAGCGGGAGTGCCCGCGCTCTGTTTTATACAGGGCGCGGGCATTTTTTGTTTACGGCGAGCATACGGTGCAGTCTGAAAAATGTAAGCTCTTTGTCATTGACGATATAGCGGTTATCGGGTATTCTATAAACAGTCCGATTAGAAAAAATGTAGAAAAAACATCATATGAACTGGATAAGCTCTGTTCACTTTTTTCCGAGGACAAAAATCGAGAGCGATTCAAAGGGGGAAATGGCAATGAAACATGTCGTAAAGGGAACCGTTCTGGCAGGAGCTCTGATGCTCTTCACGGCGGCATTCGGAATGACCGCTTATGCAGACAAAGCGATTAATAACGTCGGCATTAAGGTGACGGGAACCATAAACGCGGGCAGTCTGATTGGCGACGAGAGACTGGAAATCAAGCCGCAGGGCAGCCGCTATACGGTGAATCACTACGAGGTTCTGAACGAGGGCCCGAGCTGGAAGGAGACGGATGTCCCGGACATCAAGATTCACCTGCAGGCGGAGGACGGCTACTACTTCCGGGTCAATGCGGCGAGCCAGGTTCGCATTGACGGCGCGGAGTATGTGACTGCGACGCGCGAGGACAACGCCTATGCGCTGATTGTCGAAGTTAAGCTCCCGAGCCTTGCACGGCAGGCTTCGAGTATCAATGAGGCAAACCTCACGAACACCACGGCAAGCTGGACCGAGTCCCTCGGCGCAGGCTCCTACGAGACCAAATGGAAGAGAGACGGCAAGACAATCGGTGTTGTCAGAACCGTGCAGGGCACCTCTCATGATGTCAGCTCGTTCTTCACCAAGGCCGGCGTCTATTCGTTCCAGGTGCGCGGCGTGAGCGCACAGAATCCGGATTTCCGCGGACCGTGGACCGAGTCGAACGATATTGTCGTCACGGAAGAGATGGCAAGCGCGCAGCGCGCAAAGAACGCGGCTGCCGAGAGCGCAGGCACCTGGGAGGCAAACGGCGACAAGTGGAGCTTCCAGCTTCCGGACGGTAGCTATGTGAAGAGCGCTTGGAGAAAGATTAACAACGAGTGGTATGTGTTCGACGCGAACGGCTACGTGATCACCGGCTGGTTCAAGGACGGCGACAAGTGGTACTACCTCGACGAGAGCGGCAAGATGCTCCATAACCGAGTGACCCCGGACGGCTACCAGCTCGACATCAACGGTGTCTGGGTTGCACCGCTCGCAAAGGCACAGTAAGACAGATACGGATATTCAAAAGACGCTGTATTTTTCAAGCTTTCTTGAAAAATACAGCGTCTTGTTTTATTATGATGAGAAAAGTTTTTCCTGAGAGAAAGCTTTTTGGAATCCCGAGGACAGGCACAGGAGGAGACTACTGTGGAGAAGAAGATTGTTTTGATTCCGGGCGACGGCATAGGTCCGGAAATTGTGAGAGAAGCAAAGGCTGTGCTCGCGCATGTCGCGGAGAAGTTCGGACATACGTTTTCGTTCACCGAAATCGACATGGGCGGCTGCTCGATTGACCGCTACGGCGAGCCGTTGACCGATGAAAATCTGCAAAAGGCAAAGGAGAGCGATGCCGTGTTGCTCGGTGCCGTGGGAGGAAACGCTGAGACGTCTCCCTGGTACAAGCTGGCACCGTCCCTGCGCCCGGAGGCAGGCCTCCTGAAAATTCGGAAGGAGCTCGGTCTCTTTGCGAATCTGCGCCCCGCGTTTCTCTATCCGGAGCTCGCGGCAGCCTGCCCGTTAAAGCCGGAGCAGCTTGCAAACGGCTTTGACCTCGTGATTGTGCGAGAGCTCACCGGCGGTCTCTATTTCGGCGAGCGGCACACGGAGAAGGTAAACAGCGTCGAGACTGCGGTCGACACGCTGGTCTACACGGAGCCGGAGATTCGGCGCATTGCCATCAAGGCGTTCGAGGCCGCGACCAAGCGCAGAAAGTCCCTGATCAGCGTGGACAAGGCAAACGTCCTTGACACCTCGCGCCTCTGGCGGCGGGTCATGGAGGAAGTCGGCAAGGACTATCCGGACGTGAAACTCTCGCACATGCTGGTCGACAATGCGGCCATGCAGCTGGTCTACAATCCGGGACAGTTTGATGTCATCGTGACCGAGAATACATTTGGCGACATTCTGTCGGATGAGGCGAGCATGGTGACGGGCTCGATCGGCATGCTGCCGAGCGCCAGCCTGAACGAGACGAAGCTCGGTCTCTATGAGCCGAGTCACGGTTCCGCGCCGGACATCGCGGGGCAGGACAAGGCCAACCCCCTCGCAACCATACTTTCGGCGGCAATGCTGCTTCGCTACTCCTTTGATATGGAGACTGAGGCGCGCGCCGTGGAGAGCGCTGTCGCAGCGGTGTTGCGGGACGGCTATCGCACACCCGACATCTACACCGAGGGCACGAAGAAAGTCGGCACCCGGGAGATGGGCGCGCTGGTAAGAGAACGCATCTGAGCTTTTATCATCCGAAATGAGTCGTTTCCGTACGACTTACCGAAATTCACTTACTACAACGTTACAGTCAGAAAGAAGGAACTATCATGTTAAGCGATCACGTCAAGACAGGGATGCAGCAGGCACCCCATCGCTCTTTATTCAATGCACTCGGATTCACCCCGGAGGAGATGAAAAAGCCGCTCGTCGGCATCATCTCTTCCTACAACGAAATTGTGCCAGGTCACATGAACCTCGATAAGATTGTCGATGCCGTGAAGCTCGGCGTCGCGGAGGCAGGCGGCATGCCTGTCGTGGTGCCGGCGATTGCGGTCTGCGACGGCATTGCGATGGGTCACACGGGCATGAAGTACTCTCTCGTCACGAGAGACTTGATTGCGGACTCGACCGAGTGTCTTGCGCGGGCACACCAGTTTGACGCAATGGTCTGTGTCCCGAACTGCGATAAGAACGTGCCGGGCCTCCTCATGGCGGCGGCGCGCGTCAATATCCCGACCATCTTTGTGAGCGGTGGGCCGATGCTTGCGGGCCGCGTGAAGGGCGAGAAGCGTTCGCTCTCCAGTATGTTTGAGGCGGTCGGTGCCTATGCGGCCGGCAAGATGACGGCGGACGATGTGGCCGAGTTCGAGGAGAAGGTCTGCCCGACCTGCGGCAGCTGCTCCGGCATGTACACTGCCAACTCGCTGAACTGCCTGACCGAGGTGCTCGGCATGGGTCTCCGCGGCAACGGCACGATTCCGGCTGTCTACTCGGAGCGCCTGCGCCTCGCAAAGCACGTCGGCAATCAGATCATGGAGCTCTACCGGAAGGACATCCGTCCGCGCGACATCATGACCGAGGACGCGTTCATGAACGCGCTGACCGTCGATATGGCACTCGGCTGCTCGACGAACACGATGCTGCATCTCCCGGCAATCGCGCACGAGGCCAAGGTGAACATCGATGTGAATGTTGCGAATGAGGTTTCCGCGCGCACGCCGAACCTCTGCCACCTCGCACCGGCGGGTCACACCTATATGGAGGATCTGAACGAGGCGGGCGGCGTCTACGCTGTCATGAAGGAGCTCTCGAAGAAGAATCTCATCAACCTCGGTTGCCTGACCGCAACCGGAAAGACGGTCGGCGAGAACATCGAGTATGCGAGAAATCTGGACCCGGAGGTCATCCGTCCGGTCGAAGAGCCGTATTCCGCGACCGGCGGTATCGCGATTCTGAACGGCAACATTGCCCCCGAGTCCTGCGTCGTGAAGCGGAGCGCGGTCGCACCGGAGATGTTAAAGCACAGCGGTCCGGCGCGCGTCTTTGACTGCGAGGACGATGCCATCACGGCCATCAAGGGCGGCAAGATTGTGCCGGGCGATGTCGTCGTGATTCGCTACGAGGGCCCGAAGGGCGGCCCCGGTATGCGCGAAATGCTGAACCCGACTTCGGCGATTGTCGGCATGGGTCTCGGTTCTACAGTGGCACTGATTACGGACGGACGCTTCTCCGGCGCGAGCCGCGGCGCTTCGATCGGCCATGTGGCCCCCGAGGCGGCGGTCGGCGGTCCGATTGCGCTGATTCGGGAAGGGGATATCATCGACATCGACATCGACAACCACACGCTGAACGCGCGCGTCTCCGAGGAGGAGTTCGCGGAACGGAAGAAGAACTGGAAGCCGCGCGTCAATGAGGTGGACGGCTATCTGGTTCGCTATCGCGAGCTTGTGACCGGCGCACCGCAGGGCGCTGTGCTCTCGGTGGAAGGCTGGCACCATGACTAAACTGAGCGGTGCGGAAATTGTAATCGCCTGCCTCAAGGAACAGGGCGTCGATACCGTCTTCGGTTATCCGGGCGGCGCGATTTTGAATATTTATGATGCACTTTACAAGCACCGGGATGAAATTCACCATGTGCTGACCAGTCACGAGCAGGGCGCCGCACACGCGGCCGACGGCTATGCGCGCGCGAGCGGCAAAGTCGGCGTGTGTCTGGCAACCAGCGGTCCCGGCGCGACGAACTTGGTCACCGGCATTGCGAGCGCCTACATGGACTCTTCGCCGATTGTCGCAATCACCTGCAATGTTGCCAATCCGATTCTCGGAAAGGACTCGTTCCAGGAGATCGACATCACCGGTATCAGCATGCCGATTACCAAGTACAACTTCATTGTCAAAGATGTGCGGGAGCTCGCAGGCGTGTTGCGCCGCGCCTTTCGGATTGCGCGGAGCGACCGTCCGGGGCCGGTGCTGGTCGATATCACGAAGGATGTGACGGCGGCGGTAACCGACTATGAGGCGGTTTTGTCGGCGGCCGAGGCCCTGCGCCCGCTTCCGGCGGAAGAGAAAATCGAAGAAGCGCTTGCGCTCCTCAAAGCCGCGAAAAAGCCCTGCATCATGGCGGGCGGCGGCGTGATTTTGTCGAATGCCGCAGAGGCGCTCACGGCTTTTGCGCATCGCCTCGACGCACCGGTCTGCTGCACCTTGATGGGCCAGGGGGCCTTCAACCAGAACGACCCGCTCTACACGGGTATGGTCGGCATGCACGGCACCAAGACCTCAAACTACACGGTCTCGGACTGCGATTTGCTCGTGGTGGTCGGCGCGCGCTTTTCCGACCGTGTCGCGGGAAGCCCAAAGCAGTTTGCGGCAAAGGCGAAAATCTTGCAGATTGACATTGACGAGGCTGAGGTCAATAAGAACATTCATGTCGCGGCTTCCCTGGTCGGCGACGCGACGGCATTGCTCACTTGTCTGACAGAGAAATTGCCGGCACAACGGCACGCGGACTGGGTCACGGAGATTCAGGCGCGGAAGGAGCGTTTCCCGCTGCAAGTCGGCGAGGGACTCACGGGCCCCCGCGTGATTCGGGAACTGGATCGGCTCACGCCGGACGATGCGATCATTGTGACCGAGGTCGGACAGCATCAGATGTGGGCGGCGCAGCACTATGCGTACCACAGCCCGAGAACCTATCTCACAAGCGGCGGTCTCGGCACCATGGGCTTCGGCCTCGGTGCGGCCATCGGCGCGCAGACGGCGAAGCCGGACAGCGTGGTCGTGAATGTCGCGGGCGACGGTTGCTTCCGCATGAATATGAATGAGCTCGCGACGGTCGCGAGAGAAGAACTCCCGCTCATTGAGCTCATCGTAGACAACCATGCACTCGGCATGGTGCGGCAGTGGCAGACACTCTTTTATGAGCAGCGCTACTCGTCGACGGTACTCAGAGACCGGGTGGACTACTGCAAGATTGCAGAGGCCATGGGTATCAAGGCCTACCGCGTGACGACGGTGGAGGAATTGCGGACAGCGCTCCGCGAGGCTGTCGAGAGCCGGAAGGCGGCTGTACTGGATGTGCTCATTGATTCGGATGAGAAAGTCTTCCCGATGTGCCCGCCCGGTGCGGATCTCAAGGAAGTTTTTGATGAGAGCGATTTGTAACTTCAAAATCACCCGAAATATGGTACAGTAATATTAAGCATTTGTTTCGTTTTGAGGATTTGCAGACAGAGAGGAGAAAGGATGGCACGCGTATTTAATTTTAGTGCCGGTCCGGCGGTACTTCCGGAGGAAGTACTGCGGGAAGCGGCGGAAGAGATGCTCGATTACAAGGGGACAGGCATGTCTGTGATGGAGATGAGCCACCGCTCCAAGATGTTTCAGGATATTCTGGATGACGCAGAGCAGGATTTTCGAGAGCTTCTCGGAGTGCCCGCAAACTATAAGGTGCTCTTTATTCAGGGCGGCGGCCATGTGCAGTTTGCGATGGTGCCGTTAAACCTCATGAAAAACCGCAAGGCGGAGTACATTGTCACCGGACAGTGGGCCAAGAAAGCCCTGCAGGAGGCAGCGCTCTACGGCGATGTGCGAGCTGTCGCGTCGAGCGAGGACAAGGTCTACAGTTATATTCCGGACTGCACGGATCTGTCGATTCGGGCGGATGCGGACTACCTCTATTTCTGCAAAAACAATACGATTTACGGCACAGTCTTTCATGAGACACCGAATGCCAAGGGAAAGACCCTGGTCGCCGATGTCTCCTCCTGCTTCCTTTCGGTGCCGGAGAAGGTTACGGATTACGGCATCCTTTGGGGCGGCGTACAGAAGAATGTGGGACCGGCCGGCATGGCAATCGCGGTGGTGCGCGAGGATCTGATCGGAGACTGCCTGCCCGGCACGCCGACCATGTTGCGCTATGAGACATACGCGGCGCACGGCTCGCTCTACAACACACCGCCCTGCTATAACATTTACATCTGCGGCAAGGTATTCCGCTGGATTAAGGAAATCGGCGGTCTCGCGGCCATGCAGAAGCGGAACGAAGAGAAGGCGGCGCTGCTCTACGATTTCCTCGATCAGTCGAAGCTCTTCTCGAACCCGGTGCGGCGCGAAGACCGCTCTGTGATGAACGTGACCTTTGTGACGGGCAATGCGGCGCTCGACAAGAAATTTGTCGAGGAGGCCAAGGCCGCGGGACTTGAAAATCTGAAGGGACACCGGACAGTCGGCGGCATGCGCGCAAGTCTCTATAACGCAATGCCGAAGGAGGGCGTGCAGCGTCTCGTCGACTTTATGGCGGCATTCGAGAAGCGGGAGGCCTGAGTTATGTTTCATATTTACCGGAAGAATGCAATTTCGGAGGAGGGGTTAAAGAGCCTGCTCCCGCATTTTGCGCTGACCGACGAACAGGAAGAGGCAGAGGGCATTCTGGTGCGCTCCGCGGACATGCACGAGGAGAAACTCGGCGCGGCGACCCTCGCCGTTGCGCGCGCGGGCGCAGGTGTCAACAACATCCCCCTGGAGCGCTTTGCCGAGGAAGGCGTTGTCGTCTTTAATACCCCCGGGGCCAATGCAAACAGCGTCAAGGAACTTGTGCTCTGCGGCCTTTTGCTCGCCGCGCGCAATGTGCTCCCGGCGGTCGAATGGCTGCGGGAAAAGCAGGGCGAGGCTGACATCGCAAAAGTTGCCGAGCAGGGGAAAAAGCAGTTTGTCGGCACGGAAATCCGGGGCAAAAAGCTCGGCGTCATCGGACTCGGCGCAATCGGCGCGGAAGTCGCGAATGCGGCGGTTGCGCTCGGCATGGAAGTCTATGGCTACGATCCCTACCTCTCGGTAAACGGCGCCTGGAGAATCACGAAAGAGGCGCGCCATGCGACTTCTCTCGAGGAACTCTGCAAGCAGTGCGATTACATCACGATTCACGTCCCGCTGACCGACAAGAACCCCGGTATGATAGGCGAAAAAGAAATCGCGGCGATGAAGGAGGGAGTGGTCTTCTTAAACTTTTCGCGCGACAAGCTGGTCGATGAGCAGGCTATGGGGCGGGCACTCGAGAGCGGCAAGGTGCGACTCTATGTGACCGATTTTGCAAATCCGCTCTCCATGACTTTCCCGCAGGCCATTGTGACGCCGCATCTCGGCGCTTCGACCGAAGAGGCCGAGGATCACTGCGCGGTCATGGCGGTCAAGGAACTCATGGACTACCTCGACAACGGCAACATCCGCAATTCGGTCAACTACCCCGATTGCGACATGGGCGTTCCGGTAGGCGCGCAGCGCATTGCGTTGCTCCACAAAAATGTGCCGAACATGATAGGCCAGATCAGCAGTGTGCTGGCAAAGCAAAACATCAATATCGACAATATGACAAACAAAAGTCGCGGCGCGTATGCCTATACGCTTCTGGATCTCGAGACCCGTCTCACGGCAGAGGATGAGGCGGCTCTCAGAGCCATTCCGGGCGTGATACGTTTCCGCGCGGTGACAGGAGGCTGATATGGCAGAGGTCAAGGCGTTTTGCGCCCTTCGTCCGAACGAAAAGCAGGCGGCGGAGGTTGCGGCTCTCCCCTATGATGTCTACACGAGAGAGGAAGCGAGAGCTGCGGTACAGGGACACCCGTTCTCCTTTCTGAATATTGACCGCCCGGAAACGCAGTTTCCGGAAAACTGCGACATGTACGCGCAGGAAGTTTATGAGAAGGCGCGAGACATGTTGCGGGAGCAGGCCGCAACGGGCGTCTATGTGCGCGAGGAGCAGCCGGTCTACTACTTCTATGAGCTGACGGTCGAGAGCGGCGTGCTCGCGCCGCTCTTACAGGGACACAGCCAGACCGGTGTGGTCGCCTGCTCGTCGGTCGACGACTATCTGAATCAGGTGGTCCGGAAGCACGAGAATACGAGAGAGGAAAAGGAGCGGGATCGCATTCGCCACGTGGACATTGTCAATGCGCAGACAGGTCCGATTTTCCTGACCTACCGCGGTACGGAGGCCTTAAAGACCTGCGAAAAGCGCGCCAAGCAGCAACCGCCGCTCTACGACTTTGTGAGTGAGGACGGCATCCGCCACCGCGTGTGGCGTGTCGCCGATCCGGCGGAGGTAGAAGCCATCACCGAGGGCTTTTGCGAGGTACCGATCACCTATATTGCGGACGGGCATCACCGCGCGGCGTCGGCAGTCAAGGTTGCGCTGAAGCGGCGGGCGGAGCACCCGGATTACAGGGGCACGGAGGAGTTCAACTACTTCCTCTCGGTGTTGTTCCCGGAGGAGGAACTCCGGATTCTCCCCTATAATCGCGTGGTCGCCGATTTAAACGGCGAGAGCCCCGCGGATTTACTGCTTGCGCTCGATCAGGCATTCACGATACGCGACAACGGCGAGACCGTACCGATGCCCGGCAAAAAAGGCGAAGTCGGCATGTATCTCGACGGTCACTGGTATGCGCTCTGCGTGCGCGAAGAGCTGCGCGAGGAGGACCCGGTCGAGGGACTTGATGTCTCCTTCCTGCAGAATCTTGTCCTTGCACCGCTGCTCGGGATCGAGGATCCGAGAACCTCGGAGCGCATCCGCTTCATCGGCGGCATTCGCGGCAGCGAGGAATTAGAGCGGCTGGTCGATCAAAAGGGCGGCGTTGCTTTCCTCATGTACCCGACGCAGATGGAAGAGCTGCTCTCGGTCGCGGACGCGGGGCTCTTGATGCCGCCGAAGTCCACCTGGTTTGAGCCGAAGCTCCGGAGCGGTCTTTTCATTCACACCTTGTGACGGATTGGACTTCTATGACGAAGCAGGAATTTTTAGACGAATTGGCACTGCGCCTCCGCGAGGAGGGCGCAGAGCGTCTGGTCGCGGAAAATGTGAACTATTACCGCGGTTATATCGAGGGAGAGGTCGCAAAAGGGCGGCGCGAAGAAGAAGTGCTTTCCGAGCTCGGAAACCCAGCGCTGATTGCGCGGTCTATTCTGGATGCCGCGGGCTACCGGGTGGACGGCGTTCCGGATCAGAATCCGGACGGTGACCTCGGTGAAGACGCGGGCAGCTATTACCGGACACAGAGCGAGGAGAGAGAGAGGCAGGAAGACCGGAATATCCATGTCGAAGTGAGGCAGGTGAATTCCTGGATTGCGGGTATTCTGTTTCTTTTGTTTGTCGTGCTTCTGGTACTCGCCGTTTTGGGCTTTATCGGCTTTATCATTTGGGCAGCGCCTATCATTCTGGCATTGCTGCTGCTTAGCTTTATGTACCGCGCGCTGATGCAGTTTTTTCAGCGCTGAACCTACCAACAGAGCGATAGAAGGAGGAGAGAACATGTTTAGTTCAAAGAGCAAGACAGAGCCGGTCGCACCCGTGTCCGGGAATAAGATCGACACCATTATCGGTGAGAAGACGCGGGTAGAGGGCACGCTGCACACCCAGGACACGACGAGAATTGACGGTCGCATCAAGGGAGAGGCGATTTCCGACGGCTATCTCATCATCGGCGCAAACGGCTATGTGGAGGGCAATGTCCGGAGTGAAAACATGCTGATTGCGGGAACCGTGCAGGGCAATATTTTTGTGCGGGAGCGCCTTGAGGTCACGGAGAGCGGCAAGATTATCGGCGATATCACGACCAAATCTCTGGTGATTGCGGAGGGCGCATCCTTCGCCGGAAAGTGCACCATGACCTCGCTGCAGAAGGTACAGGTGGGCGAGCAAAAGGAGGCAGAGAAGCATGTTGCGGAAGCGAACCGGAAGGCCCCGGAGACAAAGTAAGAAGGACACGGGTTTTACCTTGCTGCTGCTCTCAAACAGTGAGAAAAAACCCGTGCAGTTCCAGCTTCCGCCTCTCTTTTTCAAAGGCCTGCTGACGGTTACATTGCTTCTCATCGGTCTGACCGGCTACGGCCTCATTTCGGCGGCACTCCTAAAACCGGTGGCGCGCCAGAAGGTTGTGCTCGAGCAGGAAATTGCGCAGCTTCGCGCGGAGCAGGACAAGATACGCTCGGAGAACCAGAACCTGCGGGCGTACAGCGCACAGCAGGACAAGGAGATGCAGAACCTGCAGGAAGTGTCCGCCGAAATCAAGAACAACATCGAAAACCTGCAGGGCAGAGACAGTGAGATTCGCGGAAAACTCGGTCTTCCGGCGGAGAGCAGTGCTTCCGGAAGCGGTGAGACGGCGCAGGCGGAGACGCAGGCGAGCGAGACACCGGTCGGCGAGGCAAAGACCACGGAGGATTTGCAGCCTCTCATGCTCGGTGACGCCGGCGAGTCCGATATCTACGATACAACCGCGGGGACACCGGCGGAGAACATCTTGCAGCGGGAGAGTAATATTCAGCTCTCGGTGCTGATGGGCGCGCGTCAGCGGCGGAACACCATGCAGCTCGCGGCGGAGCTGGAGCAGTCGCGCGCTATGCTCTCCGAGGCCTCCGATAACTACGACCAGTACGAGGGCGTGATTCGCTCGCAGGAATTTCAGGAGGAACAGCGGAGAGAGCGGGCCACGCAGCGGCGTCAGAGCATCCGCGCCTATGCGCTTTCCTTCCTCGGCGGCCGCTATGTCTGGGGCGGTGAGAACCCCTACTCCGGTGTGGACTGCTCGGGCTTTACGCGCTACATCCTGAGCCACGCGGGCGGCGTGTACATCAACCGCACGGCGGCGGAGCAGGCACAGCAGGGCAGGGAAGTCTCGATTGACGAGGCAAAGCCCGGCGATCTGATTTTCTACAGCAACGGTAGCCGCGTGAACCATGTCGCGATGTACATCGGCGACGGCAGAGTGGTGCACGCCTCCAATGAGAGAAACGGCATTATGGTGTCGCGCTGGGATTACCGCACGCCGGTACATATCCGGAATATGGTAGGCGAGTAACAACACTGCAACATATTTGTAACAATTCAGAGAGAATCCTGTGCGTCCGTTCGCACGGGATTCTCTTTTTTTAGGCGCGAAAAACCGCAGTTTCCCGTGCGCCCGAAAGATAATTGTAAATATTTTGTAAAAAACTTGACGCAAGAGTCCCGCCGGAGTATACTGTGCAATGTAATAATTCTGTAACAAGTAAGGAATTGTTCCGTAATAAGAACAAGAACAGAGTATGAGAGAGCGTCCAAGACGACTATGCTTTTACACGGAGGGACAATCGATGAATCGTTTTAAAAGATATATTGCAATGGCGGCACTTGCTTCTTTCATTTCCGCGGGAAGCGCAATGACTTCGATGGCGAGCACCAAGGTCACGAAGAACACGGCAGCCTGGGTTGAAGAGGCAAAGAAGCAGGAAGAGGAAGCAAAGGCGGCGGAAGAGGCGAAGGCAGCGGAGGAAGCAGCAGCTGCCGCAGCGGCAGAGGCTGCGGCGGCACAGAAGGCAAGTGTCCGTCAGCAGGTGGTTGATTACGCGCTCTCGTTTGTCGGCGGCCGCTATGTCTGGGGCGGCACGGATCCGCATAGCGGTGCGGATTGCTCGGGCTTTACGCGCTACATCTTAAGCCACGCGGGCGGCGTTTCGATCAGCCGCAGCTCGGCGGAGCAGGCCGGTGAGGGCAGAACCGTGACAGCGGACAGCATGCAGCCGGGCGACCTGCTCTTCTATTCCAAGGGCGGCGGTGTGAACCATGTCGCAATGTACATCGGCAACGGCCAGGTGGTACACGCCTCCTCTTCGAAGACCGGCATTATTGTCTCGGCTTGGAATTACAGAACGCCCGTGCGTATTGCGAGCTATCTCAATTAATTAACATTTGTCGTTAAAAAATAAAGAAATCATAAAGATTAGAACGTTGACTTTGCTGATAGCGCAACCTATACTGAACCTATATTTGCAACAGATTGCAATATCTTCGTAATAAATATCGATATTCGGGGAAATCATCAGATATAGGGGGACACTACTGTGAAAAAGAAATTGGGAGTTTGTGCGGCTCTGGTCATCTGTGCATCGATTGCGGCGACTGCGCCGGCATTTGCCGCGAAGGACGAGGCGATTTTTGTCGAGGCTCTTGACCAGAGCAGCGTAAGCGGAGCAGAGAGCGGCGAGGTCAACGGACTTGTGCCGGAGTTTCATGCCGAGGAGGCGGAGGCTTCCGACAGCGAGGGCAGCGAGCGCGTGGAGTCCGCGGTGGTCGGCGATATGAAGCCGGTCAAGCCGGTGGAGGTAGTCGAGGAGAAGAACGAGAGTCTCTCCAACACGTCGGCTGCGGTTGTGCGCCAGGGTGTGTCCCGCAAGTCGGAGACCGAGAATGCGCAGAAGTCCGACAGCAGTGCGGGACCGAACGGCAAAATCCGGGCAAAGCTCAGCGGAAACAGCTCGGATCCGGTAACGGCACAGGCCAAGACTTCGGGCGGCGCGGGCAAGAGCTCCACGGACTGGAGCAAGGTCAGCAAGCTCAGAAAGGCCATTGTCAGCTACGCAAAGAGCCTCGAGGGAAGCCGCTATGTGTTCGGCGGCATCGATCCGAAGACTGGCATTGACTGCTCGGGTCTCATCATGCATGTGATGCGCGAACAGGCCGGCCTCGATCTGGATCACTATTCGGCAGCGCAGGCGACCGAGGGCGTCGCAGTCAGCGCAGACCAGATGCGCCCGGGCGACATCATCGCTTACGACGGACAGCCGCGCGACGGCAAGATCAATCACATCGCGATTTACATCGGCGACGGCAAGGCGATTCACGCGAGAGGCAAGAAAGAGGGCGTGCAGATTACCGCGTGGGATTACGCGACACCGCTTGCGATTCGCAATGTGATCGGCGACTGAGTGAAACAATCGAATTTGAAAGATCCGTCAGCTGCGGCTGACGGATTTTTTGATGGAAAATTACCGCATGCAACGAGCTTCGGCTTGCAGGGACTGCCTTTTTCGCGTACACTTTTCCTATGAAGATGACATATACATTGACGGCGCCCTGCCACTTCGGCTTAGAGGCGGTCTTAAAGCGGGAAATTACAAATCTGGGTTACGAAATCAAAGCGGTCGATAACGGCAAGGTGAGTTTCCTCGGCGATGCCGAGGCGATTGCGCGCGCCAATTTATGGCTTCGGACCGCGGAGCGCGTGCTCCTGGAAATCGGGCGCTTCCGGGCGACCAGCTACGAGGAGCTGTTTCAGGGCACACTCGCCCTGCCCTTCGGGGACTTTCTGCCGAAGGACGGAAAGTTCTGGGTCACCAAGGCGACATCGGTGGACTCCAAGCTCTTTTCGCCCTCGGACATTCAGTCCGTCATGAAGAAGGCGATGGTGCGCTCTATGGAGCGCTATTACGGCGCTGTGCCCTTCCTTGAGAACGGCGAGAGCTTCCCCTTCCGTGTGAACATTCAGAAGGACATGGTGACGGTTTTGCTCGATACGAGCGGCATCTCGCTGCATAAGCGCGGTTATCGCACGGAGACGGCGCGCGCGCCGATCACCGAGACCCTCGCAGCGGCGCTGTTGCTTTTGACACCCTGGCACGCCGACCGCATTCTCGCGGATCCGTTCTGCGGCAGCGGCACCTTCTTAATTGAGGCGGCGATGATGGCGTCCAATATGGCGCCCGGCATGAACCGCGAATTTTTGAGTCAGACCTGGGAGCACCTGATTCCGAAGAAGGTCTGGTACCGCAGCTTCGATGAGGCACAGGAACTTCTGATTCCGCATCCCGAGACCGACCTCCAGGGCTTTGACATTGACGGCAGCGTGATACGTCGCGCGAAAATCAATGCGGAGCAGGCGGGCGTCAGCGAGCTGATTCATTTCCAGGAGCGGGATGTCTCGCAGTTCAGCCACGCAAAAAAATACGGCTTCATTGTGACCAATCCGCCCTACGGTGCCCGTCTCATGGGCGAGAGCGGCGAGGAAGCGGGGATTGCGGCGCTCTACAGCACTCTCGGCGAGCGCTTCCGCGCGCTGCAGGACTGGTCGCTCTATCTGATTACGGCATTTCCGGACGCCGAGAAATGCATCGGCAGAAAGGCGGATAAGAATCGCAAAATTTATAACGGCATGATGAAGACCTATTTTTACCAGTTCCTCGGTAAGAAGCCGCCGAAGCGCGAGAAGCGCCGAGAGAAGCAGGGAGAGTGAGATGCAGGAGATTATTTTCGCGACCGGAAATGAGAATAAAATGCGGGAGATTCGGGAGATTTTTGAGGGCCTTCCCTTTGTGATTCACTCGCTCAAAGAGGCGGGACTGATCTCGGACCCGGAGGAGAACGGCGCGACCTTTGCGGAAAATGCTTTTATTAAGGCAGAGGCCGTGCATGCGTTGCGCCCCGATGCGATTGTGATGTCGGATGACTCCGGCCTCTCTGTCGACTATCTGAACGGCGAACCGGGCGTCTTTTCGGCGCGCTGGCTCGGGCGCGATACCTCGTATACCGAGAAGAACGCGGAGCTGATTCGCCGCCTGGAGGGCGTCGAAGGGGATGCGCGGAGCGCCCGCTTTACCGCGGCGATTGCCTGCATCCTCCCCGACGGCACCCGGCTTCTCACCGAAGCGCATATGGAAGGGCGGATTGCGAAGGCGCCGGCGGGCGAAAACGGCTTCGGCTATGACCCCATCCTCTACCTGCCGGAATACGGAAAATGCTCGGCCGAGCTCAGTGAGCATGAGAAAAACGCAATCAGCCACCGCGGCAAGGCGTTGCGGCAGATGCAGGAAAAACTGCGGGGCATCTACGCCGACGCTGTGGACGGAAGGGTGTAATTCGGATTTACATTTTGCGGAGAATACAGTATAGTAGAACCCATGCGGGGTGTAGCCCAGCCCGGTAGGGCGCCTGCTTTGGGAGCAGGATGTCGCAGGTTCGAATCCTGTCACCCCGATGAAGAGGAAAAGCGGAAGGCTTTGGAGACAAAGCCTTCCGCTTTTTTGCGTGAGAAAATCGGTGGAATGCGGGATGCGACTGAAATCAGAAGTCTATGGTCTGCTGCAGACGGCGGGCAACTTCGGCGAGTTTTGGGAAGATCTCCTTTTTGCGGCGCGCAATTGTAACGCTCATGCCGGTGAGACTCAGGGTCGCGAAGAGGTGATTGTCCTTGCTCGAGTAAATCGGGACGGAAAGGGCACCGACTCCTTCGAAGAGTTCTCCGTTTTCATAGGAGAATCCTTCTTTTCGTATTTTTTCGAACTCATTCTGCAAAGCATCCGCAGTCGTGCGGGTTGTCGCAGTGTAGGCTGGGAAGGGGGCATCCTTTAGATAGACATTGAGGAGTCTTTCGCGCAGATGGGCCAACACGAGTTTTCCGCTTGCAGAGCAGTAGAGCGGCATGTTGGAGTTGGCGCGACGAACAACAAAGGTGCTGTTGTGTGGTTCGGTCGAGTGAATCAATTGGAGATATAACTCATCAATGCGAAAAAGAGTACAGTTGCCTTGAAAATAATCGCTCAGATTTTGCATGTAGTTGTGAGAGCGGTCAATTAGGATGCTCCGCTTGGTATCAGATGCGAGAGATGCCTTATTGAAGAGCTCCGCGCCGAGTAGGTATTCTCCGGAACTATTTTGACTGATATAGCCGTTCATGTGCAAGGTATTTAAAATGCCGTGCACGGTTCCTTTGTTTAGACCGAGACGAGTGCTGATTTGCCCGAGTGTGAGTTCGGTGTTGGTTAGATTAAAACAGTTCAAAATGTCAATGGCACGCTGTACGGACTGAATCTGTTTTCCTGACAGCAGCTGTGTGCCGCCCGGAGTCTTCTTGTTACCGTTTCGTTTGTTCTCTTGACCATTCATCATACCATCACCTCCGATTTTACTTCTGTATAGTCTATTCTTACTACAAAAAGAAGTATTTGACAATGTCAAAAAAGAGTTGACCAATATTGCTGTTAATTTAGAGACCATTTACAATACAATCATCAACAAAAGCCACTGAAACCCGGCCGGTGCAGTGCCTGAAACAAATCGAAAGCTATATGGTTCTGAACAGAGGAGGAACGATATGGAACAAAAGACTGCTTCAGCGCGCAAGTTCACTTGGAAAGAAAAAATGGCGGCACTAGGGCCGGGTTTCCTGATTGTCGGTTCCTTTATCGGACCCGGTACCGTCACGAGTTCAACCCGAGCAGGTGCAACCTACGGCTTCCAGCTCTTCTGGTGTGTCATCTTCTCGGTCATCGCGGTTATCGTGGTACAGGGGATGTCGGCAAGACTCGGCATCATCACCCAGGAGGGACTTGCGGAGAACTTAAAAAATGACTTTGCGGATCGCCCGTTGCTCAGAAACTTGCTCTGTGGCCTCGTTGCCCTGGCAATTGCAATCGGCGGTTTCGCCTATATGGGCGGAGACCTGACCGGAACGGCGCTCGGTATCAGTGCCTTGACCGGTATTTCAACGAAGATTATTGCACCCGTATGGGGTTTATGTATTCTGTTGATTCTCAACTTCGCCGGTGATGCGGTCAAGTACCTCGAAAAGCTCCTCGGTATTTGCGTCATCATCATGGCGGTTGTCTTCATGATGACCATGGTCATTGTGAGACCGGATCTCGGGGCCATGTTCGCGGGTTGCGTTCCGAGCATCCCGGAAAACGGCGGTCTTATGACCTGTCTTTCCCTGATCGGAACGACGGTGGTTCCCTACAACATGTTCCTGCACGCGGCGAGTGCGAAGCGCACCTGGCACAGCGCAGAGGAACTTCCGTTATGTAATTTCGGCACCACGCTTCCGATGATTGTCGGCGGCATTGTCACCGGTTCCATCATGGTTACCTCGGCAGCTGTCATGCACGGCATGACCGTCAACAATGCGATGGATATGGCAATCCAGCTTGAGCCGACCCTCGGCGCACTGGCTCGCCCCTTCATGGCAATCGGTCTCATCGCTGCAGGGGTCTCCAGTGCGGTCTGTACCCCGATGGGAGTGTCCTACGTTCTTGCCGGCCTCTTCGGCTGGAAGACCGACAGTTCAGACAAGCGCTATACGTTCACGAACGCAGCGGTTCTGATTACCGGTATTGTAATTGCGGCGCTCGGTACCAATCCGCTCGGTCTCATCATGACGGCACAGGCAGTCAACGGCATTGTCCTTCCGGTTGTTGTCGGTGTCACGGTCTATCTGACCTGTCGCGAAAAGATTATGGGACAATACAAGAACAATATGCTTCAGACGGTTCTCGGCATTGCAATCTTTGCAATCTCGCTGATTCTCGGCGTGAGCAGTTTCCTCGGTGTTTTTTCCTAAAGTAGCTTCAGACTCAACTTTGTGTTTTCTTTCTTGGTAGTATTAGTTCCCCCTGTTCGATGTCTGAATATAGCCCGGTGCCACCCCAAACCAGCCGGGCTGTATTCAGACGACACAGCAGGTTTTCAACAAAGCTTAGAGTCAGGCAAAGCTTGTTCTTACTCAGAAATGTGGGAATAAGCTTTTGATGAGAGGATCATTCTTCAGGCGATAGCAAACAAATACAGGAGGTATCAGTATGAAGTACAGCAAACCGACCATTTATGACCCGAATTTTCTGCCGAACAATGTCTATAGCGGTGTTCCGTCTTGGTTAAATCTCTCGGTCGCAGAGTGCAAGGAAGATCTTGAGGGACTCGATGTTGTTGTGAGCGGCGTCCCGTGGGAGGGAGGCTGCACAATCGGCGGCTATTCCTCGACCACAGAGGGGCCGAAGGGCATTCGCTCCGTATCCATCCGCTACACCGGCTTCCTTCCGGACTTTAATCTTGACTCCTTCGATTATTTGAAGGCTGCGGATTTCGGTGATGTCGCCTGCCAGAACGGCAACTACGACTTCACATTCCGTCAGATTCGGGAGAGAATTGCAACGATTCTCGATACAGGAGCGGTTCCGTTGACCTTCGGCGGTGACCATGGAATTGCACTCCCGATTGTCAGTGAGATTGCGAAGCGCCATCCGAAGCGTGTCGGTATTCTTCACTTTGACGCCCACCTCGACAACTACGCTTGCTTCGGCGATGATCTCTACTCGCGCTGCTCGCCCTTCTACCGGCTCTATGAGGACCCGAACATGGATCCGTCCAAGATTGTCCACATCGGCATACGCGGTCCGAGAAACCATCAAGAGGAGTTTAACAATGCGCAAAAATTCGGCGCAAACGTGATTCTCGGCAGAGAGGTCAAGGAGAACGGCTGGAAGGCAAGCATAGACAAGGCAATCGAGCTCGCATTCAAGGACACGGACTTTGTCTATGTCACAATTTGCTCGGATGCGCTGGATGCCGCAAGCATGCCACAGGGGCCGCAGGACATGGGCGGTTTGACTTCGTACGAGCTCTGCATGATGGTGCACGAGGCAGGCCTTGCAGGTGCAAAGGGCTTTGACTTTGTAGAGATTTATCCGGATACCAATAGTCTTCAGACTGCGGCGCACAACGCTTGCTGGGCAGCTCTCTACTACCTGAATGGTTACGCGGAGAGAAAGAAAAATGGCGGAAAGTAAGTTATCGAAGTAAAGCCGTGAAAGCGGTGAGAATTGGACTGACGTGGTAAACGGCGGAAAGTACTTCGCGAACAGAAACGTGTCGGAGATCGGAGTGCCGAGAGCAAACGACTGACTCCGGTGTACGAAAGTGAAATACAGGAGGGGCAGAAACCGAAGGGTAATTCTGCTCCTTTTGGCATCGGGTAAGCATACCGGAAAGGCATGAAGACGGAGGAAACAGATATGAAAGCACAGACGGTGAAGTCTTTGATAAAGCCGATGTTTCGAATGCCGGCAAAAGAAGATTACCTAAAGGCAGCATTACGAGTCGCGCGCTGGCTCAGAGCGAATGCGGAGCGGACGGAGGCGGGCATACATTGGTTTGAAGACCCCATGCACCCGGAAGGAGAAACGGTCATGGGAGAATTTTCGGTGTACAGCGGCATGCCGGGCCCCATACTTTTTCTGTTGGAACTTTCGAAAATCACGGGGGATTTCTCTTGGCGGGAGGAGGCCTGCCTTGCCGCGGATTACCTCTTGGCAAATTTTGACGAGGGGCGGAAGATGCAGACCGACATGGGGGTTCCGGGTTCCGAGATAGGTCCGATCAGCGGAACGGCAGGGCTAAGTTTCGTGTTTACCGAGCTCGGGAAGGCAACGGGAGAACAGAAGTATCTGGATTTTGCCGCGGCGGAGACCGAAAAGATTGCGGCGCTCGCGAAGCGGGTCGGAGAAGGCGTCGAATGGCTCGGTGAGCCCGGCGGAATTTCCTACGATGCGGGCATTGCCCTCTATCTACTCTATGAGGCAAAAGTCTTTGGGCGAGAAGATTGGAGGGCACTCGCAATCCTCGCGGCAAAGCGTTTGCTTGAACAGGCGGTTAAAACAGAAGGCGGCGCGTATAAGTGGCGTACCATTACGGTACCGAACATTGGTATCGATGACGGCGGTGAGATGCCGAACTTCTTTTATGGGACAGCCGGGACAGCTTATGTGCTGGCGCGTTTCTTTGAGGAGACCGGGGAGCCTGCTTTCCTCGAAGCAGCGGAACGCGGTGCAGCTTATATAGAAAGAATTTGTATCCGAGAGGGCGAGAAGGTTCTGACGCCATTCTGTCTCCCGAATCCCGAGCAGATATATTTTCTCGGTATGTGCAACGGCTTTGCGGGCACGGTGAAACTGTTTTACCTTCTTTCAAGAATCAAAGAGACTGGATGCAAATCGCCCGATGCATACGGAGACTTTGCTGTGCGTATGATAGAAGGTATCATCGCGGCTGGCGCACCGGAAGTCCACTTCAAAGGCTACTGGAATGTGGTCTGTATGTGTTGCGGAACGGCTTCATTGCTGAATACTCTGACGGGCTTTTATCTTGCGACTGGGGAGCGAAAGTACGCGGAACTCGCAGAGAGGAGCGGTCGCTACCTCTTGGGACAGTTTACGGATCTCGGAGAAGAACAGGGGTGTTGGTTCCAGTCTTGGCATCGCATTGAGCCTTGGAAGGTGGACGCGCGCATCGGTTACTACGACGGCAATGCGGGGGAGGCTATGCAGCTCTTGGAACTCTATGCCGCTCTCTGCGGGAACTTCCGTGCAGTCCGTTTTCCGGACGATCCTTTCCCGGCAGTGGGGAGCGTAGCGCAGCGCTGAGTACTATGGCATTCGGAGGCAGCCAAAACGCAGATAAAGCGACCGGGAGCTTGTTCGAGTTTTGCGCGCGGCTTGTGCCTGTCTTTTCAGCATCGGCAGTTCCCGATTGTTACAAGCGAAAAAAGAGAAGGCTTTCCGTAGGAAAAGCCTTCTCTTTTTTCTGTTAAAAATAATTCGAAAAAGTCTTGAGAATTAAGTTAGTCTATGCTATCTTCATATTAAATAGATTAGTTTAAACTAATCAATAACCGAACGGAGGAAAGAATCGTGAACAGTGTACAGGTGATTCAGAGAAAGTTGCGGAAGTTCGGCATTGCGTTTCTCGCATTGCTGGCACTTGGCGCTTGCGGGCAGAAGGGGCAGACGGCGGAGAGCAAGGCGGAGAGCGGGAAACTCAAGGTGACGGTCACGACGACCTTTTTGCAGGATATGACGGAACAGCTTGCGGGCGATTATACCGATATTGCACTGGTCATTCCGGCGGGCGAGGATCCCCATAGCTATGAGGCAAAGCCGGAGGATAGGGAGAAGTTTAAGCAGGCGGAGCTTGTCCTCTACCACGGTCTTCACTTTGAGGGACACATGACAGAACTCCTGGAAGCGGTCAACGGCCATGCGGTCACGGCTTCCTTTACGCAGGATGATATTCTGTCTGCGGACAGTAGCATGGGCCTTGCGGCAAATGCGGCGGATCCGCATTTCTGGTTCGATGTGAAGCTCTACGAGAAGGCCTGCGACGAGGCAGCCAAGGCGCTGATCGAAAAGATCCCGGCGCATGAAAAAGAGATTCAGGCAAACCTCAAGGCATACCGGGAAAAACTTGAGGCTTTGGATGCGGAGATTCGCACAACGCTTGCGGAAATCCCGGCGGAAAGCCGCATTCTGGTCACACCGCACGATGCCTTCCATTATTTTTCGAGACGCTACGGCATTGAAGTGAAGGCGCCCCAGGGTGTCAGCACGGATGCGGAGCTCTCGACCAATGATATGGCGGAGACGGCGGACTTCATTGTCGCGCACAAGATTAAGGCAATCTTCGCGGAGTCCACGACTGATCCGGCGCGCATGGAGAAGCTGAAGGAGAGCTGCGCCGCGCGCGGTTTTGCGGTCGAAGTGGTGAGCGGCGGAAGTGATGAGCTTTACAGCGACTCGCTCGCGCAAAAGGGCGAGGACGGAGACACATATATCACGATGGTGGAACACAATGTGAAATTGATTGCGGCGCATCTGAAATGAGCGCAAGGAGAAAAGAATGAACGAAGAGAGAGCGGCGGTCGCAGTGCATCAGCTGTCTGCGGGATACGGAAAGCGGACGGTGCTGCGGGACGTCGCTTTTTCTCTGCCCGCGGGAGAGAGAATTGCCTTAATCGGTCCGAACGGCGCGGGAAAGTCCACGCTTTTAAAGACCATGCTCGGCTTTTTGAAGCCAAAGAGCGGGACTGTAGAGATTTTCGGGGAGCCGCTTGAAAAGGTCAGGTCGCGTATCGCCTACATGCCGCAGAGCGCGGAGGTAAACTGGAATTTTCCGATTACCGTGGAGGGTGTCGCAGAGATGGGACTCTTCTTTTCGCTCGGGTGGTTTCGGAAGCCCGGTAGGGCAGAGCGGGAGCGGGTGGAACAGGCACTCGAAGAATTGGGACTCACGGATCTAAGGAAGCGTCAGATTTCAGAGCTCTCGGGCGGTCAAAAAAAACGCGTCTTTTTGGCGCGCGCGCTGGTGCAGAATGCAGATTTGTTTTTTCTCGATGAGCCGCTTGCCGGTGTGGATTATCGGAGCGAGCGCGCCATCATGGAAAAACTGGAGGCGCTTGTCGGCGCGGGGAAGAGCGTAGTCGCCGTGCACCACGATGTCCACACGATTACGCGCTATTTTGACCGTGCGGTGCTCCTTGACGGCGGCACGGTACAGGCGGTCGGAGAGGCGCGGGAGGTTGTGGTGAGCGAAGCCATGCGGAAGTGCTACGGCGAGGTGTTTCAGGCGGAGAAGTGGCTGTGATGCGCGTATTATTTTCCTACGATTTTTGGGTGGTCGCGAGCGGCGCAGCTCTCCTCGCGGCGATTGCCGCGGTGATCGGCTGCTTCAGCGTATACCGGGGACAGAGTTTAATCGGCGACGCACTGGGACACGCTTCTTACCCTGGCGTGGTGCTCTTTTTTATGCTGTTCCGGACACGGAATCCGCTGATCCTCTGCCTCGGTGCGGCGGCAAGCGCCGCGGTTTCCTATGCCCTGATACTCTGGTTGCAGGGCGAAAAGAAACTCGCGCCGGATGCCGTGCTCGCGACAGTGCTCGCCGGGATGTTCGGCCTCGGAATGGTATTAAAGACCTTTATTCAGGGCAATCCCGCGTTTCGGAATGCCTCGCAGTCAGGACTCCGCGTCTATATCTTCGGCTCGGCGGCCTTTATGACGAAGCGGGATGTATGGCTTTTGCTACTCGGAGCTTTGCTGCTCGCCGGCCTCTTGTATTTCTTTCGGCGGCCGCTGCAGTACTCGAGTTTTGATCCGGGATATGCGGCTTCGCTCGGCATCCCCGAGCGGCTCATGGGCACTGTCATGTTGTGTCTCACGGTCGCCGTCATTGCCCTCGGCATACGGACGGTCGGCGCGGTGCTGATTTCGGCCTTTTTACTGCTGCCCTGTGTCGCGGCTTCACAGTGCGCAAAGACGCTTTCCGCGGTGCTGCGCTTCGCTGTGGCAATGGCAGTGTGCAGTGCGTTGCTCGGCTGCGCCGTGAGTACAAGTATGGCCGGGATATCGACCGGTCCCATGATCATTGTCTGCATGGGTGTATTTACATTAGCGGCATTTTTATTCCGCCTCGGAAAGGAGAGAGGATGAGAGATGTCATTTTGGTGCTGCTCAGCACCTCGCTCTGCCTCGGCGTTCCGGGCTGTTTTCTGGTGCTTCGCCGCCTCTCGATGACGGCGGATGCGATAAGCCACGCGGTGTTACTCGGCATAGCGCTCGGCTTTTTCTTTGTGCGGGATTTGAATTCGCCGGTTCTCATTGTCTCGGCGGCACTCTTCGGCCTCTTTAGCATCCTTCTCACCGAATGGATTGCACTGCGCTGCAATGTCGCGCGAGACGAGGCGCTCGGTCTGGTTTTTCCGGTCTTTTTTGCGCTCGGGGTCATCCTGGTGACGCGTTGTTTTCGGAATGTGCACCTCGACACGGAACTTATCCTGATGGGAAATCCGCTGTTTGCGCCTTTTTTGCAGAGCTTTGGCTTGCCTCGCGCGGTGCTCTTCAATTTGCTGCTCTTTGCGGTAAACTTGGCTTTCGCGGGTCTCTGCTTCCGGCCGCTTTGCTATGCCTGCTTTGACCCCTCTTATGCGACCCTGCTCGGTCTGCCGCTTCAGCGAATCTTCTATGCATTGCTCACACTGAGCGCGTTTAGTGCGGTGGTCGCGTTTCAAAGTGTCGGCGCAGTTCTCTCGATTGCCTTTTTTGTCGCAGCCGCGGCTGCTGCGAGCCTGCTCGCGCGAAGTCTCGGCGAGATGTTGCTTCTCACATTAGCAATCGGCGCTGTGGTTGCGGTGCTCGGGAGTGTGGCGGCACTCCGAATGAATGTGTCGCTCTCCGGTATGTGCGCGGCACTGTTCCTGTTCGTTTTGCTCCTGTTGCGTCTCTCAGCGCTCCTCCGCAATCATCAGCACGACGCCGACAATCAGAAGGATGGGGCAGAATAAAATGGCTTTGATGCCGAAAATCGGGGACAAATTGCCGCCGACACCGGCGCCGAGACCAAAGATCAAAATGATACCGAAGTAGTAGAGGGCGCGCTCCAGCTGTTCCTTTTTCTTGCTGCGGAGATAACCGGAGACGGCAGCCGTGCCGCTTCTGAGATTTCCGATGCACATGGTGCTCGCATAGGCATTGCCGTTTACCTTTCGGAAAGATTGTACCTGCATGGCGCAGGCAAAGGAGACCAGCATATTGGCCTGCAAATTCCAGTCCTCTCCGAGAAACCCCACAATGCCGAGCAGCAGAATTTCGAGCAGCAGGATACTCTGCCGCCAGTGCAGGCGGCGCGCCTGTTTGAATCTGGCCTCAAACTGCTCCGCTGCGAAAATGCCGCCGGCAAAGGCAAAGAGCGGGAAGAGATAGCGAATGCCGCCGCTAAAATCACCCGCGAGAAACTTGGTCGACATCAGGACAATGTTGCCGGTCTGCGCATTCGCAAAGACATGATTGCGGACAATGTAGGTATAGGCGTCCTGAAAGCCGCCGCTGAAGGTGAGAAAGGCGGTGAGCAACATGGTGTCGGAGACCTGACGCCTGGTGGGAGTCGTGTGGTTCTGCATGAGAAGTCCTTTCTTCTGCGCGTGAGACAGAATCGTTGGTTCTTCAAGCATAGTAAGTTTTCTTCGACGGTGCAAGGCTCGGACGGTGCTTTTCGGCGAAGGCACGCGAAAAAGTGCACAATTCCGCGAATTTGCGCTGAAAATCCCCGGAAAGCCTTGACAATTCGTGCTTTGACCAGTATAAGTCTTAGTAAATACTTGTGGATTGCTTAAGTATTTCTTAAGCCTCAAAACGAATAAGGAGAGTGGAAATGAGAAAAGAGATTTTTGCATTCGCTCTGACCGCAGCGGTTTCGATTGTCGCTGCAGGTGCTGCCATCGCAGCACCCGGAAGCTCGACGAGTGTTTCGTCTACCTTTGCAACCTCTTCCGTTGCGACCCCGTCGGCGGGCAGCGGAATTGCAGGCGGCGGCGGTGGCGGCGGCAGAGGCGCACGTTCCTCCGGCGGCCGTATCGGCTCGAAGGGAGTCTGGACGAACAGCGCGGCACCGCAGACCGGCGCAGGCGAGTGGGTGCAGTCCGGCAGCCGCTGGTGGTATCGCTATTCGAACGGCGGCTATGCGACGAACTGGGCAAAGCTCAGCTACAACGGTAAAACTGACTGGTACTTCTTTGACAACAAAGGCTGGATGCAGACCGGCTGGCTTGAGGACAATACCGGTAAGTACTATCTGAACCCGGTTTCGGACGGAACGCAGGGCAGAATGATTACCGGAACCTACACCATCAACGGTGTCGAGTATCACTTCGAGACCCAGGCGGGCAACATGCAGGGTCACCTGATTCAGTAATTACGACAACAAAAAAAAGCGGCGCGAGCCGCTTTTTTTTGTTTGTCCGGTTTTCGGTTTTTCCGCCTGCTCATTCATGGAGTTCGAGCGGAAGGCCGTCCGGGTCAAAGAAGAAACACATCGCTTTGCCGGTGTACGCATCGGTGCGGAGGGGCTCCACGCGGACGCCTGCCTTTCTGAGCGCCTCGGCGGTTTCCGCAACCGAGGCGACCCGAAAGGCGAGATGGCGAAGCCCCTGTGCTTCCGGGTAGCTTTTGCGAGGCGGTGCGTCGGGTTTTATAAAGAGCTCCAGTTCGGCATCGCCGAGCTGCAGGTCGATTTTCCAATCGCCCTCTGCCTCGCGCCTATGTTCCCGGATCACGGGGAGTCCCAGAAGCCCCGCGTAAAAATGTCTGCTGCGCGCATAGTCCGTTCCGATGACGGCGACATGGTGAATTGCCTCGAGTTTCAGGCTCATTCGACGGTCACGGACTTTGCGAGATTTCTCGGCTTGTCGACATCGAGCCCCTTCGAGACCGCGAGATAGTATCCGAGGAGCTGGAGCGGAACCACCGCGAGGCTGTCCGCAAAGTGTTCGTCGGTCTTCGGGAGGAAGAACGCGAAGTTCACCGTGTCCTCAATGTCGTAGTTCCCGGAGGTCGTGAGCCCCATGAGGTAAGCGCCGCGGCTCTTCACTTCGACGAGATTCGAGAGCGTCTTCTCATAGAGCTCGGACTGGGTGAGCACGCCGATCACGAGGGTGCCGTCCTCAATCAGACTGATGGTGCCGTGCTTTAACTCGCCCGCCGCATAGGCCTCGGAGTGGATGTAGCTGATTTCCTTCATCTTGAGGCTGCCTTCCATGCAGATAGCATAGTCGATGCCGCGGCCGATGAAGAAGACATCCTTTGCGTTGCTGAACTTCGCGGCGAACCACTGGAGCCGCTCCTTGTCGTCGATGATGCGCTGTACCTTTTCGGGCAGGGCCGCGATCTCGGCGAGCAGCCGCTGCTCTTCGCGTTCGTCAATCAGGCCGCGCGCTTTGCCGAGGCAGATGGCGAGCAGGTAGACACCGATCAACTGGGTCGAGTAAGCCTTGGTCGTCGCAACCGAAATCTCCGGTCCCGCATAGGTGTAGAGCACAAAGTCCGCCTCGCGGGCAATGACGGAGCCGATCACATTGACAATCGCGAGGGTTTTTAAGCCCTGCTCTTTGGCCTCGCGCATCGCCGCGAGCGTGTCCGCGGTTTCACCCGACTGGCTGATTACGACGACCAGGTTGTTCGGGTCGATCACCGGGTGACGGTAGCGGTATTCCGAGGCGAACTCAACGCGGACCGAGAGCTTTGCGAGATCCTCTATCACATACTGCGCCGTAGCGCCGACATGGTAAGCAGAGCCGCAGCCGATAATCGTGACGCCGCTTAGGCTTTGAATCAGCTCGTCCGTCAGACCGAGCTTTGCGAGATCCACGCGGTAGTCGAGCTTCTTACCGTCCGTCTCGTCGCTTAAGTAGGCGCGGAAGGTGTCGGCGATTGCCTTCGGCTGCTCGTGAATTTCCTTCATCATGAAATGCTCATAGCCGCCCTTTTCGGCCGCAGTCTCGTCCCAGTCGATTAACACCGGTGTCTTCTCGACGACATCGCCGTTTAAGTCGTAGAAGGTGACACTGTCCTTGGTCACGCAGCCCATCTCGAAGTTGTCGATGTAGCAGACGCGGCGGGTGTACTTCAAGCAGGCGGACGGATCCGAGGCGATGAAATTCTCACCCTCACCGAGCCCCACAATCAGGGGGTTATCCTTTCTGGCGATGTACACCTGCTCCGGGTAGTCGCGGAACATGATTGCGAGCGCATAGCTACCGCGGACGCGGACCAGGGTCTTTGCAATCGCGTCGATCGGGCCCATCTTGTACTTCTTATAGTAGTAGTCGATGAGATTCACAATCGCCTCGGTGTCGGTCTGCGAGTAGAAGCGGTAGTTGTGGCGTGCGAGCTTTTCCCGGATTTCCAGATAGTTCTCAAAGATGCCGTTGTGGACTGCGAGCACGGAGCCGTCCGTAGAGACATGCGGGTGCGCATTGGTCTCCGAGGGGACGCCGTGGGTCGCCCAGCGCGTGTGCCCGATGCCGCAGCACCCCTTCAGCGCATGGCCGTTGTCGGTCTTATCGGCGAGGACGCGGAGCCGTCCCTTGGCTTTGACAACAACCGGTTCTTTGTCGCCATCGCGGACAGCAATGCCGGCGGAGTCATAGCCGCGGTATTCCAGCTTCTCCAAACCCTCCAGCAAAATGGGGGCAGCCTGTCTGCTGCCGACGTATCCAACAATTCCGCACATAAAAATCCTCCTTTTCAATGTGACTATCATACCATGGAAGGGCAAGTGTTTGAACCTCTTGTAAAGCTATGCTAAAATAAGCGGAAAAAAACGGAAGAGGAGTTGCATGGGAAAGATATTTTGTTTTGGCAGCGACGTGGACACGGATCAGATCATCGCGTCACAATACCTCCTGTACCCGAGTGTCGAGGAAATGGCACCGCATTGCTTTGAGTCCCTGGACGAGAACTTTGCGTCGGCGGTCAGAGAGGGGGATTTTGTGGTGGCGCGCGACAATTTCGGCTGCGGCTCATCGAGAGAGCAGGCACCGGCTGTCTTAAAGGCGCTCGGCGTGCGCGCCGTGTTTGCCAACAGCTTTGCGCGCATCTTCTTCCGGAATGCGATTAACATCGGGCTGCCGGTCATTGTCTGCGAGGGGCTGATTGACAAGGTAAAGCCGGGCGAGGAGCTCTCGCTCGACATGGAGAGCGGCACGGTGTGTGTGAACGGACAGAGTTATCGCTGTACCAAACTGCCGCCGAAGATGCAGGCAATTCTGGACCAGGGCGGTCTTATTGCGGCGCTGAACCGGGAGGAAGCATAATGGCTATGACAATGGCGGAAAAAATCATTGCGCGCGCGGCGGGAAAGACCGAGGTGCACGCGGGTGATATCGAGACGGTCACGCTAGACTATATGATGTCAAACGACGGCACGACGCATCTCACCATCGGCATGTACGAGAACTTGAAGCACCCGCGCATTGCTGACAAGAATAAACTGGTCTGGATTGTCGATCACAATGTCCCGGCGGACTCGGTGAAGACAGCGGCCTCTCATAAGAAGATGCGCGATTTTGCGCGCGCAAACGGTATTGCGTTCTATGAGGGCAAGGGTGTCTGTCATCAGATTATGCTGGAAAAATATGTGTCCCCCGGACAGTTTATCTTCGGCGCGGATTCCCACACCTGTGCCTACGGCGCGCTCGGCGCGTTCGGAACCGGTGTCGGTTGCACCGACTATCTCTATGCGATGGTCACGGGACAGAGCTGGGTGCTGGTCCCGAAGACCCTGCGCTTTGAACTCCGCGGCAGCCTGCCGCAGGGCGTCTACGCGCGCGATCTGATTCTCACGATCATCGGCAAGATTGGCGCAAACGGCGCGAACTATAAGGCCATGGAGTTCGGCGGCGAGGGTCTCGCCTCGCTCAGCATTGCCGACCGCATCGCGCTCTGCAATCTCTGCGTTGAGGCGGGGGCAAAGACCGGGCTCTGCGAGGTGGATGCGAAGACGCTCGACTACCTGAAAGCGCACGGCAGAGAGCCGGTCGCCGTTCTGAACCCGGACAAGGACGCGGACTATGAAGAGGTGTTTGAAATCGATCTCTCGGAAATCCGTCCGATTGTCGCAAAGCCGCATTTTGTGGACAATGTGGTTCCGGCGGAGGAATGCAGCGGCATCCGCATTGATGAGGCCTTTCTCGGCTCCTGCAACAACGGCAGAATCGAGGATCTCCGGGTCGGTGCGGAGCTGCTCCGCGGCAGAAAGGTAGCGGACAGCGTGCGTTTCCTCGTGGTGCCGGCGAGCCGTGCGGTCTATGAGGAGGCGCTCCGCGAGGGGCTCTTGAAAATCTTCATGGATGCGGGTGCGATTGTGATGAACCCGAACTGCTCGGTCTGCTGGGGCTCCTGCCAGGGTGTGATCGGCGAGGGCGAGACCCTGATCAGTACGGGAACCAGAAACTTTAAGGGGCGCTCCGGCCACAAAGACTCGTTCGTGTACCTCGCGAGCGCGGCGACAGTCACGGCAAGCGCCGTGAAGGGCGAAATCTGCACGGCAGAGAGTCTGACAAAGTGAGGCAGCAGATGGAAGAATTTCAGGGAAAAGTTTGGAAGCTCGGAGATGATATCGACACCGACATCATCCTACCGACCGAATATCTGGTCTTTCCGACCATTGCGGAGATGAAACCCTATGCGTTTTCGCCGCTCCGCCCCGAACTCGCCGGTAAAATAGAGCCCGGCGATATCATTGTTGGCGGTGAGAACTTCGGCTGCGGCTCCTCGCGCGAGCAGGCACCGGAGGTCGTGAAGGCACTCGGCATTCGTGCGGTCATCGCGAAAAGCTTTGCGCGCATCTTCTTTCGGAACGCGATTAACAACGGTCTCCTCTTAATCGAGTGCCGCGACCTTCCGGACGAGGTGAGCGAGGGCGATACGCTCACGGTGACGGTCGGCGAAAAAATACGCGCAAACGGCAAGGACTATAAAATTGCGGCACTGCCCGAAAATCTCATGGAAATCTTGAATGCGGGCGGACTGGTCAAAGCAATGCGGAAGAGAAACGGACTGAACTGAGATGAAAATGACAATGATAGAAAAGCTGATTGCCGCTAAGGTCGGGCACGCGGTAAAGCCCGGCGACATTGTGACAGTCGGCGCGGACCGCGTGATGCTGGACGACATCATGATGCCCTTTATCGCGGCAAAATTTGAGGAAATGGGCTTTCAAGAGGTCTGGGACCCCGAGAAGGTCGTGATTATCTGCGACCACCTGGTACCGGCCAGTCAGGTCGACGATATCCGCGCCTACAAGCTCTCGAACGAGTTTGCGGCAAAGTATGGTATCCCGAATTTGCACCGGAGTGACGGCATCTGCCACCAGCTCATGACCGAGGCGGGCTATGTGAAGCCCGGCGATCTGGTCTTCGGAACGGACAGTCATACGACAACCTACGGCTGTGTCGGCGCATTTTCGACCGGTATCGGCTACACGGAGATGGCGGCGGTGCTCGGCACCGGCGAAATCTGGCTGCGCGTGCCGGAGACCATACGCATCGAAATCAACGGGAAGCTCCCGGCGAATGTGATGTCGAAGGATGTGATACTCCGCATCATCGGGGATCTGACGGCAGCGGGCGCAACCTACCGCGCACTCGAGTTTACCGGCGACACGGTCGAGGCAATGAGCCTTTCCTCCCGCATGACCATGGCAAATATGGGCATTGAGGCCGGGGCAAAGTGCGCGCTCTTTGCCCCGGATGAGAAGACCGCGGAATATCTCGGCATCGAGCTCACGGCCGCAGAGCGTGCCCTCGCGGGCGATGCGGATGCGCCCTGCGCGCGTGTACTCCGGTACTGCGCCGAGGACTTCGTGCCTGTTATGGCACTGCCCTCGAATGTGGACCATGTCGCAGCAATTCGCGACCTGGAGCCCGTGGCCATCGACCAGGTATTCCTCGGCTCCTGCACGAACGGTCGCCTCGAGGATCTGATGGCAGCCGCGGAGATTCTGAAGGGCAAGCACATTGCGCCCTTTGTGAAGCTCATTGTGACCCCGGCTTCCCGGAAAATCTGGGAGGAGGCAGAGGCAAACGGCACCCTGGCAATTCTCTCGGCGGCGGGGGCCATGATTACCCATCCGTCCTGCGGACTCTGCTGCGGCCGCACCGGCGGCATTCTCTCGGACGGCGAGCGCGTGGTCGCGACGAATAACCGAAACTTCCTCGGCAGAATGGGGAGTTCCAAGGTCGAGATTTATCTCGCGTCCCCGAAGAGTGCGGCAGCCTCGGCACTCACAGGCAGACTCACGGAGGCGACATGCTGAATCAGTTTTCGAGAACCCAGCTCTTGCTCGGTGTCCCGGCGATGGAGAGACTCAAGGCTTCCCGCGTCGCGATTTTCGGACTCGGCGGCGTGGGCGGCTATGTCGCGGAGGCACTCGCGCGGAGCGGTGTCGGCGCACTGGACTTAATCGATGACGACAAGGTCTGTCTCACGAATTTAAACCGCCAGATACTCGCTCTGCGCTCGACCGTCGGCAAGTATAAAGTTGAGGTCGCGGCGGCGAGAGTGGCGGAAATCAATCCGGACTGCCGCGTGACCGTGCACCGTATGTTTTATCTGCCGGAGACCGCGGATCACTTTGACTTTCGCGATTACGACTATGTGGTCGATGCGATTGACACCGTGACCGGCAAGATTCAGCTCATTTTGCAGGCAAGAGAAGCGAATACCAAAATCATCAGCTGCATGGGCGCGGGCAATAAGCTCGACCCGACCAAGTTTGCGATTGCGGATATCTATAAGACCAGTGTGGACCCGCTGGCGCGCGTCATGCGCCGCGAGTTAAAGAAGCGGGGCGTCCGGAAGTGCAAGGTGGTCTACTCGACCGAAGCGCCGGTCAGACCCTTGGAGGATCCGAGCATCAGCTGTCGGAATCACTGTGTGTGTCCCCCCGGCACCGAGCGGAAGTGCACCGAGCGTCGGGATATCCCGGGCAGCACGGCCTTTGTCCCGGCGGTTGCGGGACTGATACTCGCGGGCGAAGTGGTGCGTGAGCTCGCGGGGAAGAGAGAAGCATAAGTTTCATTTGGCTTTGCGGGGGAGAAAAGCTAAAATAGAATCAGCGGAGGATAAGACGATGAAAGTCAGACGAGCGATTACTTTTTTGGCGGCGGCGGCAATTCTTGTGACCGCGCTCCCGCAGGCAGCGGAGGCTGCGACCATAACCCGCGGCAAGCGGACCGTGGCATCCGACAAGGTTTTTGTGCCGGATCGCTATCGCGTCAATGCGCGGAGCGAAAAGGCGGCGGCGAATCAGAACCTGTCACAGTTTGCGAGGACTGTGAGCGGCACAAACGGAGCGGGGACCTTTTCCTATGAGACCCTGACCGAGGCCTATCGGAACAGGGCACCGTTTTTAAAGAACAGACAGGACGACAACGGGCGGCCGCTGACTGTCGTTTCGGACTGCGGCAGCTACTATGCGCTTGATTTTGTCTCGCTCTACGCAGCGGTCAAATACGATGCGGAGACGGTTGAGAGCCTGGCGGTCGGCGATATGTTCCCGCTCGACGGACAGAGCTATGTGCTCACGGCAGTGCGGGAGGACGGTACGCGGGTCTTTTCTCGGACGGGATTTGCGACCGAAGAAGAGATGTCGCTTCGGCATGTCGCGCCGAAGGGGAAAAAAGCGTATTACATTGCCGATGAGAGCGCGGCACTCTACTATACCGGCAAGGTGCGAATCAATAAGGATGCGGTGATTCACGCGGGCGACAAGACGCTCACGGCGGAGCAGTACCTGACGGCAGCGGGAAACGGGCAGAGAGAGGGATTCCGGGGCGGCTACAACGAGAGAGAACAGTGGATTTCTCTGGACGGTAGCTTCACCTTGGACGCAGCCGGTAATATCGCGGACTTTACGGAGCGCTGAGGCGAATGTTTCTCTTTGAGACAGCGCCGGACGGCAGCTTAGTGCTCTCGGGGGTGCGGGACGCCGGAGTAGCGCTCACGGTGCCGGACAGCCGGGACGGAGAGGCTGTGCGTCGCGTCGCACGCGGGGCTTTTCGGGAGCTTACCGGCGTTAGAACGCTTGACTTCGCGCCCGGGATTACGGAAATCGGCGATTTTGCCTGTTACGGCATGCCGGATCTAATCAGCGTCTCGCTCTCCGAGACGCTGACCGAAGTCGGCGATGCGGTGTTTCGTGCCTGTGATGCCCTGCAGAGCGTGCACTACGCCGCGCCGCAGGGCAATTTTTATGCGCTCCGCGCGCTGCTCTCGGAGCCGGAACCGGCGTTTCGCTGCGAACTGAAACTCTCTGACGGCGAGGCGGAACTCTACTTTCCGTCATTTCAAAATGAGTTCGATGAAGACACCATGGCGCGCGCGATTCACCCGCGGATTGAGGGCTGCGGCTACGCCTTCCGGGAGTGTGTGACACGGCGGGAAATCGATTTTTTCCAGTATGACCGCCAGTTTGAACGGGCCGCGGCGGCGGAGCGGGAAGTTGCCTGCCGCATTGCAATCGGGCGCCTCCGTTATCCCTATCGGCTCGCCGAAGTGCGGCGAAAAGAGTACAGGGATTATCTCGCAGCCGAGAGCGAGACCGCGGCAGAGCTCGCCTTCCGGGACTGGGAGCGGAGCGGAGACCGGGAACGGCTGCTTCGCGTTCTCTCCTGGCTTCGGCGGGCGCGGTTACTCTCGGACGAAGCGCGGCGCTTTGCGCTCGAGGAGGCGGGAAGGGCGAAGCTCGTTGAGCTGAGCGCAGACCTTCTGCAGGGCAGGGAACAAAGGCAGAGCACGGATTTTTCGCTCTGAGAGAGGAGAAGACATGGGCGGCAATCGCGAAGCGCTTACGGCGGCAGGCGAAAAGATATGGAATTATACCGTCACAGAATTGAGCCTCGCGCTGCCGTTTCTTCGCATTGCCTTCTTTCTGCTTCGCCCGCAGATGGATCTGCGCATTCAAAATATAGGAACGGACGGAAGTGCGGTCGCCTACCAGCCGCGCTACCTGTTGCAGTGCTTTGTCGACAATCCGAGAGCGCTTCGGCGGACCTGCTTTCACCTCTTTTTGCACTGCATCTTCCGCCACGTCTACCATGTGCCGGCGGCTGCGGCGGACAGGGAAAACTGGGACCTCGCGGCGGATGTTGCGGTCGAGTACCTCGCGGACTCCCTCGATGAGGATATTCTTCGGGAGACGGAGAGTGATACGCGGCGCGCCTGGTATGAGCGCTTTTTTGCGGAGAGCCGCATCATGACGGCGGAGCGCATCTACCGCAGTTTACAGGGCATGGACTTAAGTTACGATGAGCGGGAAGAACTTCGGAAAACCTTTTGGCGTTGCGACCACAGTCTCTGGAAAAATCCGGAGACTAGGCCGCCGAAGACAGAGGAAAAGTCTCTGCCGGCCGAGGAGAAGCGCTGGGAGGATGCGGCCGAGCATGTCGAAAAAATGCTCCTTGCCGCCGGAAAAGAGGCGGGTAAGGGCGCGGAGAGCTTTCTCCGCACCCTTCGCGTACAGGGAGAAGCGCGGCTCTCCTACGGGGAAATCCTGCGCCGCTTTGCGGTTGAGCGGGAGGTCATGGAGATCGACCCGGACGCTTTTGACTACGGGTTCTACTACTACGGCATGGAGCACTACGGCAACATGCCCTTAATCGAGGAAAATGAGTACCGCGAGGAGCGGCGCATCGCCGCCCTGGTCATCGCCATCGACACTTCGGCCTCGACGCAGCACGGGGATGTGGAGCAGTTCTTTGCGGAGACCCTCGGCATATTCCGGGAAGAACAGGCCTTTTTCCGGGATGCGGAGATTCATCTGATTCAGTGCGACGAGGCTGTGCGTGAAGACAGGCGCTGCCATAGCCTCGGTGAACTCGAGGCCGCGCGGGACAGCCTGCAGCTATCGGGCGGCGGCGGCACGGATTTTCGTCCGCTGTTTCGCTATCTGGAGGAACTGACGGCGCAGGGGGCCTTGTCGGGGCTCCGCGGTGTATTTTATTTTACAGACGGAGAGGGACAGTTTCCGGAACGGGCGACACCCTACCAGACCGTCTTTGTATTTCCGGGGCGCGAGGAGAGCGTGGAACAGCGCGTTCCCGCCTGGGCGCTCAAGGCATATCTGGAGGAGAAAAAGGCGTGAACATTCAAGAGGCAAAAGAGGAAATTTCCCGTGCGATCGATGCCTATTTGTGGAAGGATGAAAGCGGGCACTATCGGATTCCGCGGGAGCGGCAGCGCCCCGTTCTCCTGATGGGTGCACCCGGTGTCGGCAAGACTGCGATTATGCGTCAGCTCGCCGAGGAGAAAGGGCTCGCACTCGTCTCCTATACCATTTCCCACCACACGCGCCAGAGTGCCATCGGCCTTCCGGTTGTGACCGAGCAGCTGTTTGACGGCAGACCGCAGAAGACCACAAACTACACGATGAGCGAGATTGTCGCCTCGGTCTATGAGATGATGGAGAAGAGCGGCAAGCGAGAGGGCATCCTCTTCCTCGATGAGATCAACACGGTCTCCGAGACGCTTGCGCCGACCATGTTACAGTTTCTCCAGTACAAGACTTTCGGCACCCACCGCGTGCCGGACGGCTGGGTCATTGTGACCGCAGGCAATCCGCCCGAGTATAACCGCGCGGTGCGGGACTTTGACGTGGTGACCAAAGATCGCGTGCGCGAGCTTCGCGTGACGGCGGACTTTGCGGTCTGGAAGCGCTATGCCCTGGAGCGCGGCATTCACGGCGCCGTGCTCGCCTTCCTGGAACTTGAGCCCGAGGCGTTCTTCTTTGTGCGCGCGGGCGAGGCGGGCAAGCGCTTTGTGACCGCGCGCGGCTGGGAGGATCTCTCGGATTCGCTGAAGGCCTATGAGGCGCTTCGGCTCGACGTGAGCGGGGCTTTCACGGCTTCCTTTTTGCAGGACGCGGAAATCGCGGATAAGTTCTACCGCTACTACCTGCTGTATCGGAAGTATGCGGCGCTCTACGATATCGCGGGCATTCTCGGCGGCAGGGAGAAGGCAGATGCCGCGCGGCTCAAAAAGACCGGCTTTGACGAGAAGCTCAGCTTTATTGCGCTGCTCTCTGCGGCAATCGGAGAGCGCGTCCGGAAATGGCAGGAGGAGTTCCGGGTGCAGCAGGAGGTTTTTCGCATTCTGAAAGAAATCCGGGACGCAGAGGCAGCGGGACAGACAGTCGTCACGGAAGCACTCCGGGAGGCGCGCTTTGCTGCCGAGCAGCGATTATTGCGGGAGCAGGCAGCCGAGGCGCTGTCGCCGTCGCGGGAGCGGCAGCTCACGGCAGTTGTCACAAGGCTTCGACACTATGAGACTTTATCGGATGCGGCAGAGCCGAAAGATGCCTTTGACGCGCTACGCACAGCCTTTGCGGCCGACGAAGCGGCCAGAAAGCAGCGCGAGGCAGAGACCGGCGAAGCCCTGTCACGTGCGCTCCGCTTTACGGCGGAGGGCTTCGGCGAGGGACAGGAGCTTGCGCTCTTCCTGACCGAGCTCAACGAAAACAGCGCGGTGCTCGCCTTTGCGGATGAGACAGGCCACGCGGACTATGCGCGCTACAATCAGCTCTTACTGCTGAGAGATCGCAGGGAAACTTTAAAAGAGGAGGTCATGCAGTTCCTATGAGATTTGTACTGCAATGTGTGAGTCAGGCGTCCTGCACGGTCGAGGGGCGCGTGACCGGCGCAATCGAGAGAGGGTATCTCATTCTGGCCGGCATCTCGGACAGCGACACCGAGGAGACCGCCGACCGTATGCTCAAAAAAGTGGCGGGGCTTCGCATCTTCCCCGATGAGAACGGCAAGACAAACTTAAGTCTCGCGGAAATCGGGGGCAGCATTCTGCTGATTTCGCAGTTTACACTCTATGCGGATTGCCGGAAGGGAAACCGCCCCTCGTTTGTGAAGGCGGGCAAGCCCGAACATGCGGAGCGGCTCTATCGCTATCTTCTTGAGCACTGCCGCCGGGAAGGCATCGGCAAGACGGTGGAGGAGGGAATTTTCGGCGCGGACATGAAAATTGCGCTTGTGAACGAAGGACCGTTTACGCTGGTGCTCGATTCGGAGGAACTGCTCCGCAAATAAAAAATATTTCAAAAAGCAATTGACAGCAAGAGACAAAACGGGTATACTCTCTTTGTTCTTGTGATTGGGCTATCGCCAAATGGTAAGGCAACGGACTCTGACTCCGTCATTGTGAAGGTTCGAATCCTTCTAGCCCAGCGAGTAAAACCGAGCCGTTCGGCTCGGTTTTTTTGTATCTGTTATTTTGACCGATATGCGGCTATGATTGAGATAGTGCGTTGTTTCGGGACAAAGGATATTCGGATTTCATCATTCGCCGAGAGGCGATTTTCGGAAAGGCGGTAGGGCATGAAGTATTTAAAACTCGGCGTCATGCAGACTTTGGTAATCGAGAGACAAAAGGAGTTCGGTGTCTTTCTCCGCGCGGCAGCGGACACGGCGGGCGAGGAGACTGTGCTGCTCCCGAAGAAGCAGCTGCCTGCGGGCGCGGTAGCGGGCACGTCACTCGAAGTCTTCTTATACAAAGACAGCTCAGATCGCCTGATTGCGACGACGCGTCGCCCTCTGCTCACGGTCGGCGAAGTCGGAAAGCTTGAGATTCGGGAGATCACGAAAATCGGCGCGTTTCTCGACATGGGACTCGAGCGCGATGTATTGCTTCCGTTCCGGGAGCGGGTCGGGGAAATCAAGCCCGGCATGCAGGTGCTGGTCGCGCTCTATGTCGACAAGAGCGACCGCCTTGCCGCGACTATGCGGGTGTACCGCCATTTGAGAGCGGCGGAGGGAGTCGCGAAGGAACAGGTGGTGCGAGGTACCGTCTACGAGCTCGGCGAGCCCGGCATTTATGTTGCGGTCGATGACAAGTATTTCGGCATGATTCCGAAGGCCGAGGCCTACGGCAATTTCTCGGTCGGCCAAGAAATCACGGCGCGCGTGATTCGCGTTCGCGAGGACGGAAAGCTGGATTTAAGCCCCCGGCGCAGAGCTTTTGAGCAGATGGATGAGGACGCGGAACTGCTGCTCAAAAAACTGGATGAGGCGGGCGGAAGTCTGCCCTACCACGACCGGAGCAATCCGGCGGAAATCGAGGCCGCGCTCGGTCTTTCCAAGAATGCGTTTAAACGCGCACTCGGGCGCCTCTTGAAAGCCGGGAAAGTAGTCAAGACGCCACAAGGGCTACTGAAAAAATCATGAATATTGCCTAAAAATTGGCACTGCTCCCAGCTTGTATGCTTGCTATTCTTGTTAAACTGCCTTATGATGGTTCTGATTGAATGTGAAATTCTTTGAAAACACGGTAGCAGCGGAGCTGTGTCACCGCGATTGAAAGGAGACAGGGATGATATCGAACCAAATTCTGCAGTCCACCCTGGAGGGAATGAAGGCAATTACCCGCGTGGATCTTTGCATCACGGACACCGAGGGCAGTCTGCTGGCCGGAACGTTTCCGGAGGCGGAGACACAGGAAGCCGCAGCCTACACCTTTGCCAATTCGCCGGCGGACGCACAGGTGCTCGGCAACTATCAGTTCTTCAAGATTTTTGATGACAACCAGCTCGAGTACATTCTGGTTGCCTGCGGCGCAAGCGAGGATGTCTACATGGTCGGAAAGCTCGCGGCCTTCCAGGTAGAGAACCTCCTGACGGCTTACAAGGAGCGCTTTGACCGCGACAACTTCATCAAGAACCTCCTGCTCGACAACCTCCTCTTAATCGACATCTACAACCGCGCGAAGAAGCTCCAGATCGAGGAGCAGGCGCGTCGCGTCTGCTTTGTGATCGAGACCGAGGCGGGCAAGGAAATGAGCGCGCTCGAGACGGTGCGCAATATCTATGCAAATCGCGGGCATGACTTTGTGACGGCGGTCGACGGCCGCACGATTATCCTGGTGCGCGAGGTGCGCGAGGGCGAGAGCTTTGAGGAGCTTGACCACGCGGCGCGCGAGGTGATCGAAGGGCTCCGCGCGGCGGAGATTCTGGACGTCAACATTGCCTACGGCACGATTGTGAAGGACATCAAGGATGTGTCCCGCTCGTACAAAGAGGCTATGATGGCGCGGGAAGTCGGCAAGATTTTCTATCCGGACCAGACCATTGTCGCCTACAACAAGCTCGGCATCGGCCGCCTGATTTATCAGCTGCCGTCTTCGCTCTGCAAGATGTTCATCAGCGAAATCTTCGAGGGCAAGACGCCCGAGCAGTTTGATGAGGAGACCCTGCAGACCATCAACAAGTTCTTCGAGAACAGTCTGAATGTCTCGGAGACCTCGAGACAACTTTATATCCACCGAAACACTTTGGTGTACCGTCTCGACAAGCTGCAGAAGACAACGGGCCTCGACCTCCGCGTCTTCGAGGACGCCATCACATTCAAGATTGCGCTGATGGTTGTCAAGTATATGAGTTCCAAGGAAGAGGTATTTGATGGCAGAAAATTCTGAGTGGAAGAACGACGAAGAGGAAGCCCGCGCCCGGAAAGAGGCGGAGGCGGCCGTGCGACATGCGCGCGATTATCACATGCGGAAGCAGGGCTACTGGAAGGGCTTTTTCGTCGGCTTTTTTGCCTGCGTGGCAGTGCTTGCGGTTGCGGCCGCGGTTCTGTTTTTCCGGGTGAGCGGCAATCGCCGGCCTTACCGGGCGGACAAGACGACGCAGGCCACCCCGGCAGAGGCGAGCGCCAATCCGAAAGATCTGAATTACGATAAGATTGAGGCAAAGATGCGTCTCCTGCAGAATGTGATATACAAGAACTATCTCTTTGACGAGAAGGAGACGGATGTCGAGGACGGCATCTATAAGGGCATGATGTCGGGTCTCGGCGATCCCTACTCGGTCTACTACACGGCGGACGAATACAAGAAGCTGACCGAAGAGACCAGCGGGCAGTATTCCGGAATCGGTGCCGTGCTGAATCAGGATCCGGATACGAAAATCAGCCGCATTGTGACCGTGTTCCCGGGTTCTCCCGCGGAAGAGGCGGGACTTAAGCCCGACGACATTCTCTACCAGGTCGCCGGAAAGGATGTGTCCGGAGAAAATCTGGATGTCCTGGTCGCGAGCTATATCCGCGGCGCAGAGGGAACCAGCGTCGAAATCAAGGTGCTCCGCGGCGACAAGCACGAAGAACTCACATTTAACGTGACGCGCCGCAACATTGTGATGCCGACGGTCGAGTCGGAGATGAAGGCGAATAAAATCGGCTACATCCGCGTGCTCCAGTTTGACACCGTGACGCCGGATCAGTTCAAGCAGGCGGTCGATGAGCTCCAGAAGAAGGGCATGAAGCGTCTGGTCATTGACCTTCGCAATAACCCGGGCGGCGTTGTGGACTCCTGTATCTCGATGCTCGACTACATGCTGCCGGACGGCCTCCTGGTCTACACGGCAGGGCGGGACGGTGTCGGTGAAAAGTATTACGCGACCGACGGGCACGAGGTGAATCTGCCGACCGTCATTCTGATCAACAAGGGTTCGGCGAGCTGCTCGGAGATTTTTGCGGGCGCCTACCATGACTTTGACCGCGCAAAACTGGTCGGCACGACGAGTTTCGGCAAGGGCATTGTCCAGTTCGTGATGCCGCTCGGCGACGGCTCGGCGGTAAAACTCACGACACAGCATTATTATACGCCGAACGGCTTTGATCTCCACGGCAAGGGAGTCGCGCCGGATGTCGAGGCAGAGTCCGAAGAGGGCGATGTGCAAAACGGCGAAAAGGACGCACAGCTCACGCGTGCACTGGAAGTTGTACAGGAAGAATAAGAAGAAAACGAGACGAGACAGACCGACCGGAAATTTTTGGCGTCTGTCTCTTTTCTCGTTCAGAATGCATAAAAATAAGTTTTATAGATTATTTTTACAAAAATAGCTTGCCTTTTTCGGGACAGGCCGTATAATGGAGCAAGAGAAAACAAAAACCGGATGCAGGAGGGGAAAAAGATGAAATTGAAAAAAGTTGCGGTGGCAGCGGCAATCGGACTGATGGGCATGGCACTTATGGCCTGCGGCGGCAAAAAGAGCGAGGAGAGCAGCGCGGCAGCGGGCAGCGAGAGCAGTGTATCGTCCGGCAGCGTGGCGGCGGATGCGGCAAAGGTAAAGACTGTGAGCGCGGGCAAGCTCACAATGGTCACGAATGCGGAGTTCCCGCCCTACGAGTATCACGAGGGCAATGACATCAAGGGCATCGATGTCGAGATTTGTCAGGCAGTCGCCGAGAAGCTCGGGTTGAAGCTGGAGATTGAGGATGTCGCCTTCGATGCGATTATTCCGGAGGTGACTTCCGGCAAGGCGGATCTCGCGGCGGCAGGTATGACCGTCACCGAGGACCGGAAGCAGAACATGGACTTCTCGGACACCTATGCGAGCGCCAAGCAGCTGATTCTGGTGAAGGACGACTCGACACTTGCAGGTAAGGATGACCTGAAAGGCAAGAAAATCGGTGTACAGCAGGGCACGACGAGCGACCTTATGAGCACGGAAGACTTCGGTGATGACGCAGTGGTGCGTTTCTCGAAGAGCATGGAGGCCGTACAGGCGCTTACCCAGGGCAAGATTGATGCGGTTATCGTGGACAGCCAGACCGCAGAGCAGTTTGTCAAGGAAGTGCCGGGCATCAAGGCGCTGGATGCAAGCTATTCGGACGAATCCTATGCAATCGGCGTGAAGAAGGGCAACACCGAACTTCTGAATGCTGTCAACGGTGCACTTTCGGAGCTCAAGTCCGAGGGGAAGCTCGATGAAATTGTGACTCAGTACACCAAGGCAGAGTGAGGAGAGGCATGTTTCAGAGCTTTGCGGATGATCTTTATCGGAATTTTATCGTCGATCACCGTTGGCGCTATTTGACCAACGGACTCCTGCTCACCCTGGAGATCACCTTTTTTGCGGTGCTGCTCGGTGTGGTCCTTGGCTTCTCGGTTGCACTGGTACGCGAGGCGCACCGCAGCACCGGTAAGTTTCGCCTGCTCAGTGCCATCGGCGGCGTCTACCTGACCGTGATTCGCGGAACACCGGTCGTCGTGCAGCTCATACTGATTTATTTCGGCATCTTTGCCTCGGTCCGCATTCCTCCGATCCTGGTCGCAATCATTGCCTTCGGCATCAACTCGGGGGCCTATCAGGCGGAGATTTTCAGAAGCGGCATCGAAGCGGTGCCGCGGGGGCAGTTTGAGGCGGGGCGCAGCCTCGGTTTCAGCTATTGGAAGACCATGTGGCGCATCGTGATGCCGCAGGCAATCAAGAATGTAATTCCGACCCTGGCGAATGAGTTTATTGTTCTCTTAAAGGAGACCTCGGTCGCGGGATATGTTGCGCTGAACGACCTCACGAAGGGCGGCGATATCATCCGCAGCCGCACGTATTCCCCCTACCTGCCCATGCTGGCGGTCGCGCTGATTTATCTCTGCCTCGTGATGATTTTCTCCGCGGGTGTCAAGTATCTGGAGAGGAGGTTGAAGACCGGTGAGCGCTAAGTCATTGCTACAGGTAAAAGAACTCAGAAAGCAATTCGGAAAGCAGGAAGTCCTAAAGGGCATAACGACGGATATCAAGGCAGGCGAGGTGGTCTGCGTGATCGGCCCTTCGGGCTCGGGAAAGTCCACCTTTCTCCGCTGCTTAAACCGCCTCGAAGAAGCGAGTTCCGGACAGATTCTCTTTGAGGGTGTGGACCTCTGCGACAAGAAGACAGATATCGACAGTGTGCGTCAGCGTATGGGCATGGTCTTTCAGCAGTTCAACCTCTTTCCGCACATGAATATTCTAAAGAACCTGACCCTCGGGCCCATGGAACTGCAGAAGCGGAGTCGGGAGGAGGCCGAGGCCTATGCGATGGAACTGCTTCACAAGGTCGGACTCGCCGAGCGGGCGAATGCCTATCCGCAGCAGCTCTCGGGCGGGCAGCAGCAGCGCATCGCGATTGTGCGGGCGCTCTGCATGAAGCCGGATGTGATGCTCTTTGACGAGCCGACCTCGGCGCTAGACCCGGAGATGGTCGGCGAAGTTCTGAACGTGATGAAGGATCTTGCCGCGCAGAAGATGACCATGGTCGTTGTGACCCACGAGATGGGCTTTGCGCGCGAAGTGGCCTCCCGCGTCATGTTCCTTGCGGACGGCTATTTCCTCGAGGAGGGAAGCCCTGCGGAGCTCTTCGGGAATCCGAAGAACGAGAGATTACAGAGCTTTTTGAGCAAGGTATTATAAGAGCGCGGCGGAATACGCGCTGTGAAAAAGAGGAAGCAGGCCTTTTCGGCTTACGTTTCCTCTTTTTCTTTCGCTTGACGCGAAGTGAGGAAGAGTCTATGATACTTCTAGGAATAATTCTTATTTTGCGTTTGGCAGCTGTAAGGAGGTACAGTGATGAGAGAATATAAAAACCTGATTATCGGCTTCGGCAAGGCGGGCAAGACGCTCGCAGGCTATCTCGCGAAGAAGGGCGAGAAGACAGCTCTGGTCGAAGAGAATCCGCTTCGCTACGGCGGCACCTGCATCAATGTGGCTTGCATCCCCTCAAAGTCTCTGGAGCACAGCGCAGCGCTCTCGGCGACCTTCGGCGGCAGTTTGGCAGAGAAAAAGGAGCGCTACCGGGCGGCCATTGCGGAGAAGCAGCGCCTCACGGGCTTCCTTCGTCAGAAGAACTATGAGAAAATTGCATCGACCGGTGCGGAGATTATTGATGCGCGCGCAGTCTTTCTGGATCAGCACCATGTAAAGCTTCAGTTCCCGGACGGCCGCGTGGATGAGGCAGAGGCAGAGCGCATCTTCATCAACACCGGTGCGGTCACGGTGATTCCGCCGATTGCGGGCATCGAAAACAATCCGAAGGTATTCACGAGTGAGAGCATGATGGAGCTCAGCGAACTTCCGGAGAAGCTGGTCATCATCGGTGGCGGCTACATCGGCCTCGAGTTTGCTTCTTACTACAATAACTTCGGCTCTAAGGTCACGGTCATTCAGGACAGCGAGCAGTTCATCCCGCGCGAGGATAAGGAGATGGCGGCGCTAATCGAGAAGACCCTCGTTGAGAGCGGTATCGAGATTATTAAGGGCGCAAAGGTTGAAGAGATTCAGGGCGGCAGCGTGCGCTTTACCGTAGGCGGCAAGGCAGAGGAGAAAACGGGAGACGCAGTGCTCCTTGCGACCGGCAGAAAGCCGAACACCGCAAATCTCGGCCTCGAGCATGCGGGGGTAGATGTCACGGCGCGCGGCGGTATCATCACCGACAAGCAGTGCCGCACGAGCGTCAATCATATTTTCGCGATGGGCGATGTGCGCGGCGATCTCCAGTTTACCTACATTTCCCTCGATGACTTCCGCATTGTCCGCGATGCGCTCGCCGGAAAGACGAGAACCACCGAAAACCGCGGCGCGGTGCCCTACGCGGTCTTCCTGACCCCGCCCTTTGCGAGAGTCGGCTTAAGCGAGGAGGAGGCAGTCGCAGCCGGAAAGAAGTTTAAGAAGACCCTGCTCCCGACCGCAGCAATCCCGAAGGCACAGGTGCTCCGCGAGACCCGCGGTGCACTCAAGGTTTTGATTGAAGAGGGCACGGGCCTCATTCTCGGCGCACACCTCTTCTGCCCGGAGTCCCCGGAGATGATTAACCTCGTGAAGCGCGCAATGGACAGCAAGATTCCGGCTTCCGAGCTCGCGGAGCAGATTTATACGCATCCCACGATGACCGAGGCATTCAACGACTTGTTCGCATAAACAAATGTTCTCTTTTCCCTTGCCGTGGGAGGGTTCTGCCGCTATACTGAATATGTGATTTGTGTTTTGCGCCTCTTGCAAGGGAAGAGGCGCTTTGTTTGTACCTGCGACAGGCGATAGAGGAAGAAATGGCAAAACAATATATTAAAATTCGAGGCGCGGCGGAGCACAACCTAAAGCATGTGGACATCAACATCCCGCGAAATGAGCTTGTGGTTCTGACCGGCCTCTCGGGCTCGGGTAAGTCGAGCCTGGCCTTTGATACGATTTACGCCGAGGGACAGCGGCGATACATGGAGTCGCTCTCGAGCTATGCGAGACAGTTCCTCGGTCAGATGGAGAAACCGGAGGTCGAGAGCATAGAAGGCCTCTCCCCCGCGATTTCGATTGACCAGAAGAGCACGAACCGGAACCCACGCTCGACCGTGGGCACCGTGACCGAGATTTACGACTACCTGCGTCTCTTGTATGCGCGCATCGGCATCCCGCACTGCCCGAACTGCGGGCGGGAAGTGCAGCGCCAGACCATAGACCAGATGGTGGATCAGCTGCTTGCCCTGCCGGAGAAGACCCGTGTGCAGATTCTGGCGCCCGTGGTGCGCGGCAAGAAGGGCAGACACGAGAAGGTGCTCGAAAAGGCAAAGCGGAGCGGCTATGTGCGCGTCCGCGTGGACGGCAACCAGTACGAGCTGAGCGAAGAAATCGTGCTGGATAAGAACATCAAGCATAACATCGAGATTGTCGTGGATCGCATCTCGATTCGCGACGGCATTCAGCAGCGACTCACCGATTCGCTCGAGGCGGCGCTCGCGCTTGCGGACGGCATCGCGGAGGCAGAGATTGTGGACGGCGAGACTCTGCGCTTTTCCCAGAACTTTGCCTGCCCGGACTGCGGCATCTCCATCGAAGAGGTGGAGCCGAGAAGTTTTTCCTTCAATAATCCCTTCGGCGCCTGCCCGGAGTGCGCGGGACTCGGCTACAAGATGGAGTTCGACCCGACGCTCATGATCCCGGACGAGAGCCTCTCGCTCAATCAGGGTGCAATTATAGCGCCCGGCTGGAATTCGAGCAGCCAGAAGGGCAGTTTTACGAATGCGCTCTTAAACGCGCTCGCGGAGCACTACCACTTTTCGCTCGACACGCCGTTTGAGGACTACCCGGCTTCCGTGCGGGAACTCATACTCTACGGCACCAAGGGGAAGGAAGTGCCGGTTTTCTATAAGAGTCAGCGCGGCGAGGGCACCTATCAGGTCGCCTTTGAGGGCCTCATTGAGAACGAGAACCGCCGCTACCGCGAGACCTTCTCCGACACCATGAAGCAGGAGTATGAGAGCTACATGCGCATCACGCCCTGCAAGTCCTGCGGCGGCAAGCGCCTCAAGAAATCAAGCCTCGCGGTCACGGTCGGCGGGAAAAATATCTACGACGCGACGGATATGTCGATCGTCAAGTTCCGCGACTTTGCGGACGGCCTTGCGCTCACGGAGACCCAGAGGAAGATAGGCGAGCAGATTTTAAAAGAGATTCTTAACCGCGTGAGCTTTTTAATCGATGTGGGACTCGACTACCTGAGCTTGAGTCGCGGTACGGCGACCCTCTCGGGCGGCGAGGCGCAGCGCATACGCCTGGCGACCCAGATCGGCTCCGGTCTCGTCGGTGTGGCCTACATCCTGGACGAGCCGAGCATAGGCCTTCACCAGAGGGACAACGATAAGCTGCTCGCGACCCTAAAGCACCTGCGCGATCTCGGCAACTCGGTCCTCGTGGTCGAGCATGATGAGGACACCATGCGCGCCGCTGACTGGGTCGTTGATATAGGTCCGGGCGCAGGCGAGCACGGCGGACAGGTGGTCGCGGCCGGAACCGCCGAAGATCTCATGAAGAACCCGGACAGCATCACGGGACAGTACCTCTCCGGTGCGAAGAAGATTCCGGTGCCCGCGGAGCGGCGAAAGTCCGATCAGTACCTCACGGTGAAGGGCGCTGCCGAAAACAATTTGAAAAAGCCTACGGTCAAGTTCCCGCTCGGCGTCATGACCTGCGTGACCGGTGTCTCCGGTTCCGGCAAGTCCTCGCTGGTCAACGAAATTCTCTATAAGTACCTCGCGAAGAAGCTAAACCGCGCACACGAACATCCGGGCGCGTTTCAGAGCATCGAGTGGGACGGCAAGCTCGATAAGGTCATTGCAATCGACCAGTCCCCGATCGGCAGAACGCCGCGCTCCAATCCCGCAACCTATACGGGCGTCTTTGATTTGATTCGCGACCTCTTTGCGGCGACGCCGGATGCGAAGGCGCGCGGCTATCAGAAGGGACGCTTCAGCTTTAACATCAAGGGCGGCCGCTGCGAGGCCTGCGCGGGCGACGGCATCGTGAAGATCGAGATGCACTTCCTGCCGGATGTCTATGTGCCCTGCGAGGTCTGCGGCGGCAAGCGCTATAACCGCGAGACCCTCGAAGTGCGTTACAAGGGAAAGACCATCTACGACGTGCTCAACATGACGGTAGAAGAGGCCTGCAGCTTCTTCGAGAACGTGCCGAGCATCGCGCGGAAGATGCAGACCCTGATGGATGTGGGCCTCTCCTACATCCGCCTCGGGCAGCCGAGCACCGAGCTCTCGGGCGGCGAGGCACAGCGCATTAAGCTCGCGGCCGAACTTTCGCGCCGCGGCACCGGACGCACGGTCTACATTCTGGACGAGCCGACCACCGGCCTCCACTTTGCGGACGTGCATAAGCTCGTGGACATTTTGAGACGCCTCTCCGAGAGCGGTAACACCGTGATCGTGATAGAGCACAATCTGGACGTCATCAAGACGGCGGACTATATCATAGACATGGGGCCCGAAGGGGGAGATGGCGGCGGCACCGTGGTCGCCGCAGGCACCCCGGAGGAAGTGGCGGCGGTCGAGAATTCCTGGACCGGGCGCTATTTGAAAAAATACCTTTGAGTTGTTACATAAAGCCGCCAAGGCAGGAGATACCGAAGCTTTGGCGGCTTTGGTTTAACCAAGATGCATAAGCGTTTCGCGCGGAGAAACATGATTGCCGATTGTTGCGCCACCCGCAAATGTGATATGATGACGGGAGATTATTCAGAGAGGAGAGCGACGTGGGACTCGAACAACAGGAAAAGATTATAGTCTTGGATTTCGGCGGGCAGTATAACCAGCTGATTGCACGGCGCGTGCGCGACGAAGGCGTTTATGCGGAGGTATATGCTTCCGACATCGATTTGGACAAGTTAAAGGCAATGCAGCCGAAGGGCCTCATTTTTACGGGCGGACCGCAGTCCGTCTTCAAAGAGGAGAGCCAGCACATCGATAAGAAGGTGTTTGAGCTCGGCATTCCGATTCTCGGCTTCTGCTACGGCGCACAGCTGATTGCGCACACTCTGGACGGCAAGGTTGAAACCGCGCCGGTCAGCGAGTACGGCAAGACCAAGACGGAAGTAAAGACGGATGCAACGCTGTTTCGCGGTGTTCCGGCGGAGATTTCCAGCTGGATGTCCCACACGGACTATATCTCCAAAGTGCCGTCCGGCTTTACCGTGACCGCACACACCGAGAACTGCCCGGTTGCGGCCATGGAGGATACGTCTCGTCACATCTACGCGACCCAGTTCCACCCGGAAGTGCAGCACACCGAGTACGGCAAAGAGCTGATTCACAACTTCCTCTATGACGTCTGCGGTTGCAAGGGCGATTGGAAGATGGACAGCTTCGCAGAGGCAGAGATTCAGCGCATTCGCGAGACCGTGGGCGACGGCAAGGTGCTTCTTGCGCTCTCCGGCGGCGTGGATTCATCGGTCGCGGCGACCTTGATGGCAAAGGCCATCGGCAAGCAGCTCACCTGCGTCTTTGTGGATCACGGCCTCCTTCGGAAGGACGAGGGCGATGAAGTCGAGGCTGTCTTCGGACCGAAGGGAAAGTACGACTTAAACTTTATCCGCGTGAATGCGGGACCCGAGTACTTTGAGAAGCTTAAGGGAGTCGAAGAGCCCGAGCAGAAGCGGAAGATTATCGGCGAGCAGTTTATTCGCATCTTTGAGCGCGAGGCAAAGAAAATCGGCGCGGTTGATTTCCTCTGCCAGGGCACCATCTACGCCGACGTGGTCGAATCCGGCCTCGGCAAGGGCGCGGTGATTAAGTCCCACCACAACGTGGGCGGACTTCCGAAGAACATCGAGTTCCGCGCGATTATTGAGCCGCTCCGCAATCTCTTCAAGGACGAAGTGCGTAAGGTCGGCTTAGAGCTCGGCCTTCCCGAGGCGCTTGTGTACCGCCAGCCCTTCCCGGGCCCGGGACTCGGCGTTCGCATCATCGGCGAAGTCACGCCGGAGAAGGTTAAGATAGTCCAGGAGGCAGACAGCATCTACCGCGAGGAAATCAAGAAGGCGGGCCTTGCGCGCGAGCTCAGCCAGTACTTTGCCGCCCTCACGAACCTCCGCTCCGTCGGCGTAATGGGCGATTTCCGTACCTACGACTATGCCGTTGCGCTCCGCGCCGTGAAGACGGACGACTTCATGACCGCCGAGTGCGCGGAGATTCCGTTTGCGGTGCTCCAGACCGTCATGAACCGCATCGTGAATGAGGTGAAGGGCGTGAACCGCGTGTTCTACGATCTGACCTCGAAACCGCCGGGGACGATTGAGTTGGAATAAATTCCAAAACCGGGACATAAATAAAAAATACAGATATATATACCGAAATCGGGATACATGTTGACCTTCTGTCTGGCCTGCATCAAAATGAATGCAGATCAGACGGGAGGTTTTTTGCGATACAGAGAAAGGAATAACTACAGAAAGTGCGGATAACTATCCAAAGACCATTCTTACCTTGGATCGTTTCAGCCAGGGAAATTACAATGGTGTGCAGGTTGTGAATGTGGTTGACTGGCTGCTGGGACAGGCGATATAAGGTATAAGTTACTAATTCAATATTATAGGTTTTACATGATTGATAAATTTTCTAACATTACCAATCCGGAAAAGTGCCTGAGGAGAAGAAAGTTCATATGACGGTAGAACAACGAAAGGAAAGCTGGAAAAGAGAGGAGGAAATCGCCCGTATTCACGGATGGGATTTTTCTCATATTCATGGCAGGTATACGGAAGAAGATGATTTACCGTGGGATTTTGGAAAGATCATTCAGAAATATCGGAACGACAGCATGAAACTGATGGATATGGAAACCGGTGGCGGAGAGTTTTTGCTTACTTTCCGACACCCCCATGAAAATACGGCGGCGATCGAAGGCTACCCGCCGAATGTGGAACTGTGCAAAAAGGTTTTGCTCCCGTTGGGAATTAAGTTCAAAGCGGCGGGAGGAGGAGATAAGCTTCCGTTTTCCGATCAAAGCTTTGATATTGTCACCAACCGGCATGGAGACTATGACGCTGCAGAACTGCAGCGCGTATTAAAACCAGAAGGGCTGTTCCTAACACAGCAGGTAGGCGCCGAAAATGATCGGGAATTGGTTGAGCTTCTGCTTCCTCAGCTCACAGAAGTACCATATCCAAAGCAATATCTGGAGGTTAAAAAAGCGGAACTTCTCGAACATGGTTTTGAGATACTGGAAAGCGGAGAAGTCCGACGGCCGATTCGTTTCTTTGATGTCGGAGCTCTTGTTTGGTTTGCAAGAATTATCGAATGGGAGTTTCCGGGCTTTTCCGTTGAAAGCTGCTTTGAACATTTGCTTGAGGCACAGAAAAGCATTGAAAGAGACGGACTGCTTGAGGGGAGTATTCACAGATTTTATATTGTGGCCAAGAAGAAGTAGTTGCTAGATTGCAAGATCAGGTAGGACAGTCTGAAATAATTCCTCCGGCGGACTGTAATGAAAGGATTTTCGAGGGAGTTGATTGACATCAAAAGAACTCCCTTTTGGTAAGAACCGGCAAATTAAAACAGTCCTTTTCTCTGGCAAGGCCGCAAATCGTATCAGGTGCCGGATGCTTTGAAAGTATCTGCTTTACAGCAAACGACACGAACTACTTGGCTTTCGCCGGTTTTAGGGGGCAATGACTATTTCGTCTTCGTTGTTCGTAGACACGCTGTCCCGAATCTCCAAAGTACCGCGTGTATGGCTCCGGATTCCGTCCTAGCTGCTGTAGTACAGTACCTCTGAGCAACTTCAATCTGTGCGCGCTTTTCGCGTGTCAGGTGGCGATATTTTCTATTTGTGGTATACTCGTTCCGGGCCATGGCGAACCTCCTGGTGTGTTGGTGTGTGGTAGCTTCATCATACCACGAGTTCGTCAGCGGCTCTTTTTTATTGTCCTAGTTCATCTTACAATCATCCATTCTTGTGGAGAAATCATCAAATACTTGACAACATTATTATGGGGGTCTATATTATAGACAGATACTCGTTCTGTATGAATGAGTTTATATTTTGTATCTAGGTTAGCTGAAGCTAATAAAGACGGGTGGCGGGGAGGTGCGAATTCTGAAAAAGAACAGTAAAAAGCCGGAGATTCGGCGACAGGAACTGATCGACATAGCAGCAGCTCTTTTCGCTGAAAAAGGATATGAAGCGGTTTCCGTCCGAGATATTTTGGAGGTGGTTAACGGGGCACCGGGAATGTTCTACTATTACTTCAAATCCAAGCAGGAAATCTACATGGCTGCGATGGAGCAGTACATTACTCGGCGACTGGAACGGAAGTGTAAGATCATGGAGGATGAAGAAGTTCCTTTTGAGAACAAGCTCCCTGTCTTTCGCAACATGGTCGAGGAGGATATACAGGGCTATGTGGATCGATTCGTGCCACAGGACGATGCTTCCATTTCGGACAACTCATATAAGCTCTATGATCTGGTGCATATGTTGGGCCGAATGGTAGTTCCCTATTCAAAATTTATCTTACAGGGAATCCGGGAAAACAAGCTGAAGAACCGTTTTCATATTACAGAGGAAAATGTGCAAGCGTTCGCAACCTTCGTGTTATATGGTGCATGGGGGATGATTTACAACAACAAATTTACGGGAAGCGGGGATTCCTATGACTTAGAAAATATACTTAAAATCACAGATCAGCTGTTTTACTGATCCCTGAAACAACAAAATAACATCAACAACCAACACAACGGGAATGTTCCGAATGGAGCATTCTCGTTGTGGCGTTTTAGGGACACAGAACGAATTTTGTCTGTAAAAAAGAAAGAGAGGTTTAACATCATGAAAAAAAATGAGAAGCCAAAACAGGGAGTTTCACGGCTGTTGGAGATTTCAGGAGAAACGAATGCACCCTTTATTGTCAGTGTTCTTCTCTCCATATGCGGGACACTGTTTCAGCTAGTGCCATATCTATCCGTTTATCAGGTGATGGCAGAGCTATTACAGCATGCGGCGGCAGGAAGCAGCTTAAATACAGGCTTCATGATTCGCTGGGCCGTATTGGGTCTAATTGGTCTGATCGTGGGATATGTTCTGTCTTATGGCAGCGGTATGATGGCACATGCCTTTTCCTATCGCGTAATCTGCGGCGTTCGGTTAAAGGTGGCAGAGCATATCGGTAAACTACCAATGGGATATGTTACGAATCACTCTATCGGGAAAATAAAACAGGTTCTCGAGGCGGATGTAGAACAGATTGAGAATTTCCTGGCACATCAATTGCCGGATCTTGTAAGTACGGTTGTCATGCTTCTGGCGATCTTTATCATTATGTTTTCCCAAAATATCAAGCTGGCATTTGCTTGTCTGCTTCCAATCGTACTTGGGTTTGTCTGCCAGTTTGCGGTGCTGATCAAAGTTATGAAAAGTGGCGGAGTGAAAGAGAATTTTGATGCATTGGAAAAAATCAGCAGTTCTTCGATCCAATATGTCCAGGGAATGCCATCGATCAAAATATTCGGACAGACCGTGAAATCCTTTCAGAAGTTCTATGAGGACATTATCAGTTATCGGGATTTTACAACCCGAATGACCGAAATGATACGACCGGGATTTGTCCTGTTCCGCATGTTTGTGCTGTCCGTGGCAACTTTTCTTGTTCCGGCCGGGTTACTTCTATATTTGCGAAATCCAAGTGATGTGTCGTTTGTAGTGACCTTTCTCTTTTTCCTGATTTTAGGTCCCGGCACTGCCTCGCTGGCGCTGAAACTACGCGGCTTTTCCGAGAATATGAATGTTATTACCGAAGGCGTGACACGCGTAGATGAAGTGTTGAATGAAAAACCATTGCCTGAACCGGTGCAGGGAAAACTTCCAACAAGTTATGATATCAAGTTCCATGATGTTTCTTTTTCTTATGAGGCAGAAGGCAGGAAGATTCTTGATAAGATTTCCTTTATCGCGCGCCAAGGTGAAATCACTGCATTGGTCGGGCCGTCTGGGGCAGGAAAATCTACGATTGCGGAGCTTATCCCCCGCTTTTGGGATGTGACGGATGGCGGCATTGCAATCGGTGGCGTGGATGTTCGAGACATGACGGTTCATGACTTGATGGAACAAGTGTCTTTCGTCTTCCAGGAAAGCTTTTTGTTCTCTGATACGATTTTTAACAACATTGCCTTAGGAAAACCAGGCGCCACTAAAGAGCAAGTGGAACAGGCTGCATGTGCAGCAAGGTGCCACGATTTCATCATGGCGCTCCCCGAAGGCTATCAGACAAATATTGGCGATGGCGGAGTATATCTGTCCGGCGGCGAGCAGCAGCGCATTTCCATTGCGAGAGCGATCTTAAAGGATGCCCCGATCCTGATTCTTGACGAGGCCAGTGCCTATGCGGACGCAGAGAATGAACATGAAATGCAGATAGCCCTGCGCTCCCTGATTCAGCATAAAACAGTCATAATGATTGCGCATCGATTGACGACCATTCGTAACGCCAATCAGATTCTGGTCGTGGATCAAGGTCAGATCAAGGAAAAAGGGTCCCATAATGAATTATTAGAGAAACACGGTCTGTATGCAGATATGTGGAGTACAGAGGAATATTCCTCTTCATGGACCATATGTGCCGGGAAGGAGGCAGTGACAGAATGAACAAGATATTAAATGCAATCACTTGCAAGGAACCGAAAAGGCTTGTTAAGCCGGTATTGTGGAACGCACTGGCCAATTTGTCCAATCTTCTGCCTTTCCTGTGCCTGGCATATATTGTTGATCAGATTTATGAATATTTTATCCATGGGCCAGGAAACAGTAAATCAATGTGGATCGCCTGGGGTCTCATGCTGGTATTCTTTGGCCTCACATGGCTTTTGGAGAACATAGCCTGCAAGCTGACTTATCGAGATGGCTTTATGGCATCAGCAGACGGCAGGATTAAATTGGCGGAGCATATCCGCAAACTACCGCTGGGGTTTCTCACGAGCAGGAATGCAGGTGAGGTGGGAAACACCATGATGAACGATTTTTCTCGTACCGAATCCGCCATGACGCACATTCTACCACAAATCATCAGCGGCGTTATCATGGCAATTCTTGCTTCCGCTCTTCTGCTGGTAGTGGACTTTCGTATGGGCCTTGCCATGTTTGCGGGATTTCCTGCCGCTCTGCTGATCATGCTGGGAATGCGTGGACTGGAACAGCGGCTGGACACAAGGCTCTCCAAGGCACGGGTCAGTCAGGCCGGGAAGATACAGGAATATCTGTCCGGTATGCGTGTGATTAAGTCCTATAACATGCAGGGGAGTAACTTTGAAAGGCTGAGAAAGGCCTGCACAGACTATCGGGATGCCTGCATCAAAGTGGAAAGTGGGATCGGACCGCTGAATCTGGTTGCAGCCGCTTTCCTCCGCAGCGGATTATCGCTGATGACGGTGACGGGAGTCTTTCTTGTGGCCGGAGGAACATTGACGGTTCCTACGTTTGCGCTGTTTCTGCTGGTGGGTACCCGTGTGTTTGATCCGCTTGCTGTTGCCATCATGAATTATTCTGAGCTGATGATGTGCAGCATGGCAGGAGAACGGATTTGCACATTGCTTAACGAGCCGGAGATGGCAGGCAACAGTGACGTACCAGGCAAACATGAAATCTGTTTTGAGCATGTCAGCTTTAGCTATGGCGGAGCTGAAACACAGGAGGTTCTGCATGATGTAAGTGTTCGGCTGGGATCGAGGACGATGACCGCTATTGTCGGACCGTCTGGTTCTGGCAAGAGCACCATGCTGCGTCTGCTTGCTCGTTTCTACGATCCCACTTCCGGCAAGGTACTGTTCGGCGGTGTTGATGAAAGAAACATCGAACCGGAGAAGTTGATGAAGCATATCTCCATGGTCTTTCAGGATGTCTATCTGTTCCAGGATAGCGTTGCGAATAATATTCGTTATGGAAAAGAAGATGCCACGCAGGAGGAAATTGAAAGCGCGGCGCGGCTGGCCAATTGTTACGACTTTATTATGCGGATGCCGGATGGATTTGAGACGATTATCGGAGAAGGCGGGTCTACGCTTTCCGGCGGTGAGAAGCAACGAATCTCCATCGCAAGAGCGATTCTGAAAGATGCCCCAATCGTTTTGCTGGACGAGGCAACGGCATCTCTTGACCCGGAAAACGAGGCGGAAATCCAGCAGGCGATCAGTCGTTTGGTGCAGGATCGCACCGTGGTGGTGATTGCGCATCGCCTGAAAACGGTTGTGGGAGCCAATGCAATCCTTGTACTGGATCATGGCCGGATCGTAGAACAGGGAACTCATAATCAGCTCCTCACTCAGAATGGATTGTATGCAAAGCTGTGGAAACTGCAGACTTCCACCGAGGGCTGGAAAATAAATTAAACAGAGAATATATGGAGGACATTCAAAATGAAAAGTCAAAGAAAGAATCAATCATCTAGAAGTGCAATCGCGGCAGGTGTATTCATTGCCCTGTACCTTGTTACGTATGTCATTATTGGCGTTATTTGTATGCCGGTGGCTGTTCTGTTTCTGATTATGCCGGAAGCAGTCGCATTTTTTGCAGCCCCTACCTACCACATGATGCTGACCAAATCACCTGGTGGGGCACCGATCTTTATCGCTGCCATTCTGCCAAGTATTGTTCTGATCGCCAGCGGACATATTCCAATCGCTCCGCTCGTTGCTGTTCCGTCGGGTATTCTTGCTCTACTGATTGCCAGGCATGGAGGTTATCGGAACTTCAAATGGAACACCATCAGCCACATGTTTTTTTCATGGAATCTGTTCGGGGGATTCGTTCCAATCTGGTTCATGCGCGATTATTTCTTTCAAACGACATTAGAGGGTGGAATGAGTCAGGTATTTTGCGATACTGTCCGGGCATTGACACCGTGGTGGATGCTGCCGGTCATGATGATCGCCACCGTTGTTTGCTCCCTTCTGGGATCAATGTTTACCAGAAAAGTTCTGTATAAGCACTTGGAAAAAGCCGGTGTGGTATGAGCAACCCAGTACATTTCAGCTATCAGTTGAAAACGCAGAGCAGAGGATTGACATTTGATCCGAGAACCAAAATTTTGCTACTGATAGAGATGGATATCCTGTTGTTTCTCGGGCGTTCTATTCGATACGAATCGGGTTTATTCCTGCTTTGTGTTCTCATTTTGTTTATTGGGGAGCAGAGGAGAACCGCATTAAAATGCGCCGGTATCTTTTTTCTCTTTGTGCTGACGCAGCAGATCATTGCGCCTTATCTCATGAACCCCTTTGTGTCTCTTGTGCACTTTATAGTGGTTATCGTTCGAAAGGTGCTGCCGGCTTTTATGCTCGCGAAATGGCTGATTGCCACAACGGATGTCAGCGAATTTGTAGCTGCTATGTGGAAATGCAAAATTCCTCAGAACATTATCGTTACAACATCTGTCGTGTTTCGATGCTTCCTGACCATTCGTGAGGAATGGAAAGCCATTCAAACCGCAATGCAAATGCGTGGGATAGCGCTTAACCTCAGGAATATGATAACAAAACCTTCGGAAACGATCATTCATCTCCTTGTACCACTGTTTATATCGGTTCTGAATATCAGTGATGAGCTGGCAGCGGCAGCCCTATGCCGCGGACTTGACAATCCGGGGCCCCACACTTGCATGAGAGAGGTCCATTTTCGCTGGTACGATGTTGGGATTGTATCAGTGATTACTGCTGCATTAGCTGTGATCAGCATGTTGGTCATAAAGGGGGATCATCTGTGATTCAATTGAAAAATATCTCCTTTTCTTATACACAGGCGGATAAACCTAGTCTGTCTCATATCAATCTTACAATCCGCGAAGGAGAATGCGTTCTGCTTTGCGGAAAAAGCGGCTGTGGAAAAACGACCATGACTCGTCTTTTGAATGGTATGGTGCCGGATTTTTACGATGGAACACTGGACGGACAGGTACAGATCAAAGGACTCGATCCGACAAATTGTTCCATGTATGAGCTGTCAAAAGTCGTGGGAACCGTTTTTCAGAATCCCAGGACACAGTTTTATACCGTCAATACGACCAGTGAAATTGCTTTTGGATGTGAAAATCACGGTCTGCCACCAGAAGAAATACAGAAGCGTGTGATGAAGGCTGCATCGGATCTGCATATTGAAACCTTGCTGGACCGAAACATCTTTGAACTATCAGGAGGTGAGAAGCAGAAAATCGCTTTTGCCAGTATCTATGCACTTAACCCGGAAATTTATGTACTTGATGAACCGTCGTCAAATCTTGACTGCTTTGCCGTTCGGGAGCTTCAGTCTATTCTGGAGCTGCTCAAGCGACAAGGGAAAACAATTGTACTGGCGGAGCATCGAACATGGTATCTGGATCACCTGGTAGACCGGGCGATTCTGCTGGAAGAAGGCGAAATTGTTCAGGAGTATTCCATGCAGGAACTGGCAGATTTTCCTATTCAAAAGCGTATGGAAACAGGAATCCGCCCTGTTCATCTGGAAGAGTTTACCTTGCCACAAAGAAAGCCCGCGCCGTCGTCACATACGCTTTCTCTGCAAAATATTCGTTTTACCTATGGCAAGCGTAAGGCGCTTCAAATAGATTACGCATCATTTTCCACTGATCGAATCGTTGCGGTTGTCGGGAGGAACGGTGCTGGAAAATCTACATTTGTTTCCACGGTATGTGGAATTTTGAAAAATAAAACAGGTAAGATCTGCCTGGATGATACCAATGTTCTTCCGAAAAAAAGGCTATCCATCAGCTATATGGTAATGCAGGAAGTGAATCATCAGTTGTTCACGGACAGCGTAGAGGAGGAGGTCGTCCTTGGGGTAAAAGAACCGTCAGAAGAACGCTTGCGCCAGATACTCCTCCAAATGGACATCGCTGCGCTGAAAAATCGTCATCCCATGACGCTTTCCGGAGGACAAAAGCAGCGTGTCGCGATTGCGGCTGCGGTGTTTTGTGATAAGAAAATTCTTGTATTTGACGAACCTACCAGCGGACTTGATTTCAACCACATGATGCAGACTGCAGAATTACTTGGGCAGCTGAAGAGTCCGGAGAGGTATATATTTGTAATCACGCACGATTATGAGTTTATTCTATCTGCATGTGATGAAGTCATAGAAATTGAAAATGGAGTGCTGAAAAATGACTATCTTTTAGATGAAAAAGGCCTGCAGACATTGCAAACATTCTATTTTGATGGAGAATGACAAATTAAGACAAATAATAAAGGGGGTTGACAGTAAGCCAAGCAGAATATAAACCGAACGCGTGAGATATCCCACTTGTTCAAAGGAGGTGATTTTGTGGAAGTTGTAAAAGATTACGATGTGCATATCGACAGTAAGAAGCACGTAACCCTTCGCGGCGCGAAATATCAATATTACAATGTTCGTGAATATGAGAATGGCTGCATTATGTTGGAACCTCGGGAATTGGTCACACCGGAGACGATTTCGGAAAGAACGCTTGAGGATATGGATCAGGCCATCCGTAACTTTAAGATGGGGAAAGTATCGGCACCGATCGAGTGATCCATCAAAATGATCATTTGCGAGATTCTATGAGGGTGGCAACACTTTGGCAACAGAAAATCAGATAGCGAGTGGAAATAGACTAATTCAGAGAATAGGGATACGTCAGTTGATAAAACATAGCATATTTACTTAGAATTCGAGCAAACAGAATTGAGTTGGAATAAGTCTGACTTAAGAAGAGCAGGGTCTACCAAAGCGTATGTGGGGTAGACTCTGTTCTTTTTGTATTTCGAAATATTGCCTCGACCGATGCAAGAGCAAACGATGAAGTACGGGCATGTAGCCCCGGATTCAATGAAGGCGCGAGGCATGTTTGAACAAGCGAGTCAGGATGTAACATAGCACCTTTGTCCTTTTAAAGTGTAAAAGCACATTAAAAGCACTTGAAAGACACTCCTTATGATGTTATGCTTTGTTTAGGAGGTGAGTGAAATGGCTAAGACAGCGGAAATGTCCAACTTCACGTTTAAGATGGATAAAACAACGAGAGAGCAGTTCAGCTCGCTATGCAATGAATTGGGACTTACGATGTCTGCGGCTGCCCTTGCACTAATTAAGCAAGCGGTTCGCAATCAGAGCATGAGCTTTTCCCTTCGTGATGAAAACGGGTTTACCCGGGAGGAAGCGGCAGAACTCATGAGGAGAATTCATGAAGTCCGAAACAACGATGCAGCCCGCCATAGTTTAATGGAGACCTGATGTTAGAGATCTGTATTGGCAATCGGATGCATGGCTAGAGTATGTCGATTTACAGGGAGACAAGGTTCTTTGTAAAAAGATTAATAATCTAATTAAAGACATTTTGCGGAACGGGTATCAGGCCGGTTCCGGGAAGCTTGAGTTGCTGAAGGGAAACATGCCCGGATATGCAAGTGTTCGCTTTGATAAGAAGCTCAGTGCGGAGGCCGTTACGACGATCATTCATAGGGCGTAAAAGCGCTATGATAACATCCTGTGATAACGATTTGATAACAACAGTTCAGATACCCTGTAGAAGTAGGATAACCGGAATTAGACCAAAAATGAAGTGTATTATGGCAGAGCTGATTGTTCAACTGAAAAGAGCAATCAGCCCTTTTCTTAAAAGTGAATCTTAGGAACCATTCAAGGTCGGAGAATAAAAATGGTCAACTTAATTGAGCTAAACGAAGAGAACTGGCCGGACTTCGCCGGACTATCCGTTGATGAAAGTCAAAAAACATTTCTTGCAAGTAATATCGGTATCATAGCAAGAGGGTATGTCTATCGTAATTTCCGCGCGAAAGTGATCGGAATTGTTTCGGACGGAGTTCCTGTGGGCTTGGCTATGGTACGGGATATAGATGATGAACCGGCTTGCTATGAATTGCAGCAATTTATGATCGACAAGAATTTTCAGGGCCAAGGATACGGATTTCGAGCATTAGAACTAATTCTTGCCGCGCTCAAAGCGGAACAGAAATATGCTTGTGTTGAAGTATGCGTAAAAAGAGAAGATGCGCAGGCAATCCATGTCTATGAGAAAGCCGGATTCGTTGATTCCGGATACATAGATGATACCGTTCCGGATTGCTTGAATTTTGTGTATCGACTTGTGGCTGACAATAAAACAGATGCTTCCGACATACGAATTGTCAGCGTAGAGGAAGCGACAGAAAAGCAGAGGATTTCCCGAAGTATACTGGAAGCACTTCCCGAGTGGTTCGGAATTCCGGAATCGAGAGAGCAATACATAAAGGAAAGTGCCGCGCAGCCGTTTTTTGCGGCCTTAGATGCGGAAAAAGCGATCGGGTTTCTTTGTCTGAAAGAGACGGGAAAAGAAACCGTAGAACTTTCTGTGATGGGCGTCTTAAAAGACTATCACAGAAGAGGCGTGGGGAGAAAACTGTTTGAACAAGCAAAGAAAGTAGCCGAAAAGCTCGGGTATTTGTTCATGCAAGTTAAGACAGTACAAATGGGACGATATGCCGAGTACGATGTCACGAACCGTTTTTATCTGTCGCTCGGATTCAAGGAGTTTGAGCTGTTTCCGACTTTATGGGATGAACGGAATCCGTGCCAGATATATGTAATGTCTCTTTGATAACACTTCCGCGAGAACGATTTGATCGGAAACCGAATCGAGGCAAATCGTGACAGAGAACCGGAACCATTCGGATTCAATTTCTGTGTTGTACACGCAAAGAAGAGCAGGCTCTACCAAACTATAGGTTCGGTAGAAGCCTGCTCTGTTTGATTCGGAGTACGGCTCCGTCGATTCATCGAAGGGGCCTGCGGAGGATGGTCTGACACCATATTGCCGGGTTCGGGCAGTCCTGATTCTTGCTGCGAAGCCCGGCGTATATGACAGTCAAACATGCGTGCGTACATCCGTCTTTTTTAGGAAGATGATGCTGCATGTAAGCGCCGCGAGGACATAGAAGCAGCAGGAAGCGAGAAGTACGGGAACATTCAATTCTCCGGTAATCGAGCTGCTTCCCATCCCATAAATCAGCATTGAATACGGAACGGCATAATAAGCACCTTTGACGGTCAGCCAAAGACCTGCAATGCTCCCGACAAAAGCAAGCGAGATGGGAACGGCGAAGGAGCGGAAAATCATAGACAACATGCTCTGCACAGCGCTGACGGCAGCGAGGCAGACAGCGGCCCCCAGCATCCGAATCCAAAACAGTTCGGGCACCTCTCCGGGAAGTCTCAGTATGATTTTTCCGGTGAAAAGGTAGATGAGAGCAATCCACAAAATGCAGACGGATGAGAGAAGTACAGCCGTCATCCACTTATCCTTGACCAGTTTTTCGGGTGTGGTGACTGTCAGAATCAGGTTCCAGTTGCTGTCCTGATGCTCCATCCGCCATAGGAGGCTGCAAAGAATACCAACCAGAGGTGAAAGGAAAAAGATACCCAGAAACAGGGACTGCTGCGTCCAGAGATCTTCCCAGGTGTTTTGTAAAATGCCCTGATTCTGCGTGAAATTAAAGGTTCCGATCACTGCGGGGATCAGCGGAATCAGAAGAAAAGGAATCCATATGGGATTGCGCTTCAATTTGATCAGTTCCACAGGGAGTCCGCTGTGAACGGACTTGGATGCTTTTTGCCTGCCTGTGCCTATGCTGAGTGCCCCTTGTTCTGTTTTTGTAAAAAGATACAGACCCAACAGGAAAATACCGAAAAGGTAAACGAGCGCAGTCAGAATCTCGAGCGGCGTAAGCTGTCTAAGAAAAAGCGTCATGCTTCTCGTTGCCCTCTGATAATCCATACCGATGGGACTCAGGGAGAGGAGGACAGACCAAGGAGTCCAGGCCTTGGTGCTCACATAGGCGAGGAACAGACCGGTCAGCGTGCCGCCGAAGCCGATTGAAAGCGCTGCGAACTGACTGGGAAACAGGAGTGACAAAAGGCATTGAAGCTGATAGACAATCATTCCGCTGACCAGCTCTGCCGTAAAGGTGGTTCCGATCAGAGAAAACGGAATATTGCCCTCATATCCGAGCCTGCTCCCCATCAGAATCACCATTCCCATCTGTAGTAAGCAGAACAAGACCAGATGGATGAACCCGTAGAGAAGCTTGCCGAGATAGACAGACGCTCTGCTTTCCAGCGTCGGCAGGAGATTCCACATGTTACCTTTGTGCTCCATGTCCACCGACTGACTGGCAAGGACAGCCATCAGGACAGACAGAATCAGGGTATTGATCAGCGGAATGGCATAGAACACATTGTACCACGCCTGCCGATCGGGCGCATTTCCGTGGAACAGATAAAAATAATTCAACACAACAGCTATCACAAGCAGTAATAAAGAGTGCTTATGCCGGGATTTTTTGAACTCAATGGCAATCAGCTTTGAAATTGCGGAAAGCAGATTCATAAAGACTCCTTCCCGCCGGTCATTTCCAGGAAGACATCTTCCAGATTGTCTCCCTGGGTTTCCAGATCGGCAAGCGTTCCCTGGTAGAGCATACGACCGTGGTGGATGATGCCGACTTGATCGGCCATCTGTTCAATCTCGCTGAGGAGATGGCTGGAAATGATAACGGTCATATTCCTTTCTTTCGGGAGGGAACAGATCAACTGACGCATTTCCTGGATACCGGCAGGGTCGAGACCGTTGGTCGGTTCGTCCAGAATCAGTAGTTTCGGATTCCCCAAGATTGCCATAGCGATACCGAGCCGCTGCTTCATGCCGAGAGAATAGTTGCTGAGTTTCTTATCGCGTTGGTCATAGAGGCGTACGGTCTTCAGAGCGGGAGCAATTTCTGCCTCACTGACTCCTTTCAATTTCTGTATGATCTGCAGGTTCTCAAGACCGGTCAGATGTCCGTATCCGCCCGGATTTTCAATCAGGCTCCCCGTTTGCCTGAGAATAGACAGCCTGTTTGCGGAATTCATGACCTTTCCAAAGATTTTGATGCTGCCCTGATTCGGGTGAATCAGTCCGAGAATCATCTTGAGCGTGGTGCTTTTGCCTGCTCCGTTCGGTCCGAGAAAACCGTAGACACAGTTCTCGGGAACAGCCATGGAAAGATCGTTTACGCGGTAGGTGTTACCGCTCTGTTTACTCAGGTGGTTCGTCTCCAGAATATAGTTCATCGTATTCTGTCCTCCTTGCTTGTTTTACAATGACAGGATATCGGGTGAAGACTATGCGAACCTTGCGCTGACCTTATGCTTACATTAAGAAAGTGCAAAAGCCTTGGGAGATATTTCGGGATACAGTATAGTAAAAGCACCGGGGCGTACGGAAGCGTGTCGTGTGAACTATGCATAGTATACTCGAGGCGTTCAAATCATTGTATGAAATAGATGCGGAGGTCTGCATATGGATAGAAGTGAATGCAGAATATTAGCGATAGACGATGAAAAGGAACTGACAGACATTGTAACGGAACTTCTCAAAAGAGAAAATTATTCGAAGGTCGATGTTGCCGCCGGCTGCAGAGAGGCGGAAGAAAAGCTTCGGAAACAGCATTACGATCTGATTCTGCTGGATGTCATGCTTCCGGACGGGAATGGATTTGATTTCTATTCACGGATGAAAGAGACGGGGGATTTGTATGATGCGCCGGTAATCTTTTTGTCGGCGCGAGATGAGGACACAGCACGCCTAAAGGGGCTTGGACTCGGGGCGGATGACTACATCACCAAGCCGTTTCTTCCGAAGGAACTGCTGCTCAGAATCGGCGCGGTACTGAGACGAACCTATCATTTTGAGGAGAAGGGACAGTCGGCTCGTCTGGGGCAAGTGCTTGTTTCAATGGATGCCGGCACGGTTACACGGAATGGGAAGGAGACTGCGCTGACCGCAAAGGAACTGGCGCTCTTTCAGATTCTTTTCCGAAACCGGGGAAAAATCGTTACAACCGACGCTCTGTGTGACGCCCTCTGGCCGGACGGCAGTTTTGGCTTGGAAAGTTCGCTGATTGTCCACATGCGCCATTTGAGGGAAAAGGTAGAGGCAGAGCCGTCAAAGCCCAAATACCTTATCACGGTACGGGGGCTTGGCTATAAGTTGGAGAAGGAATCATGAAGCGAAGGATGGGAAATAGGCTACAGCTGCTTACGGGAATTGTGCTGATGATGACTTTTCTGTTCTTTATGGATTTACTGATCTTTGGGCTTGCAGTGATTCGATTTCATTCGGTCGATTATGAGAAGCCGCCGGAGATACTGACACATCTGTCGATAAACAACGGAAGGTATGCGTTGGATGAGCAAGAATCGGAAAGTCTTTTGAAGCACAAGCAGTTTGCCATGATATTAGGTAAAGACGGAAACATTCTGTGGAGTGAAGCGCTCCCCGAAGCGCTCAGAAAAACCTATACCTTACAGGACGTCGCCAAGTTTACCAGATATTATCTTGAGGATTATCCGGTTCACACCTATGTTTTTGAACAGGGCCTACTTGTAGTCGGAGGCAACAAAGATCAGGTATGGAAATATACCCTTGAGTTTGATGTGAACCTGATCAATTACCTAGTAAAGATATTTCCCTTGCTGCTTTTATCCAATATCGTTGTGCTGGTGGTAGTTCCGACCCGGATACAGAAGCGGCGCGCAAAGCAAAGGGAAGAGGAGCGAACAGAGTGGATTGCAGGCGTATCACATGATATTCGCACCCCACTTGCAATTGTAATGGGCAACGCGGAAATGATAGCCGCCTCAACCCGGGAGGAAGAGGTCAGGCAAAGAGCGAAGTCCATTGAGACACAAGGAATCCGGCTCCGTCGGCTCGTGGATAATCTGAATCTTTCCGGCAAACTGGAGTTTGGCGCAGGGAAGTTTGAAAAACAGAAAGTGAGAATCAGCCGCTTTCTCCGAAAGACCCTCACCGATATCATGAATCAGACGGAGGATGAGAGATATCGCTTCACGCTCGAAATCGAGGACAGTCTTCAGGATCTGGAACTTTACTTTAACGAAGATCTGGTGGAGAGAGCGGTCATGAATTTGCTTCATAATGCAATTCGGCATAATGAAGGCGGATGCAGAATCGAAATGAAGCTGTATCAGGATCGGAAAAACCATGTTTTTCTGGAGCTTGACGATACCGGAACAGGAGTATCAAAAGAACTTCTTAGCAGACTGAACAGCAGAAGCTATGCGTGGGAGTCCGGAATCGGACAGCATGGCCTTGGGTTAAAGATTGTCAAACAAGTAGCGGATTGGCACCGCTGGAAACTATCCTTTGCAAACGGAGAGCAGGGGGGATTGGCTTGTACCATACGGCTGCGATGAGAAGCTAGGCAAATTCGAAGCATCACCGAAAGGATGCGGACACTTGCTCCATGAATTTCCGGGCAATCGGCGTGAAGGTTTGATGTTTATCCCAAATTAGATAGAACTTTGTGTTACATTCAGGTGACAATGGTACGAAAGTGAGGTCGCTCTCTGCGGAGCAGTTAATCAGATTTTCGAATGTAAGCAGAATACCAAGCCCTTCCGCGGCAAACATCGATCCGTTGTAAGCTAATTGAAATGACCCCTCCAGGCGAAGCGCGGAAAAATGCTCCTTTGCCCAGGAGGGTATTTCATTCTTCCAACTCTGTTCGGAGCAAAAGAGAGGATGACCAATCAAATCTTCCGCGGTAACGGACTTCTTTTCAGCCAAAGGATGATCTTTACGCATGACTGCGCCCCAGATATCCGTGTCCGGAAACGGGAGAAAAGCAAATTTTGAAGAATCAGGCTGTTCGCAGATGACACCAAAATCCAGAAGTCTTCTATCCATTTTCTCGGCCACCTGCCCGGTATCTCCGCTTGTGATATGGTAAGCGATATTCGGATATCTTTGCTTAAATTTGTTGATTTCGCGGGCAAGAATGCGAATCTGATAGCTTTCAGCCAAGCCTAAATAGAGGGTCCCTCCTGTGATGTCATTCAGTGCGGAAAATTCGGATTCAATCTTATCTGCCATCAGCACAAGGGTTTCGGCCCGGTCACAAAGCAGTTTCCCTTCCTCTGTCAGTTTGATGGAGAAGCTTTTTCTTGTGAATAGTTTTTTACCCAACTCTGTTTCCAGTCCCTTGAGCGCTTTCGACAAAGTCGGTTGTGTGACATGTAGCTGCGCAGCGGCATGCGTCATGTTTTCCGCGCGTGCAACCGCGAGGAAATAGCGTAAGTTCTTTATTTCCATACAAATCATCCCCTCCGAAATGGAAGACTTATGGTCGAGTTTGCAAAGTGAATGCCGCTCTGGAACTATCAGCAAGAAGGAAGCATCCCCCTATAAAAAGTGGGGTACAAAAACGCCATTGTTAATACGCGTTGCTTGTGGCAACGGCTCATTTGAATTTAGAATCGAGCCATCAAAAACAAGGAGGCGTAGATTATGTTGAATGAAAACATTAAAAAACTCAGAAAATCAAAAGGACTATCTCAGGAAGAATTGGCTATTAAATTGAATGTGGTGAGACAGACTGTATCAAAGTGGGAGAATGGTCTATCGGTACCAGATTCAAGTATGTTGGTTGCATTGGCGGATGAACTGGATACGCCTGTAGATGTGTTGCTTGGAGAACCTGTGACGGAATCGATGCCCGATGACATGCGGACAATCTCTGAAAAACTAGAGGTGATTAATTTGCAATTAGCTCAGAGAAGTACGGATAAAGTGAAAGCAGTTCGTTGGATACTCATCTCATTATGTACACTAATAATAATTGTATTTCTTGCTTTTATCGCTATGCAGAGTTCTTATTTGGGGTGGAATTATAACAACCCTGAATTGGCGGTAGTTGGAACAATTTTACATGGATGTGAGTTTGTTTTTGTGAGATTTGCGCCGATTGCTTTTGCTGTTTGCACAATAGGAATCGTAATCACATGTAAAAAGAGATAAATTATGGAATATCGGAGTAACCTATGTTGCGTTATTCCGGAATAGAATTTGTTGAAGGGGTTGACCGAATGCGGCTGTCTGTGGCAACATATTGGCAATAGCAAGCTCGGTACGCTATCGAGATAGGATAACATATATGCTTAGGGTATGGATTGAGAGTAACGTACCCTGACACAATTCATGATTGAAATCCCTTAGCTGCGGTAATCCGGCCAAGGGATTTCTGTTGTCTGTGGGAGCTTATGCGACTTCAGTCAAAAAAGCGGAGAAAGAAAGCAGTCCTCCAAGAAAGCATGGTTAGCGTAAAATGTTACATTCTAAAAATTATAAGGAGGCTTTCAGAAATGCCTGAGGAGAAGGAAGTTCATATGACGGTAGAACAACGAAAGGAAAGCTGGAAAAGAGAGGAGGAAATCGCCCATATTTACGGATGGGATTTTTCTCATATTCATGGCAGGTATACGGAAGAAGATGATTTACCGTGGGATTTTGGAAAGAT
>JH590863.1:382786-415838 GCA_000242235.1 Stomatobaculum longum
GAATGGGAGTTTCCGGGCTTTTCCGTTGAAAGCTGCTTTGAACATTTGCTTGAGGCACAGAAAAGCATTGAAAGAGACGGACTGCTTGAGGGGAGCATTCACAGATTTTATATTGTTGCCAAGAAGAAGTAGTTAAAAATAGTTTCGAGGAGAAAGAAATCGGATGATTAAACCAAAACGTCTTTGTACAGGGGACACAGTTGCTATCGTGAGCCTTTCTTCGGGAATGCTAGGGGAAGCTTGAGCGATTCATAAACTGCATATAGCACAGGAATGTTGGGAGCGCGATTACGGTCTTAGGGTTCTGGTGATGCCAAACGCGCTCAAGGGTCTTGAATATGTCTATGAGCATCCGGAAGCCCGGGCTAAGGATTGGATGGATGCATTCCGCAATCCGGAAGTCAAAGCTATTTTTTCTGCCATAGGCGGAGATGATGCGATTCGCATGCTGCCCTATATTGACTATGATGTGATTCGGCAAAATCCGAAAATCTTTACTGGATTCTCCGATACGACATCCAACCATCTCATGATGTACAAGGCCGGTGTCATGTCCTATTATGGAGCCAGCGTTATGACGAATTTTTCGGAGTATGTCAGGATGAATGATTACACCGCTAACGCCATTTATAATACGCTGTTTGAACCAAAGCCTCAGTTGGACATCCCTTCGTCTCCATATTGGTATGACGATGAAGATGAGAAGATTTGGTGGAAGGAAGAGAATATGAGTATCCTTAAGCAATATCATCCGGAGGAGCTTGGCTATGAAATCCTTCAGGGAAGCGGAGTTGTGGAGGGAAGCCTGCTGGGCGGCTGTGTTGATGTGTTTCCGATGTTGGTGGGAACATCCATCTGGCCCGATTTGGGAGAATGGAGGAATAAAATTCTATTTCTGGAGACAAGTGAAGAGGATATGTCTCCTGAATTGCTGACATACATACTTCGTAATCTGGCGGCACAAGGTATCTTTGATGTTATCTCCGGCATTTTGGTGGGAAAACCGGCCAGACGGAGCAAATATGGATCATATAAAGATGTCTTTCGGAGAGTTGTGGGATTTGAGGCAGGGCGTCCGGAACTTCCGATTCTCTGTAATGTAAACTTCGGACATGCAGAGCCTATTGGCATACTTCCATATGGAGCGCTTTGCCGCCTTGATGCAGACCATAAGACTCTGACTCTGCTGGAATCCGCTACAGAATCGTGTTTGGATTCAATCAAGCAGAGGAGATAGCCCAGATCATTTTGGATAGAGCATAGAATCAAAAAAAAATGACAGACAGGACAGTCGCTGATTTCAAAGGAGTCAGCGGCTTGTTTTGTTGCATAGAGCAAAGAAGAACACATCGAGGAATTCCGAAATTCTTTTGACAGGCTGTTGACAACTATTACGTATAATGATATATTACAGATAAAGATACATCGCAATTCGTAGCAGAAAGGAGAAGCCATGGGAAGAGCAGCGAACAGCGGTGCTCTCACGGAATCCGTCTTTTATATCCTGTTGCGGCTTCATCAGCCGGCGCACGGCTACGCCATGATGAAAGACATTGCGGAAATGACGGACGGACGGGTAAACCTTGGGGCCGGTTCTCTCTACGGCGCATTGGACACCTTGCAAAAGAAGGGCTGGATCAGGGCAGTGGATGAGCATCCGCCGGACAGAAGGATTGAATACATCATCACAGGTACAGGAAAACAGTTTTTTGAAAAAGAGCTGATCCGACTGGAAGAAATGCTGCAAAATGCAGAAAAAATGAAGGAGGCAGGAAATGAAAACAAGTGTTAAAAAAACTTTTCTGGACATCCAAAAGGAAGAGGAATGGCTGAACGAACAGGGACAAAACGGTCAGATGCTCATCGGCTATCATGGCGGCGAATATGTATTTGAGGACATTTCTCCGCTAAAGTATCAGTATAAGATCGATCTGCCTTCTTACACAGGAAGTAAGAAGAAGGAATATCTTGATTTTCTGGAACAGACCGGGATCACGGTTGTGGCGGAGTACGGGGGCAGGGTGTATCTGAGGAAAAACACGGCTGACGGTCCGTTGGACATGTACAGCGAGAAGAAGGAGATCGAAAAGCAAATGAGCAAACGATATTCCCATTTCTTCGGTATCGCAATATCGCAGTTCGTACTGGGGATCCTTATGTTGGTTCAGACCTTGTATTACGTGAAGCCGGAGGGCGTTCCGTTTTGGATTGCCGTTGTTATTGACGCCGGTTTGATGATTTCGGGAATCATCTTCCTCATCATGGGAATCCAGAAACACAGAAAATACGCCATGCCGAAGGAAGAAAAAGATATTTGGGAATAACCTGGGGCTGATTTTGGAAATTTCAAAAACAAATGATATTGGTAAAAAGAGGAAGAACTACAGTTAAGGTGTAAATCACTCGCAGATATCATTTAAAACAGGCGGCCGGAATGGCTGCCTGTTTCTTGGCATTGATAAAAGTCTGCTGCTGACAGCTATTGTAAGCAGTGCGTTGCGAATTGTTGTTTGAAGAGCCTTGCGGTGGTATAGTGAATTTACAATTCGGTTGCCGAATCGCTTATCATGTCGGCAGAAAAGGAAAACGAAATCCGGACCTCGGATGAAGCGGATGATTGCCGGCATTGCAGCTGAGAATGGAGAAGCAAGATAAATGATAAACCGTAAGACGAGGCGAACTGGAATACTGCTTGGCGGTATATTGGCAGCCATTTTATTCGCTGTCGGTACAAAGAAAACGCAGAGCGTTGAAAAACACATCATAAAACCGTACGAAATACAGTGCATCCGAATTTCAGATGAGCCGGAGCATGTGATAAAAGAGCTTGATAATGAAGCCGAGATAAAGCAGTTGAGGGATATTCTGAATCGTGCCGTATATGATGAAGATATGAATGACGGACGAAATATCAAGATGACAGCGGAAGAGTACGCAATAAAGATCATATACCGTGATGACAGCAGAATATGTATCCAACTTTGGGATAGCTTGATGCGTATTGATCAGATTTGGTACCGCTTAGATCGCCGGGATAGAGAGCGGCTCGAAGAGATTTGGTGATGAAACGACGGACAAAAGGAGAAGAAAGCTGCGGTGAGTTGCGGAAGATGAGGTGCTTGAATTGAAAACGCTGGTTGTCTATTATTCCTATTCCGGCATCACAAGAAAATTGGCGGAAGATATTGCCTTACTGACAGACGGAGAATCAAGAGAGCTGAAGCCTAAAAAACCGTATTCGTACTCCTACAATACAGCTGTGAAAGAAGTCAGAGGAGAAATCGAGAGAGGATATTGTCCGCCGCTTGCAGAGGGGGCAGAGCCTGTTGGGGATGCAGAGTTGATTTTTATAGGTTCGCCGAACTGGCTTCATACCTTTGCACCGCCGGTATTGTCTTTCCTTCGGGCTGTTAATCTGAGCGGAAAGACAATCATACCGTTTTGTACCCATGGCGGAGGCGGCTTTGGGGATATGTTGGAGCGCTATCAAAAAGAATGCGGAGCTTCGGTGATCAGAGACGGGATTGCGTTAAAGGGCGATTATAACTTTGACGAACTGCAAACATGGATTGAACATAGCTTTACCCATCCGGTCTCAGGCTTGTCGCGATGATTCCGATGATAATCAGAATACCGCCTATGATTCCGATTGGTGTCATGGCTTCTTTCATGAAAATCCATCCGCAGATTGCAGCGGTGAGTGGATTCAGCCCGAACATGACACCGGCTGTCTGCGCGCTTATTTTTTTCTGAGCAACCGGTTGCAACGTGAAGCCGAGGCAGGTGCAGATCAGAGTGAGCATGAGCAGCATCATCCACTGCGTGCCGGTTTGCGGCAGATGCGGAGCCTCAAATATAAAAGCTGCGAGCAGGGCAGCAATGCCGATGAATCCGACATGAACGATTCCGATGCTGAAGGCGTCGTGCCTTCTCGTACAGCGATCATTGAGGATGATTGCGCTGGCAAAGGCGAACGCTGCAATGCAGCAGAGAAACTCACCGAGACCAAAGCTCTGGATTCCGCCGCTCAGGGTAATCATGCCGATGCCGATGCTTGTAATCGCACAACTTAGTATGACCTTAAGGGATGGAAATTTGCGGATCAGGACGGCCTCCAAAATGGGCACGATGACGATGGCCGAGTTTTCCAAAAATGCGCAGGTTGACGATGAGGTATACTGAAGACCGATCAGTTCGCATGTCATGCATGTGAAATACGCAGCGCCGAGAGCGAGGCTTGCCGACAGGATTTCCTTGTCTTTTTGGATCTCTGTGATCACCCGTTTGAAAAAGACGACGAAGAGAACGAGAAAGGCCAGCAAAAACCGTATGCCGAGCAAGGTCAAAGGCCCCATATCGACCAGTAAGGTTTTTGAGAACATGAAGGATACGCCTCTGGCGACGACCAGAGAAATCATCAATACCTGAGCGGCTCTGACAGCGTTTTTATCCATAAGAAACCTTCTTTCTTGTTTTCCTGTATCTTTCCTGTATTGTTCTCTTGACAGTGGTGTAATATCAGGTTGCTCCTGTTAAAAATGAGAGCCGTCGCATCCGTTTTGGATGCAACGACTCTCTTTTATATTCGGTAGCCCTTCTTATTTCTCACTCATGTAAGGATAAAGGACTGCCGACGAGGGGGAGAAGGCTTCTTTGACTGCGTGCGCGCTGAGCCAGCGGAGCATGTTCAGCGTGGTTCCCGCCTTATCGTTGGTACCGGAAGCTCTTGCGCCGCCGAAGGGCTGCTGTCCGACCACCGCGCCGGTGCACTTGTCATTGATGTAGAAGTTTCCGGAAGCGTTGCGAAGTGCTTTTTCCATCTTTGCAATCACCTGGCGATCCTGTGCGAAGACAGCGCCGGTCAGAGCGTAGGGAGAAGCGGTATCGCAGATGCGAAGGGTCTCATCAAACGCATCATCATCGTAGACGTAGATGGAGACGATGGGCCCGAAGATCTCCGTCACCATGGACTCATAGTGCGGGGATTTGCAGAGGATTACGGTCGGCTGAATGAACCAGCCCTTGCTGCCGTCATAGGTTCCGCCGGCAATGATTTCGCAATCCGGGGAAGCCTTTGCGCGGTCGATGAAGCCCTTGCAGGTTTCAAACGAAGCCTTGTCGATGACTGCGCCCATGAAGGTATCGAATTCCTGAACATCGCCAACCTTAATGGTAGCCACAAGTTCCTTAATCTTCTTCTCGGTAACCGGCCAAATGCTCTTCGGGATAAAGACGCGGGAGCAAGCCGAGCACTTCTGGCCCTGATACTCAAACGCACCGCGGACAATCGCTGCGCAAAGCGGATCGATATCAGCTGTGTTGTGCGCGAAGATAAAGTCCTTACCGCCGGTCTCACCTACCAGTCTCGGGTAGCAATGATAGTTTGCGATATTTTCGCCGACGCGCTTCCAGACACCCTGGAATACACCGGTGGAGCCGGTGAAGTGGAAGCCTGAAAGCCGCGGGTCGCTCAGAACATACTTGGAGACATCGGGGCCGGCGCTCGGAATGAAGTTGATGACACCTTTCGGAAGTCCGCACTCCATGAGCAACTTCATATAGTAGTAGTTGGAGAGAACTGCAGTGGTTGCAGGCTTCCAAAGCGCTACGTTACCGACAATCGCCGGGGCGCTCGGAAGGTTTCCGCCGATGGAGGTGAAGTTGAAGGGCGAAATCGCACAAACAAAGCCTTCCAGCGGACGATAGTCCTGGCGGTTCCAAATACCATTAACGCTCAGGGGTTGCTGTTTGAAAATCTCCTGCGCAGACCATACGCCGAAGCGAAGGAAATCCGCAAGTTCGGCAATGTCAATTTCCGCCTGGAACACAGTCTTTGACTGGCCGAGCATGGAAGATGCGTTGAGAACCTTGCGATAGGAGCCTGTGATGCGGTCCGCAGCTTTTAAGAAGATAGCCGAACGATGTTCCCAAGGAAGATTCTCCCACTCCTCTTTCGCAGCGAGTGCAGTTTCGATCGCAAGCTTCAGCTCCTTCTCACCTGCCATGCAGCATTCTGCAATGACATGGCTGTGATCGTGCGGCATGGTGACCTTGACGGTCTTTTCCGTGTAAATTTCCTCACCGTTGATGATTAGCGGGATCTTTACAACCTGAGAGGACTGACGTTCAAGCTCCTTCTTCAGTTCCTCGCGCTCCGCACTCCCCGGCATGTATCCGAGGAAGGGATCATTTGCGGGCTTTTCGATGGCAAAGTAAGCGTTTGGCATAACAGAACTCCTTTCATGTTGATAAGATGTGAGAATGAAAGAAACAACAATTTTATGTTGTCTCTGACACTAACACTATATCATAAATTTAGAGTTTGTAAATTTTAAAATGATATAAATTTATAAACTTTTCACAGTATTACTTCTATTAGATGCGGTACATTGGAAAAAATCTACATCATGGGAAAGGAGGAATACGGACGAATCGGAGTGGGAGGCAGCAGTTTTCTTGTTCGGGACGCGCCTGTAAGCGCGGAGAACAGTGGAGTATAAAAATGCATTATAAAATTACATAATACAATGCGGGCGAAAATGAAGCTATGATAAACAGGAGTAAAGTAGGATATTTGTACACAATATCAATTCGATATTCAACACAAATGAAAGCGGTGTTGATTTAATACACAGAAAAGCCAAAAATTCATAATGAAATAGCATATCATTTAAAGTTACCCACATTAATATTTGCTGATAATGAAAATATGACTATAAAATATTGATGTAATGAGTTTCTTGAATGCATTATTGACAAAGATGTGCCCCTTGCTATAATGAAAATAAGTCCAAACCAGAGCATAATGTTATATGATTCGCTTCAGCCTGATGCCGCATGGACACAAATTTAGGTCAAAAGGAGGAAATGTATGGAAGCTATTGGTAAATTCGTTGACTGGGCAAATGGTCCAATCTGGGGCGTCGGGATGCTTGTGCTGATTGTCGGCTCGGGACTCTACCTGAGTGTCGGTATGGGTTTCTTCCAGTTCAGGCATTTCAAGGATATGTGGAGTAGAATCATTGATAAACAAGATTCTGAGAGCGGTATCTCTTCTTTTGCATCTTTCTGTACGACCATGGCCATGCGTATCGGAACCGGAAATGTGGCCGGTGTTGCAGTTGCACTTTTTAAGGGAGGTCCCGGTGCACTGTTCTGGATGGTGCTCGCAGGTATGACGAACTCGGCGGTGTGTTTTGCAGAGTGTACAGAAGCGGTTATCTTCAAGACAAGAATTGACGGACAGTACCGTGGCGGCGGAACCTACTGTGCAGAGCGCGGACTTGGTTGGAAAGCTTATGGTGCGTTCATGGCAGCGGTTATCATGATTGGTACCGCGGCATTCATGCCGGCAGCGGCAACCTACACGATTTGCGACGGCTTCGAGAGCGCACTTCACATCCCGGTGATTATTTCTGCGGCAGTTATCGCATTGATTATGGCGGTCGTTGTAATCGGTGGCGTCAAGAGAATCAGTCAGGTTGCATCCGCCATCGTGCCGTTCATGACGGTCATTTACCTAGCTTGCACGGTTATCATCCTCGTGATGAACATCACTCGCATTCCCGCGGCAATTTCTTTGATTCTTAAGTGCGCGTTCAGCAAGCAGGCGCTGATGGGCGGCGGTCTCGGCATTGCGATTCAGCAGGGTGTTAAGCGCGGAACCTTCTCCAGCGCATCCGGTATGGGCGAGGCATCCCCGACCGCGGCGGCGGCAGAGACGAGCCATCCGGTTAAACAGGGTATGGCAAATGCAGCGGGTGTTTGGCTTGACACGGTTATCGTTTGTACGGCATCCGGCATCATGATGATTCTGACCGGTTGCTACAACACGCAGTTTGGCTATATCGGCGGCGAGAGATTCCCGGTGCTCCACGAGCAGCTGGCAGCCCTCGCAGCTGAAAATTACAGCGGTGTTAAGTTCGTGCAGATTGCGGTCTCGACAGTTATGGGATCCGCGGCCCCGCTCTTTATCGCAGTTATGTTGGCGCTGTTCTCCTTCACTTGCTTGATCAGCTATTACTATGAGGCTGAGACCGGCATGGTCTATCTCTTCCAGGGTGACGGCAAGGAAGGCATCCGCAAGACAGCAACTTGGATCCTCAGAATCGGTATGCCGATCCTTATCTTCATCTGGGGAAATATTGAGAACGGCCTCGCGTGGAATATTTCCGACTTAGCGCTCGGCTTTACCACTTGGGTCAATATGCTTGTGGTTCTGCTCCTGTCTCCGAAGTGCTTTGCGGCATACAGAGACTATGAGGCGCAGATGAAGGCGAAGAAGGACCCGTTCTGGGATCCGCGTAAGTTTGACTGGAAGGGCATCGATAAAGAGATGTGGATGAACATCAATAAGAAATATATCGAAGAAGAAAAATAATGCGTCTTTGATTGCGGTATAACGGCTGATGGAAATAAAGAGAGAAGTGCCGCCGGATTCCAGCGGCACTTCTGCTCTAATCGGATGTTTATGTTTATTATGGAAGAAAGAGCGTCGGAACAAACGTTGCGACTTGGACAAATTTTAAGGTGATGACGCCGGAGGCAGACGGAATTAAAAAATAGCAGTATCAAATTTACAAATAATTTACTTTTGTCAGATTGAATTTTCACGCATCATAAGGTAAGGTGAAAGCAAAGACCGGTACGGTTCGGTTTCTGCTTGGATGCAATTGCAATGAAGCTTTGAGAATCAGGCGTTGTTCTATCGCGTGTGCGACACGACGAAAATAATCGAAAAAATAGGTGCGTATCGGTGCGCTCAGCACGCCTTGTTCGTTTGAATAAGACAGAAAGTCTGCGAAAGCAAGAAAAAGCATGACTGCGGTCAGAGAGGGAGGCGTAAGGGCTTGGCCGATCCAATTATCTTTAACATTCAGAAATTCTCCGTGCGCGACGGTGACGGTATACGGACAACGATCTTTTTCAAGGGTTGTCCGCTGCGTTGCCTTTGGTGCCATAATCCTGAGAGTCAGCTTTATAAAAAAGAGCTGGTGTTTCGCCGTGAAAAGTGCACGCTTTGCGGACGCTGTGTTGCTGCCTGTCCGAAACACTGCAATGTGCCAGACAGTGCGGGACACGAATTGCGCTTCGATCGTACGGACTGTGATGTCTGCGGAAACTGTGAGGATGTCTGTCTCGGCTCCGCACGTGAGCTCTGCGGGAAGAAGTACAGCATAGACGAGTTGGTGAAAAAGGCTGCGCGGGACAAGCTCTTCTATGAGCAGTCCGGCGGTGGTGTGACACTTTCGGGCGGTGAGGTGATGGTTCAGGACATGGACTATATTGAGGAACTCTGCAGACGCTTGCACGAGCAGGGAATCCGAATCTTTATCGACACCAGCGGTCACTGTCCCTACGAGAATTTTAAGCGAATCTTACCCTACACGGATATCTTCCTTTATGACATCAAGGCGATGGATCCGGAGGTGCACAAAAAGTTCATCGGTGTAGACAATGCACTGATACTTGAGAATCTAAAGCGTCTCAGCGACGACGGCGCGGGTATCTATATCCGCATTCCGGTCGTGGGAGGCGTCAATGCAAACGATGTTTTTTTTGATTCGCTGATTGATTTTCTGAAACAGAATCACATACATGTGAGGGAAATCAGCCTTCTGCCCTACCATGATTTTGGGAAGGGCAAATACGCAAACCTGGGACGCGTCTACGAGGAAGACCTCATGTGGGCACCGACTCCGGAGGAAATGGGTCACTATAAAGCGCTGCTTGAGGAAGCAGGCTATGAACGAGTTGTAATAGGAGGATAAGGCAATGGGAGAGAAGGTAATTGATCTGTCGTTCAACATCACCACCCCCAAGGAGCTTGCGAGGGATAAGGATCGCGGGTGCACGCCTCGGCTGAAGAGACTGAGAAAGATCAGCCATGAGACACAGCCGCACCTTGACCTCGAGAGAGCGCTGATTGAGACGGAAGTCTACAAGCAGTATGAGGGTAGGGTTTCGACCCCGGTGTTGCGCGCTCTGGTGTTGAAGGAGTACTTCAGCAAGAAAGAGCTCTACTTCGGCGAAGATGAGCTGCTTGTCGGAGAGAAGGGACCGACCCCGCAGTCGTCCCCGACCTTCCCGGAGATTATCTGCCACTCGCTCGAAGACATGAGAATCATGAATGATCGTGAGCTCGTGAACTTTACGGTCACCGAAGAGCAGATCCGCCAGCAGGAGGAAATTGTCATTCCGTACTGGAAGGGCAGAGCGACGAGAGACCGTATCATGGAAGCGATGAACGACGAGTGGAGAACCTACTACGGCGCAGGCATGTTTACGGAGTTCATGGAGCAGAGAGGCCCGGGGCATACGGCGGGCGGCAAGAACTTCTATATCTATGGCTACGGCGATTACAAGAAGAAAATCGCAAAGACCATGGAAGAGCTGGATTTCTTCAACGATCCGGAGGCGTATGACAAGCTTCAGGAGCTGAAGGCTATGGACATCTGCTGCGATGCGGTGATTACCCTCGGCAAGAGATATCACGAGCTCGCGCTGGAGAAGGCGGTCGCATGCACGGATCCGGTCAGAAAGAAAGAGCTGCTCCAAATCGCAGAGAACTGCGCGGTGGTTCCGGAACACAAGCCGGAGACCTACTGGCAGGCATTGCAGATGTACTGGTTTACGCACCTCGGCGTCACGCTTGAGCTAAACCCGTGGGATGCATTTACGCCGGGACGTCTGGATCAGCACCTGAACCCCTTCTATGAGAAGGATACCGCAGCAGGAAGGTTGGATGATACCCTTGCGCTTGAGCTTCTCGAATGCCTCTGGGTGAAGCTCTTCAATTCCCCGGCGCCGGTTAAGGTCGGTGTTACCCTGAAGGAGTCCGGAACCTACGTTGACTTCTCCAACATCAACACCGGCGGTGTGAAGGAGGACGGCGAGGACGGCGTGAACCGTGTCAGCTACCTCATTCTCAACTGCATGGAGGACATGCGTCAGAACCAGCCGAACTCGAACGTACAGATCTCCAAGAAGACTCCGGATGAGTTCCTGAAGCGGGCTTGCGAGATTGCGCGCCAGGGCTGGGGCCAGCCGGCATTCTATAACACAGATGAGATGATTGAGGAACTCGTAAACAAGGGCAAGTCATTGATTGACGCAAGAAACTCCGGCTGCTCCGGCTGCACGGAGACCGGTGCTTGGGGCACGGAGGACTATATCCTCACGGGTTATGTCAATATCCCGAAGTGCCTGGAGCTCGCGCTGCACAACGGTTACGATCCCATGTCCAAGCAGCAGATAGGCCCGAAGACCGGCGCTGTGGAAGATATGAAGTCCTATGAGGACGTGTGGCAGGCATTCAAGGCACAGCTTGAGCACTGTATTGATGTCAAGATGCGCGGCAACCAGATTATCGAGCGTATTTTCGCAGAGATGATGCCGGCACCCTTCCTGTCGATTTGCACGGATGATTGCATCTCGAAGGGCAAGGACTACAACGCAGGCGGTGCGAGATACAGCACGCGTTACATGCAGGGCGTCGGTATCAGCGATGTCACGGACGCACTGGTATCCATCAAGTACAATGTTTTCGATAAGAAGCGCTTCAGCCTCACGGAGCTCGTGAAGGCTATGGGCGATAACTTCGAGGGCCACCCGGAGATTTACAACTACGTCTGTAACAAGACGCCGAAGTACGGCAACGATGACGAGTACGCGGATGAGGTGATGATTGAGGCCTTCAACGAGTACAAGGACTACATCAGCGGAAGACCGACGGTCAACGGCGGAACCTATTATGTCGATATGCTTCCGACCACCTGCCACGTCTACTTCGGTGATGTAATGATTGCGGACGCCGGCGGACGCCGCGCGCACATGCCGCTGGCAGACGGTATTTCCCCGACCAAGGGCGGCGATACCAACGGACCGACCTCTGTCGTTACCTCCTGCGCGAAGATGGATCAGCGCCACACCGGCGGCTGCCTCCTGAACCAGAAGTTCACCCCGGCCGCTCTCGCAGGCCAGAAGGGCATTGACAACCTGGCGGCATTGATTCGTTCCTACTTCGAGATGTGGGGTCACCACCTGCAGTTCAACGTCATCAGCCGCGAGACCCTGATCGACGCACAGAAGAATCCGGAGGAGTACAAGGACCTCATTGTCCGTGTTGCGGGCTACAGTGACTACTTCAACAACCTGGATCCGAAGCTCCAGAACGAGATTATTGAAAGAACCGAGCAGGAATTCGCATAATTGAAAGTAAGCCCCCTTTCGAGTAGACAAGAGATATTATCTTGTTTGCCCCGGAAGGGGGGATTTTTTGGCAATAGCGCTGAAATCGGAAGAAGGATGAAATTATAAATTCGGTTTATAGTGGTGAGAATGGCGACAATAAATTGCAATGTGCATATCGATTTGGTTCGAGGCAGAAAGCGGAGACTTCGCTTGAAAATACGGCTTACTATGGCGGTTGCGATTGCAATGTTTCTGAAATCCACAGAGTTCCATGACAGTGTTTCTCGGTTTTCAATGAGGAAGTAGAAATAAGACATAGAGGTAAGATCAATGAATGTAACATTTAGAAATGCGGGATTTGATTATTCCGTTAAGAGTATTCTGTTATTTCAAACCGAAGAAACAGCTTCCTACTGGTCTGATTCCCTGCGGTACTTTTACCCGGAAATCAATCAGAACATACAAGCATTGCAAGAAAGAGAAAAAGAAGACTATCTTCGAACCACCATGCGAAAAATATGGGATAGAGTCCTGCCGGAGATTGAAGCGAAAGAATGCCGGTATCATGATTATTTTCAGAAATATCGAAATCAAATTGAGGATGCACTTTCAGATGCCTTTGAACTGGATAGCAGAACAATGTTCAACGAGCTGCTTGCCAATATTACGTTAAATCCAATTTGCCCGCGGTTCCTTCGAGAGGAAAAGTTCGACCTGTTTTACATGAATAGTGAACGCGGAGCGCTCGGAATAACACTCCACGAAGTGATTCATTATTTTTGGTTTTTTGTGTGGAATCGGCATTTTCGGGACAGTTATGATGAGTATGAAACGCCATCCTTGCAGTGGATTTTGAGCGAGATGGTTGTAGAGAGCATTATGAGCGACAAGCGTTTGAGCACAATTAACCCATATTATCCGAGAGAAGAGGGCGCTTGTGTCTATAGTTATTTCTTAGGCATGAAAATCGAAGGTAAGTTAATTTTGGATACACTCATGGATTTACATGAAAATCACTCTATTACCGCCTATATGGAAGCGGCTTATGATTACTGCAAGCGTCATGAAGCGGAAATTCGGCAACATATTCGACAGAGTGAGAACAGCACAGCTGAGTCCGGTACGTCGTAATGAAATCCGAAAGATACTTCTTTGCAAGCTTGATTACGAGAAGATACCGGAAGCCGATATCCATGTTATAATTACGATTAGCGAAGGCATCAGTCGAGTTTAGGTCGGAAGGGAAGAAGTTGCCCCCTGTATGGATTGAGTTGCCTATGGCGAGACTGTTTGGGAAAACGGAGGTACTGCTGTTTTGAAAACACTGGTTGTGTATTATTCCTATTCCGGCATCACAAGAAAATTGGCGGAAGATATTGCCTTACTGACAGACGGAGAATTGCGAGAGCTGAAGCCTCAAAAGCCGTATTCGTATTCTTACAATACAGCTGTGAAAGAAGTCAGAGGAGAGATTGAGAGCGGATATTGTCCGCCGCTTGCAGAGGGAGCAGAGCCTGTTGGGGATGCAGAGTTGATTTTCATAGGTTCTCCGAACTGGCTTCACACCTTTGCACCGCCGGTGCTGTCTTTCCTTCGGGCTGTTAATCTGAGCGGAAAGACCGTGATTCCTTTTTGCACGCACGGAGGCGGTGGTTTCGGGGATATGCCGGAGCGCTATCGAAAAGAGTGTAAGGGGGCTCGGCTAAGGGACGGCATTGCCTTAAAGGGGGATTATAGCTTTGATGTGTTGGAAGCCTGGATTCGAAAGAATATGAGCCGACAGCCTAATGCAGAAACCCTGGCTGCTTTGGCCGAGTATCCTAGTATGCAGAAGAATAGGGGAGCTTATAAGCGGTATCATTCTTTTGACGAAGTTTCTGATGAATGTAGCTCAGAGAATTGAATGTATTGCGTGAACTACGCCGCGGCAAATGTATTGTTACATTCGCCGCGGTTTTTGTCGTCCTTCGAAGCATTGCAGTAAGCGTAGCATCCGGAAATGCAATGGGGTACAATAGGATAGGACGGTTCCTTATCAATGTGCAGTGGCGCAACAAAATTCGGCTGATGCTTTAGTGCCATCTTTGAAGTGAAATGACAAACTTTGTCACTGGAGGACTATGATTCAATATATCTGTAAACAGTGCGGCGCGCAGCTGGAACTCGGCAGTGTGGGCGGCTTTCGCTGTTCGTATTGCGGGGCAAGAGCCTTTTTGTCGGACGCTGAGCTAAAAGGGAATACGGAATTCCGGAAGAAGCTTCTGTCCTACTATAAGGCCAAGGCGGATGCGAAGGAGCAGGACTACAGCGGAGACACGCTGTGGGAAGAGAACGGCAGCGTAAGTTATCGCATGCAGAACGGGAAAACCTTGACGCTGTCCTACATGGACCGTTATTCCTATCCCGAGCTTGTGTGCTATCTCTGCCGGGAAACGGTGGTCTATGTATTCGATCGGGAGGAAGGGGCAAATGCCTTTTTGCGCGGGCTTTCTAAGCTCGCTTTTCCCGCGGCGGATGTGAAGTTGGTCCGTTGTTTTCCGCAGTTGAAGAGCAAACTCTATCTGGACGAGGGGAAGCTTGGCCTCGTCTATACGCGGAAGCCGTATTTCTACCCGGCGGAGGTATTTGCGCCGTTCGCATCGGAACATTTGGCCTGGGTTATCTCTCGCATGGAAAATATCTGCTGCGCCCTCGAGTATTCGGAACTGGAGCACGGGAACATCACGGCGGCAAGCCTTTTTATCAACCCGATTACGCATGAGGGCATGCTCTTTGGCGATTGGCGCGATGTAAAGAAGAAAGAGAGCAGTCGGGATTTGCGAGATCTCCGGGAGGCGGCAAAGTCGGTTGCGGAAGATTTGCATCATCCGCGGGAGCTGGAAACGTTTCTTCAGTCGGAACCCGCAGCGGATGCTTACGCGGACTTTGCGGCATGGGATAAGGTGATTGAAGACGGCTATGGTGGCCATCGTTTTACAAAAATGGATTGAGGCAGGAGGAAAGTATGGGTTACGGAAGTTATTCGGCGGCGGATTGGCAGAAACTCAAAAACAGCAGAAAACTCTCCAACGGACAGAGCGTCGGAGAGGTCTTTAAGAGAACGGAATGCAATCCGAAGATGGATCCAAAGTTTATCGGCACGCGGGAGTGCTTTGACTCGGAGGAACACCCGAATACCACGCCGATTGTGGTCGGTCTGGATGTGACGGCTTCGATGGGCTATCTCGCGGTGGAGCTCGCGACCGGTGCCCTGAATGAGCTGATCACCAAGCTCTACTCCACCGGCGCGGTCGAAGACCCGGCACTCATGTGCGCGGCCTACGGTGATTTTCAGGACAAGTCTCCGCTGCAGGTTACGCAGTTTGAATCGGACATCCGAATTGCGGAGCAGCTCTTGGAACTCTATTTTGAAAACGGCGGAAGCGGACAAGTGGTTCCTACCTGCCTCTGGGAGTTTTTGGCGAGACACACCAACATCGATGCGATTCGGAAGAGAAATCAAAAGGGGTTTCTCTTTACCATCGGCGACCGGGCGGATATTCGCAGTGAGTCTGTGGACGCCACGATTGAACGCGTCATCGGGGATGCGCTTCCGGGCGAGGTCACGAGAGAGAGCATCTTAAAAGAAGCAGAGGCTTCCTTCCATGTGTTCCATATCATGATAGGAGGCGAAAACGAGAGAAACGCGGAGCTCCTGCCGGGGCACTGCATGGTGCTGGATCGCGAGAGCACTGCTTGTCTGCCGGAAATCATCATCAGCACCATTCAGCTCCAAAAAGGAGAAGCGCGGGAAGATGTCCTATCGCGCTGGGACGAGCTGAACCGACCGCTTATCAGCGCGGCGCTTGCGCAGCTCTCGTTGCAGGCGGATGCCGACATTCGGTTATGAGAAGCATTGCGGTCATCGGAAAAAATTTCGGAGATGAGGGAAAGGGGCTTGCGGTAGCAAGCCTCTCTCGCGTTCTCGGGAAACCGCTGATTATTAAACACAACGGCGGTGCGCAGGCCGGGCACACCGTGGAAGATGCGGCGGCCGCTTGGCGCTTTGTACACCATCAGATCGGCGCCGGGGCAGAGTACGGTGCGCCGACTCTGTTTGCGGAATACTTTATGCCGGATCTCTACCAACTCGGGAAGGAAGTCGCGGACTTTACGCAGCTTTTCGGCTTTGTGCCCTTGCTTTATTCCGAGAAAACAGCGCGCGTCACCACCATAGACGATGTGCTCCTTAACATGGGTGCGGAAGCTGCCCGCGGCGATGCGCGTCACGGTTCCTGCGGCATGGGCATCGATGAATGTGTGCAGCGAAACCGCGCGGGCCACGGGCTCAGTGTGGAGGAAGTTGCCGCATGGAGCGAGACAGAGCTCTTGCAGCGCTTGCGGGAGCTGCGGACGCGCTATACGAGAGACAGAGCGGCGGTGCTCGGCATAGACCGCGGGAACCCGTACTTTGAACTGTTAAGGAATGACACGGTGCTTCAAAATTACATTGCGGAAGTGAAGACGAATATAGGTCTCTTGACTTTGGTGGATGCGAATCGGGATTGGCTTTTGCAATTTGAGAATCTCATCTTTGAGAGTGGACAGGGACTTCTCTTAGACGAGGACCATGAAGCCTATGCGCCGCATTTGACTTCCTCAAAAACAGGGATGCACAATCCGGCCTCCTTCCTTGCAAAACGGGGTCTCACGCTGGATGAGGCAATCTATGTGACACGGAGCTATGTGACGCGCCACGGAGCGGGACCGCTGCCCTGTGAGACAGCGCGCGATAAGCTCCCGGGAGTGGGAGCAGATCTTACCAATCAGCCGAATGAGTGGCAGGGAACACTTCGCTATGCGCGGCACGAGAGTATAGAGGCCTTTTTTGCGCCTGTGGAGCGGGATAAAGACTCGGTTCAAATGTTCTCAAGCGCCCGCGATAGCAAGCTTTCGATTCTGATTACGCACTTAAACGAAACGGGAAATCGACTGTATTTTGAAGAGGGGGAAGTTTCGTTTGAGCGGGTGGAAAGGGAAGGAGAGAGAAGAGGAATACGGTGCATGCGAATTGACGGACTTGAATTGATCTGAAAAGTTGACACCAAATGTGACACAATCCGATTACCATTCCGAAAGATGAACCGATTAAGAGAGTGTATGTTGAAATGGTAAGAGATGTTGTCCCGGAGGAGGTATCAGATGAAGAGCGTTGAATACTATATGAATCTCCCCTATAAGTTGGAGATTGTGCCTGATTTGGATGAGGGCGGATATGTGGCGCGCTATCCGGAACTGTCCGGTTGCATTACCGTGGGGGATAGCGTTGAGCATGTCGTATCGAATGCTATCGATGTGCTATCGATGCAAAGCGTGAATGGCTGACCGCCGCCCTCGAGGATGGCCTTCTGATATCGGAACCCGGTGAATTAGACGCACAAATCTTTGGCAGAGCATTCGAGAGCGGAAGGAATCAGCATGAATCAATATTGCGTCTATCTGCTTGCAAGAAATGATGCTTTGGCGAAAGCGTAAGCGAAAAGGGCTTATACTTGACAATCGAATTTTAGAAATGAACGGATATAAGGGATGCGTCTCTGTGAATAACGGAGGCGCATTTTTGTTGTATCCTTCGCTTGGCATGGTATAGTGATAGAAAGCTGATACGAGGAGCGGTAAAGATGGCGAGCAGATATATCATCAAGTACAACGACGGCGCGGTTGAGATGACGAAACCGAATAGCACGATTCTGATATATAAAATTCCGTACACCAATCTAAAAGCCTTGAATCCGGGATTTGTGATACCGAATTTATTCATCGTGTACATTTTGTTTGGAAAAAACGCACGCGGAAAAGATGTGCTCTATGTGGGAAAGTCAAAAAACGGTCTTGCAAATCGCCCCACTGCGCATGACGATAAATATGCGAACTGGTCCGATTGCTATATTCTGACACAGTTTAAGGAACGCACGTTTTTCAATGACGGTACCATTCAGTATTTGGAAGACGTCTTAAATCACAGAATCAACGAGCTGAATTTGTACCATAATACTACTGTTACGACAAGCTCCGGTACGGCAAACACAGATGATGTGGAGAACTGTGATGATTACCTTGCCGAGGTCTATAAGATGCTGGATATTCTGGGGCTTGATTTGATTACCAACTCCGAAGAAGCCGAGGCAGAAAAGGACGTTGAAGAGTCTGAACGCGGTTATCGGGCAAGCGATCGGGCAAAAATACCGGATGGGATCTATCATTTTGCAAGGAAAGTTAAAAGGTTCGGAAATACCTTTTTGCGAGGCGAAATGCGGGTAAAGAGCGGTACATTTATTCTTCTAAAGGGAAGTGATGTTGCGACAGAAACAGGAATCGGACTGTCGTCGATTATCGATGAAAAAAGGAACCGGGCCAAGGTGGAAGATGGAAAACTGATGGAAGATATTGAACTGACCTCTCCCTCTGCCTGTGGTGAATTTATTATGGGAGCAGCTTGCAATGGTTGGGTTGACTGGAAAACAAAATCCGGGGAATCGATTGATTGTTATCGCAAGTGAACTTACGGAAGATTGTCCTTCCCCGCTATCAGAGTTTGGCAAAGCGGTGTAGAATAGAAGTCTGCGAACTCGATTGCTTTTTGCCGCATCGAAAACGATGCCTACAGTTTTGCGGAACGGCAATCGGGAGAATGGCATTACGGTGTTAAGGAGAGTCAATATGTGGTCAACGGAGAGTGTGTTTTATCAGATTTATCCCCTGGGCTTTTGCGGCGCCCCGAAGGAGAACGACGGTGTGCTGGTTCCTCGAATTCGGAAGGTCGTTGAGTGGATTCCGCATTTAAAGCGCCTGCATGCGGATGCGGTCTATTTTTCGCCGGTATTTGAATCCGACCGCCACGGCTACGATACGCGGGACTATACGAAGATTGATTGCCGCCTCGGCAGCAATGCGGATTTTGCGGAAGTCTGCAAGGCACTCAAAGAGAACGGGATTCATGTGGTCTTGGACGGTGTCTTTAATCATGTGGGACGCGGCTTCTGGGCGTTTCAAGATGTGCTTCAAAAGCGGGAGCAGTCTCAATATAAGGATTGGTTTTACATCCACTTCGACGGAAATTCCAATTATAACGACGGCTTCTGGTATGAGGGCTGGGAAGGACACTTTGAACTGGTCAAGTTAAACCTTGATAATCCACAGGTGACGGATTACCTTTTCTCCTGCATCAAAGCCTGGATTGAGGAATTTCAGATTGACGGTCTGCGCTTGGATGTGGCCTACTGTCTGAATCCGAACTTTATGCGAAAGCTTCGCGCGTTCTGCGATTCTGTGAAGCCGGACTTCTTCCTGCTCGGTGAGATTCTGTTCGGCGACTATAAGCGCATCGTAAATCCCGAGATGCTGCATAGCTGTACGAACTATGAGTGTTATAAGGGGCTGTACTCGAGCTTTAACGACCTGAACCTCTTTGAAATCAACTATGCGCTGAATCGTCAATTCGGAAAAGAAAGTCATGCCATCTATAAGGGCGAGCATCTGCTCAGCTTTGCGGACAATCACGATGTGACCCGTGTCGCGAGCATCCTAAGGGAAAAGCGGCATCTGCCGTTGCTCTACTGCCTGCTCTTCGGCATGCCGGGCATCCCCTGCATTTATTACGGCAGCGAGTGGGGCGTTTTGGGCGAAAAAGGCCATGGCAGCGATGATGCCCTCCGCCCGGAACTTGCTTCGCCCGAGTGGAACGAGCTCACGGATGCAATCGCCTCCTTTGCGGAAATTCATAAGAGCCATAAGGCGCTCACGCACGGCGATTATAAGAGCATTGTGCTAACGAACCGTCAGCTGGTATTTCAGCGGGAGTTTGAGGGCGAGCGAATTTGGATCGGTTTAAATGCCGAGGATAAAGCGTATCACGCGCACTTTAACGGGGCGGATGCAGGCACGGCGACGGATCTTTTGCGCGGCGGGCAGGTACCCTTAAGCGGCGGATATCAAATGCCGCCCTTTGGCTACTTCATCTGGAAGCTCAGCTAAGCTTTGAAAGAGAACTCGCATCAGAACCGAAAAAGAATTGAAAAAGAATCAAAAAAGAACCCGCAAGTCTGCCATCCCGGAGACTTGCGGGTTCTCTGCGTTCATTTTCTTTACCACACCCAAGTTTGAGACAGCGTGAAAACGGGTGCAGATCTTGAAGTAGGAACAAAGGTAATGGCGGCGGACGGAAGCAAAGTGCAATCCCGAAATGGGAATGCGAACATTTGGAGCTAACGCTGACGCTTTTCGCTTAGGCTAAAAAACAAGCTGCAGTAAGAGCATGTATACGACCGTGCCTGCGGCAATGGAGAGCAGCATTTGCTTTTTCCATAGGTGCAGGGCGGCGGTGACTGCGATTGCAATGAACTCCGGAATTCCGTGAGCGCCGGAGAAAACGGAGACGTGCTTTAGGCAGTATACCACCAAAAGACCGAACACCGCGCAAGGCAGTGCCTTGCCGAGATATTGAACTGTTTTCGGCGTGGGCTTTTTGGAGGAAAAGATGAGGAAGGGCAGAAACCTTGTCAGCATGGTGCCGAAGATACAGATGGCGATGGTGGCAATTTGTTCGGGTAGGCTCATGGGACTCATTCGGATGCGTCTCCTTCCGCGTAGGCTATCTCAATCGGTTTTCGGAATACTGTTAAGAGGAGTAAAATCACAAGCATGGCAGGGAGCATGAAAGCATCCGCACCGAAGAGGAGTAAGCAGAGTAGACTTCCGCCGATTCCGATGAGGCCCGTGTATTTTTTCTTCTCCTTCATCCATTGGTTCATGAAGATGGTCACAAACATGGCGGTCATGACAAAGTCGAGGCCTTCGGTGTTAAACTTGAGGAGAGAGCCGATCAGGCCGCCGAGTGTTGCGCCGGAAACCCAGTAGATGTGATTCAAGAGGGTCACAAAGAACATAAACCAGCCGCGGTCCACATCGGCGGGTATATCTGCCGTATAGTTAATCGAAAAAGTTTCATCGCACATACCGAAAATCAGATAGAACTTCTTCCAACCCATTCCTTTGAAGCGGTCCAACATGGTAATGCCGTAAAAGAGGTGCCTTGCCTGAACCAAGAGAGTCACGGTAAGCGTGGTCAGCGGCGCAAAGGTTGACATCAGCATGGAGACAGCAATGAATTCCAGGGAGCCGCCGTAGATGAGCATACTCATGAACATAGGGTAAACAAAGGAAAAGCCGTTCACATTCATCAGGATGCCGTAGGCAAGCGCCAGGAACCAAAAGCCGGCAAAGATTGGTAGCGTATAGGGAAAGGCAGCTTTCAGAGCTTTTTGTTTCATCATCCCCTCCTTGAAACTAAAACGAACAAAGTGTAAAATAAAATGAATGGGAACAGAATACCACTGAAAAATAAAACACACAAGATGTAAATTATAATTTTTAAATCACGGAGGCTGCCATGGAAGCCGGAGAAATCATCGCATACAATCTGAAGCGTTTGAGAAACGAAAGAAATCTGACACTGGGTCAGCTGTCTAATCTGGCAGGCGTCAGCAAGGTAGTGCTCTCGCAGATCGAAAAGGGGGAGGCGAACCCCACCATCAATACGATATGGAAGATTGCGGGAGCGCTGCAGCTGCCGTATTCCGCGCTCTTGGAAACGCAGGAAAAGGCTACGGTTCAAATTCGGAAAAAGGAGATTTCCGCGCTTTCGGAGGACAAGTACCATATCTTTCACTATTATGCGAAGACCGCGGATCGAAACTTTGAGCTGTACCAGATGGAAGCAGAGCCGGGCTGCGAGCACACTTCCGGCGGGCATTCCACGAACAGCTTTGAGTATCTGATGGTGCTGAAGGGAGAGCTGATTCTGGAAACCGGAGGTGAGGAGTACTTCCTAAAGAAAGACGATGCCATCTGCTTTGATGGCTCCGTATCCCATTCCTATAAGAATGTCGGTAAGAAGGACGCCAAGGCTGTGATGTTGATTCATTACCGATAAAGCGAAAGCAGAGTTTCTGTTCGGAAGCGGTTTGATTGAAGGAAGTCTACAGGAGGAGCGATATGAAGTTGTTGCTGACCGGCTTTACGCCGTTTGACGGCGAGGCAATTAACCCTGCACTGGAGGCGGTGAAGCGCGTGAAATCCGAGATTGCCGGCATGGAAATTGTTAAGCTCGAAGTCCCGACTGTCTTCGGAGAGTCCGTACGGCTGGTTGCGGAAGCCATAGAGCGTGAGCAACCGGACTTTGTGCTCTCGGTCGGGCAGGCGGGTGGCAGAGCTGCGGTTACGCCGGAGCGTGTTGCCATCAATGTGGACGATGCGCGAATCCCGGACAATGCGGGACAGCAGCCGATTGATGTCCCGATTTTTGCGGACGGCGAAAACGCCTATTTTGCGACCCTGCCGGTAAAAGCGATGGCAGAGGCCATACGGGAAGCCGGGCTACCCTCGGCCCTCTCGAATACCGCGGGAACCTATGTCTGCAATCATTTGATGTACGGCGTTTTGTATCATCTGAATCGACATCATAAGGACGCCAAGGCCGGATTCATTCATGTGCCCTATATCCCGGAGCAGACAGCGGATAAACCCGGCGTCCCGTCCATGCCGCTTGACGACATTGTGAGAGCCTTGGAGGCAGCGATTGCCGCGATTCCGGCACATGAGACAGATGTAAAAACAGCTTACGGAAGAGAGTGTTGATAGCAATGATCGAGAAAATCAGCGGCGACACAGCGTACTTTGAAGCGGCGCTCACGTCGGAAGACTTGGCGGATTTGTTGTCGGATGCCGGACTACGGCTGATTCGCGCCTGGGGAGGTTATCGACCGGATGCGGCGGATTTGGAGAAGCTCAATGACTTATTTCGCCTTCGCCCGGAAATTGAATTTTGTGCGACGGAGCCGGGGCAGCTTGGAGGCCTTCCGGAATTGCAGCGGGTTAGCGAAGCGGTCTCGGGCTGCTTCGGCGAGGGGCTTCATGACTTAAAAGCGCTGAAACGATTGCGTAGCCTCGGTCTCACGGAACCGGATTTCACAGCGCTCCCGGAATATGCGGATACACTGGAGGAACTTAGCCTTTCCGGCAGATTAAATAAAAAGAGCGGCGCTTGCCTTTCTGCGCTTACGCGGCTTAAAGCCCTTTCGCTGAACGGAACCACACTGGAGTCTTTTGCTTGCATCGGCAAGCTTAAACTCACTTCCCTCTATATATACGGCAACCGGCCGAACAGCCCTGCCGGACTGGAAGCACTGTCCTCGCTTCGGGCGCTTCGCGTGAAAAACAATTCCTCCTGGACGGATTTTTCGTTTCTGGCAGAGCTCGGAAACTTAGAGTCGTTATGCCTGGAGTACTGCGCCAAGTTGCGGACGCTCGTTTCGCTCGACACTTTGCATCAACTGAGATACGTAAGGCTCGGGAACTGTGACAGCCTCGAAGACCTTTCGTCGCTCCGGGGTCTGCCAGCGGACTGTGAGGTCTTTGCGACGGGAAGAAAACTTTTGCAGGCGGGGATTGCCTACGAATACAGTCCGAAAACCGGCGTAGCGGAGTGGTGCAGAGAAGCTTCTCTCAATCTGCCGGCGGAGCTTCTTGCGCGCGGGAGAAAGGTACAGTAGTAAGGCGGCGAAAACTCGGAAAACGGCCGATAAGCCGGTCCGCAGGTCCTATTTCACACGGATTTGCGGGCCGGTTTTTCTTTTGGGCTTATCTCTCTGTTCGGACTTGTCTTTCCGCTCAGAGAAGGCTGTCAAAATGCATAAAATGATTGCTGATTAAACAGTATCATTGTATAATAATCCTAAACTCAGGGCGTGAATCGGGTCAGCTTGCGGTGAAAGATAAGGAAGGTCACGGAAGCGAAAACTCGCGCATGTCGCCGGGGGATAAGGAGGAGGGGCATGAAAATCACGGAGATTCGGCTCGGAAGCATTTCGGTGCCGCTGCGGGTTCCGTTTAAGACAGCGCTTCGCACGGTGACGAGTGTCGAGGATATCATCCTCGAGATTCACACCGACACGGGAGCGGTGGGCTACGGCGAGGCGCCGCCGACGGGCGCGGTGACCGGGCATACCACAGGTGCCATAGTCGGGGCGCTGAAGGATCACATCATCCCGAACCTCCTCGGCAAAGATATCGATGCCTTTGAAGATTTGATGCAACTTGTTCAGTCCTGTGTACACGGAAACAGCAGCGCGAAGGCCGCGGCGGATATGGCACTCTGGGATCTCTACGGACAGCTTTATAAGCTTCCGGTCTATAAACTCCTCGGCGGCGCGCGAAAACAGCTGGTCACGGATATCACCATCAGCGTGAACGAGCCGGAGGAGATGGCGCGGGATGCCGGAACGGCGATTGCACGCGGCTATGACTGCCTGAAAGTAAAGGTCGGCGCAGACCCGACGCTCGATGTGGCGCGGCTTCGGGCAGTGCGTGAGGTCGCGGGCGCCGACATCCGCCTCCGCATTGACGCAAATCAGGCCTGGGAGCCAAAGCAGGCGGTGCGCATCTTAAATGAGATGCAGGAGCAGGGACTCAAGCTTGAATTTGTCGAGCAGCCGGTCAAGGCGCACGATATTGAGGGCCTCAAATACGTGACCGAGCATAGCTTTGTGCCCGTACTGGCAGATGAAAGTGTATTCTCTCCGCGCGATGCGATGCGGGTACTGGAACAGCGGGCGGCGGACCTTATCAACATTAAACTTATGAAGTGCGGCGGTATTTATAACGCACTGAAGATTGTGGCTGCGGCGGAGATTTACGGTGTGGAGTGCATGATCGGCTGCATGCTGGAGGCGAAGATTTCGGTGAATGCGGCGGTGGAGCTTGCCTGCGCGAAGAAAGTCTTTACCCGCATCGATTTGGATGGTCCGGTGCTCTGCAGTGAGGACCCGATACTGGGCGGTGCGCGTTTTGAAGAGAAGTTTATCACGGTTTCGGATGAGGCCGGCATGGGCATCCGCGGCGTGGAGGGCTTGCGTTACCTGGATTGAGCATCAAACAATAAAAATTGGGGGAGAAAGAGATGATTACCAACGGGTTTACCTACATTGCGTTTCTTATTTTCCTTGCCGGGATGCTGCTGTTCCTGGAGAAAAAGACCAAGGCAAAGATTTTTAACATTGTGCCGCCGCTGGTCTGGATTTATGTGCTGAACATGGTCTTTTGCACCATGGGACTCTACAATTCCGAGGCCTGCGCAAATACCTACTCGGCGCTCAAAAACAACATTCTCTACGCCATGATTTTTGTCATGCTGCTTCGCTGCGACTTTAAGAAGCTATCAAAGCTCGGCGGGCGCATGGTGGCTATTTTCCTCGGCTGTTCGCTGACCTTAGCAATCGGCTTCCTGATCGGCTACCCGATTTTTAAGGGGACGCTCGGCACGGATACCTGGGGCGCGGTTGCGGCGCTCTATGCTTCCTGGGTCGGCGGTTCGGCTAACATGGCTGCCATGCAGGCGGCGCTTCCGGTCGATGCCGGTGCGTACAGCTGCGCGCTTGCGTTGGATACCGTTTGCTACTCGGTCTGGATTGCGCTCCTCCTGCTCGCGGTGAAGTACGCGGGGCGCTGGAACACTTCGGTCAAGGCAGACACTTCGACGTTGCAGGCCATTGCGGAGAGTGCAAATGCCGAGGTCGCAAAGGAGAAGAAGGCTGCGACCAGTGCGGACTGGATTTTCCTGATCGGCCTTTCGCTCATGGTTTCGGCTCTCTCTCAGATGGTCGGAAAGAGCTGCAATGCGGCACTCGCGGGCGTGGGGCTCGGTATGTTTGACAAGGGAACCCTGACGACGGTCTTTGTCAGTATCCTGGGACTCATCTGTGCGGGCACTTCGCTCGGCAAGCTCCCGGCGGTCGAAGAGCTCTCGAATGTATACCTCTATGTGGTGGTCTCGCTGCTCGCATCGACCGCGTCGGTATCCGACCTGCTCTCGGCGCCCATGTGGGTGGTATACGGACTCTTCATCCTGGTGATTCATGTGGTGCTCATGTATCTGCTCTCGAAGGTCTTCCACTGGGATCTCTGCATGGTCTCGACGGCATCGCTCGCAAACATCGGCGGTTCGGCCTCCGCACCCATTGTGGCCTCTGCGTATGACGCTTCCTATGCCGGAATCGGCGTATTGATGGGCGTGCTCGGCGCGGCAATCGGAAACTTCTGCGGACTTGGTATGGGCGCTTTGCTGCGGCTATTCCTATAGCAGCAGAGTCTTTGTGACAGTGTATCTTACTTGGGATGTCCGCAATGCGGGCATCCCTTTGCCGTTGACTGAGAAGGAGAGTGCAATGAGGAAAAAGATTTTTGAAAGCATGTACCTGCCGCTTCCGTCTCCTGTGCAGCAGATGAAGGAGCGCGGGAATTTAGAAGAGGCAGAGGCGTATTTGCAGCATTTGCTTGAGACGGGAGAGTGTCTTCCGGAGGAGCGGCGGCGCTTCCGCGCGGAGCTGGAAATACTGCGCCGTTTGCCCACGGAGTATCCCTATACAAGGGCGGAAGCGTTGGAACTTGTGCGGCGCTATGTTCCGAATTTTTCGGAGGCGGACTTTGATTCCCTTCTCATGAAAGGCAAACTTTTTTGGCGTTATCTGGACGGGGAAGCTCGCTTTTTCGGTCGCTTCTTTGACTCACTCTGTAAGACCGATTCCTTCTTTGCTGAGGCTGTTGCTAAGCAGGGGCACTGTATTCCCGGCAGTGACCGCAGGCTGCTGCAAGAGAGTGCGGAAAAGATGCGGGCGCAAGGGGAACTCTCTGTGCGCATCACAGTGCGCGCGGAGCTCGAGCTGGAGGAGGCATTTTTCCGGGAAGGGGCTCTTATTCGGGCTTACCTTCCTCTGCCGCGTGTTACGGAAGAGCAGATCGATATTGCGCTCGAAGAAATGAGTGCCGGCGGGCAGCTCGGCGCGGGAAGCGCGGCGCAGCGCGTTGTCTTTTGGGAGGAAAGGCTCGGGGAAAACCATCCCTTTATTGTAAGCTATCGCTTTTTGCATACCGAGCGCTACCGCGATGTCTACGGGCTTGCGGAGAGAATGCAAGCCGAGGGCAGAAAGGTGGAGCAGTCGGAAAATGGGACAACAAAGTACGGTGTAGAAAAGCGGGCCGAGAGCGGATATGACAGTGCCTTGTTTCCGCCGAGCGCATATCTGAGGAGCCTTGCCGCGGAGCTCACCGCGGGCGTGACGGAACCCCTTGTCAAGGCAAAGTGCTTTTACGATTTCATCACCAAGAAGGTGCGCTACAGCTTCATGCCCTCTTATTTTTGTCTGGACAGGATGGCGGAGCGCTGCGCTATGGACCGCGTCGGCGACTGCGGCATTCAGGCGCTTTTATTCCTATCGCTCTGCGAGTCGGTCGGAATCCCGGCGCGCTGGGAGAGCGGCTTAAAGACAGAGCCTAAGTTTATCGGCGCCCATGATTGGGTACGATTCTACACTCCCTCGTTCGGTTGGCGGGCCGCGGATTTATCCTACGGAGGTTCCGCTTGGAAGCGCGGAGACGAACGGTTGCATTGCTTCTACTTCGGCAATGTAGACCCATGGCGCATGGCGGCAAATGCGCGTATACTTGGGGAGATGGGCTTCCCGGAACCGGAATTTCGCGCAGACCCCTATGACAATCAGGTCGGGGAGATGGCGCTTGACGGGCGCGGCCTTCGCTACGAGGAATTCCGCTGTGGAAAAGAAGTGCTGCGGGCAGAAGAAATACCGCAGGTGATACGTCCGTAAGGAGCAGGAAAAGATGAGGGACAGGAGTTTTAACAGCTGGATGCAGCGGGTTCTCTTTCAAAACTACGAAGACTGGCATATGAAGGAGCCGAACTATAACCGGAACGGCTTTCATATAATCGGAATCGATAACACGCTGAAAGCGATGCAGGACGGATACATTCCGTACATGGAACTGACCCCGCCGCAGGCAATTCAGGGTTGCACGCGGATGAAGGTGACTGTCAATAAGAAAAAGGACTGTGTCGACTTATATCTGGATGTGGATGGCAGATTCTATATGATTCCGGCACTCGGCTATCCGGAGGCGGTGCAGATTCTGCGGAACTTTGTGAGAAGCTTAAAGCTTCCGGAAGCAAGCAGATATATCGAGGTGCAGCGTGTGGACGGCAAGGCGATTCAGGCGGATTTTCGAGATCTCGCTCTGCTTTTGCTCGGTGATAGCGAGCGAACCAAGCGCTTTTTAAAAAAGCATAAACCTGACAGCCTTGAAGCGGCGGAAGAAGCGCGGAATGCGCTCTACGAGGAGATGTTGGAGCAAAGAAGAGCGGTTGAACTTGAGTGGAAGTGTGACAAGGAAAGCTTCCTTACGCTGATCGGAAAGCTCTGCAAAGGGTATCGGCTGGTAATCCGAGAAGACGGTTTGCACGATGCTCCCGGCGACATAGAGGGCTGGTGCCGGGAGCTGAGTGCACAGTGGAGCGATTACTGTCTTGCGGAGCTCGATATGTTCAGCGAGACGCATGGCGTATTTCTGCTTAAAAGGGAACACTGTGATGAGGCGGTACGGCTGGCGGAGAAACTGTTACTGACCGTCAAGATATACGGAAACGGGGAGGAAGCACGAAATGTTTGATTCACTGAAGAATTTCTTCGGCGGCAAAAAGGAGCCGGACGGATCGGAACAACAGCAGCCGGAAGCACAGCCTGCAAATACGCCGCAAAAGGCGCCTGCGCGCTTCACGCTGATGGCGGAGCGAGTTTTGCCGGACGCCGGAGAACGCTTTTATGCCGAGGGAGAGCTCTTTGGCGAGGCCGCGGTCGGTGAGCGGGTCACGGTGTTACACCGCGACGGGAACATCTCCCACCCGGTCTTAGAGGAGATAGAGGGAAGCGGCGCGAACACGAAGCTCTTCTTTTCGGGAAAAGAGGGCTTATCTCTCGATTGGACCTATGCCCTGATTACGAATATTCCCTATCAGATTGAGGTCGATGTGAACCGGCCGATTGAAAATCCCTATCTTCTGGGGCTCACGCGGGTCGTATTTCGCTTTCAGCAGGAAGGGGAGTTTCTGAACCTCTTTTTCCGTGAACTGGTGCGGAGCCACTATCTTCTCGCGGTGCGAACGGACGGAAGCCTGCCCGAGGGGAGCGGCACGATGACCTTAAAAAAGGGAATGCAATTCGGTATTGCCCGCGTCACTCTGGATCACGGAGAGGAAGCCCTGCCGGTCTATACGGATTGGGATGCCATACGACGGATGGAAGCGCAGGGGGCAAACGGCTGGAAGCGGGAGACCATGGTTCTTCATTTTCCGCAGCTCGTCGGGATGCTGCGGGAAAACGAGGGCTTTGTGATCAATCCCTACGGACCGCAATTATTCTACGTCTCGCCCGACATCATCCGCAGTATACAAAATTCCCCGGGTTATCAGAGCGAGTTCGGAGAGGCCAAGATGCAGAGTAAGACCGTGGAGCGGGATAGCAAGATGATGCTCGGCTACCCGGCGGAAAACGAAGAAGTGACGGCTCTTAAGAGCGCGCTGCTTGCCTATGCAAAGTCGCGGCGGGAAATTGCCATGCTGGACTTGCTTCTAAAGAGCGACGAGGACGGAACCCAGTCCTACCTTATCATCTTGGACGTACCGGAGGAGAACTGTCGCGCGTATTTTCAGGAGATTTACAATGCCTGCCGTCATCTTTTGCATCGCGTCTGCTATATGGATTTTGTGACGCTAAGGCGGGAGGGATTTGCGGACGGCGTGCGGACAGAGCCGCCGCTCTATGTCCGAGAGAAGGAAGGCTGAGATAGCAAGCAAACAGGATTTATAAGCTGCTTGTCGCTTCGGATCGAAAGAGACATGATAATAGAGCGAAAAGCGGCTCGGAGAAAAAGGAATCGGTGAAGGAAAAGCGGATTCACGAGAAAAAGCGTAAAAAGCAAGCCTTTTCTAGGGCTTGCTTTTTTGCTGTGCGGAAGAATGAACCTTCTCATTTCTCTGCTTTAATGAGATACTAATGTTTCCCAAGTATAATCGATGAGATTAAGACAAAGGAGGCAGAAGCCGTGAGAATCCTGATTGCGGAAGATGAACGCAGCCTGAACGAGATCATTGCGAAAAAGCTCACATCGGACGGGTACAGTGTGGACTGCTGCTACGACGGCGAGGAGGCGATTTCCGTTCTTTCCTATACGGACTACGACGCTGTCATTCTGGATATTATGATGCCGAAGGCGGACGGCTTCGCGGTGCTCCGTTCGCTTCGGGAGGCGGGAAAGACGACGCCCGCTCTCTTCCTCACCGCGAAGGATGCCGTGTCCGACCGGGTGAAGGGCTTAGACAGCGGCGCAAACGACTATCTGGTAAAACCCTTTGCCTTTGAGGAACTGAGCGCCAGACTTCGCGCCATTACACGCGTGCCCTTCGGTATGGCGGAGAATGTGATTGCGGTCGCGGACCTCACGCTGGATTGCAGCGGGCAGACGGTAAAGCGTGCGGGCAAAGACATCAGCCTCTCCGGAAAGGAATACGCCCTACTTGAGTACCTCATGCGAAACAGCGGGCTGGTGTTAAGCCGTGAAAAAATCGAGAACCACATCTGGAACTTTGACTACGAGGGCGGCACCAACGTGGTCGATGTGTACATCAGCTATTTGCGCCGCAAGGTTGATGACGGCTTTGATAAAAAACTGATTCATACGGTGCGGGGTAGAGGCTATGTTCTCGCAGAGGACAGACCCGTATGAATCGCCTGTCCATTCGGGCGCGCATTACCCTCTGGTTTGCGGCGGCACTGATTGCCGTGGTCTCACTGACCTATGTCTGCATCCTCACCGTGAGTAATAAGGTGCTCCAGAAGACCATCAAAGACAATCTGATTGAGACCGTGGAAAACAATGTCGATGAGATTGAGTACTACAACAGCATGGATGAAATTGCGGTACCGAATGATGTGGATCACTTCATTCGGTACGGGGAAGGCTTTCTGGAAGTGGACGATGACTTCTTGGAATCCGTAAATGAGGTCTACACCGCGCTCTACGACAGCAAGCTCTTTATGCTCTACGGGGAAAATCCGGTTGCCAAACAGAGTTCCGAAGTCGCGTTAAAAAATATGACCTTACATACGGTGAAGGTGAAGGGAATCCGTTATTACATCTATGACCGGGAACTCAGCGCTGCGGGGCTTCAAGGGCTCTGGCTGCGGGGCGTGGTTGCGGAGACCCAGGGCAAGGAAGAACTCACGAATATCACGCGGCTCTCCCTCACCGTGCTGCCGCTGATCGGCCTTCTGGCCATACTCGGGGGAAGCGCAATCGCAAAGCGGGCGCTGAGCCCGATTCAAGAGATATCGGATACGGTTTCCGCCATCACACAAGGAAACGATCTGAAAAAACGAATCGAGTTAAAACCCGGCAAAGACGAGCTGCATCAACTTGCGGACAGTTTTAACCTGATGTTTGCAAGACTTGAGGATTCCTTTGAAAAAGAAAAGCGTTTCACCTCGGATGTCTCCCATGAGCTCAGAACGCCGATGGCGGTTATCATGGCGCAGTGCGAGTACTCTTTGGAGAACGATGTCGATGCGGGGGAATATGCGGACAGCATTCGGAACATTCATGCCCAGGGCAGAAAAATGACCACGCTGATCAATCAGATGCTGGATTTGGCGCGCCTCGAAATGCGACCGGAAAACTATCCGAAGGAGAGTTTGGATCTGTCGGCGCTGCTCCGCTCGATTTGTGAGGACCTCGCGTTAATTCGCGAGAAGGGCATTGTCCTTTCGAGTGAGATTGCGGACGGAATTTGCATGCACGCCAACCGGAGTCTCTTGGAACGCGCCGTCTCCAATCTGATATTGAATGCCTATCGCTACGGAAACGAAAACGGTAGAATCCGGGTCTCCCTCTACGAAACGGAGGAGCGGATTGTATTAGAGGTGAAAGATGACGGCATCGGTATTGCGGCGGAAGATATCGCCAAGGTGTTTGACCGCTTTTACCGCGCGGAGCGCTCCAGAACGAAAAACGGAACCGGCCTCGGTCTTTCCCTTACAAAAGAGATTGCGGAGTTTCATCAGGGCAGCATCTCGGTGGAGAGCCGTTTGGGGGAGGGAAGCACCTTTTCACTTGTTTTTTCAAAAATTTGAAACACTAATCAAGGCTTAATCTTCCGCGGATAGAATGAAGACACAAAAGCAAAAGAAAGCAGAGAAACGAAAGGAGCGGAAACCATGATTAAGAACTTATTTTCGACCCCCAAGAAGACGGCTGTTACCGTGCTCTGTGCACTTGCCATCCTGACTGCTGTAGGTACCGGAACGGCCTTTGCGGTCAGCGCGGTCGCTGAAAACACCTCGATCGGCGCGGATAAGGCGAAGATGTTTGCCTTTGCGGATGCGGGCGTCGATCCTGTCACGGCAGAGAATGTGCGCACCGAGTTTGATTTTGAGCAAGGTCATTTTATCTACGATGTGGAATTCACCGCAAACGGAACGGAGTACGGCTATTGGATTCAGGCTTCGGACGGAAGTGTCGTCAAGAAGAAAATTGAGCTGATTGGCGCGGGCGGAAGTAAGACCGGAATTACCGCGGCAATCACGCAGAAGGATGCGAGAAAGATTGCCCTTGAGGACGCGGGACTTACGGAGGCGGAAGTTACCATTAGCGCCGAGAAGCTGGACACGGAGAACGGCGTTGCCGTCTATGAAGTCGACTTCGTGAAGGGCAATGTGAAGTACGAGTACGATATCAATGCGACGACCGGTGCCGTCTACAGCAAGAACTCGGAGAGCACCGCGTTTCCCTCGACCGAGGCGGCTGCGCAGCCGAGTGAGACACAGACCGCGGCAGCAAACGCAACCGTCGCACCGACGGCTGAGAACCGCAGCAACAATAACTATATCGGCTTGGAAAGAGCAAAGGCGATTGCGCTGAGCGACGC
>JH590863.1:416125-417680 GCA_000242235.1 Stomatobaculum longum
GCGGCAACCGAGGCATCGAGAGGCTTCATCGGTGTGGACCGTGCGAAGTCGATTGCTCTGGGACACGCGGGTGTCTCGGCATCCTCGGTATCCTTTTCCAAGGCGAAGCTCGATGATGATGACGGCAGAGGCGTATACGAGATTGAGTTCTATGTCGGAAACACAGAGTATGATTATAAGATCGATGCCTACTCCGGAGGCATCATCGAATATGATATAGACCGCGATTGATCCTTACAGATGCCCCGTTTCGGAAAATGATTCCGAACGGGGCTCTTGTTCGTTGATTGGCAGCGCGAACGGCATTACAATATACCTAGAGATGACATGGAAAAATCGGCCCGATTGAATGTAAGCGTTAGGCCGATATTCAGATCGAATATCGAGAAATTTGTCTGTAGAAGGTATGCGAAGTGAGGGGCAATTATGTTGGATAAAAAGGGCTTTGATCTCTGGGCAGAGGACTATGATAAGCTTGTGGGGATTTCCGAGGAAAAAAACACCTATCCCTTTGCCGGATACAGAGCAGTGCTCGGAAACATCTATCAAAGTATTATGCGAAAGCCGAAAGCTGTTGTTCTGGACCTTGGCTTTGGAAGCGGAAGGTTGACGGCCAGGCTGTATGAAAAGGGCTGTACCGTTTATGGGCAGGACTTTTCGGAGCGTATGATCGAACTTGCCGCGCAAAAGATGCCGGAGGCGAGGCTCTATCAGGGGGACTTTGCAGAGGGGCTGGCAGAACCGCTCCTCAGAGAACGCTATGACTTTATCATAGCGACCTACTCGCTGCATCATCTATGTGATGAGCAGAAGCTTCTGCTTTTGCAAGCCCTCCGCAAGCTGCTGAACCCGGGCGGGCAGCTTTTAATCGGCGATGTGATGTTTGAGGACCGGGAGAAGCTGGAGCAGTGTCGAAGGGAGGTGGGCGATGCCTGGGATGAAGAAGAGATTTACTTTGTTGTGGACGAACTGAAGCAGATGTTTCCGGAGTTCAGGTTTGAGAAAATTTCGTTTTGTGCAGGTGTGCTGGAGCTTGACTGTGAGGCGTTGCGCGCAAGAGAATAAAGAAAAAAGAGCGGAGCGCCTTGTTTTCTTAAGGCATTCCGCTCTTTTTTACGGTCAACAGATCAGAGTGTTGACCCAGTTCTTACGCACGACAGCACAGGCAGCCGCAAGGTCGTGTTTTTGCAGGGCGGAGATCAGCTCCTCTATCCTGTTGTTTAATCGGGGAAACAATACTCGCTTTTCCGGGGTAGATATCGATCAGGCGCTGGTCGGCGAGAAGCTGCATAGCCTCACGCACGGGAGTGCGGCTGACGTTAAAAAAATTGGAAATTTCCGAATTGTTGAGTTTTTTCCCCCGGTGCTAATGTGCCATCTATAATCCACTCGAGAAGAGTTTGATAGATGCGCTCCTTCGCCGTGCGAGAAGGTTTGGGCCGATTTGATTTTGGAAGAGGCATGACAGGGCAACCGTAGCGCCGACGGCTGAGAACCGCAGCAACAATAACTATATCGGCTTGGAAAGAGCAAAGGCGATTGCGCTGAGCGACGC
>JH590863.1:418227-463730 GCA_000242235.1 Stomatobaculum longum
GCGGCAACCGAGGCATCGAGAGGCTTCATCGGTGTGGACCGTGCGAAGTCGATTGCTCTGGGACACGCGGGTGTCTCGGCATCCTCGGTATCCTTCTCCAAGGCGAAGCTTGACGACGATGACGGCCGAGGCGTGTACGAGATTGAGTTCTATGTGGGCAACACCGAGTATGACTACGAGATCGATGCACACTCCGGCGCGATACTGGAGGCAAGTGCGGAGAATGATTGAGATTGAGATGAGATGGAAGGCCCCCTCCCGGGAACGGGAGGGGGCCTTTATGTCAAGAAAGAAGTGATGAAGAGGGAAATCTGCGTTGAATTGTAACGCAAACGGCGTTACAATCTTACAAGGAGGTGATTGTCATGGAAAAAACAGCGACATTAAACTTGAGGGTCAATCCGACATTGAAAGCGGATGCTGAGGCAATCCTCGGACAATTAGGTCTTCCGATGTCAACGGCAGTGGATCTGTTTTTAAATCAGATAGTGCTTACGGGTGGGCTTCCTTTCGCAGTGAGTTTACCCGCTGTGCCTGCCGGCATAGATGCACGTGGGATGAGCGAAGAAGAAATTCGCGAAAAACTACGGAGAGGTTATGAGGATTACCGGAGCGGAAAGGTGCAGGATGCCGCAAGTACATTTTCAAAGTTTCGGGATAGTCACAGAAAATGAAGCACTATACGGTCCGGATTACAGATCAAGTAGTCGAAGACATGGAGGAGCTGTATACGTATATCGCTGTTCAGCTTAGAGCGCCGGAGAACGCAATGAGGCAGTACGATAGGATTGCGGAAGCCATCCTCACGCTCGACCGATTTCCCGAACGATTTGGGTGTTTTCACACCGAACCGGAATACTCTATGGGTATTCGCAGGATGGTGGTAGATAACTTTTTGGTCTGCTATGTCATCGAATCGGATGTTGTCACGGTAACGAATGTTCTGTACGGAGCTTCCGATGTTCGACAGAGATTGAAGAATCATAGAGAGGGCTGAGAAGGAAAGTCGTTGTTAGTGCATGAGTGTTTAGTCGCAGACCTGAATTACGAGGTCTGCGACTTTTTTCGTGCTTCTTGCTACCTGCCCTTTGCTGGAGCGGCTGTCATGCCTGTGCTAAAATACAGGTATTGGGCAGTGGTTTTTGTAAAAAACACCGAACGATTTGTTTGTCGATGCGGATGAAAACAAAAGGGGAATGACAGATGAAAGGCTATGCGGAAAACAAGGCATACGGAACAGTAGAGCCAATCAAGGGTACGAATCCGAGGCAGCTTTATGAGCATCAGAAGCAGGCCATGGAGAATCTGAGTATCATGGATACGGAAGAGAAGTACAGTACTTTGGTTGTGCTCCCGACCGGAGGCGGTAAAACCTATACGGCTTCGACTTGGCTCTTAAAGCACGCGATTGACCGAAACAAGAAGATTTTATGGCTGGCACATCGCCACACCTTGCTTGAGCAGGCCGCGGAGTCATTTCAGAAGTATGCGTATGCGACAACAATTCCGCATACGAGCTCCTTTACCTATCGCATTGTATCCGGTGCGGTGGCTCACGACCGCGCGGTTGATATCAAAGCGAAAGACAATATTCTGATCGCAAGTAAAGACAGCATAGGGCGCAATCTTCCGGCCTTGAATTCGTGGCTGAAGGGAGAAGAGGAATTGTACCTCGTGATTGACGAGGCACACCACAGTACGGCAAAGACCTATCGCAGGGTGATTGAGTACCTTCAAAAGAAGGTCAAACATCTCAAATTAATCGGCTTAACCGCAACACCGTTCCGAACGGGCGAGGAGGGCGCGGGACAGTTGGGAAATCTTTACCTGAACGGCATGCCGGAGCACAGGGGGATTGCCTACAAAATTGATTTGAAGGAGTTAATCAAGCGCCGTATTCTCGCAAAACCGATTTTTACGACTTGTCTGACCGACGAGTCCTACGGACAAAACCTAGGCCTTGATGATTTGGAGAAGATTCAGCATTTCGATACACTTCCCGAGGAGCTGGCCAAAACGATTGCGGAGAGCGCGGCGAGAAACAAACTGATTGTCAATACGTATCAGAAAAATCAAGACGAATACGGGCAGACCCTTGTTTTTGCGGTGAATGTGGTACAGGCAATTACGCTGTCGAAACTCTTTAACAAGGCCGGGATTCCGGCTGATTTTGTGGTGTCCGCGATTCGGGACGAGTTGACCGGAGCCAACATCAACCAAGAAGACAATGAGCGGAAGATTCGGGCATATCAAGAGGGGAAGTTAAAGGTTCTGGTCAACGTGATGATTCTGACGGAGGGCGTGGATCTTCCGCAGACCAAGACCGTCTTTTTGACGCGCCCCACGGTATCGACCATTTTGATGACACAGATGATAGGGCGCGCGCTGCGAGGAGAGGCTGCCGGAGGCACCGCGACGGCGCATATTGTATCCTTTGTAGACAACTGGAATGAGCACATCGCCTGGGTCAATCCTGAGAGCTTACTTGCGGGCGGTGAGGATACCGACAAACAGGCAGAGCGTGAAGCAAGAGCAATACGCATGATTTCGATTAAGAAAATCCAGGAGTTCGCAGCTATCATGGATGATTCCGTCGATACGACAGCCATAGAGAGAGTGCCTTTTGACAAACGAATACCGATCGGCATGTATATGATGTCGTATCAGGAACAGGAAGGTATGGATTTGAGCTGGCAGGTGATGGTCTATGACAGCACCAATAAGGCGTACCAGAGGCTGATGAAGGCGCTGCCGGACTTGTTCGATTCCTACGGAAACGATGACGAGTACCCGCCTGTCGAACTCATCGATGAGATGGAAGAGCAGTGCAGGGCAAGCTTCTTTACCGGCGATATGATTCCTTCGTACGACCCAGAAGATATTCGCCACATTCTGATGTATTATGCGCAGCACAGCGAAATACCGTCCTTCTATACCTTTGATGAGATTGAACACAGCAAGCTCGATGTGGCGCAGATCGCGCGACACATCATTGAGTCGGGTATGAACTATCTCGAGCAGACAAAGTATTTAAATGAACTCTGGGAACAGGGGGATGAAAATTTGCTGCGCCTGTTCTTCGGGATGAAGAGCTATTTTAGACGCCAGGTTGATATAGAGCTTCAGAGAATCGTGGAGCCGGAGACCTTTGAGACGAAAAATGTCAGTTACGGGAAGCGCCGCTTTGAGGATATGCCGCTCGGTGAGATGCGCAAATATCCGGGAGGTGCGGAATATGAAAAGACCTTGCGTGAACAGGCCTTTGCGAAAGCCAAGATGAAGGGCGGCAAATACACCTGCGCTTGTTGCGGCAAGCAGTTTCGAAACCGCATTTACTTACAGATAGACCACATCGTCCCCATGAATCAGGGTGGAAAAAGTGTTCCGGGGAATCTACAGGTTCTGTGCAGGACTTGTAACGGGGTAAAGGGAGATCACTGATGGAGGTCTGCCTTACCCCACTTGAGATGGCCTGCATTGAGGAGAGTATAGAGTTGGCAATAAAAGACACCTATGCGCTGGAGCGGCTTGTGTGGACCTTTGAGAAGAACTTGCTCCCGGAGATTTACCGCGACAATCTAAAGAACTGGATGCTGGCCGTTCATTTTTGCGGCGCTTATCTTCACGACAGGGCTGCGCTTGCGTCAGAGTTTCCGCTCATCACGAAAGAACTGCAAGAGATTAATGCGAAAAACGACTTGAACCTTCTCAGAGCGAAGCAAGATCTGTTTGAGATGGAGTTTTATGAGCTTGAGTTTTATCTGAAGCGCATGCGTATTGTGATTTTGTACCACGGGAAACAGGATTATGTTCGTGTGAAGCTCCGGACGCTTTTGCGGGCATACGGATATCAGCGCAGAAGTGCAAAGCTCATGACGTTTCTCAAGCAAGGCATGGAGCGCTACGGCCTGGTTTCCTTCCTGCGGGGCAATCAGCGTTGTGACATCGAAGAGATTCGCTTGGATGATATGATTAGCTTTCGCGTGATGAAGCAGTAAATGCAAGGGGAGGTATTGACGTATGAAACAAACAAAGGACTGGAAGCTTGTCACGAGGGAACACGTTATCTGTGCCATAAAGCGCTTTGTGGAAGAAAGGCCCGAGTATCCGGCGGCGCGTTCTACCTATCTTATCTACGAAGGAAAGAAATACCCGGCAAAACACATACGCGGAATGGCCTATCGAGAGGCTTTCGGAATTGAGATTGGCAAGGATGAGTATTCGGGCGGTATGGAAACGGTGCGTTTTTTCGAGAGGCTTGGATTTGAAACCCTGCACATCGAAAAGCTGAGGTTAGAAGAAACTCCGGATGAAGCAAAAGAAGAGGGCAAGCGTTCCGACAAGAAAGTCAAACTAAGAGTCTGCATGTATCTCCAGACAGAAAATGAGCAGGAAGAGGAGCCGTTTGAGAAGGCGATGCGTATCGTGAAAGCCAACAAGGTTGATATCCTGGTATTTCCCGAATTTTGCTATGTGCCGTTTTTAGCGGATGTGTGCTTCCCCAATATCCTGTCGGAGAGAGATTATCATTCCTTTGTCGAGAAGGCAGAGCGTCTTAGCAGAGAGCTTGGTTGCGCGCTGATTGTCAATGATGAAGATATCAAAGGGCATATATACAGCATCTATGTCAATGCAGGGGCAAAGAAGAATGAAACCCGGCATGCCCTTTACATAAAGCACACCATGACGGGGTGTTCCGCGTTTGAGACGGAGAATTATCCGGAAGTCATTGAAAGTTTGTTCCGTCCCATTGCGTTCAAGGGCTATAAAATCGGCATGTCGATTTGTTATGACTGCAATTATTCCCTGTTCGGCAGAATTTACGGTCTTCAGGGCGTGGATTTGATTTTGAATTCCACCGGGGGCGATGTTGTTTATTCGAAGTGGTATCGCTATAACAAGGCCAGGGCGATAGAGAATCACTGTTTCAATCTGGTCACGATGGGTGGATATAGCGAACACAACTATGTCTACGGTTTTAATCGCCTCGGCGGAGTGATGGAGCCGGTATGTTTGAATCGGCAGGCGGATGATGCAGAGATTCCCGCAGGGCTCTTTTTGTTTGACCTCGAGAAAGATAATGCCCATATGACTGCGGAAGAAGTTCAACTTGCGACCGAGAACAAGTACCAAGCGTTCAAAGCTCCGGCAACAAGCGTACATCGGCTGCTGCAATCGGCAAAGAAGCTGTCCCAAGGTCTGTATGTCCGAGCCCATGAGGACTGTAATCTTGTCATAGCTATCTTGGAAGGGGATGATATTTTAAAGGCCGAAAAAGTTTTGCCTTTGCTATATTCCGATGTGTTGAAGCCGATTCCGAACAAGAGATACATTTTGGTCAGTCATTATGAGCATTTGGATGAGGATAAGTTTCGCAATCAGCTTTCCACAGTTCTAAAGGTGAGGGCGATGGAAAATTTCTGCGCGGTGATTCTCTATTCGGACATAAAAAATGTTTGCTACCAGACTGGAAAGGCAAAAAATCCGCAGGAGCTGAAAGCTGTTCGCGGGATGTATGGAATTGACCTCGGTAGAACAAGCGGGCCGGAAGCAATCTGGAGAAATAAGGAAGGCTGCAAAGCCGCTTGGCGAGAGAACTTTGAGCGACTCATCGCATATTGCAATCAAAGTTTAAGCAAATCGTAACGGAAACTTACTTTGCTTTCGAAGCCAAAAGAGAGACAATTTGCTTGCAGCAGTTTCAAAGAAAACAGAACTTTGTACTTAAGCGTAGGCGCTTTGGGATTCGACTTCACGGCGCAAAGCGCGGTACCTTATTTGCTTCCGCGGGAGTGTCCGGAAGCCGAGGAGGAGCAATATAAAAGTCATTCTGATCAGGCATTGCAAAGTAAAATATGACTGGCGCAGCTTTTACAGCTCGGCGGAATTTGATCGGGCGTGTCGAGAGTACGACAGGGCGCCGATTGAAGTCGCAAAGCCGTCAGCCATTCAAGAGGCAGTGGGCGCTGTTTACATCAGCCGCTTAGAGAGAAGCAAAAGCACTGCACTTTTCCTCTATCGCAAAGCGGAACCAAAAGAAACGGGGCTCTTGGACGAGGTTCCGCTAAGATCCGGTTTTGATACGGAATTACGGCTGCCGCTCTGGTTTTGGAATCTGACGGGGAGAATCCAGTGGTTTCTGAATCATCCGAGGCAAGTCGAATCCAGACGTCTCACAGAGCGCCGCGCGAGAAAACTGGTCGGAAAAGTATGCGCCGCGGGCGAGGACTGCGTCCTTATAACGCACGGATTTTATATGCATACGCTGGTGAAAGAATTTCAAAAAAGCGGATTTCAGACAAAGCAGCAAAGAGCGCATTACCGAAACGGGCAGGGGATTACACTGTGGCTACCGAAAGAGAGACAAATATGAGCAGTCATATTCCGGAACAGGACGAACAACTCACCCGGTTTTTGGGGAGGTTTCAAAATAAACTCAGATGCATTCTGGGCGCTAAGCTCATCGGCATCTATATCCACGGTTCGGTGGCGCAGAATGCCTTCCGCTGGGAGCGCTCCGATGTGGATGCACTCGCGGTGGTTTCGGAGCGGCTCACTGCGGCCGAACGCCTTCACTTTGTTGAGGAGATTCGAGCACTCAGCGTGGAGGGGCCTGCGAAGGGGATTGAAGTCTCCGTGCTCACGGAGGCAGAGCTTCGTTGGGGGGCGCACCCCTATGTCACGGAATGCCACTATTCGCCCTTTTGGGATGAATATGTCCGCGAGGCGGGTTGGGAGAATTGGGATGAAGAATCGCGCAGGGATGAGGATATCACAAGCCATATCTTTAACCTAAGGCAGAGGGGCATCGTGCTCGAAGGGCCGGAGATTACGGCGCTCTTTCCCGTCATCTCCCGCGAGACTTTTACGGAGAGCATCGCCTACGATGAGCACGATGCGCCCGTGGATATGGTGGATTCCGTCATGAACCTCTGCCGCTATCATTGTTTTTTGCGGAGCGGGGCGCTTCTTTCCAAGGAAGAGGGCTTACAGCGAATGCTGCCCGAACTTCCGGCCTATGAAGCGTTTCTTCGGAGGATACTGCGGGAATTTTATGCGGGTACCGTGTACTTAGACGAAGCGCTGGCAGAAACGGCGGAGCGCTTCAAGGAAGAGATGCTTACCAAACGAGCGAAAGAACGGATTGCACCGAAGCGAAAACCACCGGCAGAATAAGGAGGTAAGCCATGAAACATTTCCGGAAAAAGAGTCTTGCAATGCTGACGGCGCTGACACTTTCCGCGTCCGCACTTTCGGCCTGTGCGCCGACGGCTGCGTTGAAGGCGGTGGAGGCGAATTACCCTGTTCCGGCGGCGGAGGAGAAGAATGCGCAGACGTTTGCGGAAAGCCAGGAGTATCAGGACTGGCTCAAGTTCTATCAAAAGAAGATTGCTCTGTCTGAACCGTATCAGACAGAACTCCGCGGCTATTATCGGAGCTTGCTGCCGAAGCTTTTGAATGAGTCGGATGATAACACCGTCTGCTCCCCGCTCAATATTTATATTGCCCTCGGAATGCTCGCAGAGGTCTCCGATGGAGAGAACAGACAGCAGATTCTGAATGCGCTTGAGGCGTCGGACATTGAAGTTCTGCGGAGTCGCATTACGGCGCTTTGGGAGAGCAACTATGTTGACACGCCGCTCATCAAGAGCTTACTCGCGGATTCGCTCTGGCTCAACAATTCCGTGAGCTACAACGAGGAAACTCTGGAGAGGCTCGCGAAAATCTACTATGCGTCTTCGTTTCGCGGAAAACCGGGTTCGCCGGAGATGGATGCGGCGCTCCGCAAGTGGACAGATCAAAACACCGGCGGACTTTTGACGGAGTACACCAAGAACTTAAAGCTCGAGCCGGATACGGTTTTGGCTCTGGTATCGACCATCTACTATAAGGCAGCGTGGGTTGACGAATTTTATGCCGCGGGCAACACAAAGGAGACCTTCCACGGGACCAAGGGCGATGCGACGGTTGATATGATGCATCAAACCGACACAATGGGCGTCATGGAAGCGGAGAAATTTACCGCAGTGCGCCTGCCTCTTAAGGACAGCGGCGACATGTATTTTTATCTGCCGAAGGAGGGCGTTGCGGTCAATGAACTCACGGAAGATGCGGCAGTCTTTGATGCTTTGCCGCCGACGGACACAGCGCAATGGACTTCGTACCGTGTGAATCTGACTTTGCCGAAATTCAAGGTTTCCGAGGAGACAGATCTCATGAAGACGCTTGCTGCCATGGGAATTACAGATGCGATGGATAGCGGCAAGGCGGACTTTAAACCGCTCACGGATGCAAGCAACAATTTCTTCCTGAATCGCGCAACACACGCGGCCATGGTAGAGGTGGATGAGCAGGGCGTGACCGGAGCGGCCTATACCATGCTGGCCATGGCGGGAGCGGCGATGCAGATGGACGAGCCTCTGGACATCACCTTCGACCGCCCCTTCCTCTTCCTCGTGACCGCGGAGGATGGCTCCCTGCTGTTCTCGGGCGTGGTACGGAATATCGAATAAGATAGGTTCTTGCAGTGTGCCTTTGACGAGGCTTCGGCTTCGGAGCCGCTTGGTTTTGAAAGAGATAGCGCAATCCGACTTCTTCACAGAGTCGGATTGCGCTATCTTTATGCCTGCATCTTCCGCTGCGCTTAGGAAACGGTCCAAGACGCAAATAAGAAGAGAAAAATTCTGTTGAAAATACTCGGCAGGTTGATATAATGTACATATACAATAAGTACACTTTGACAAAGGGGGGTGATGCGGTTTGGACATTGTGATCAGCAACAATACCGGAAAACCAATCTATGAGCAGATCACAACACAGGTAAAAGCCATGATCATAAGCGGGGAGCTGAAGGCGGGGGATGCGATTCCCTCCATGCGTGCGCTGGCAAAATCAATCCATGTCAGTGTCATTACTGTCCAGAGAGCGTATGAGGAGCTGCAAAGAGATGGCTTTATAGAAACCACGGTTGGCAGAGGCAGTTTTGTTTCCGCACAAAACAAAGAATTCTATCAGGAAGAACAGCAACGCATCGCCGAAGAACATTTGCAAATCGCCGCGGAAATAGGCCGAACGAACCGAATTTCGCTTGAAAAATTGAAGGAGCTATTGGCGCTGTTCTATCTGGAGGACGAATAATATGGAAAATATATTAGAGTTGCGGCAGGTCTCCAAGTCATTTCCGGGATCGAGTTTTCGTTTGGAGGACATCAGCTTTTCGTTGCCATATGGCGCTGTGTTGGGCTTTGTCGGAGAAAATGGGGCCGGAAAGACAAGCACAATCGGCTGTATTTTAAATACGATTGCGCAATACGACGGCAGCATCAAATTATTTGGAAAAGAGATGCGGGATTCCGATACGGATATCAGAGAACGGATAGGTGTCGTCTATGACGGCGATAATTTTCCGAGTTATCTGAGTGCAAATCAAGTGTCGGAAATTATGGCGGGCATTTACAGAAATTGGGACAAGACGCTGTTTCGCCATTACCTTGAGAAGTTCAAATTGGCTCCGACTCAGAAAATCAAACAGTATTCCAGAGGAATGACGATGAAACTGGCGATTGCGGCTGCCTTATCGCATCATCCGCAGCTGCTTGTTTTAGACGAGGCGACAAGCGGACTGGATCCCATCATGCGGGATGAGATGTTAGATGTGTTTCTGGATTTTGTGCAGGATGAGCGGCACTCTATTTTGCTGTCATCTCACATCACGAGTGATTTGGAAAAAATAGCCGATTATATTACCTTTATCCACAACGGTAGGCTGATTTTCTCCGCACTGAAAGATGATTTGCGTTATAACTATGCTGTGATGCGCTGCAGTGAGAATCAATTTCAGGCCTTGAACCAAGAGGATATGATGGCTTATCTGAAACGGGATTATCAGGTCGATGTGCTGCTTTCCGACGGAAAAGCCGCACAAAGAAAGTACAAGGATGCTGTGATTGACCATGTATCCATTGAGGAGATCATGCTGCTGCTGATCAAGGGAGAAAGGATATGAAGGGACTGTTGAAAAACAATTGTTTTGCAACCTTGGACAATGCGAAGGCTATTACAGGGCTCATGGTTTTGCTCTGTGTGTCGGGTATTGTTATGAAAAATCAAAGTCTGATCATTTCGTTTACCCTGATTTGCATGGTCGGTTTTTCTCTCATCTCGCTTGTCGGAAGCCTGAAAGAAAGGGGCTTTAAATGGGATAAGTATAAGCTGTCAATGCCGGTAAAGAGAGCTGAGATTGTGAGAAGCTACTTTCTGAGCCTGCTGATCTGGCTCGCATTCGGAATGTTGCTTGCCGGAATCGGGATTGGTTTATCGCTGGTGTTTCGAGGTTTTCTATTTGACAAGCACACAGATGTGTTTAATCTGTATGTGGGAGGGATCGGCGTCAGTTTGTTTATGGGGGCAATCTTTTTTCCGCTGTATTGCTCACCGGGAGGAGAGGAAAGAGGCGAAGCTCTGTTGGTTATCAGCCTGCTTTTGGGCTTTGGCATCATGGTTGCGATCAGCAGTTTCATCAATGTACGCATCCCGACCCCGATGACAGCGCGGGGAACGATTGCGGTCGGCTTTATGATATTGTCAGCCGCGGTGTGTGCATTTGTCTTTTCGTATGTACTGACGATCCGTATCTACCGGCGGCGGGACTGCTAGACAATTTCAGGAAACAGAAGGGAGATTTCACCATGGGGTTTGACATCACCTATCATGCGATTCGCAGGGATGAGATGGAGCGATGCTTCTTTGCGCCGATGAAGGCGTTAAAGGAAGGAGACAGCAGCGTAGCAGAGCGCTTTGCGGCGGCGTATCAGGCGGAACATGAGTCCTTTTACGGGGAGAAATACTTAGACATTATGAAGACCGTCGCTGCCTGGGATATCCGGAGGGCCAGTGAGAAGGGCATACTCTACGGAATGGCGGTGGTCAGCGGTTTCTTCACCGAATATCAGTATGTCCGTGGCTCGGCTTACTCGTTCCTCATTGAGGAGCATCCGGAGATGAAGCGCTACTGCAGTCCGTGGAAGAGTTTTGTGCCGGAGTGGATTCCGGAACCCGACCATGACATCTTAAGTGAAAATTACGCGGCCGGCATCTACATGGCTCCGGAACAGGTGAAGTCCTTGCTTCGGGATTACGAGGGCGATGCAGGCGTGCGGAACTGCCTTGAGACCTTTTTCGGTGACAACTTAGCGGTATTTTTGACTTCGCTCCGTCAGGCGAGTGCGTCGGAGAGCGGCCTCATGGAAGCGGCCGAGGTCATGGAGGTAAATCCCTTTGATCTCAACAAGTCGACTTGCTACTCGGACATTCGTCTCTGTGACCCGCAGGGCGCCTTCATCTATCAAAAAGTCGCAATCGAGCAGGTAAAAGCTGCGAGCGGGATGGAGACGGAAGAAATCATAGAAAAAGTGAAGTACGAAAAGCGCCATTACGATACCCCGGCGGAAGAAATACAGGCGGCAGAGGAAGCGGCGCGAGAGCCCGAGAAAGCTACAGAGAAAAAGCCCGGTTTCTTTGCAAGACTTTTCGGGAAAAAGTGAGCGCATGAGAATCGAACATGTGGCGCTCTATGTCTCCGACTTGGAGCGCGCGCGGGCGTTCTTTGTCCGCTATTTCGGCGGAGGCTCAAATGCGCTGTATCACAATGAGAAGACCGGCTTTCGCTCCTACTTTATATCCTTTTCGGACGGCGCTCGTTTAGAGCTCATGACAAAGCCCGACCTCGTGTTACAGGATAAGGCGCTGCATCGCGCGGGCTATGCGCACCTGGCCTTTTCGCTCGGAAGCAAAGAAAAGGTGGATGCACTGACAGAGCAGTTGAGAACGGCGGGCTATGAAGTCATCAGCGGGCCGCGCACCACGGGAGACGGGTATTACGAGTCCTGCATTCTGGATTTTGAGGGAAACCAAATCGAACTGACGGTGTAGTAAGACATCGCAAAAGGCAAAACACAAAGAAAGCAAGTACAAAAAACGAGCCTGAAAAGAAACCTAAAAAGAACCCCAAAAAGGAACTCGAAAAGCAAACACAAAGAAAAAGAGCGGAAGCCGTGCCCAACGGGCAAACGGCGGCCGCTCTTCTTTTTGGCAGAAGGGCTGTAGGCGCTTGGTTTTCAGGAAGGTCTACGCAAAGGGGAGATAGAAAAGAGGGCGGGTTGTTGATAAGTTGCAATCTGGTGAAGAAATGGAGTGGATATAAGCGATAAATGCACAATAATTGAGTCGGGGGTTGCGAGTAAGGTTCATAAAAAAACGACAAATATTTGCGTTGAATTATTGATTCGATTGAACGGATTGTATATGATAAAGAAAAGCAAAGTTGCAAAGAGAGACTTTATTGTAAGCGGAACTTGCGTCGGGGCTGCCTTTGGATAGAGCGCCGGGCGCACAGAAGGGAGGCGGCGAAGACAAGAGCGGAAGGAGTGGATTTTCGGAGTTTAATAGGAAGCAGACGGAAACGGAAAGCGAAACGTTGTGCGGAGGTGCAACATGGGAGAACAGGTAAACAAAACAAAGAAACGCGGCTCGATTAATGCGTTTGTCATTGTGTTTCTCGTCATTGTGGGATGCTATATTCTTTCGCTCTTCATCAGCCCGGGCGCCTTTGAGCGCGAGCAGCTGAACGGGCGCACGGTGGTCATTGCAAATTCCTATCACGTCACGGATAAGATTTATCTGGGTCCGCAGGCAATCTTCCAGGCGGTGCCGAACGGCCTGGTCTCCTCGGCGGGTATGATGTTCCTTGTCATGCTGGTCGCGGGATGTATCGAAGTCTACAAGAGAACCGGCGCACTCAATAAGGGCGTTGCGCGCATCCTCGCGAAGTCGGAGCGCGTGGGCCATGAGAAGGTACTTGTGCTCATCATGATTATCTTCGGCGCACTGGGCGGCTTCCTCGGCTGGAACGAACAGATTGTACCCTTCATACCCATTGTTCTCTCGCTCTGTCTGGCGCTTGGCTATGATCTGATGACAGGCATTGCCTGCTCGGCGATGATCGATATGATCAGTTTTTCCTTCTCTCCGACCAGTGTGTACACCGTCGGTATCTCGGATGAAATCGCGGAGCTTCCGATGTTCTCGGGCTTCCTGTTCCGCTTTATTCTGCTCTGCATCGCGGACTTTATCATCATCCTCTATGTGCTTCGCTATGCGCGCGGTGTGCGGAGCGGAAAGATTCAGTCGCTCACCGCGGACTTGGACAGTGACAAGTTCCGGGTCGACTACTCGCAGGAGATGCGGGAGCCGCTGACCGGCGGCCAGAGTCTTTCCCTGCTCTTCTTTGTCGTGGTTTTCATCACGGCGATTGCAGGCGTTGCGAAATTCGGTTGGTCGATGAATGACCTCTCGGCCTGCTTCCTCTTCACGGCGATTGCGGCGGGCTTCATTAACCGCATGGCGCCGAATGATATCGTGAATGCAATCTGCGCCGGTGCAAAGGACGGTCTGGTGCCGGCTCTGGTCATAGGCCTTGCGCGCGGCATTCAGTGGATACTCACGGCGTCCGGCATCATAGACCCGATTATCTACAGCATTTCGAGACCCTTAAAAAGCCTGCCGGGGCCGGTCGCTGCGATTGCGGTCATGTTCGTGATTGCGATTTTTAACGGTCTCATCACCTCGGGTTCCGCGAAAGCCATGGCGCTCATGCCCATTTTGATTCCGCTCGCGGACCTCATCGGTATGACGCGGCAGACGATGATACTCGCCTTCCAGTTCGGCGACGGTCTTACGAACTCGCTCTGGTTCACGAGCGGTACCCTGCTCATCTTCCTCACGATTGCGGGCATTCCCTTAAAGAAATGGTGGAAGTTTGTCACGCCCTTGATTACGATGTTATTTGTGGTCTGTATGATAGCCTTGATTGTCGCGACCAAGATTCACTACGGGCCGTTCTGAGCAGGGATAAAGCTTAAAGATACGCGATACGCGGAGAAAGCATGATGAGCGCGGGGAAGCCGGAAGCGGCGTTTGTCCTCGCACGATAAGAGAAACGTCAGGGGGTAGGTTATTATGATTGATATTTCGGCAGAGGGAACTGCGCTTCGAGAGGAACTGGTGGAGCTGCGCCGCTATTTCCATGCGCACCCGGAGCAGTCTTGGCAGGAGTTCAATACGCAGAAAAAGATTTGTGATTATTTGGATGCGCTCGGCATCCCTTATGTGAAGGTTTGTAAGACCGGTGTGATTGCGACCGTGGCGGGGAAGCACTCCGCTGGAAAGGTGCTCGGCATACGCGCGGATATCGATGCGCTGCCGGTTACAGAGCTTTCGGAGGTCGCATGGAAGTCCGAGAACGAGGGCTGTATGCACGCCTGCGGGCATGACACGCATATTACCATGCTGCTCGGCACGGCCAAGCTCTTAAAGAAGATGGAGGATGAGCTCACGATTACGGTGAAGCTCTTATTCCAGCCCGCGGAGGAGTTCATTGCGGACAGCGGCGCGGGGCTCATGAAGGATGAACCGGAAGTCCTTACCTGCGACCGCCTGATTGCCATGCATATCTGGAGTAAGATTCCTGCGGGCTATGCCTCGCTCCGCTACGGCCCTGTCATGTCAGCGGCGGATACCTTTGACTTTTACGTGAAGGGCAAGGGCGGGCACGGTGCTCTGCCGCAGCAGACGGTGGATCCGATTGTGGCGGGCGCGGAACTGGTTATGTCTCTGCAGCGCCTGGTATCAAGGGAACTGAATCCGCTGGAACCCGCGGTGATCAGCGTAACTTCGTTTGTCTCGGGTACTACCTCGAACGTGATACCGGGAGAAGCGCACCTCATGGGGACCGCCAGAACCTTTAACCCGGAGATACGGGACCGCTATCCCGAGATGTTGCGCCGCGTCGCGGATGGTGTTGCCATGGCGACCCGAACCGAGATTCAGCTCGACTATCACCCGGGACCGCCGCCGACCATCAACGACGATGCCTGCGTGGACACGGGGCGGAGAGCGGCCGAGAGAGTCTTCGGAAAGGAGCATCTCCTCGACTGGGAACAACAGATGGGCGGTGAAGACTTTGCAAAGTATGAGGCGCCGAAGTGCCTTCTGTTCCTCGGCGGCGGCTTTTCGGAAGAGGAGCGGCGCTATCCGCAGCACAGCCCCTATTTTGATATTGATGAGAGCGTCTTACAGCTCGGTGTTAGATATTTCTGTGAGTATGTCCGGGAGTACGAAAAAGAGGTACAATAAAGAAGTACAATCAGAAGATCAAGAGCTTGCCTGCACCGCAGAAGGTGCAGGCTTTTAGTGCTTTCAAAGGAGAGACGTATTGCAGAAAACATATCGTGAACTGGCAGAGGAAATCAAGATGGACGGCGAGCGGCTGCGCCTGATTGCCGCGCTGGGGAACAGTGAGGACATCGTTTATCACTATCACCTCATCTGTGAGGATTGGGCGGCGGGCGAGCAGCTATCGCTCGAGAACAGCTTTGACCGGCACGGAAAGGAGGGCATTGTTTTTTTGCTGGAATAGCTGAGAGCGGACGAAAGCAGTCAGCAATACACGGATACGGCTTACCTGGCGGCAAAAACGCTCTCGCAGCTGAGACACAGGGACTTTTATGCCGTGCTCTCCAAAGAGCTTACCACACTTTTGCTGGCAGGGCCGGAAGCGAAGGAGGACGCGCTTCGCCGAAAGCGCATCATTGCGCTCGGCTGGGTCGGCTCGGCGGCGGAGATCGATGTTTTGATCGACTTTCTGCGGGGAGATCCGGATGCACTCTGTCGCGCCTGGGCTGCCGCAAGTCTCATGCAGCTCTCCTTTCACGCTGTCGCGGCAGAGACTGTGCGAGAAAAAACGAAGACTGTCTTTGCGGAGGCAATTCGGAAGGAGAGCGACTTGCGCGCCGCCGGGATTATGCTGGAAGCGGCGCAGACACTCTTTGGGAAAAAGTGGATTTCTGCCGCTGCTGCGGAGGCTGCCGAGCCCAAAGCGATTTTGAAGGCCGGAAAATCCGCACTTCGTTTTTTGACGAGGTGTTCGGCGGAATAGATTGATTGAGGAAAGCCGGGAGGAAAGATATAATGAGAAAATGGACCGCGATGGGACTTATCTTTGCGCTGTTTCTATTGCTGACGGGCTGTGGAGCAGGCATCGGCAACAAAAACAAATCGGAAGAGACAGCTTCGACTCAAAATGAGACAGCAAATACTGGCAACAAAAACAGACCGGAAGAGACAGCTTTGACCCAAAACGAGGCTGCAAATCGCAGTGAAAGCGAAACAGTTTTGCAGGTAAAGATTGACTATGGCTCATCCCGAATCTATACGAAAGAGGATATGAATTCCGCGATCGCGGTAATCCTGAGGGAATTCAGCACATGGGATGGGTGTGAGCTTCATAGCATTTCCTATTCATCGGATGATGAATGCAGTCAATCAAATATTGAATGGTTGAACGAGATGGAGGCTGCAACGGACACAACGGAAACCTTTACGCAGTGCATTATGTTCACGAGTAATTTCCATTCGCCGAAGCAAGGGGGAGGCGCATGGAATGCGGATGAAGAATATACCGACTGGCAGTGGTGGTTAGCGCGTTCAGATGGCGGGCAATGGAAGCTCATGACATGGGGATATTAAAAACAGCGGTGTTGGTTCTGCCTGCCGCAGATGGGAATGCTGCGCCAGAGTCACAGCTTTGCCGGGACTTGCATATAGGAGACAGAATGGATGATGAACAGAAAAGAGAGAATACTGGTTGTCGGACATATACTTTTGCTGCTCTTTGAGCTGCTTGTTGTGCTGCACGGCTTTGCGGAGGATGGCATCGGCACACTCCGCTTTTATACGACGGACTCGAATTTGCTCTGCGGCGTCGCCTCTGCGCTGTTCCTTTTGCAGCGCGGCAAACCGGATACGATGGTGCGCTTGCTCCGTTTTATTGCGACGAGCTGTCTGCTCGTGACCTTTACCGTGGTGCTCCTGGTTCTCGGACCGCAGAACGGCTATGCGCATGAATTCTTCGGCGGCACACGTCTTTTCAGCCACCTGCTCTGCCCGTTTCTTTCGCTTGCGTTGTTTCTGACGGGAGAGGAGCGCGCGCCGCAGCGCTGGGTCGGCTATGCGCTTTTCACCACGCTGCTCTATGCGATTCCGATGATTGCATTAAACGGCCTGGGGCTGATCTCAGGTCCTTACAGTTTTCTGAAGGTGCGGGAGCAGAGTCTTGCATCCACACTGTTCTGGATTGTGGTGATTCTCGGAGGAAACGCACTTTTGGCCCGCGCCGCAGTCCTATTGCAAAAAAGGTTATTTAAGAGATAAAATATACATAAAAGACGAATTAAGTTCCGGTTAATTGTGCACTTTGCGATAGCTGTGGGGTAGCCTCATCCTCGTTATAAAATTGACAATACAGTGCAAATGCCAACATTTACCGCTAAAATAAGATACTGGCAAAATTTGCAAACAATTTTGCGGTGATTCATTGACGCTACAGGAAATATCATGTTACCATGACCGTAGTTTCAGAAGGGCATTACAAAGAAATGGAGGGGTCATGAGTTTCATTCAGGGTTTGGGCACCAATGGGGTGTTCATGATTTTTCTGACGCTGGTATGCGGTTATGCATTCGGCAGGATTAATTTTGCAGGTGTGAAGTTCGGCACATCCGGCGTTCTGGTGATGGCGTTGATTTTCGGCGCACTGGGAATGGAAGTGCCGGCCATCATCGGAACGGCCGGTCTGGCACTGTTCCTCGCGTGTGTCGGTCTCTCGGCGGGACCGTCGTTTGTCACGAATCTGAAGGCAAATTTCTGGGGCTTTATTGCGACGACCGTTGCGATTCTGGTTGCCGCGGGTGGTACGGTCATCATGGCGGTCAAGATTTTCAAGCTGCCGGTTGACCTTGCACTCGGCGTCATGGCAGGCGCAATGACCTGCACCGCGAGCCTTGCGACGACCAAGGAGCTCTTCGGCGATAAGTCCGCGGCCGGTGTTGGCTACGGTCTCGCCTATGTGTTCGGCATTATCTCGGTCGTGATGTTTGTCCAGCTGGTGCCGAAGTTCCTGAAGGCGGATGTCGATGCGGAAAATGCAAAGCTGCCGGATGCACCGGTCTCGAAGAGCGAGGGCGACAAGTCGTTGCTCACGGTCGACGGCCCGGGCGTGTTCGTGGTCTGCGTTGCGATTGCCCTCGGCGCGCTGATCGGTGCCATCAAGGTTCCGCTCGGCGGCGGCACGACTTTCTCGCTCGGCACGGGCGGCGGCGCTATCATCGCAGGTATTTTTGTCTCGGCAATCGGTCACTGCGGCAAGATTAAGCTGACCGCGCCGAAGTCGACGCTGATGCCGCTCCGCGATCTCGGCATTGCATGGTTCCTTTTGCAAAACGGCGCGGGTGCGGGCCCGAAATTTGTGTCGACGCTGCAGCAGTACGGCATTATGCTGTTCCTGGTCGGTGCGTTCATGAGCGTTGTCGCTATCCTTTTCGCGTATGTGGTGGCGAGATATCTCTGCAAGATGCCGCTTTTCGGTGCCCTCGGTGCAACGACGGGCGCTATGACTTCGGCACCGTCCTTAAATGCGCTGATTACCGTGACGGGCAATGACAAGGTGGCTTCCTTCTATGCTGCCTGCCAGCCGGTTGCGACGGTGGGACTTGTGATTCTGCCGAAGCTGCTCGTGATGATGCTCGGATCCTGAGCGCATTGTACGAGAGCAAAAACAAGAATTTTGAAACGCTGTTTCGTGAGAACGAGACAGCGTTTTTTTGCGCGGATTCGCCTTGACAGGCTCTGCGGCGTGCCGGAAAATGAGGACAGGAAGTGACAGAGTGGAGGTTGACCATGCTCCAAATCAAGAGCCTTACCATAGAACATCGTCGTGACTTGCGTGTCATTCTGGAGAACTTTAACCTGGTCCTGAATACAGGCGACAAGGCGGTTATCATCGGCGAGGAGGGCAACGGGAAGTCTACCCTGCTCAAGTGGATTTTTGACCCCGCCCTTGTCGCGGACTATGCGGAGTGCAGGGGGGAACGTATCCTGGGCGCGGAGCGGCTTGCTTACCTACCGCAGGAGCTGCCGGACGCGCTGAAAGAGAAATCGGTCTACGAATTCTTTTCGGCTACGGATGCATTGTTCGACTGCAGTCCGAAGGAGCTCTCGGAGCTCGCCGCACGCTTTCGCCTGTCTCCAGAGTTCTTTTACGGAGAGCAGTGCATGGACACGCTCTCCGGCGGCGAGAAGGTGAAGGCACAGCTGCTTCGTATCTTTTTGGAGCGGCCCACGGTGCTTTTGCTCGACGAGCCTTCGAATGACTTAGATCTTGCCACGCTCGAATTATTGGAAAGCTCGATTAATGAATGGGAAGGCATTGTCCTCTTTACCTCTCACGATGAAACCTTGATTGAGCAAACGGCGACTGTGGTGATTCACTTAGAACAGCTGAAGCGGAAGAGCGAGAGCCGCCATGCGGTGGTGCGGGACAGCTACCTTCGCTACCGGCAGCAGCGTGCGGAACTTTTGGCGCGAAAGACCCAACAGGCAGAGAACGAGCGCAAGGAGAAAAGGCTCCGGGATGAAAAGTATGCGCGGCTCTACAACTCGGTGGAGCGAGCGCTTTCAAGTGTTTCGCGTCAGGCACCGGGAGAGGGGAAGAACTTAAAAGACAAAATGCATGTGGTGAAGGCCATGGGAAAGCGCTTTGAAAAAGAAGACGCGGAGATGACCGAAAGACCGGAGCAGGAGGAGGCAATCTTCTTTCGGCTCGGCGGCGAGGCGGCAGTCATGCCGCAGGGAAAGACGGTGATCGACTATGCCCTTCCGGAATTAACAACACCGGACGGTGAGCGTCTGTTGGCAAGGGACATTCGTCTCAAACTGCGCGGTCCCGAAAAGCTCTGCATCATAGGCGAGAACGGCGCGGGAAAGACGAGCTTGCTGCGAAGAATTGCGGCGGATTTGCTCGCGCGAGCAGATCTCCGCGCGCAGTATATGCCGCAGAACTATGAGGACTTGTTGGAATTAAAGCGAACCCCGGTCGACTTCCTGGACAGCAGCGGCGATAAGGCACTGCGCACCAAGATTCGCACCTATCTTGGGGCACTTAAATTCACGGTCGAGGAGATGGATCACCCCATGCGGGAACTCTCCGGCGGCCAAAAGGCCAAGGTCTTGCTTCTCAAAATGAGCCTCTCGGATGCGAATGTTCTGATACTCGATGAGCCGACGCGCAACTTTTCGCCGCTCTCGGGCCCTGTGATTCGAAGCCTGTTGGCCGCGTTTCCCGGGGCTGTTATCAGCATCTCCCACGACAGAAAATATATCGATGAGGTCTGCACGCGCGTGCTGCGTTTGACGGAAACCGGATTGGTACCTGCGCCGGAATTCGGCAAACAGAATTGAGCTTGCGGTGAAAGGAACGAAATCAGCATACGGACAAAAGCGGCGGAAGCGCAACGAAGCGCGTTCCGCCGCTTTCTTGCTGTGTTAAAGAGGAAAATCAACATAAAAGACTACAGGAATACTAGGGATTAAAAAGAGGCAAGTCGCGCAAACGCGCAGAATCAGCTATAATAAAAGCATCGAGCATCGATAGAAAGAGGAAAGTATGTCGTGTTATATCGCTTTTGATGTGGAGACACCGAACCGTTTCAGCGACCGCATGAGTGCCATCGGCATTTCCGTGATTGAAAACGGCGTCGTGGCGGATTCCTACTATAGTCTGGTCAACCCGGAAACACATTTCGACTATTTCAATGTGCAGCTCACCGGCATCAGCGCGGAGAGTGTGCGGCACGCGCCGACCTTCCCCAAGGTATGGGAGGAGATTGCGCCGCTCATGGAGAGCGGGCTTCTGGTCGCGCATAACGCCGTGTTTGACATGGGCGTACTCAGGAAATGCCTGAATGCTTACGGAATCGCGTGGAAGTCCGAGGTCCCCTATCTCTGCACGGTGCAGATGGGAAAGCGCCTGTTACCCGGCATGAGCCACAAGTTAAATGTGCTCTGCGAATACTACGGAATCGAACTGGATCACCACAAGGCGGACAGCGACAGCCGTGCCTGCGCGGAGATTTTGCTTCGCTACCTGGAGAGCGGTGCGGATCTTCGCCCCTTTATCCGTAGCTGTTCCCTGTAGTTTCGAGAGATTTGAAAAACAATGCATACAGGCAGGTAGATGCAAGATGAAAGTCGGAACCGAGCGAAGCCCATCGTTCGCAAATGCCGGAATCAGCTGACATGAAAGAAGAGACGGAGGGAAGAAGGCGGCAGGCACAAAGCGATAAGCGGGTCGTGAGACACAGTGAACAGGACAGCACAACAGAGTCGCGTTGACAGCGGCAGAGGAGAACAGTATGGACGACTTCTATGTGTTTGGCGGGATATTCGGTGCGGTATTTACTCTGATTTTTATTGTGGCCTTTGTTTTGATCATTGCGAGACTTGTGCAGGGCATAGGAACCTGGCATAAGAACAATCAATCGCCGAAACAAACGGTTTCCGCAGTGCTCGTGGGAAAGCGAACCGCGGTCTGGGGGCACAGCGGCACCAACACGGTCGGGAGTACGAATACCGCGTATTTCCTCACCTTTCAGACAGAGGGCGGCGAGCGCACGGAGTTCAATGTGGACGGCAGAGTCTACGGTATGTCGGCCGAGGGTGACCGCGGACAGTTAAGCTTTCAGGGAACACGCTTTCTCGGTTTTGCGCGGCAGCAGGATCAGTATTCCGGAGGTGCGACATGATTGCGAGATACCGCCCTACCATTAAGCCGCCTTTCAGTCTGCACGACAGGACCGTACAGGAAATTGCGGATGCAGGGACTTCCGTGTGCCTCTTTTTTGAGGAGGGCAGCCTTACGATTGAGGATGTAGACCCGGATTTTGTGGCGGTTCTTTTGTTGCGCCCGGAGAAAGAGCGCGGAGCGTTCGAAGGAAAGCGCATGTCGCTCAAACACTTTTTGGAGCGCTATCACGAGTACAGTTTTGAACTGGTTGACGAGCTTTACGGGGACCACACGCTCACCTACAGCGGGTACCTGACCTTGCCGGACGATGACAATCTGATTGAGATGTCCCTGGAAGTTTATTATAGCGGCGAGCTGGTCTACGATACGGAGAGTTGAAACGGAAAGCCATGCGAAATGCATGCGCAAAGAAGAGTCCGCACCTCGTTGCAATCGGAGACAAGTAAACGCCGCGAGAACAAGCGCGGCGGCAACATACGCAATCGGGATGAAGGGATACAGGCGGAAGGCCGCTTGACCGTGTGAAGAGGGGACGAGAGATGAACAAGGAAGAACGGGCGGAAAATTGGTTTCGGAATATACCGGGGGAAGAAAAAATCCCCATGGAGAAGAAGATTGAACTCTGCGGACGGGTGACGATTCCCATCATACTGATTTGTCTCGGAATCTTTATCGCGGAGTATGCGCTGCTTCGTATCTTCGGCGGCGGAACGCTCATTGACCGCGCGGCGGATTTTGTCAACGAAATTGCGCGCGCAAAGGGCAGAGTACACTACACAACAATCGCGCTCGCCGGTGTAATGTGTAATCATGATGTTTCCGTTTGCTATTTTGCCGGTTACCGCGAGTACGCTTTACCGGCGAAGCTGGCTGCGTAAACAAGCGGAGAAATGGTTGTCCGAACATACGCAGAACGAGAACTGAGAAAACAAGTAAGCAAAAACAGCGGGTGCAACTGACTTTTGTCAGCTGCACCCGCTGTTTTTGTGTCGTTATGTCTTTGCTGCTGCCGAATTCTTATGCCGCCACGAGGTACAGAATGACAGCGACAATCGTGGAAGTGAGGCCGATTAATGCCTCGAAGGGAATCAGCTTCATGCGGTTCTTGATGTCCATGTAGACGGAGCCGCCGGTCGCGTGGAAGAAGGAGCCGTGCGGCAGGGAGTCAAGGACAGTCGCGCCTGCGTGAATCATAGCTGCTGCCGAGAGCGCGGGGACACCGGCGGAAAGCAGAGTGCCCGAGAAGGTCTGAGAGGCAACGGTGGAACCCGCGGTGGTGGAAGCGGTTGCGGCTGCCATCAGGATACCGGAGAGCGGTGCCAGAATGAAGGCCGGCATGTTCATGGCACTGAGGAGCGCGGTCATATCCTTCTGGAGCGCGGAAGCCTTGATGATACCCGCAATCGTGCCGGTTCCGATCAGAAGAATCGCGACGCCGATGACCTTCGAGAGGCCGAAGTCCGTGTACGGAATCAGGTTGCGAATGTTTCCGGTAACCAGAATGCAGACCAGACCGCCGAGCGGAAGCGCAATCAGCGGATCCACCGAAATTTTAGCGAGCGGGCGAAGGGCGAGGAGCACAATCACAGTCAGCGGGCCCGCAAACGCCTGCAGGGCGTTCGGGAGCTTTTCCGCGGGAGCTGCCTCGAGATCGTTCTGCGAAATGCCGTCGCCCGCCTTCTTTGCGAGGAGGGAAGCGAGGACGATGGTCGCGATGAGCGCACAGAGCGCCGGAATCAGGTTCTTCATCATTACAGCCGTGAGGTCAAGCTTAAAGGCCTCGGTCACGGCAATGGTGTTCGGGTTCGGGGAGACAATGTTGCCTGCCTTGCCGCCGCCTATCATTGCAAGCAGAATGCCGCTCTTCGAGAGACCGGCGCGCTCACCGATTGCAAGGGCAATCGGCGCAACCGTGATGACAGCGATGTCAATGAACACGCCGACCGCGCAGATAATCATGGTTGCGACCGCGAGTGCCGCAATGGCGCGCTTTTCGCCTATCGTGTCGACGATGGTCTCTGCGATTTTCTGTGCCGCGCCGGTCTTAATGAGCGCGCCAGCCAGAATACCGCTGGTCAGAATGCGGAGCACCGAGGACATCATGGAGCCCGCGCCGCTCACCATCGTGGAGACCGTGCCCGCGAGACCGCCACCGCCGATCAATCCGCCGATTAAGGCGCCGAGAATCAGACCGTAAGCCGGCTGTACCTTTTTGATAATCAGAAGAATGGCGACGACCAGTCCGATCAGTGCGCCGAGTGTCGTGAATTGTAAGTCCATGGGTAACCTCCTTTTTTATTTGAGCAGGAACAGGCGCAGTGCCTGTTCGACCGTATCTGTCATATTCTGTCTCGCATTCTCGGGCTCCATGGCCTCCTGAAGTGTCGAGATGCGGCGCAGTATCGGGAAAAAGGCATCGATGCCGTGTGCATTGCAGGCGGTTGCATCCTGAGTGACCGCACCCGCGAAGGCGATGACGGGCTTTCCGTACTGCTTTGCGATATGCGCGACGCCGATCGGCGCCTTGCCCATGACAGTCTGTCCGTCGAGCCGCCCCTCGCCGGTAATCACGAGGTCGGCCTCTTTCACATAGTCCTCGAGGCGGGTCTCCTCAAGCACAATTTTGATGCCGGATTCCAGCTGCGCGTCGGTAAAGGTTAAGAAGGCAAAGCCGAGGCCGCCCGCCGCGCCCGTTCCCGCCTGCCGCGGGTTCGCCTTCTCGTACTTTTCGCGCGCCAGTGTCGCATAGTAGGCGAGCCACTTGTCCATCTGCATGATCATGCCGGGATCGGCGCCCTTCTGCGGGCCGAAGACCGCGCTGCAGCCCTGATCGCCGCAGAGCGTATTGGTCACATCGCAGGCCACGCGGAAGGTGCAATCCGCAAGTTCCGGCATGACCTTCTCATCCGAGATGCGGTCCAGAACCTGCAAGCCCTTGGCGCCGAAGGGAACTTGCTTGCCCTCGCTGTCAAGGAGCCCGTAGCCGAGCGCCTGTAACATGCCGATGCCGCCGTCATTCGTCGCGGAACCGCCGATGCCCACAATAAAGTGGCGGCAACCCTTGGAAATCGCATCCCGTATCATCTCTCCGACCCCGTAGGTCGTCGTATTCAGCGGGTTGCGCTCCTTTTCTTCGACGAGGGTGATGCCGGCAGCTGCAGCCATTTCGAGGATCGCGGTTTTGCCGTCCTGCAAAATGCCGTAGACCGCTGTGACCGGCGCGCCGAGCGGCCCTGTGACGCGCACCTCCTGCAGAGTGCCGCCCATACCTATGGTGAGCGCCTCCACCGTGCCCTCGCCGCCGTCCGCGAGCGGGCGCACCAGGACTTCGGCGCTGCTGTCCGCCCTTAGAATTCCGGCGCGGATTGCATCGCCCGCCTCAAGAGAACTGAGAGATCCCTTGAGAGAATCAATGGCGACCACTACTTTCATCTCATTTCCTCCTTGCTTTGTTTTCGGATGCTTGTCGACAGCCGGGACTGTCTGTCTGTTATTAGAATAACGAAATCGCCCTGTTGAATCCATGTGTGAAAGGACAAGAAGTGCTATACTGTAGACACAATTATTGGTACGGAGAACAAAGGAATGGCGGAAATCAGCAAAAAGACAGCGCAGCAGATTGTGGACAGCGTGAAAGATGTCTGCGGGCACGATGTGAACTTTATCCGGCCGGACGGCAGCATACTTGCGAGCACGAACCCCGAGCGGGTCGGCACCTACCATGAAATCGGGCACCGCGCCGCACAGGAAGGACAGCCGATCGAAGTCATGGAGAACGACAGCTTCTACGGCACGCAGCAGGGCGTGAACCTGCCCTTTTCGCACCACGGAACCATAGTCGCGGTCATCGGCATCACCGGCGTCCCCGAGGAAGTGAGAAAGTATGCCTACCTCGCCCAGCGCATCACGGCCCTTCTGCTCCGAGAGCAGGAGTACGATGCGAGAAACCGGAACGAGCAGGTCGAGACCGACTATGTGGTGCGGGCGCTGAGTTCGGGGAAGCCCATGAACCACGGCTTTTACCTTGACTTCCTCGCGTCCCACGGCCTCAGCGAAGAGGTTCGCTATCGCACCGTACTTGTGCGTCTCTCAACGCGCTATAACCCCGCGAACCTCTCGATGGTGGAGCAGAAAATACTGACCGTATTCCGTGAGACCGGGAGCCCGCTCTTTACCTTCCACTTTCCGAACGAGTACATCCTGATCTTGCCGAAGGGGGACTATCCGCCGAGACAGCAGCAATTTGAGCGGCTCGCCGCAGAGTTCCGGGAAATTCTCTCGGTCGGTGTGGGGGCTGATCACAAACTGGTGCATCAGTACCGCTCGTTTCGGGAGGCGCAGATTGCGGCCCGCGCGGGCGCTGAGAGAGCCGGCTACGCGGACTTTGAGCAGCTCGATCTGGAACTGCTGAGCGGTTCCATTCCGGTCGCGGTTCGCGAGAGCTATGCCACGCGAACGCTCGGAAAGTTGAGCGAAAAAGAGAGACACATCTTGGAAGTTTACTTTGCCGCGGACTGCAGCTTAAAGACAGCGGCGGAGAAGCTCTACATCCACAAGAACACGCTCCAGTATCAGCTCGACAAAATTCATGCGCTGACCGGCTACGATCCCAGAGTGTTTCGCGAGGGTGTAATCCTGTACCTCGGGCTGCAACTGGGGTTCGGGAACACCGAGGCGAATGCGGCGGAAACTACGGCGGAAAACACCTTGGGAACGACATCGGGGTTTTGACGGAGTGAGCTAAGAAGGCGGAGTGCAGCGTACGGGAAGAGGAAGAAAAAGGAGAAAGCCGAAAGGGAGAAAACCAGAGCGGCTCTATCCGTTCTTCGGAACCGAAATCTTGGGCGAAATGTGTGATTGGAAGCGCAAGGCGGTGATCTGTATACAGCTAATCGGAAGCTGTGATTCAGAATGCCGTATAACTTGCCGGTTTGGAGGCCGGTGCTTTCAAAAAAACGCTGAAACAGGAGAGTTGGCTTGAGATTTGCGGGGCAAAATTCTATAATAAAAAGAATGTGAACCATAGTCACGGTAGGGGAATCCGGAAAGCCAAGGAGGCAGAGAAAAAGTCATGTCAGACTTACGTATCAACTGGATTGACGAGTGGGAAAAGAAGGACGTGGATCTCGAAGAACTGCGCCGCGCGCTGGAAAGCGGTGATTCCGCGCGCTACAGCGGAAAGGCGTTTCGAGACATCGGCGGCAAGTGGAAGAAGTACGCAAAGTGCGGCGTGTCGAATCTGTACCTCTTAAAGGAGACCGAGGACGATAACGACGGCCTTGCAAACGCCTACTATGCCTACTCAATCACGGACGGTGTGATTGCCGATGAGGATTTGGAACAGGTTCGCGCGGTCTGCGCCGAGAACCTGAGCACAAGCGAGATGCGTGCGGTCTGCTCCTTCTGTAAGCCGAACGAGTGGTGGGATACCAATCCGAGCTACCACACAAAGCTGGCGGAAAAAGGAGAGACGGATTCCCTTTATAGCTTCCTGATTGCGAAACTCTTCCCGGCGGGCATTTTGCTTACCTCGCGGAGCGTCAAAAAGAAAGAGTCGCAGCGCCTTGCCTGCTCTGCGATTGCCTGGGGACTGAAGGAGGGCGGTCTCTTTAAGAAGGGCGCCTACATGAGCTATACCATTGACAACGAGCTTCTGTGAGTGAGCCGGAAGCCGAATTGAGGGGAGAAGAGATGAAGACATATTTTGATGACGGCGCAACCATGGAGTTTTCCAATAAAGGCATGCTCGGCGCGGGGTATACCCTTCGCATCGCGAAGGACGGTTTCAGCTATAAGAGCTTAAACGGCAAGGTCGATGTGGATATGAAGTTTGCGGAGATCGGTTCTCTGTTTCTGACCAACTACTGGAGCCAGAACTTCCACTACAGAGTCTTGCTTCGCGACCTGAACATGAAGAATATGAGCGTTCCGGAGCTGGATCTCGATACCAGAACCTGGAACAACGGCCACAACATTCGCGAGACCAAGCCGCTGCTCCTTGCCTTTGCCGCGAGCAAGTTGGGAGCTGAATTCCCGAACAATCTGGACAGCCTCGAGACAGAGCTCGGCGCAACGCTCGGTGAGAAGATTATCCGCCTCTCGGGCGGCGTCATCATAGGCGCAAAGCATCAGGTGAAGCTCGCGGATATCAAGAGAGTGAAGTGCGTTTGCAACGGTGCGCTCGGCACGCTCTGCGTTTACACGAAGGCAAAGGGCGGCTTCTTCGACATGCCGGATATGAAGCTTCCGCTGAGCGAAGTCACCCTGCCGCTCCTCGAGGCCGTGATGACCCGGAATACCGGCAACGGCATTGACTTTAGCCAGGGCAACGGCTTTGACCAGAAGAACTCGGAGTACATCATCATCCGCTACATGGATTCCGGCTTCTTTGTAAGCGGAGACGGCAGCTTCCGCGAGCCGTGGCAGGAGATCGCCTACCGCCGCATCAAGGCATATAACTACGATGTCAACGAGCACTGGGGCGAGAAGATGGGCTGAGAGTTATAAGAGAATAAGTGCACAGTGATAAGGGAAAGCAGCTGCTTCAGAGATGAAGGGGCTGCTTTTCCGCGATATCAGAAGCTAATATTGTAGATTGTGGATTAAAGTAAGAGGTGAAAAGGATGGGGACTATGTCTACAGTAGAGTCCGCACTTAGTAAAATATCATCAATGTGGAATCCTATTGTTGAAGTGACTAATCTTCTGGAAAATGATAATCTGAGACTCTTGTTTGAGGATGAAAAGGAGAGAACTAAACGAAAGGTTGTGTCATTAATTTTGGTAATATTATCCGTAGATATGATTCTTCTATCTACCGGAGTGATTTTGGATTTTCTGATAAGAAATATGGGTGAAGAATCGATAATTCCTGTTGGATATTCAGCTATATTTATTTTAATGATTCTTGTTTATAACGGCTTGAGTTCACCTGATGTATTTACAAAAGATAAGACTGTACAGAGAATTTCAAGAAAGGCAACACCATATTTGTGTTTTAGTTTTTGTTTTACTATTATGATAGCTATAACCCCGGGAGATAGATTCACTATGTTGCCTGCCATGGGCATTCTTGCATTGCTGTCACCTATAATGCCATCAATTATAATAGTTCGAGAATTAAATAAGCGACAAGTTAGAGTATGGTTCGAAACTAAACATAAAAATAGATATTATTATTATACCAGAAAGGGCGAATATTGTTATTGCGGAACCAAAGCAACTATTAACCAGAATGGTAATATTTTGAGGCTGTTTTTGTGGAGTGACTTTGTTTCAAAAAAATACGAGCTCCATATCGAAAACAAAACTGAAGTAAAAGAGCGGATTACAGCAATATTGAATGAAATCAAAAGGGGAGTAGAAGAGAGCAATTCAGAAATATATGCGAATCAGAATCAAACAAGCGAAATTAAAAAATTGATATCTCAATTAGAAGAGGAAAATGCAAATAAAAGTATATACGTTGAAATGACGAATAAGCTAGATTCGTTTAATGGAATATTAAATCATATTGTTGAACAGCCGGTACAAGCACAGGAACAGACAAATCAGCAACAAGAAATAATAAATAAGTTGGAAGAATTAATGAGACTAGTGGAAGCGCTGAACAACGAGATGCAGGAATAGGATACGAATATGGAGTACATTCACCGGCAGATTGAAGATGTGGTGTGCAAAGCGGCGCAAAGTTTCAAGGCGGTGCTGATTACCGGTGCGAGACAGACGGGAAAATCAACGCTTTTGCGAGAGTTGTTTCCGGAGCGGAAACAGCTCTCCTTTGACGACCTCTTCCTCGAGGAGCAGGCAAAGGAAAATCCGGAGATATTTATGATGCTGCATGAGCCGCCGGTTGTCCTGAATGAGGTGCAGCGGGTACCGGATTTATTCCGCTACCTGAAGTTGCACTGCGATGGTAGCGAGGCAAAGGGGCAGTTTCTGCTCTCGGGCTCGCAGCCCTTCTCGCTGATGCGGCTCGCCTTCGAGTCTCTGGCCGGAAGAGTGGCGGTTCTGGAACTTTCGACTTTATCGCTCCGGGAACTGACGGGCGACAGCTTTAGCGCGCCCTTTGTGCCGGGCCTTGATTATCTGCGGGAGCGGCAAAAGACAGTGGTCAAGCCTAAGAATATCTGGGAATACATCCACCGCGGCGGGTATCCGGGCGTGCAGGATGCGACTGTAGATTGGCAGATGTACTTCTCAAGCTACGTAAAGACCTATCTTGAGCGGGACGTGCGCGAACTCTCGGCGGTGCAGGATTTGGATGCGTTCCGGAAATTTATGATTGCCTGTGCGGCGCGAACGGGGGAGATTCTGAATTACAGTAACATCGCGGGAGAAATCGGGAAGGATGCCGATACGGTGAAGCGCTGGCTCTCGATTCTTGAGGCGTCGGGCATCATCTACCTCTTAGAGCCCTATACCGCCTCGGTGTTAAAGCACGCCATTAAGACGCCGAAGCTTTATTTCCGAGACACGGGCCTTGCTGCCTATCTGACCAGATGGCTCACGGTTGAGACACTGGCAAACGGCGCAATGAGCGGGGCCTTTTTTGAGACCTTTGTGATTTCGGAGATTTTAAAATCCTATGCAAACCGCGGTCTCGATTACCGCTACTTTGTATCCTATTATCGCGGACGGGATTTGAAGTCTACGACTGAGTCTGAGATTGATTTTATTATCGAAGAGAACGGCATCCTATATCCGGTGGAAATCAAACAGAGCAGCAGACCGAAGGCAGATATGACGGCGGCGTTTCAGCTGCTCGATACCATCCCGGAGAAGAAGCGCGGCATGGGCGCCGTGGTCTGCCTCTGCCCAGAGCCGGGCGTGCTGCGGGAAAATGTCCTTGCACTTCCGGTCTGGTATATTTGAATTCCTGTTCCCTTTTCTGACCAAAGTGGTATACTATAAGTGAATTTCGAACCAATTTCGAAATTGATGCATCAGAGCAAAAGTTTGAGAAAGCGATACGATAAAAGGAGGAAAGAAAGCCATGAAGAAGAGACGCTACCTCCTCGCAGTTGTTGCGGCACTTGCACTGCCGCTGCTGGTATCCTGCGGGAAGAAGGCCGAGTCTGCGGAGACAAGTAAGGCAACAGAAAGTGCGGTATCGATGGCGGCTGCCGAGACAAGCAGCAGCGCTTCGATGAGCACAACAGGCGAGAGCAAGGAGGAACAGGAGACCATGGGCTATCAGACAATCGATCAGGATACGGCACGGGAGATGATGAAGCAGGACGACGGTCACATCATCCTCGATGTGCGCACCAAGGAGGAGTATGACAGCGGTCACATTCCGGGTGCGGTGCTATTGCCGAACGAGGAGATCAACGGAACGAGACCGGAAATCCTGAAGGATCTGGATCAGCCGATTTTTATCTACTGCCGCAGTGGGCATCGAGCTGGACTTGCGGCGGAGAAATTATCAAAGCTCGGCTATCGGAAGGTCTACAACTTTGGCGGCGTCATGACATGGAAGGGGGAACTGGTAAAATGACCATCTATCTCGCAGGCGGATGTTTCTGGGGCTTACAGAAGTACTTTGACCAGTTCCCGGGCGTGCGCGCGACCGAGGTGGGCTATGCAAACGGTCCGGACAGTGCTCCTACCTATCGGGAGGTCTGCGACAGCAGCGGGCACGCGGAGACCGTGAAAATCGAGTATGACCCGAAGGAGATTTCGCTCCGTGAGCTACTCGATAAGTACTTTCTGGTGATCGATCCGCTTTCCGTAAACAAGCAGGGAAATGACAGGGGCATTCAGTACCGCACCGGCATCTACTATGCGGATCAGAGCCAGCTTTCGGAAATTCAGGCGGTTTATGACGAGCAGGAGGCAAAATACGGCGCGAAGCTCGCGGTCGAGCTGGCGCCCATACAGAACTTCTATTCGGCAGAGGAATACCACCAGAAGTATCTCGATAAAAATCCGGACGGCTACTGCCACATTCCGCAGAAGATGTTCCATCTAGCGGAAGAGGAGAGCAAGGAGACGCTCCGCAAAAAGATTGGCGACCTCTCCTATGAGGTCACGCAGAACGCCGCGACCGAGCGCCCCTTCACCGGTGAGTATGATGACTTTTTTGAAAAGGGCATCTATGTAGATATCGTGAGCGGCGAGCCGCTGTTTAGCTCCCTCGATAAGTTTGATTCCGGCTGCGGCTGGCCCGCTTTTTCAAAGCCGATTGAAGGAAAGGAATTGAAGGAAACCACCGACCGCTCGCACGGCATGGTCCGCACGGAAGTGCGCTCCGCGCAGGCGAACTCGCACCTCGGGCACGTCTTCCCCGACGGTCCCCGCGAGACGGGCGGCCTTCGCTACTGCATTAATTCCGCCTCGCTCCGCTTTATTCCCTATGACAAGCTGGAAGAAGAGGGCTACGGGGAATATAAGAAATTGTTCGAGCGCTGAGTGGCAAAAGCAAGTGCGTAAAAGCAAATAGGTGAAACGTGAGCCCCCGCCGGGTCGAAAGACACGGCGGGGGCTTTGCTGTGAATCATGGACAAGGTCAATCGAATGCGTCGAAGATAGAGTGCGGAAAGAAAACTGAGGGGCGAATGGGAAGGTCGAAACCGAAGCGGCATTGTAAGAAGTTCGAATGATGAAAGAACCGTTGAAAAGCGGTAAAACGATACGGATGCCGATGTCAGACAGAGGACTCGACGGCGGGCTGTCACCGCAGCGGAGCCTCAAAACTTGCGCCGGAAGAAAGCCGTAAATGCCCGAATCCCCTTTCGGAACAGTATCGTGCAGAGCGCGGAAAGGACAACGATACCGAGGCTCTCGAGGAGATTCAGATACCAGGAATTCCAAGCGCGGATGTGCGGATAGAGCGTACAGTCAAGGATAGTGTAAAGTAAAAGATGTAAGAAGAAAATGCCGAGCGTATGCTGCCCGATGACACGTCCGATCCACTGTTCCGGCGCGGAGACAGCAGTTCTGCCGACAAAGAGAAGCATGAGTCCCGCGGCAATCAGCATGGTGGAAGCGTAATAGTAGCCGCTCACGATGTGCACGCCCTGCCAGGACCATAGACCGCTTTGCAGATATTTAATGAGCAGCAGTCCGGCGAGGCCGAGCACAATGCAGACCGGCGCAAAACGCCGATAGCGGGCACATTTCCCGCGTTCCGCATAAAGGCATTTTCCGAGCAAGAGGTAGAGGATATAGACCGCATAGGTCGGATGAAACGGACTCAGGGTCGTGAGCAGCATCATATCCGGGATATGCTTTCCGGATAGTTTTTGCAGCAGCCGGAAGAATAAATCCAGATCAAAGGTCACACAGGAGAAAACGAAGAGCAGCAGCATGAGATAGAGCAGGAGCTTTTTCTCGCGGCAGAGGCGTAATAGCGGCAGGATAAAATACAGGGTAATCAGCGCCTGAAAATACCAGAAATGTCCCGTGCTGACGCCCGGGATTTCCTGAAAGAGAAAGATGTAATTTACGAGATTCGAGAGGCTGCCGTCAATCGGCACCGCGTAAAAAAAGTGCATGAAAGCCGCATAGAGCATTTTCCAACAGATTACAAGCGCATAGAGGCGGCCGATCGAGGCTAGATGCCGCCTGTAGTTTATGCTGCCTGTCCGGTTTAATTGAATGGCACCCGTGACCATGAAAAAGACGGGAACCGCGCTCGTGCAGAGCATCATAAAGGCGTTGTCAATCACACCGCCCGGATTCAGCTCTGCATTGTGGAGAAAGACGACCAAAGTTATGGCCAGAGCTTTGAGTAAATCCAGCCGAACGGCCCGCTGTCCGTTTTGTTCCGTATTCATTGTTACCCTTTCCTGTTGTAAGCCGCACTGCCGCCCCGGCAGGCGCTTTATGTCCATACTACATGGAAAAAAGCCGAAACGCCACAGACACTTTAATTTTGCGGCAGCGCGGGAAATGCGCTATCATGGTATGGATCTATTATTTTGAAGGATAAGAGGAAAACGCTTTGCATGTAGAACACGGCAGACCGAAGGACTGCGCCGATAGAACAGCGCGGGAACTTGCGGTCTATGATTTGTTGGATCGACTGGACATTCCGTATGTGCGCGTGGATCACGCACCCGCCGAGACCATGGAGGTCTGCGCGGACATCGACACAGTGTTAAACTGCCGCATTTGTAAGAACCTGTTTCTCTGTAACCGGCAGCAGAGCGCTTTTTATCTCTTGATGATGCCGGGGGACAAGCCCTTTAAGACCAAGGAACTCTCGGCGCAGATCGGCTCCGCACGCCTCAGTTTTGCGCCGCCCGAAAAGATGATTGAGTACCTAGGGCTTTACCCGGGTTCGGTGAGTGTCATGGGGCTGATGAACGACAGCGAACACAGAGTACAGCTTCTCGTGGATCAAGACCTCTTTCGAGACGAGTACATCGGCTGCCATCCCTGTGTGAATACATCCTCACTCAAATTGCGGCGCACGGATATCTTTGAAACCTTTTTGACGGCGGTCAAGCACAATTACCTTTCCGTGGAATTACACGGGGAATGAGAAGCACGGGAGTTAAGAAGACAAGAGTTGGATTACACGGTATTGTATCTTTGAGAAAAAAGATAGGAAAGAGGCGGTTGCGGAAGCAGCGGCCTCCTTTTTTGTCCGGAAATTTTGAAAAGGGAACGTGAGCGAATAATGGAGTCCCGAAATTCGGACAGGTGCTGTGGTAAAGTAAAGATAACAAAGCTGAGGGCGTGAGGGAGCGCAGTCGAGAATCCGAAATATCGAAACGCATAGAAATGACAGTTCAAAATTTCGGGAGATGATATAACCGCATCAAAATATATAAAACTGAGATAAGAATCAAAGCAAAAATATGCAATTATAACTTGAAATCAAGATTATAAGCGCTAAAATGTAAGAGAATGTTAAGAACTCGGGGAGGAGAGCATGAATGTAAGCAAGCTGATGCGCAGTCTTGCGGCAAAAACCAATCCGAACGACAGCGCGCAGTGGCTGCCGCTCTGGATGCACGCGCGGGACACAGCGGGAATCATGAAGAAACTCTGGAAGCATTGGCTTCCGGCTGCCGTACGGCGAGAAATCTGCGGCGGCAGCGAGGAGGCTCTACAGGAAAACGAAGCGCTGTTTCAAAAGGTGTGTGTATTCCTGGGTATGGCGCATGATATCGGCAAGGCAACGGCTGTGTTTCAGGCGCGCATTCTGGAAATGTTGCCGGAGGTGCGGGAGCGGCTTGCGGAAGAGGGGCTGGAGATAGCAGATATAAAAACTTTTACCGATCCCTCAGCAGTAGCGCATGCGTTGGCCGGGCAGGTGATTTTACAGCAGCGGGGTGTGAATGAAGGAATTTGTGAGATTGTCGGCGCACATCACGGAAAACCTCAGGAGGCGGTGAGCGAGTCTACGTTTGACGGGCATCTCGTCAATTTCAGAGGCAAGGATAGTGATGCCACGCTGTGGGTTGAGATTTGGGACGCCTTTCTTCGATACGCCTTAGAAGTAAGCGGCATTCAAGATGCATCGATTATCCCGGAGCTCTCCGGACCGCAGCGCGTTTTACTGTCCGGGCTTCTCGTCATGGCTGACTGGGTCGCGAGCAATCAATTCTACCACCCGACGATATCGATTGACGAGTTGGGACGGGAAGACATGTATCCCAAGCGGACTCGCAGTGCTTGGAAAAAGTTAAAGCTTCCGGCTGTCTGGTCTGCCGAACTTGGCGGAATGGACGAGGCAGCTTTTGCGGAGAATTTTAGCTTTCCACCCAACGAACTACAGAAGGCAGTGCTTGAGATATCAGAAGCAGTCAGCTCGCCGGGTATCCTCATTGTTGAGGCGCAGATGGGCGTCGGTAAGACCGAGGCGGCACTTGCTGCCGCCGAAACATTTGCCGGAAAGTGCGGAAGCGGCGGGCTCTTTTTCGGACTGCCGACACAGGCGACGGCAAACGGTATATTCCCGCGTATACGGACTTGGGCGGAGGAACAGGTTGCGGTTCAGGGAGAGAGCAAGGAGAAGCTCTCGATACGCCTTGCGCACGGCAAAGCAGAGTTAAATCAAGACTATGCCGATTTGCTGGAAGCAGGGAAGGGAGAGTTCACGGGGGAAGCATGCATCGGTGAGGATGAAGATAAGGCGCTGGTGGTACACAGCTTTTTCCGCGGCCGCAAGCAAGTATTGCTCTCCGATTTTGTCATTGCAACGGTCGATCAGATTTTGATGGCCGCACTGAAGCAAAAACACTTGATGCTCAGGCATCTCGGCATGGCGGGAAAAATTGTGATTATCGATGAGGTGCATGCCTACGACGCCTACATGAACGTGTACCTGGAGCGCGCACTCTCCTGGCTCGGTGCCTATCATGTGCCGGTGATTCTTCTCTCGGCCACCTTGCCCGCTTCAAGGCGCATCGACTTTGTGGATGCCTATCTGAATACATCCAAGCGAGAAATACGTGAGCGCGAAAAGCGGTTTACGCAAGGCGAAGAAGCGGATTGGAGATATTCGCGCGCGTATCCGCTGCTTACCTGGACCGACGGAAAAGAGGTTCATCAAAGGGGATTGCAACTACAGAGTGTATCGCGAAGTGTGGCGATTCGACGAGTCAAAGAATCGGGGCGCATTCAAATACTACAAGAAAAGTTGCGGGACGGTGGCTGCGCAATCGTGATATTAAGCACCATACGGCGAGCGCAAGAGTTTGCCAAGGAAGTAAGAGGGCAGATGCCGGACGCGGATATTGTCCTCCTGCACAGTGCGTTTTTGATGCCGGATCGCGCAGCGCGTGAGCGTGAATTGTTACAAAAACTGGGAAAGCGCTCCACCAAAGCGGAACGGGATCATTTGATTGTAATCGGAACATCGGTGCTCGAACAAAGTCTGGACATTGACGGAGATGTGATGTTAACCGACCTTTGCCCCATGGATTTACTCCTGCAACGCTTGGGACGCTTACATCGTCATCCGATTCATGACAATATGCGGCCGGAACAGCTGAAGGCGGCACAATGCTATGTTATAGAACCGGATGAAGATGCGTTTGAGTCCGGAACACGCGCCATTTACGGGGACTATCTCCTCATGAGAACCAGGAAGCGCTTGCCGGACAAAATCACACTGCCAACGGATATTCCGAATTTGGTGCAGGATTGCTACGACGACCGGGAACCTGATTGGGAAACCGAAGCTGATAAGGAAATGTACGGAAAAGCGAAAAAGGAAGAGGCGAATAAGACCGGACATAAAAAGACGAAGGCGGATTCCTATTGCCTCGATAAGCCCAGAAGAAGTCTTGAAAACTGGATTAGCAATGTGGAGACCAAATTGGACGAGGAGGAAGCAGAGGCGCAGGTAAGAGACTCGGAAAACAGCATCGAGGTGCTCTTATTCGTCCAAAAAGGAAATGAAATCCACTATCTTCCCTGGCAACACGAGGGGCAGAGACTTTCGGTCGAACGAATTCCCTCTCCGGAAGAGAAGCGAGACTTGTTGCGGCAAAGTGTAAAGTTGCCAAGTGCGCTCTGCCGTGAATATCAAATTAAAAAGACTCTTGATGCGCTGAAGCCGATGAATGAGCTTGTGTTATCCGGTGAGTGGAAGCACGACCCGATGTTAAGAGAGGAGTCATTTCTCCTGTTGAACGAACAGCTGGAAACAGAACTTGCGGGTTTTCGTCTATGGTACTCGAAGGAGGAAGGCCTGTTTTATGAGAAAGGAGCTGCGGATGATAAAACCTGAGTTTAACCTGCTGGATGAGCCGTGGATACGGGTTCGAACACGAGATTGTCGTGTCGAAGAGGTATCGCTCAAAGATATGTTTGTCCATGCGCATGAATATGAGGATTTGGCCGGTGAAACGGCTGCGCAGGACGTGGCCATGCTGCGCCTGTTACTTGCAGTACTTCACTGCACCTTTTCTCGGGTGGATGAGAACGGTGAAGAGAACTTACTGTTTGATTTGGAGGACGATGAGCTAGAGGATGAAGTGTTTCGGCGCTGGAAAGCATTGTATGACTTGGGACATTTTCCGGAAGAGCCGATTCGAGAATATTTGGAACAGTGGCGGGAAAGGTTCTGGCTGTTTCATGAGGAGAGGCCGTTTTGGCAGGCAACCAGCGCAGAAGCGGGAACTGAATATGAAGTCTCTAAGTTAAACGGCGAGATTTCAGAGAGTAGCAACAAGCTGCGTTTATTCTCGACACGGGCGGGAGAAGGAAAGAAAGTGCTTTCCAATGCGGAAGCGGCAAGATGGCTCTTATATCTCAATGGATTTGATGACACTTCAGCCAAGCCAAAGAAAAAGGGGCTGCCCTCGCCCGGAGCCGGATGGCTTGGAAAATTAGGCATCATCACAGCTGCTGGAAAAACACTGTTTGAAACCCTACTCTTAAATCTAACTTTGCTGAAAGACGGGAGTAAAGCGTGGCAGCAAGAGAATATTGCAGTTTGGGAGAAAGAAAAGGCGCCTTATAAAGAGAGAGAAGAGATACAATTGCCGGAAAATCAGGCGGAATTACTAACCCTACAGTCGAGACGGCTTTTACTGCATCGAGCTGATGAATTCTCTGTAGACGGATTTACGCTGTTAGGTGGGGATTTCTTCCCGAAGGAAAGCGCTGCGACAGAACAAATGACTCTTTGGGGAAGAACGGCAGACAAGAAAATCATTCAGTATCAGCCGAGACGACATAGAGCCGGTATACAGATGTGGAGAGAGTTTGCTTCGATTTTTTGTGCGGAGGAAGGAACTTATCTGCCAGGAATTGTCAGGTGGAATCAGGCGCTTTACAAGAATGCCAGGCTAGGGGAAAAACAGCAGTGTAACTTTAGAATTGTTTCCGTGCAGTACGGAGACAAAGACTTTTTTGTTAATGATGCGTTTGAGGATCGGCTTTCATTTGCCGCCGGTTTGCTTACAGAGATGCAACAGAATTCCGGAGAAGCCTGGCTATCACGAATTAAAAGTGAGGTTGAAAGTTGCGATAAGCTTGCCGGCATTGTCGGAGGACTGGCAAAAGATTTAACAATCGCAGCGGGAAATGATACAGGTGGGAGCGCTTTTTCGGATGCAAGAGAAACTTGCTACGCTGCTCTGGATTTTCCTTTCCGTGCATGGCTGAATTCGATTGAACCGAGTAGTTTGGGTGAAGCGATGGAAGATAAGATACTGGAATGGCAGCGGCAGGCGAAGGAGCGAGCATTGGTGCTCGGACGAGAGCTGACGCGCAATGCGGGCTTGGTCGCCATGGTGGGAAGAGAGCAGGGAGAAGTTTATTACTCGGCTCCGAAAGCATTTGAAGTCATGGTGCGTAAAATCAACAAATTATATCCTGCTTTGCGGAGCGCGAACAAGAATTAAAGGAGGCGTGCATGGAAGAAAAACATAAGGTACTAAGTAAGGCGAGTCTTATCTCCGGATTTGTAAAGTCCAAGCTATTGCAGTTACAACGGAATCCGAGAGATGCTGAGGTTCGTGCAAAGCTTGCAAAGATGCGGCGCGGTATCGGTGAGCAGCCGGGAGCGGTACCGGAGCTCTGGGATTTATTATTCGATGGATTGCCGGAGGAACTGGAAGGAAGAGGGAATGACCCCAGTCGAGCAGAGAAGGCAGTTTATACGGCACTGACGCTATACGCATTGCATCAGCAGGGAAAAGATCTTCACAGTGAGTTCATGTATCTGGAAAACAATACTTTGGGACGCGCAGTCGGGCAGTTGGCACGAAAATCGAATGGGAATGAAGAGGCAGTCATTCGGCGTTTCAATGTGGTTGTCACTTCGGCAGACTTGACGGAGTTCAGTTGGCATTTACGAAATATTATTCAGCTTTGCAAGCGCGAGAGCATTCCGTTGGACTATGCGGCATTAGCAAGAGATTTGTACGAGTATCAGGACTTGAATCGTCTTGACAATGTGCGGCTTAAATGGGGGCGTGATTTTTACAGGGAACTATCCTATCGTGAGAAGGATGAAGATGAGGCAGGAACCGGATCGAAAGAGTAAAGCGTAGGGATTTGCTGTGGGGAAGAGCAGATTTTAATCTAGGAGAGGTCATCAAGACCGGAAAGGATAAAGATATGGATAAGAATAGATTGTTTGTGGACTTGCATGTGATTCAGACGGTTCCGCCGAGCTGCATCAACCGCGATGATACTGGTAGTCCGAAGACCGCTATTTACGGTGGAACCACGCGAGCGAGAGTTTCATCTCAGGCATGGAAGCATGCAATGCGCGAGTACTTCAAGGAGGTAATGACGGAGGAGGAGCTCTCTAAGAGAAGCAAGAGAGTGGTTGGATTGTTGGCAGAGGAGATACAGAAGTTAAATTCTGGTCTGAACGGTGAGAAGCTGGCAATTGATGCTTTGACGAAAGCAGGCCTCAAGGTCAAGATCGATGAGAAAAAAGGCAAGAAGGCAGAGTTAGACGCGTTATTTTTTATCAGCAGTGCACAAATCCAGGCATTGGCACAGCTTGCAGTGGATGGTTGTGAAGAAAAAGAGTCTTTTAAGAAGGCGTTGAAAGATATTCCCGGATTTGAAATTGCGCTGTTCGGACGCATGGTTGCTGCAGATCCTTCGCTGAATTATGATGCAGCTTCTCAGGTTGCGCACAGTATTTCGACCCATGCGGTACACAGTGAGTATGATTACTTTACGGCAGTGGATGATCTCGCGCCGGAGGACAATGCTGGAGCCGGACATCTTGGAACGGTTGAGTTCAATTCTTCGACTTTGTATCGCTATGCAACGGTCAACGTGTCAGAGTTGAAGAAGTGGGTAAAGAATCCGGAGCAGATTGTCAGAGTTTTTGCAGAGGCATTTATCTATGCGATGCCGACCGGAAAGCAGAATACGTTCGCCAATCGTACTGTCCCGGATGCAGTTTATATCACGATTCGTGAGGATCAGCCGGTGAATTTCAGCGGTGCCTTTGAAGAGGCAGTCATGAGCCGCAACGGATATAGCAAAGCGTCTATTGAGCGGATTCAGGAATACGCAGAGAAGAGTTACCGAAACTTTGTTGAAATTCCGACCTATGCATTGGGAACCGGCGAAGGCATCGAGAGACTTTGCGTTACCAAATCGGTGAAAGAGAATCTGGAGACTCTGGAGAATTGTGTTCGTGAACTTTTGGATAAAGCAGGGGAGGCGGAATGAGTACCTTGTTACTGCGCCTCGCTGCACCGCTGCAGGCGTGGGGAACCGATTCAAAATTTGAGGTAAGACGTACCAACCGTGAGCCCTCGAAGAGTGGAGTGATTGGTCTGTTGGCGGCAGCATTGGGACTTAGACGAGATGCAGATTTATCGGAACTATCAGCACTTCGCTTTGGCGTTCGTGTCGATCGAAACGGTGAAGTCATAAAGGATTTTCATATGGCAAAGGCTGAGAAAACTTCATATCTCACCTATCGTTATTATCTTTCCGACGCAATTTTTTTAGTCGGATTGGAATCGGAAGATCGAAGTTTCTTGGAAAAGATAGAGAGCGCGCTACGGAATCCCTGCTTTCCGCTTTTCCTTGGAAGACGTTCTTGTCCGCCTACTCTCCCTTTGGTGCTCGGTATTCGAGAGGATGTGTTAGAGATTGCATTACGGGAAGAAGAGAATCAAAATAAAGATTCGAAGAGCATACAGCAGAGTCATCGCTACATTCGCTTAGACTGTGGCGTGGCGGAACAAGAAGGTGCTGTTGTACAGGATTTGCCGATTTCTTTTAATCCGATGAAACGAGAATTCGGTTATCGGCGTGCAAAGGAAATCTGGCTTCGGGATGATGTGAATACCGAAGAATCGGCAGAAGAACACGATGCCATGGCAGAACTGTGAAAGGAGGGAGGATATGTATCTGACAAGAATGGAATTAGATACAGACAAAAGAAGCACAAGGAGACTCCTCAGCTCCCGCAGTAAAATCCACGGGATGGTGGAAAGTGCCTTTGCAGGAGGCAGAGAGCGGAGACTCTGGCGCTTGGATTCTCTTGGAGGTAGGCTCTATCTCCTTGTACTCAGCGAAGAAAAGCCAAACTTGGAGGCTGCGGTACATGAATACGGGAATCCGAAAGAAGGCTGTTTGACGAGAGATTATGAGCCTCTCTTAGCGCGTATCACCAAGCAGAGCCGGTGGCGTTTTCGCCTAGTCGCGAATCCAACGCAGAGCATTTCTCGTGCAAGCACAGGGCAACGCGGTGAGGTAAGAGCTTGTGTGGGCGCAGAGCAGCAAGAGAGTTGGCTCAAGAAACGAGCTGAAAAGAATGGGTTTATGCTGGAAGAAGGAGGCTTTCGCGCTGTCGGAAACAGTTGGCACATTTTCCATAAACGGGAAGAAAAGGACAAGTCTGTTTCTCTGCGTGAAGTGAGTTACGAAGGCATTTTAACTGTAACGGATGTCGAAAAGTTTAAAGAGCTTCTATGCCGCGGTATGGGCAGAGGAAGAGCTTACGGCATGGGATTGCTCACCATTATGCGTCTGCCCTGAGGTGAAAGATGAAGGAGATTCCAGGCATCATACGCCCGGAATTACAACAGTTGCCACAGGTCAAAGATCGAATGACCTTTCTGTATCTGGAACGCTGCAAGCTGAATCGACGTGACAGTGCGATTGAAGTTATGGACGATGACGGTACGGTAGATATTCCGGCGGCAGCCATATCGGTACTGATGTTGGGACCGGGCAGCAGCATTACCCACCGTGCGATGGAATTAATCGGAGACGTCGGCGTTACTGTCATTTGGGTTGGAGAGCACGGTGTCCGCTATTATGCAAGCGGACGCCCGCTCACCAAGCGAGCAGGTCTTTTGTTGCAACAAGCCAAGTTGGTTAGTAATCAGCGGTTACATTTGGCTGTCGTTCGAAAGATGTATGCAATGCGTTTCCCTTCCGAAGATGTAAGCAAGTTAACGTTACAGCAACTCCGCGGACGTGAGGGCAGTCGTGTGCGGGAAATATACCGCAAGCTATCCAAGCAATACGACGTTTCGTGGTCCGGCAGAGAATACAATCCAGAGGATTTCTTTGAGAGCAATGCGGTGAATCAAGCACTCAGTGCAGGGCATGTATGTCTTTACGGTCTTGCGCATGCAGTCATTGTTGCTTTGGGGTGTTCCCCGGGACTCGGTTTTGTCCATGTCGGACATGAACTCTCATTTGTATATGATATTGCAGACCTTTACAAAGCCGAGGTGACTATCCCTATCGCATTTGAAGCGGCGTCGCAAGACTTGCCGGACTTGCCCGCTTATGTTAGAAGGAAGACTCGTGATGCGATGGTAGAGCAGCACATTTTAGAGCGAATGATACGAGATTTGCACTATTTGCTTGCAGATGAGGAGGAAGCGGGAGAAGAAGAGAGTGTGGTTTACCTTTGGGATAACATAAGAGATACTGTTCCAAACGCCACCTCATATCGGATGGGTGATACACCATGATAGTGATTACACTTACCGATTGTCCCCCCAAGGTGCGAGGGGATTTGTCTAAATGGTTGCTTGAAATTTCGACAGGCGTTTATGTTGGGAATCTCAGTGCACGCGTACGCGATGAACTTTGGGGACGCATTTGTGAGCACCTCAAAGATGGCAGAGCGACCATGGTTTACAGCAGCAACGGAGAGCAGAAACTAGACTTTGCAATTCATAATACCAGTTGGCTTCCGGTAGATTACGACGGCATCAAGCTGGTGAGAAAGCCCGGGATAAAAAAACGAGAAAAGAATTCCGAACAAGTTGAGACAGAAAAGGCCGCGATGAGCCGTGCGGAGAAGTTCTATCAGGTGCAGCGAATTCAGAAGCATCAGGCACGCAAACGGAGTACAGCCGAGTATGTAGTCCTGGATGTAGAGACGACTGGCCTAAATATAGCACATGACCGGATGATTGAAGTTGCGGCTATCCGAGTAGAGGAAGGACGAGAAGTTTCCTGTTACAGTAGCTTGATTTACTGCGATGCTGTACCGGAGACAATTGTTGAATTGACCGGAATCACATCGGATAAGCTAAAAAACGAAGGAAAACCGATTGCACAGGTGCTTAAAGAGCTGCTGGAGTTCATCGGAGATACTCGCATTGTGAGTCACAATGCGAGTTTTGATTGGCGCTTCCTGCAGCAGGCTTGCAAGCAAAACGATATCTTGTCGGGGCATCCTCACATTACCGACACGCTGAATCTTGCAAGGCAAAAAGTAGATGAGGTGGAAGATTACAAACTCTTGACCTTATCAAAGTACTTTCATTTTGCTATACTGGAGCCGCATAGGGCGCTCGCTGACTGCCGCTTGACGCATCAGCTCTACGAGAAGTTAAAGCGGATCGAGGCTGAGGACTAGGATCAACCACGGAAATACGCCATTTCCGAAGTGTTTTCCCCGCACACGCGGGGGTGATCCTCTATGAGTTCTGATGATTGAATGAGACTATAGGTTTTCCCCGCACACGCGGGGGTGATCCTTAAAAAAGATATATCATTAGTAAATATTCTAAGTTTTCCCCGCACACGCGGGGGTGATCCTATGAAATGGGAAAATGCGATTGTGAATGTGGTGTTTTCCCCGCACACGCGGGGGTGATCCTATGAACAAGAAGGATTTTGAGAAAGCACTGGAGTTTTCCCCGCACACGCGGGGGTGATCCCTCATCCGGCTTTAAGTTCTCATAAAATTCGACGTTTTCCCCGCACACGCGGGGGTGATCCCAGGTTTGTGAACAGCTTGCATTGATTGAAGAGGTTTTCCCCGCACACGCGGGGGTGATCCCTGCCCTTCAGACATTGCGCCAGTTTCATCAAAGTTTTCCCCGCACACGCGGGGGTGATCCTGAATCGCGTTCACAGATAAAACCCTTAAGTTCGTTTTCCCCGCACACGCGGGGGTGATCCTCCTCCAGGATTTCAGCATGCAGGCCATTCTGCGTTTTCCCCGCACACGCGGGGGTGATCCTAGCTATCGTAAGTAGTCGTATAGTTAGTGAAAGTTTTCCCCGCACACGCGGGGGTGATCCTCATGCTTATATACAAGGAAATCTACAATATAAGTTTTCCCCGCACACGCGGGGGTGATCCCAACCGATAATTAAAGCCCTTATAGTTATCTTCGTTTTCCCCGCACACGCGGGGGTGATCCTCAGGATCACGACGGCGGAAGGCAACACCTCCGGTTTTCCCCGCACACGCGGGGGTGATCCTTATCCAGGTCATAACCTTCTGACTGGCCTCGTGTTTTCCCCGCACACGCGGGGGTGATCCTAGTATCATCAGCTTTGCCGTCAATAGCATTTCGTTTTCCCCGCACACGCGGGGGTGATCCTCAGAGATTCAACTGCTTTCATTGCCCCCATCTGTTTTCCCCGCACACGCGGGGGTGATCCTCACTAATAGCTTTTTGCGTTGCAATACTAGGGGTTTTCCCCGCACACGCGGGGGTGATCCCCCTTAAGTTCCTTAAGTTTATTTGCCGCAACAGTTTTCCCCGCACACGCGGGGGTGATCCTAAAGATGAGATACTAAAAAGAGCGGGTAAGCCGTTTTCCCCGCACACGCGGGGGTGATCCTGGATAATACAACGACAGTATTTGCAAATATGAGTTTTCCCCGCACACGCGGGGGTGATCCTATTTTGTCAGTTCCTAATTTTATAAAGCCGCGGTTTTCCCCGCACACGCGGGGGTGATCCTTTCTACATTAGAAAGTGCTATTAACGAGGGGAGTTTTCCCCGCACACGCGGGGGTGATCCTGCTCCGGCTAATCAGCTTAGAATCTTGAAAGCGTTTTCCCCGCACACGCGGGGGTGATCCCCGGCGCGCCTCTCTTTTGTCTACCCTTAGCATGTTTTCCCCGCACACGCGGGGGTGATCCTCCGTCG
>JH590863.1:463830-465817 GCA_000242235.1 Stomatobaculum longum
GTATGTTTTCCCCGCACACGCGGGGGTGATCCTGCCTTCGACCTGGTGCGCATTCATAAATTCGGGTTTTCCCCGCACACGCGGGGGTGATCCTCATGTCACTCCTCCTGTATCGTCACGCGCACCGTTTTCCCCGCACACGCGGGGGTGATCCCGAAGACGAAGAGTAAACAGGAGCGGGCGCAAGGTTTTCCCCGCACACGCGGGGGTGATCCTCGAGTACGACAATGGCGCGAAGATAAGCACGAGTTTTCCCCGCACACGCGGGGGTGATCCCTCGGTTTTCAGCATGCAGGACTCGGCAGACGCGTTTTCCCCGCACACGCGGGGGTGATCCCTGCCGCGCGCACTCGCCGCGTGGGGTTCCGGGGTTTTCCCCGCACACGCGGGGGTGATCCTCTACTGCGCGCTCGTAGTAGTCATCAAGCAGGGTTTTCCCCGCACACGCGGGGGTGATCCTTATGTTTGCACAAATGTCAAACAAAAATAAAAGTTTTCCCCGCACACGCGGGGGTGATCCTACGCCACTCTCTACCTCCTTACCCCATTGCGTGTTTTCCCCGCACACGCGGGGGTGATCCTCCTCCTGATTTTTACCTTGAAATCCTCTGTCGGTTTTCCCCGCACACGCGGGGGTGATCCTCTGTTGACGTTCAAGAGCTTGATAGACTTGAGGTTTTCCCCGCACACGCGGGGGTGATCCTCAGATCGCGCTCATTAAGATTGTCAGCTCGTAGTTTTCCCCGCACACGCGGGGGTGATCCTGTGATATGAAGATAATCCTACATCATCCGCCGGTTTTCCCCGCACACGCGGGGGTGATCCTGACGTTAATCCAAGCATGATTGTGAATTTTGAGTTTTCCCCGCACACGCGGGGGTGATCCTATGAACACTTTACTTGCAAATATTAGAAACGGGTTTTCCCCGCACACGCGGGGGTGATCCTCGTGTTTTTCCTGAAATTGGTTTGAGTTTCGAGTTTTCCCCGCACACGCGGGGGTGATCCTTTCGTCGATTTGTACAATGAATATTACGGAAAGTTTTCCCCGCACACGCGGGGGTGATCCTACAATAGAAAGACTAGATGCGTTAAAGAATTTGTTTTCCCCGCACACGCGGGGGTGATCCTCATAAAAATGAACCAGAAACCGTATTATGTGTTTTCCCCGCACACGCGGGGGTGATCCTAGTTACTTTACTGTTCTATCGGTTTACTTCTCGTTTTCCCCGCACACGCGGGGGTGATCCTAGCATATATCTTTTGCATTGTAAAGCATTTCTGTTTTCCCCGCACACGCGGGGGTGATCCATAGCAATAATAGTCACTAATTGCTTTTTGCGTGTTTTCCCCGCACACGCGGGGGTGATCCTAAAAATGTTATTGACAAAAGTAAGTTCGGTTTGTTTTCCCCGCACACGCGGGGGTGATCCTAAGGTTGAAATTGGAAAAAGTTCTATCGCGAAGTTTTCCCCGCACACGCGGGGGTGATCCCTTGCGATTTTTGCCAAGGATATGCGCGTTAAAGTTTTCCCCGCACACGCGGGGGTGATCCCAGGATTGCGGGGCTTGCGCCCCGCGCCATCCTGTTTTCCCCGCACACGCGGGGGTGATCCCCAGCACATGAAAAGCCCGTGATAAATCAGAACGTTTTCCCCGCACACGCGGGGGTGATCCCTATGGGAACGACCGTTATTGCGGCCTTCAACCGTTTTCCCCGCACACGCGGGGGTGATCCTGTTGCACAAATTTGACGGCTGGAATTTGTGCAGTTTTCCCCGCACACGCGGGGGTGATCCTGGCTCCCGTTAGACTGTGTTCCGGCTGTAGTCGTTTTCCCCGCACACGCGGGGGTGATCCTTCTTGCTCCCTTTACGAAATCTTCAACCATAGGTTTTCCCCGCACACGCGGGGGTGATCCTTAAACTCAAAACTTGGGCTCTTAAACAGAAATGTTTTCCCCGCACACGCGGGGGTGATCCTTGAC
>JH590863.1:465917-467293 GCA_000242235.1 Stomatobaculum longum
GAAATGTTTTCCCCGCACACGCGGGGGTGATCCTTGACAAGGAGAGCGGGTGCTTGGCGGCGCCCGGTTTTCCCCGCACACGCGGGGGTGATCCTACCACCTTGCAAATAAGTTTCGATTGTCTTGCGTTTTCCCCGCACACGCGGGGGTGATCCCTTGACGCCGGTTGGCCGTCAATATTACTAATTCGTTTTCCCCGCACACGCGGGGGTGATCCTTTCAGAGAATCACGTAACTGAAAAGTCACTCCGTTTTCCCCGCACACGCGGGGGTGATCCTAGTTACTTTACTGTTCTATCGGTTTACTTCTCGTTTTCCCCGCACACGCGGGGGTGATCCCCCGTAACATTCAACGAGATACTCAGTTTCGGGGTTTTCCCCGCACACGCGGGGGTGATCCTTTTTCGCCTATACACCCACTGGCGCAAATAATGTTTTCCCCGCACACGCGGGGGTGATCCTATTTCCATATTGTTGTTCAAATGTAGTTCTAAGTTTTCCCCGCACACGCGGGGGTGATCCTTGCCATATCGCGATTTACTTAGGATTGAAGAAGTTTTCCCCGCACACGCGGGGGTGATCCCAGTGGTAAGGGATACGGAACAGCCTGGAACGAGTTTTCCCCGCACACGCGGGGGTGATCCCGAGCAGTCGGCACGCCGCGTAACCTCACCGAGGTTTTCCCCGCACACGCGGGGGTGATCCTGAACTTTATAGCAACGCTCTTGTGATTTTTACGTTTTCCCCGCACACGCGGGGGTGATCCTAACGCCAAACAAAGTAAAGACCAAAAGTTCACGTTTTCCCCGCACACGCGGGGGTGATCCCCGTCTGCCGTTGCGAAATAATCACTTACTAAAGTTTTCCCCGCACACGCGGGGGTGATCCTGAACCAGAAACCGTATTATGTAGAACTTGTATGTTTTCCCCGCACACGCGGGGGTGATCCTTTGTCTACGATATAATTATCCTGTGCAACGGGGTTTTCCCCGCACACGCGGGGGTGATATACCAGCGGCGGCGTGTAGCAGTCATCCGTGGGGGTTTTCCCCGCACACGCGGGGGTGATCCTTTTCGTTTGCGGTTGAAGTCGGGAAGTATTAAGTTTTCCCCGCACACGCGGGGGTGATCCCTTACGGAATCTATATTCTTTTTCCAGCTTTCCGTTTTCCCCGCACACGCGGGGGTGATCCTATGACTAAGGTAACTAATGTAGAATATCCGTAGTTTTCCCCGCACACGCGGGGGTGATCCTCGGGGTAACGCCTGGCTATAGTGCTGTTGCGGGTTTTCCCCGCACACGCGGGGGTGATCCTCACGGTCGCAGAGGTATTCGCGCCAAAGGCAAGTTTTCCCCGCACACGCGGGGGTGATCC
>JH590863.1:468392-581310 GCA_000242235.1 Stomatobaculum longum
TTCGACCATGCACAACCCCCTTTCTTAAAGTTTTCCCCGCACACGCGGGGGTGATCCTTCTGCTGCGACCGAAAAGATAGGCTTGATTATGTTTTCCCCGCACACGCGGGGGTGATCCTAAATCGGAGAATGTTTCCTGGTAACTGTGTAAGTTTTCCCCGCACACGCGGGGGTGATCCTTTCATTTTTTCATTTTGTCGCCATTAGGTAACGTTTTCCCCGCACACGCGGGGGTGATCCCCGGATTCATTGACGCAGGTGGTTGCTTCCACGGTTTTCCCCGCACACGCGGGGGTGATCCTCACCATATGTTTAAAGTTGGTTGCCTTCAAAAGTTTTCCCCGCACACGCGGGGGTGATCCTTTATTCAGCACTCGTTTTCTGTTAGTCATCATGTTTTCCCCGCACACGCGGGGGTGATCCTGAGCTTCTGATTAAGATTGAGAAGATAAACGAGTTTTCCCCGCACACGCGGGGGTGATCCCACAGCGCCGCAAGCACGGCGCACACACGAAAGGTTTTCCCCGCACACGCGGGGGTGATCCTTTGTGCAATACTCCGATATTGCTTTGTGTCCAGTTTTCCCCGCACACGCGGGGGTGATCCTCGCGGTATGATAAGGCCATCACACAAACACAGGTTTTCCCCGCACACGCGGGGGTGATCCTCCTGCGCGGTTTCGGTGGTGTCGCGTGTGTATGTTTTCCCCGCACACGCGGGGGTGATCCCCACACTCCGGACTGACTGAACTGCACACCGAGGTTTTCCCCGCACACGCGGGGGTGATCCCCGCGAGTCGCTATAACCCTGTATATAGCTGCAGTTTTCCCCGCACACGCGGGGGTGATCCTCAGCTCTACGCGGCTCACGCCAGCCCTTACAAGTTTTCCCCGCACACGCGGGGGTGATCCCGACCACGGCGTGCGCCTCGACCGCAGCATGATGTTTTCCCCGCACACGCGGGGGTGATCCCACATGTGCTGCGGCTGACATCCAGCTAAAACGGTTTTCCCCGCACACGCGGGGGTGATCCTTAACAAGCAGATCGGCTGGAGCCTTGAGGAGAGTTTTCCCCGCACACGCGGGGGTGATCCTAATTGAATCCGGAAAACTCTTTTTTACAGCATGTTTTCCCCGCACACGCGGGGGTGATCCTAACATAGTCAACCATTTTTTCAAAAAAAAAAGTTTTCCCCGCACACGCGGGGGTGATCCTTCAGTGTAAGTCTTGCCCCCTTTACGAAATCTGTTTTCCCCGCACACGCGGGGGTGATCCCACGAAATGCAACACGAGAGATAAAAACCATTGGTTTTCCCCGCACACGCGGGGGTGATCCTCGGTGAGAGACGCCTGCGAGGAGTATCTCCGGGTTTTCCCCGCACACGCGGGGGTGATCCTGGTGAGGGTGATATGTGGCCTCGAGATGGAAAGTTTTCCCCGCACACGCGGGGGTGATCCTCAGAGCTCTCAAAAATTTTCAGTTCCTGCATTGTTTTCCCCGCACACGCGGGGGTGATCCTGGCAACGGGGCGAACCTCTGGGCGGGTTTCAGGTTTTCCCCGCACACGCGGGGGTGATCCTAGTAACAGAAACAGGAACAGTAACAGAAACAGGTTTTCCCCGCACACGCGGGGGTGATCCTTTCAGCGGGCAGAGTCGGAAAAGGCACGGCTGGTTTTCCCCGCACACGCGGGGGTGATCCTAAGGAGGAATGCAGCAATGAAGATTACAGTCAGTTTTCCCCGCACACGCGGGGGTGATCCTTTCAGCGGGCAGAGTCGGAAAAGGCACGGCTGGTTTTCCCCGCACACGCGGGGGTGATCCGACGACATCGAGGAGGTGATGGATTTTGACATAGTTTTCCCCGCACACGCGGGGGTGATCCCCATCATGGGGCATGGTAACGGCGTGAACCTCTGTTTTCCCCGCACACGCGGGGGTGATCCTGCAATCAGCCATTTATACCCCCTCTCCGAGTAGTTTTCCCCGCACACGCGGGGGTGATCCTTTCCGGATGCCACGGTGCGCCCGGTCTAAGATGTTTTCCCCGCACACGCGGGGGTGATAGGTGATAGCCGGAAAGCTGATTGAGCGCAATAATGTTTTCCCCGCACACGCGGGGGTGATCCTATCAGCACCGCGTACTGGGACGGCGAGCGCATGTTTTCCCCGCACACGCGGGGGTGATCCGGTTGTTGAATATCGACGAGGAAAGTAATAATAGTTTTCCCCGCACACGCGGGGGGTGATCCCCTACAAGGACAAGCGCTTCCACATTGAGTACAGTTTTCCCCGCACACGCGAGGGATTATTGATTATGGGCATATGCTCAGGCGGGTGATTGCGTTTCAGAGCGCTGTAAGATAAATGCTAAAAATGTAACTGTAGCCGCTAAAATTGATTTACATACGCATCAACGTGAAGTATACTAAAAGCAGTAACAGATTTTTGTTACAATTAATTGGCTCTTGGTGCTAAGCCTCCCAACTATATGGGAAGTGCTGATACCTAGAGCCTTTTTGTATTTAGGAGGGCGCATGAAAACAGCTATCTTGGTCGATGGAGGGTTTTACAGAAAACGCTCCAGTTATCTCTGAGGGCGGAAGACGCCCAGCGCAAGGGCATCAGAGCTCTACCGGTACTGCCTGCAACATCTTGAGTACGAACGTAAATTTGACATGTCGAGAAGCCTGTATCGGATTTTCTATTATGACTGTCCGCCACTGGCAAAGACTGTTTACCACCCTATGCAGAAGCGCGGAATTGACTTCCGGCAATCTGATACATTCAAATGGATGAATGTTTTTCTTGAAGAGCTGAAAAAGCGCCGAAAAATTGCGCTTCGCATGGGAGAACTGTCGGATGAATTTGCGCACTTTTCTATTTCTCCAGACGTTGTGAAACAGCTATTTTTAGGAAAGAAAGAACTTGCGAATATCCGAGAAGATGACTTCACTATCTCCTTCTCTCAAAAGGGCGTTGACATGAAGATTGGAATTGACATTGCTTCACTAGCGTACAAAAAGCAAGTCGACCAGATCATTCTAATCTCAGGTGACAGCGACTTTGTTCCCGCCGCTAAGCTTACACGCAGAGAGGGGATTGATTTCATCCTCGACCCTTTGTGGGCAAGTATAAAGCCAAATTTACACGAGCATATAGACGGACTACGTTCCAACTGGAAAAAACTACCGGCAGTATCCCCGCAGACCGAAGAGACTCAAGAGCACTAAAGGAGAATCATATGTCTAGATACGCATATCCCACGATTTTTACACCGGAAGCAGAGGGCGGATATTCCGTTCATTTTCCCGACTTACAGAGCTGTTATACTTGTGGCGATACACTGACGGATGCGATTTATATGGCGGAGGATGTATTAGCGTTCACCCTCTTTGGTTTTGAGCAGGAGAATACTACGCCGCCCGTTCCGTCCGAACATCTGACCGCCCCTGCCGGTTCTTTTGTTAACTGGATTCTCGGGAATACCATATGGTACAGAAAAAGGGAGGAATGCCGGAAAAGGAAGGAGGCAAAGGAAAATGCGCAAAAATCCTGACAGATACTTTTTTCCCGCAGTTTTCACCTATGAGGACGATTAGCAAATCGCTGTAGAGTTTCCGAATCTGGATGTGGCCACCTGTGGCAAGGATGACGCCGACGCGTTGCTCTCTGCCCGCGAGCTGCTCGGAATCACTCTGCTTGGTCTTGAGGAGGACAGAGAGGACATTCCGACACCATCCAAGCTCTCGGCTCTTTCTCTTGCGCCAAACCAGCTCTCGGCACTGATTGATGTCTATATGCCGGCTGTCCGCCTGGCAGGCGTCAATAAGGCCGTGACGCGCACGGTAACCATTCCCGCTTGGCTCAATGCTGCTGCACTTGCGCAAGGCTTTGATTTTTCTGAGGTGCTTCAGGAGGCGTTGAAGGAGCGGCTCGGAATAGAGGCATAAAAAAGAGCCCCCGAAGGGCTCTTACTTGTATTGTGCCACGGAGAGCATGAATACAGTAGGATATGTCACGGGAAGTGTGGTGATGTTAAACGATCACACGCGAAGCATAAAACTACTTATATGCGCGGTTTTCCGGTATTTGGACACGGGTTCGACTCCCGTCATCTCCATGCGTTGATTGCGCGCCGGTTTACCCGAAAGACTTTTTTGCTTTGTTTGGATATGGACCAAACAGAAGTGCTGATTGAGTCTGAAATTTTGGACAGATAATGTGATAGACTTAGTACATAGAAAAGTTGTGGAATTTTCCTATACGTGCGGGGGGATCCTCAAATTGGATTACATTTGAGAAGGGGGCGATTTTGTGTTTATGGTCGTCTTACTTGCCATTGTAATGGTACCATTTGGTGTTCTAGCAGAGTTAGTGAAAAGAACAAAGTAAGTTTTCCTCGCACACGCGGGGGTGATCCCAAAACCTAAAGCCATCAGAGGAAGCGCTTCTGGTTTTCCCCGCACACGCGGGGGTGATCCGCGGGCTCCGTCAAAAGGGACGCAGGTCGCCGCGTTTTCCCCGCATGCGCGGGGGTGATCCGTACTCTGTAAGCGCTTGGTAGGTTTCGTCACCCTTTTCCTCGCATACGCGGGGGTGATCCGTCGATAGTGCCGTTTGTGGATAACTTCCCAAAGTTTTCCCCGCACACGCGGGGGGATCCTAGAGTCATAGAGTTAAAGGAGCGCGGAGAATATGAGAGAACTGACAAACGATGAATGGGAGTATATAGTTTCGAGAGTTCTGCGAAACGCCAAAGACGCGGCAGAAGAGGCGAGACAACTGCCCTATAGGGAATACAAGGCGGGACGGGCTCTCGCGTATTATGAAGCGCTGGATACAATAAAAAATGAGCTTCTGGCCCGCGACGCGGACGTGAGAAAGTTCGGACTTGATATCAATTTGAATGAGCTACTATCTTCGCACGGCGAAGCTCATAATGGATAACTCTGGTAATTTATCTGGGCCACAGCAACACCAACTGAATAACAGTAACGTCAGCACAGTTTTCCCCGCATGCGCGGGGGTGATCCCCCGTTGTACATAGAGACTAAGAGCCACCGGGTGTTATTGCCGCACACACGAAGGGAATCCGGCGCGTACAAAGTCAAATAGGCCATCTTAGGAGTTTCCCCAACATCCGCTTTCGTTTTATAGAAAGCGGATGTGTACTCTAAGGAGTCCCATCAATGTGATAAGCAGACAGCAGAACAAACCAATGAAAAGGAGAAAATGAACATGGCTTTTTCAATAGAAGAACGAACTCTAATAGAGCTCTATTCAGATTTGGAAAGTCCGTCTCTCGAAAAGGTGATGCAGAATACAGAGCGCAATCTTCCCGCAATAGAAGACTCTGAATTGGTCGAGCAACTAACAAGCCTTCTCCATAAGCTTTCTGCGCTTACAGATGCCGACTTCCGGAAGATTGATTTCACAGATATCATTGGATACTAATTGATTTCTCTCGTTTGTTCTGGTATACTGAACATGCAGACATTTGGTCTGCGGTGGGCTGACACCTTAATTCGACGCTTGATATGATTAGCGTAAACATATCTGGTGGGCTTGCACATGAGGAGCCGTAAGGTAGCAAGAAATCGTGCCGAACGAATGGGTCGGCGAGCTGGCGAACAGCATAAAAATCAGCCGCCAAGAGGGAACACTAGCACCGCGGTGCTAGTGTTCCCTCTTGAAATTTTAGGAGAAAACTCAATGAAAATTTCTAAGAAGCTTGCAACAAGAGTCATTGTAAGCTGTGCGAAGGAATACCATAATAATTTGGAGAACCGAAATCTCTTAATAGTATTCGGCTCTCCAAGCAAGCCGGACTTCTTTGAAACCATTTTCCTGCCAAGTAATTTTCTTCATCTAACGGGAGTCGGGCCTGTCTCTGATAAGATTCCGAGCAGCAATGTTTTCTATCAGAAGGCTATGAACGGAATTCTAAACTCGAGTGACTTTACTATGGCGGCGAATGGAACAACCGAGAGAAAACTCTCCGTTCTCCCATGGCTAACCAAAGTACATTTTATAGCCAAAATGGTCGGCACCTATAATCCTGTTCAATCTATGCAATATACCGAGAAGCTGGTTGGGAATACAGCAGGGTTTCTGGGTTTCATTTTCCGAAATGGATTTTATATACCAAATACTGCGCTCGAAGAGGATATCCGCAATTTCTCTCTCTATCAGCCTAAAAAAGTTCTGGCTATATTCAGAAAACCTGTTGACATTGGCCAGTATCAAGAACTGTACTACATCGCGAAGGGGATGGATGTTAATAGCATCGCTTTACCCGGCAATATAAAAATGTAGTTCTCCGCTAATCCTGTACTTAGAGTGCGTGCTCCGTTCAATCTTCCGGGATCTCCGTTACCCCGCCCCCCTGAGCACAAAATAAGCACAGCCGTTATGACTGTGCTTTTGTTGCTGTGATTCAGTTGTCTTGGTTATCGTCCGATAAATCGCAAGAATCCTTATGAATAGGTGTCATAGGTGTCGAATACGGGCTCAGATATTGGTTGGTTATCTCTACCAGTCTGGCATAGATAGCTTGAATCTCCGGAGGCGCATCCGGGCGAATCCCCCCTCCTTTAGCGGCGTAGGGCATGACCTTATCAAACAATCGCTTCTCTTCTTCGGTGAACTTGATTCTCATTCAAACCTCCTTTCCCGCCTCACGGGGGGCGGCACACGTTCTTTTAGAACAATCAATCAAAGCATTTTATTTTTTAGACTTATTCCCATAGAATATCATCGAAATCAAAAAAGGTGATCAAACCGTTATAGGGCTTATCCTGATTTGATTGAATCGCAAAGAAAGACTGAATATACGCTTCGGGATAAGAAATGCTTCCGTCGCCATCGAGATCGATAGGATGCAGTTCTCCCGCCTCACACTTCTCAATAAACTTATTCAGGTTGATTTTAATATCCATAAGGAAGCGATTCAGATCATCGCCCTGAAGATAATTGGGATTATCTACGCTGCCGATATAGTAATAATTTCCGTCGTCCGTCTCAGGCTCCCAATACCAGATCCAACCCTTATCTACTCTTGCAATGTAAACACCGGGGTATGCATCGGAGGCGTAGGCTTCTTTGAGTTTCTGCGCATATTGGTTGTTTTCGTCATAGGACGGAATGTTGTAGGGACCGTATGTTCCGTCGTTATAGGTATACATCTTTACTTCGCGCTTAACGCTTGCACCTGTTTCTGCGGACGCTTCAACAGAAGTGCTTGCTGTGGTTTCAACGCCTTTTTTCTCGCTTCCGCAACCAACGAGGACAAATCCAAGCATCGCCACTGCCGTTATCAAAACAAAAATTCTCTTCTTTAACATTTCTGTCTCCTTTCGGCGTTTGCGATTCTTATTATACAACATGTTCATATGGATGCCTACGATACTTCACTGCGAGCTACAGGGATGAAAATTTCAAAGGGGAACATAGACACCGTAGTGTCTATGTTCCCCCTTGTCGGCTGATTTTTTCGCTGTCCGCCAGCTGCCGGCACATTCGTCCGGCAAGGTTTCTTGCTGCCTTACGGCTCTTAATGTGCAAGCCCACTAGACGAGTTTACGCCGTTCTCGTCAGGCGTCGGATTTAGGTGTCAGCCCACCGTTCAATTTAGTTATCAACTATTCTACCGGTGTAACAGCGCTATGTCAATGAGGGGCTTTTGGCTGGGAACCTTCATCGTGATGCATCTTTGAGACTTCCCTGATTCCAAGGGAGGAGCCTGCCTTTACATTTGTTCGGCGCGTGAGTAGAATGATAATTGTTAAGATTGCTTAAAGTTAAGCAATCATTTCAAAACAGGGGGGCAGAGATGAAGAAGAAGGTTTTCCTTGCGGCTGCGGTGGCACTTGGCACCATGCTGATGGCTACGCCGGTTTTTGCCGGCAACAACGGTTGGAATCGTGACAACCGCGGCTGGTGGTATCAGTTTTCGAACGGTTCGTACGCGCGCTCTTCCTGGGTGTCGGTCAACAATTCCTGGTACTTCATGGACGCTTCCGGTTACATGCAGACCGGTTGGCTGAATGACAGAAGCGGTTGGTATTATCTGGACACCAACAACGGAAACATGTGCATGGGTTGGGTCAATGTGAACGGGAACTGGCATTACATGAATCCCGCGAACGGCGGCCGCATGCTCGCAAACGGCTATACGCCGGACGGTTATTATGTGGACGGAAACGGTGTGTACCGGCCCGGTGTCGGAACCGCGCAGTCCGGCGGACAGGACAACAGTCAGAGCAGCGGACAGAACAGCACGCAGCTTTCCGAGGCACAGTTTGAGGATCAGGTAATCGAGCTTGTGAATCAGGAGAGAGCAAAGCAGGGAATTTCGCCGGTTAAAAAGGACGCCGGGCTCACGAGTACGGCGGATGTGCGTGCGGCGGAACTCGAAGTTTTGTTCTCGCATGACAGACCCGACGGCTCGGACTGCTTTACGGCGTATCCGAGAGGATTCGGCTATAAGGGTGAGAACATTGCCGCAGGCCAGAGAAATCCGGAAGAGGTAATGGATTCCTGGATGCATTCCAGCGGACACAGAGCCAATATTTTGAATCCGAATTATGACTCCATCGGTGTGGGGTATTCGAATCTGAACGGAAGGGCGAATTGGGTCCAGAACTTCGGCAAAAAGAACAGCGGTTGGAATTAAAGAAAGACGGGGGAGCTTGCGCTCAGGCCTTCCACCGATAGAGCTTAAGGGACACATGTGTTGCGTCGATTAGCGCAACGCCTTCTGCCTGTAAGAGCGTGGCCTGCGCTGCCCAGCCGGGGGCCAGGCGGCCTGTTGCATTCACCACGCGGTGGCAGGGATAGTCGCCGTAATATTCCGCATGCGAGAGAACGCGCGCCACGAGGCGCGCGTTTTTTGGATACCCGATTAGGCGGGCAAGCTGTCCGTAGGTCGCGACGCGGCCTTCCGGAATTTCCGCGACGGCGGAGAGCACGGCATAGGCAAAGTCATCGTTCAGTGCGGCGGTCTCGGACATGGAACTCCTTTCTCTGTCAGCGAAACATGGATGCGGTTTACATCTCCCGCAAGATACGCAACCCGAGTAAGAGGGCGTCTTCGTGCGCATCCCGCCCGAAGTTTCGGGCATCGTAGTCATGGATGCAGGCGAGAGAGTCGGCGGTAAAGAGCAGCTGTCCGAAGGCAGCGCCGCGAAGGCGGGCACAGGCGGCAAGCGCCGCACACTCCATCTCGACGCAGAGACAGCCTTCGCTTCGGCGGGATGCGACCATATCCTTGGTCTCGCGGTAAAAGGCATCGGTGGTCCAGCTGGTGCAGGGGACAAAGGGGAGGCCTTCTGTCTTTAGGACGCTTTCTATGGTCGCAAGGACCTCGCTGTCAAGTTCGATATAGCGGGAAGCGGGCAGATAGTGGTAGGAGCTGCCCTCGTCGCGAAGCGCGCGGGTCGGCACCAGAAAGGCATTTTCCGGGAGCTTTTCCAGTACGCCGCAGGAGCCGAGCGCCAGGATGCTGCGGCAGCCGCTCGCAATCAGCGCATCCAGCATGGAACTTGCGGGCGGCGCACCGACCGCGCCTGCGCAAGGCAGATTTCTTCACCGTTCTCCTCAAATACATAGATGGGATAGGTGGCGGAGACGGTGCGAAATTCGCAGCGTTTTTCCGCATGCTTTGCCTCGGCGTAGCGGTGGATGATATCACCGAGGAAGGCAAAGAGGCACTTTTTCGGAAAGCGGCAGTCGCCGAATTCATGGGCGGGAGGAATCACTTCGGGAGAAGTCGCATCGTATTCAAAGAGCGGGATTTCGTGTCGTTCTATCATGGCAGCTCCGTTTCGTGTAAGAATTTTTAGCAGTCTAGCAAAGCGCTGTTCTGCTGTCAATCCGGCCGCGCGAAGAGCTCACTTTATGCTATGATTTCCTTTAAGGAGGCGCGAATATGATTGAGGCAATCAAGGCGCGGCGCAGCATACGGCATTTTTTGCCGACGCCGCATTCGAAAGAGCAGTTGGAAGAAATTGTAAGGGCAGGCATGGCGGCGCCGTCCGCGAAGAACTTGCAGCCCTGGCACTTTGTCGTGACCGAGGGAAAAGCAAAGGAGAGAGTCTGCGCGGCCATGGAGGTGGGTATCGAGCGGGAGCGGCATTTCCCCATGCTGCCGGACACGCGCCATTATCTGGACGGGGCATTTGAGACCCTGCGGGTGATGCGGGAGGCGGCAGCGCTTATCCTGATTACATCGCCGATTGCGCGGCCGCTATCCGCGACCATGACACTAGACCAGCGGGTCACGGAAATCTGCACGGCGCAGTCGGTCGGCGCGGCCATCGAGAACATGTGTCTGCAGGCGACGGCGCTTGGCATCGGCAGTCTCTGGATTTGCGACAGTTTCTTTGCGCAGGCGGAGTTAAGAGCGGAGGCGGGCGGTGACAGCGAGCTCTACGCGCTGTTGGCGCTCGGCTATGCGGCGGAAGAACCGGCCGCCCGGCCGCGGCGCACTCTTTCGGAGACCGCAGAGTGGAGAACGGAATAACAGGACTTCGGAAGACAGATGTTTTGCCGGAACCGCTGTGCGTTACGGCAAGGAACGAGATTTTTAGGCATCGGGATAGCCGATTCCATAGATGGGTTTGACAGAGAGAGGAGAGAATCATGCGGAAAATCTTAGTGGTCATTGACATGCAACGCGACTTTATTGACGGCACACTCGGAACGGCGGAGGCGCGCGCCATTGTCCCTGCGGTCATCGAGAAAATCAAGGGCTATGCGCCGGAGGATGTCTTTGCGACGCGGGATACACACGGCGAGGACTATCTGAACACGCAGGAAGGGCATTATCTTCCGGTGAAGCATTGTATCCGCGGGACTGCGGGCTGGGAGCTGGATGCGGAGATTGCGGCACTGATTCCGAAAGATCATATCTTTGACAAGGGTACTTTTGGCTCGACGGAACTCGCGGCGGCTGTGAAAGAGCTCGCGGCGCGGGAAAGCGTGGAACTTGAGCTCATCGGCCTCTGCACGGATATCTGCGTGGTTTCGAACGCACTGCTCTTAAAGGCGTGGCTTCCGGAAGTGAAGATTTCCGTGGATCCCGCCTGCTGCGCCGGTGTGACGCCGGAAAAACATGTGGCGGCGCTGGAGACGCTGCGCTCTTGTCAGGTTCAGTGTGGCTGAGTTCCGGGATTTCGTGTTGTCGCGATGCTTAGCTGCGGAAGCAGTCCGATTGCCGCAGGAGTTAACAAATGAACCGGCACTAACGTTAAGAGAGGAAAGAGATGAGAGTCATTGATTTAACCCATACCATCAAAGAGGATATGCCGGTTTATCCCGGCACGGAGACGCCGACTCTCACACCGGTGAGCGTATATGAAAAAGATGGCTTTCGGGAGAGTCTTTTAAGGATGACCACGCACACGGGCACGCACATGGATCCGCCGGCACATCTCTTTCCGGGGCGCACCACGCTGGACGAATTTCCGGCGTCGCAGTTTATCGGCAAGGCACTTGTGATTGATTGCAGCAGCCTGAAGGAAGGGGAAGAGATTACGCTTGCCCACATCACCCGCTACGGGGAGAAGGCTGAGAAGGCTGACTTTCTTCTCTTTTACCTCGGCTGGGACAAGCGCTGGGGGAGCGAGCGCTATTTCGGCGACTACCCCTGCCTCAATGAAGAGGCGCTCGACTTTGTAATTCGGGGCGCATATAAGGGCATCGGTTTTGATGTGATCGGCCTCGACCCGATTGCGGATGTCGGACTGTCGCGGCATAAGAAGCTGTTCCGCGAGAAGGATATCGTGAACATCGAGAATCTCAAGAATCTGGAGCTCTGCGGCGAAGAGCTCTTTTCCTTTAGCTGTTTTCCGCTGAAATTGGAACATGGTGACGGTTCGCCGGTGCGAGCGGTCGCTTGGTTTGAGGAGGAAACTTGACAGGAACATATGTTTTGGGTACACTAAAACCAGAACATATATTCGGAGAAGTTGGCTGTGCGACTGTCGGAACTCACAAATTATGCGCGGGAGCGCCATCATATCGAAGAGCTACACAAGTGGCGGGAGATGCCGGAACTTTCGGTCTTAGTCTCCCCGGCAAGCGGAAAGTGGATTGCGCTGCTCATGCGGGAGCGGGATGCGGGCGGAAGAATCAGGGAGCGCTGTGATTTAAGGTACAGCGCGTTTCGCGAGCTGCCCGCGCGGGACTATTTCACGCAGGGCTTTCGCATGCCGGGCTGGCTCGGGGTGCGCTTCGGCGCGGAAACGGAGCGAGCATTCCTGTTACATGTGTTTGATCTTGCAGTGGAGGAAGAGGCAGAGAAGGTGGAAGGGTATTACCGTGAGACGGCCATACCGGGGCGCAGTGAGCTTCCGGCGCGGATAGAGGCAATCTACGCCTGTGAGGACTTTCTATCTGCGGCGCGGGCCATGGAGGACTATGAGGATAATAGCCCCTTTGCGGGCACGGTGCCGCTCTACCAGCCGGAGTATCGCGATTTGACGCCGAACGAGCTCCGCGGTTATTTCACCTGGCGCGCGGCGCTTCGGCGAGGAGAGTTCTCCCCGCACTGCGATGCCTTTGTGTATCTCTATCTCAGCGAGCTCATGCTGGGGGTCGGCGCGGCGAATGCCGCCGAGACGCTTGATTGCATGGATGCCTTTGCGTCTGCCTATTTTGTCGCGGGCTACGGGAGCGAGGCTCTGCAGCGGAATTTTAAAAATTGGCGCTTTGAATATGCGGTATTAAACCGTGTTGATGCGGCGCGCGTGCGGGCGTATGAAAACCCCGCGCTCAGGCATTGGGACGAGGCGCTCACCGTTCTGCGGGAGCCGGAGAAGCAGAGCGATGAAGCCGTTTTTGCGGCGCTTGCGGAGTTAGGCGGCAAGAAACTCACGGAAGCGCGGAGCGTCAAAGGACTCGGGGATAAGGCAGCGTTTTACTATGCCGCAATCTGGAGAAGCTCAGCGCCGCTTTTATTTGCGGCCTGTTTCGGAAGCTTGCGCATACGCGAGTGGAAGCCCTTTTCGGATGCGCCGCGGCTTAGGGCGGTCTGCGAGTGCGCGGGACAAGGCTTTTCCTATCAACTGAACGAGCTTCGAAGCTTCGCGGCGACGGGAAACGGCTTTACGGAATACAGCTATTTGCGGCAGCAGTTTGACAGCAAGCGCTTCTTTGCCTTCTTAAAAGAAGCGGATACAGCGCTTCGCGTTCGTTTTTTGCGCGGCAAGGCTTCTAAAGATATGTCTGCCACGCAGGATATCGCGCTGCAAGAGGCCTTTTCGCGCGCTTTTGCAAGTTGTGAGGCCGCGGAAGCGGCGCAAAAGCTTGCGGCGGTTCCCGTGCGGCGGGAAAAGCTCGCGGACATACGCGCGGCAGCCGAGATCACGACGGCGGCTCTCCTCACCGAGGCAGAGACCGGGGCCGAGCGGGAAGAACTGCTACGGCGGGAAGCGGAGAAGAATTGCGGCTTAGCAGAGCTTATAAACGGCGAGGAGAGCAAGCAGACCGGTAGTGCATATGCGCAAGTCGCAGCGGCGGCCGGTGCAACGCCTGCAGAGCTTGCGAACAGAGGCGAAACGGCTCAAACAGACCAAGCGGGCAGAACAGAAATGTTGGATGCTCTCGAACGCCACTGCCTTGCGGCCTTGCTCCGCGGGGAGAGCGTGCGTGCGGAACTGCGCGCGGCGCATTGTTTGACCAGCCTCTTTGCCGAGCGGGTCAACGAGAAACTGTATGAGCGTTTTCAGGATATTTGCCTTGCGTCCGAGGGAGAGGAGCTTTTCCTCGTGCCGGATTACCGGGAAGAGCTGGAGACTTTATTGCGGGAGACAGAGAAATGAGTGAGACGGAACGCGCTGTGCCGCGGCGCATTGCACAGGCAATTTTAAATTCCCTGCAGAGCGGCGTGGTGCCGCGCGTCGGCTTGCCGTACATTGCGGTCGGGAGGAAGGAGGAGATTGCGGCGCTGCTTCGCGACACGGAACTTATTGCGGAGGGCGGCGCTTCGTTCCGTTTTCTGATCGGAAAGTACGGCGCAGGCAAGAGTTTCCTCTTGCAGACCATGCGAAACTATGTCTTTGAGCAGGGCTTTGTGGTTGCGGATGCGGATTTATCGCCCGAGCGACGTTTGCAGGGCAGCAAGGGGCAGGGGCTGGCTACCTACCGCGAATTGATTGCGAACCTCGCGACCAAGACCAAGCCGGAGGGCGGTGCGCTGCGCCTTATTTTAGACCGCTGGGTCTCTCAGGCGGAGCGGGAAGCCGCAGAGGAACAGGGCGGCTTCCGGGAGGACAGCGCTTTCTTTTCGCTGGTCGAAAAAAAGATTGCGGCCGCGGTCGATGCGTTGCAAGACATGGTGCACGGCTTTGAATTTGCCAAACTCCTGCGGGGCTATTATCTCGCGGGGGCAGAGGGCGACGATGAGAAAAAAGAACGGATACTCAAGTGGTTTCGCGGGGAGTATGAGAACAAGCGCGAAGCGCGGGAGGCGCTCGGCATCAACCTCATTGTGAGCGACGAGAACTGGTACGATTACCTCAAACTCTTCTCGCAGTTCTTTCGCCGCGCGGGTTATGCGGGTACGTTGATTCTGCTCGATGAAGCGGCGAATCTCTGCAAGATACCGAATGCGATTGCAAGGCAGTATAACTACGAGGTGTTGCTCACCATGTACAACGACATGATGCAGGGCAAGGCGCAGCACATCGGCATATGGATGGGAGCCACGCCGGAGGCGCTCGAGGATAAGCGCCGCGGCCTCTTTAGCTACGAGGCACTTTCTTCGCGGCTTGCGGAGAGTCGCTTTTCCCGCGTGGGCAGCAAGGATTTGTTTTCGCCGGTGCTTCGCCTCGAGGCGCTCACGCCGGAGGAGATGCTGGTGCTTACGGAGAAGCTCTCTGCCATGCACGCGACGCTCTACGGGGATGCGAGGTGTTTCCGCGCCGACGAATTGGAGCTCTTTGTGCGGACCTGCTATGCGCGGGTCGGGGCGAGCGCACAGCTTACACCGCGAGAGATGACGCGTGACTTTATTTTTCTTCTGGACGCGCTGCACCGGGAACCGGAGAGCAGCATGGAGCAGTTACTCAAGCCGGAAGCGGGCGGCGCGGCATTGGAGAGTGTTGCGAGCGAGTTAAGGGAGACGGGCGGTGGGGACGATGCGCCCTTTGATTTTTCCTTCTGAGGACAGTGCATGGATATCTTTCGGCGCTATGCGCCCTTCATTCAGGACTTTATTTACCGCGAGCGCTGGCAGTCGCTCCGCGCCGTGCAGAATGCGGCGGGAGATGTGCTCTTTAACAGCGGAGATAACCTGCTGCTCTCAGCGGCCACAGCCTCCGGAAAGACGGAGGCTGCTTTTTTTCCGATTTTAACCCTGCTCTCGGAGGAGCCCTCTGCTTCGGTCGGTGTGCTCTACATTGCGCCCTTGAAGGCGTTAATCAATGACCAGTTTGAGCGCCTCGACAGGCTTTGCGAGCGCGCGGACATAAGGGTTACCAAGTGGCACGGAGATGCCTCGCGGAGCGCAAAGGAGAGGCTTATCAAGCACCCGGAGGGGATCTTACAGATTACGCCAGAGTCGCTGGAAGCCCTGCTTCTTCATAGAAAGGCGGCGGTTCCGACTCTCTTTTCGGATTTACGCTTTGTTGTGATCGATGAAATTCACGCGCTGCTTCGGCAGGACCGCGGGCGGCAGACCTTTTGCCTGATTGAGCGACTCATGCGGCTCTCGGGCTGCAGGCCGCGGCGGGTCGGGCTCTCCGCGACCATAGGCAATCCAAAGGAAGTGGGGCGTCTGCTCGCGGCGGGAAGCGGACATGCGACCGCGATTCCGCGCATGGAGCCCGGCAAAGAGCACTGGCGGCTTTCTCTCGAGCACTTTTGGAAGACCGGACCGCAGTCCGGCAGCGGAGAGAGAACACCGGACGACAGAACACCCGCGCTGACGGATACACTGCCGCTCGACACGCCCGGGGAAGCGGCGCCGCGCGGCGCGGATCCCGGCATCGGCTATATCTTTTCGCACAGCGCCGGCAAAAAGTGCCTCATTTTTACAAACTCCCGCGAGGAGTGCGAGCTGGTCTGTCAGGAGTTAAGGCAGTACTGCGAGGCCATGCGGGAACAAGACCACTTTCTCATTCACCACGGAAATCTCTCGGCCTCTTACCGCGAGAGCGCGGAGGAGGAGATGCAGCGCGCGGACTCCTTAAAGAGCATCTGCGCGACGGCAACCTTGGAGCTCGGTATTGATGTGGGCAGACTGGAGCGCGCCTTTCAGCTCGATGCGCCGTTTACGGTCTCCGGCTTTTTGCAGCGACTCGGCAGGACGGGGCGGCGCGGTGCCCCCGCGGAGCTCTGGTTCGTGATGCGGGAAGAGCCCGCCGAAGCGCGGGCTTCGCTCCCCGAGGCCTTTCCCTGGTATCTCTTGCAGGGCATTGCCTTGGTGCAGCTCTACGCGGAGGAGCGCTATGTGGAACCGCCGGACACACGGCGTTTGCCCTACAGTCTCCTCTACCACCAGACCATGAGTACGCTTGCCTCGGAGGGAGAACTCACGCCCCGGGAGCTTGCGCGCCGCGTCTTGACGCTTACGCCCTTTGAACGCATCCGGAAGGAGGAATACGGCCTTCTCTTACAGCATTTACTTCGCATAGACCACATCAACCGCACGGCGGAAGGCGGGCTCATCGTCGGCATCGCGGGAGAGCGTGTGGTGAACAACCACAAGTTCTACGCGGTTTTTCAGGAGAATGTGGAGTACACGGTTCGAACCGGGAGCGAGACCCTCGGCACCATTGTGAAGCCGCCGCCCGCTGGCGAAAAAATCGCGATTGCGGGGCGGGTCTGGGCCGTGGATGAGGTGGATCATAAGGCCCACACCGTGCTCTGCACCTTAATCAAGGGCAGGGTCCCGGCCTACTTCGGCGATGTTCCGGGATCGATCGAAACGCGCATTCTGGAGCGCATGCGGAAGGCGCTTCTCGAAGAGCGGATTTATCCCTATCTACAGAGGAATGCGGCGGGGCGGCTTTCGGAGGCGCGGACTTTGGCAGCGCACACCGGGCTCAAAAAAACTTCGCTCTTACCGCTCGGCGAAAAAATATGGGCGCTCTTTCCCTGGCTCGGGAGCTATGCCTTTCTCGCGCTGGAGCGCTTTTTAAAGCTGCACTGTAAGGAGAGACTCGGTCTCAAGGGATTCACGTCCGCGCGGCCGTATTATATGATCTTTTCGATGGAGGTCGGGGAAGAGGAGTTTTTTGAGATTTTGCTTGACGAGGCCGAAAAAGAATTTGCGCCGGAAGAGTTGCTCTACGAGCGTGAGGTCCCGGTTTTTGAAAAGTTTGACTGCTATGTACCGGAGGAACTGGTGCGCCGCGGCTTTGCGCGCGGTGTGCTGGATCTTGAGACCATGCTAGCGCGCGTGCGGGGGCGGTTCGCATTGCAAGATTGTGATAGACCTGCTATAACAGGCTGAGAGAAGCCCATGTCGGGCGCTCGGAAAGGAAAGGCATATGCAGCGGGAATTCAGTGCAAAACAGTCGATTATCACACCGGAGGCCGTATTTATCATCGGAACTTACGATGAGAACGGTGTCCCGAATGCAATGAATGCAGCCTGGGGCATGCAGAGTGACTACGGGGAAATTACGATACAGCTCGCAAAGCATAAGACGACGGATAATTTAAAGAAGACCGGCGGCTTTACGGTCGCCTTTGCAACCGAGAGCACGGTGGTCATCTCCGATTACTTCGGGATTGAGAGCGGCAACAAGATGAATAAGATCGAAAAAGCGGGTTGCCATGTGAGGAAGAGCGCGCATGTGAATGCGCCCGTCATCGAAGAGTACCCGGTCACCTTAGAGTGCCTTAGAGTGCAAGGTGAAAAGTTACAGCGATGAGACCGGCCTTTTGGTCGGCGAGATTGTGGCGATGCAGGCGGACGAAGCGGTCTTGACGGACGGCAAGGTGGACTACGATAAGCTCCGCCCCATCATGTTCGATATTTCGAGCATGAGCTACCGCGTGATCGGGCCGGTGGTCGGAAAGGCCTATCATGACGGTCTGGCGCTGAAGAAGTGAGGAGAGAGATGAATACAGCTAGGGAACGCCATGCGCTTATTTAACGGAACGGATCTCGCGCTGTATTTCTTTTTCTATGCGTTTGCGGCCTGGGTGCTTGAGACCTTGGTTTTCAGTCTGCGGCGGCAGCGCTTTGTGAACTGCGGCATTCTGGATTTGCCGCTGTTACTGTCGCACGGTACGGCGATGGTCATTCTGATTATTGTGAGCAGCGGCGACATACCGTATCACTCACAGGCCGTATTTGCGCTTGTCATGACCTTGACAATCGGTTACCTCGGAGAGGGAATTGCGGAGAGAGTGCTTCGCAAAAAGCGAGCGGCGCTCGGCAAGCTCCGGCTGCGCCCCAATTTTAAGTTGCGCTTTCTCTGGGCGGTACTGCTTGCGGCAGTCTATGAGTCGCTGGTCATTGTGGTGCAGCCGCTCTTATTTTCACTGATTTCTCTGTTGCCGCCGCTTATTGTGCATATCACGGCGCTGGTGCTCTCTGTCCTGCTATTTGTGGATCTTTTGCTCGTCTCGGTGCTTGCGCGCCACTTGCCGACGTCCGCGGAACGGCAGTTTCTGCAGCAACATAAGAAAAAGCTCGGCGAACGGCTCAGTGAGCAGCTCTGGGAGCGGGTGTACCGCAGCTATCCGAGCCTCCGGCAGTCGGAGGGGAGCGGCATTGAGGCCGCGGAACAGGAATTAAAGGCGCAGGGGATTGTCTTCGCGCGGGGCATTAACTTCGAGAAGCTGGTATGGATGCTGTTTCTCTGCGCTATAATCGGGGACGGCATTGAGACTCTCTATGTCTTCTTCACGGCAGGGGTCTGGATGCGGCGCTCCAGTCTGGTGCTCGGCCCGTTCAGCATTGTCTGGGGGCTCGGTGCCGTTGTGCTGACGTTGGTGCTGTCCCGCATCGAGAGACAGAATGTGTTCAGTATTTTTCTGACCGGCTTTTTCTTCGGCGGCACCTTCGAGTATCTCTGCTCGGTGTTCACCGAGGCGTTTTTCGGCATGAAGTTCTGGGATTACAGCCGCATTCCGCTGAACATCGACGGGAGAACCAATGTGCCGTTTATGTGTTTTTGGGGCCTGCTTGCGGTGCTCTGGCTTCGCTTCGCCTATCCGCCGCTCTCGGCGCGGATCGAGCGGATCAATCCGATACTCGGTCTGGTGCTCGGCTGGGGTATAGCGGTGTTTCTCTGCTGTGACATGGCTGTCACAGCCGCTGTCATGGTGCGGGCACACGCGCGCATGGCGAAGCCGAAGGCGGAAAATGCCATTGAGGCCTTCATTGACCGCTATTATCCGGATGACAGAATCCGGAGGCTCTGGCCGAACATGAAATTTTTGAATTCGTAAGGGAGGGTAGGACCATGCCGTTTCTTATTTTTGTCGTGCTCATGTGGCTCATTATGAAGTGCACGGGGCTTTTGTTCCGGGTAATCGGAAAAGCGCTCAGTCTGACATTCGGCGTTCTGGGCTATTTGCTGCTCGGTGTGATTGGTATCGTTGGCTTTGGCGTGAGTATTCTGGCCGGTGCGGTGGTTGTGATCGCCGGAATTCTCGCGTTGATCTTTGTGTTCTTGCTTTAAAATATGACAGCTGGAGGAAGGTAAGGTGCAGGAAAACGGGAAGAAAGCTTTTGAACTGGAGGTATGCATTGACAGCGTGGAATCCGGTATCGCGGCGGAGCGGGGCGGCGCCGACCGGATTGAGCTCTGCGGCAGTCTGGAAATCGGCGGTATCACTCCGGGGCTCGGCTTCTTTGAACAGGTGCGGCGGCAGGTGACACTGCCGCTTTTTGTGATGCTGAGGCCGCGATTCGGCGATTTTTGTTACAGCGAGGAGGAATGTCTTGCGCTGCAGGCGGAGGCAGAGCGCTTTGCGGCGGCCGGTGCGGACGGCTTTGTGCTCGGCATACTGAAGCCGGACGGCAGCCTGGACCGCGAGCGGATTGCGGCGCTGATGGAGTACTGCGGCGGCAAGCCGGTCACACTGCACCGCTGCTTCGATCTCTGCAAGGATCCGTTTGATGCGCTTCGCACGGCAGAGGAACTCGGCATTGCGCGCATTCTGACTTCGGGACAGGCGAATACGGCGGTGGAGGGCAGAGAGCAGCTCGCTACATTGCAGCGAGAGGCAAAGACGGTGCGCCTCATGGCGGGCGCCGGTGTCTCGGCGGAGAATATTCCGGCACTTTATCGGGCGACCGGAATTCTCTCTTACCATATGTCCGGGAAGGAAACGGTGGACAGCCCGATGGTATACCGGCGGGAAGGAGTCTCGATGGGACTGCCGGGCTTCAGTGAGTACAGCCGGAGCGTGACCTCGGCCGCAAAGGTTGCGCGCGCCCGGGAAGTTTTGGACAAGATAGAGCGGGAGAGTTGTCCGTCCGACTGGAGGCCGTCACACGAAACAGAGACAGAGATTCAAGCTGCGTTCCTTGCGCGGATGCGGACAAGTGCGGCACTCCGAAGAGGGTACCGGGAGTCGCTCGCTATGGCAGGCCCGATGACTGCGGGAGAGAGAGCGGCACTCCGCTATCTCTATGCCGTGCTGCCGGAGACGGATCTCTGCGGCTATGATTTTTCGCCGGAGACACTGCTCTCCTTCCTTCGTCCGGCGCTCGCACTTTACCGCGAGCGGGCCGAGGTACGGGCGCTCCCGGAGAGCTACTTCCTCCAGTATGTGCTGCTGCCGCGCGTTAACAACGAGGAGCTCCGCCCGGTGCGGGAAAAGCTCGCGGCGTGTATTGCCGCGCATCTCCGGGAGAACGGCGAAGAAGCGCTCACCGGCACGGCGCTTGCGCGCGCGGTCAATTATGCCTGCGCGGCAGAGGGCAGCTATGTGTCGAGCGACGGCAGAACCATTTCCGCGGCCGGCTTTTTGGAGTCCGGTCAGGGGCGCTGCGGCGAGGAATCGGTTTTTTATGTCAATGCGCTCCGTGCGGTCGGCATTCCGGCGCGCCAGGTCTATGCGCCGTGGTGGGCGCACTGCGAGGACAATCATGCCTGGGTCGAGTACTGGGTGGACGGCACCTGGCACTTTGCGGGCGCCTGCGAGCCGGGCGAACTGGATGACACAGGCTGGTTTGTCGCGGCGGCAGGTCGCGCCATGCTCGTGCACTCGCGTTTCTACCCGTTGTTGCCGGGCGGAAAGGCAGCGCTCGATGCGGCAGCGCTTCGAAATGAGGAATATATCGGCGAATACAACGGTTTACTCTACTTAAACCAGCTGTCCCGCTACGCGGATGCGGTGAAGCTCCGCATTCAGACGGACACAGCCGAGCGGGTCACACTCTATCTCTTAAACAGTGCGGGACTCAGGATGATTGCGACCTTTGTGCCGGAACCGGGCAGGGAAAAGGAACTCTCGCTCGGGCAGGGCAGTGTCTACCTGCGTTTTCAGGGAAAGCAGGGGACGCGCGCTACGATGCCGGATCTCCGGAGCGGCAGTCAGCGCATTGCGGAGTCCGAATGCGAAACAGAGGCAGCCGAGCAGGCCTTTCGCTTCTTTGCGCCGAACGGCGTGCGCACCGCACCCAGGCAGACCGCAGAAGAGCAGGCGCTGGGACGCGAAAAGTATGCGCGCTGTAACGAAAAGCTGCAGGCAAAGCGCGCGGCGCGGCGCGACCGCACGGCGGCCTTTTTGCGGCGCGCCGTGACGCCGGAAGAGCGCATGTACCGGAGGGCATTTCTCGCCTCGCTCTCGGAAAAGGATATGATTGATGTGCGGGAAGAATTGCTGGAGCCAGAGTATCAGGCAGCCATGCGACACCGGAAGCGGGTGCCGGTCGCAGCCTTTCTCGAGGGCATACTGCCGGAGCGTTTCGGTCTTGAGCCGCTCGCAGCGTTCCGCGGGGAAAGTACGGCGGCGGCGCTTGGAGCAGCGCGGCGCAGTCTCGCAAAAGGCAGTCGGAGCGAGGCGGAAATGCTCACGGCGCTTCGGACGCTCCGCGGCAGCGGCATTGCGGTGAAGCGCAGGGAGGAGGACGGCGCACCGCTCTACTTTGAGGACGGGGCTTTCCATCCCTTCTGCGCGGAGGATGTCGCGCGGAATGTGCTGCTGCTCCGTAAGGGCGATGCAGAGCTTCGCTACGAGCAGCACTGGACGCTCTACGGAAACGGAAAAGAGCTGGATCTCGAGAAGAGAGCGTGGGAGGAAAATTGTCTCACCTTACAGCTGCCGGACGGCGACTATGAACTTTTCACCGAAAAGCGCCTGCCGAACGGTAACGCCTACGGAAAGCGGGTTGCTTTTACGCTCGCGGGCGGCGCGGAAAAGGAGCTTACGCTAAGTTTCCCGGAAGTTCGCGCGGAGGAGCTGCTCGGCGACATCCGGCTGCCTGCAATCGGCGGGATTGAAAACGAAAGTCCCTTTGCGATGGAATTCCTGCTCGCACCGGGCGAAGAACCGAGCGAACACATCGCAAACGAAATTCTGGCGGAGCGTGACGCGCTGCGGGCGCTCTGTGCAGAAAAAAAGCTCTCCCTGCGCTTTTTCCTGAAAGAGGAAGCGGCGGCAGAGAGAGGCAGTTGTAAAGCACTGAAACAGATTTTCCCGGAGGCTTTTTATCGCCTCGCGGATTTCGATGCCTACGGGGAAACCCTCGCGAGAAAACTTTTCCTCGAGCCCGGGCAGCTGCCCCTCAGCATTCTGAGAAGAGGCAGAGAGAGCGCTGTCTTTTCTGCTGCCGGGTACCGGGTCGGACTCATTGACCTCATGCTGGAGCTCCGCTTGGTCGGCGAGAAGGGCGCGTCTTCTCTTTGAGACGCGTCAGCATGAGAACATCGCCCGCCAGAATTTCGGTCTGACCGTTCGGAATAATACTTTGATTACCGCGTTGGATGAGAAAAATAATCTCTCCGCGCGGTAATTTTATGTCCCGAATGTGGCAGTGGAGATATTCGCTCGACTTGTCGATCTCAATCTCCGAGAGCTGCATGGCGTTTCGCGTCTGAATCGCGGGGGCGCAGAGAATCAGAGAGTCGCCTGCTTCGAGCAGAGTGCTGCCCTTCGGAACCAGCTTTTGCTCGCCGCGCACAATGAGAAGAAACAGGAACTGGAGCGGCAGGGAAAGCTCGAAAATGCGTTTCCCGACCCACTCGTTGTCCTCGGCGAGTGTGAGCTGAATGAACTGCACCGGCAGTTCCTCGCTGTAGTCGGTGAAGGTCTTCATGACATCGTTGCTTAAGTCGATCATGTCAAAGCGCTGCGCTGCAAATGGCAGGAGGCTGCCCTGTAAGAGAAGCGAGAGCAGAACGACAAAGAAGATGATGTGGAAAAAGCGCGTGTCGCTCTTTAAGGTCTGCACCGCCATAATCGCAAAGACAATCGAGGAGGCTCCGCGGAGTCCCGCAAAGGGAATGAGGCGGCTCTGCCCCTTGCTCGCGCGGAAAGGCAGAAGCAGAAGTTTCACCGCGAGCGGGCGCGCAATCAGGGTGAGGAACAGAAACACCGAGACTGCGGAGATCAGAACGCCCGGGAGCAGCGAGGGCGTCGCGAGCAGGCCGAGCAGGAAAAAGACCGCTATCTGCATGAGGCCGGTCAGCCCGTCAAAGAAGTGGACAATGTTCTTCTTGCCGCTCATTTTCACATTTCCGAGGATGATGCCGGTCAGGTAGGTCGAGAGATACCCGTTGCCGCCGAGCGCCGCGGAGAGCGCATAGGAAAAGAGCGCAATGCCCGCGATGAAAATCACATCGAAGCCGTCTACCTCAAAGGAAACGCTCTTTAAAATGCGGTAGGACAGAAGGCCGCAGAGCACGCCGATTGCGATGCCGAAGACAAGCTGTGCGGTCAAGAGGCGGAGTATGCTGCCGACATCGGCTTTGCCGGTCAGAAAGGAGAGGCAGACCAGTGTCAGCATGTAGGCCATCGGGTCGTTACTGCCGCTCTCGAGTTCCAGAATCGAGGCGGTATTCTCTTTTAAGTCAAGTTTCCGGGAGCGGAGTACCGAGAAGACGGAGGCCGCGTCCGTGCTGGCGAGGGTTGAGCCGGTCAGAAAGCAGAGCCAGAGTTCGCGCCGAATGAGGAGAAAGAGGAAGAGCCCGAGAAAGAGAGCGGTCAGAAACACGCCCGCCGTCGACAACAGTATGGATTGGCGCGCCACCGGGCGCGCCATTTTCCAGTTGGTGCCGAAACCGCCGTAAAACATGATGAAAATCAGGGCGACGGAGCACACCGTCTCCGAGAGCGCAAAGTTATCGAAGGAAATGCGCGCAAAGCCGTCGCTTCCGAAGGCCATTCCGAGGAGAATAAAGACAAAGAGAGTCGGAATGCCGAAACGGAACGAGATTTTATTGAAGAAGATACAGGAAAAAATAATCAGTGTAATCAGCAGTAAATTGAAATTCATGAACACGGTTCCTTTGCGCCCGCGTCAGAGAAAGAGCGAGAGATCCGGCTTTTCAAGGCGAAGCGCATCGCGGAAGTCAGGGTGTGCAATCGCAATCATGGCCTCGCGGCGCTCGGCGAGGCTCTTGCCTGCGAGATGTGCAATGCCGTACTCGGTTGCGACCGCCTCAATCAGCGTGCGCGGTGCGGAGACCGTGCTGCCGCCCGGAATAAAGGGGAGTATGTTCGACTTCCGGACGCCGTCCTTCGTGAGGCGGGAGGAATTGATGCAGATATAGCCGCAGCCGCCCGCCGAGCGGAACGCGCCCTCGAGAAAGTCCATCTGACCGCCGATGCCCGAGAGCTGCATGCCGTTTGCCGACTCGGCGTTCTCCTGCCCCATGAGATCCACCTGTACGCCGCCGTTGATGCTGATGACGCGGCTAAGCTTCGCGATGCGCGCCGGGTCGTGGATGTAGTCAATCGAGTCCGGGCGGAACAAGTCCGGATTCTCGCGGAGCCAGTCGTAAAAGTCAGAGCTGCCCATCGCAAGATTAAAGCTGCTGCGCCCGGTGTCGAACTCCTTTCTTGCATTCGTGAGCTTACCTGCGAGGTAGAGCTTCCGATAAGCATCGCTGATGGTGCCGGTGTGGCAGCCAAGGTCTTTTTTGTCGGAGTCCGCGAGGGCAGAGGCAATCGCAAACGGAACCGTGCCGACGCCGAGCGAGAGCACGGCGCCGTCCGGAATCTCGTTCACCACGAGTTCCGCAATTCTTCGGTCAATCTCCGAAGGCGCGCGGTAAGTGCGCTCGGCGAGCGGCGCGTGTGTGCCCTCGACTATCATATCCGCTTCATCGAGGCGGCAGAGGTTGGAGCCGTCCACACCCGGCAGGAAGGGAAGGTGCTCGTTGAGCTCAAAGATGACCGTCCTTGCGCAGTCGATGATGGTCTTCCAGAGGTAGCAGCCTGTGCCGAGACTCACATTGCCCTCGGCATCCGGACGGGATACCGGGACAAAGGCGACATCCGAGCGGAATTTTCCCTGCCGGTATAAAAACGGAACTAGGCGGAGAGCAATCGGCACAAAGGCAATGCGCCCCGCGCGGTACTGTTTCCGCTCGTAGTCGCCGAGGTGAATGCTCTCATAGCGGAAGGACTGTCCCTCCGGATCGGCCTCGAGAACGGCAATTTTCGGAGTGATGACCAGACCGCCGCGCACGGTCACACGGCGGACGGAACCTGTGCGCGCGGCAAGCGCGTTGTCCAGAAGGTCGGGAAAACTGCCGCCGAAACCGTAGTCGATATAATCACCGTCCCGCACGGCGGCGACAGCCTGCGCGGGAGAGACATAAGTTGCTGCTCGCGTCATATTGTGAAAATCTCCTTTTTTTATTGTCAGAATAGCGGGAAAGCCGTGGAAAGTCAACGCAGACGGCTTACGGAAGCGGGAATAAGCTTGACTAAAGTAAATAAAAGTCATAGAATATTGATATAAAACAGATTCAATAGTACAAGATTACGAATGAATTTCGGGAAATAAACAGAAGAGTGATTGCGCCGTACGAGCAAAACGGGAGAGAAACCGGACCGAAAGGCAAATGGTTGAAAGGGGAAGCGGACATATGAGACAGAACCGCGCGCAGGGATGGAAGAGAGGCGTCGCCTTGACAATGGCGGCGCTGTTTTTGTGCACAGCGGGAGGCTGCGGCACGGCGAAGCAGCCAAAAGGCACAGCTGCGGTACAGACCGATGAGCGGATTTCGGAGGTGATCACAGCGGCAAAAGGGCAGACAGCCGACTATCTGTCCCGGAAATACGCGAAATACGGCGACACGCTGACGACGTATTATGAGGCAGAGTATATGCCCAAGACAGAGCCTCATACCGCTCTTTCCGAGACCTTTCAGACAAAGAGATATGCCGGGACCAATCAGCTGGTCAATGTTTATTACAGTGGGAATCCGTTGCGGGAACAGGATAACTATATGGCCTTTGTGTATCGCGAACGGGTTGAGACAGAGTATCAAAATCTGTTGGCCGAAGTTTACGGTGCGGACTGTGTGAAACTGGTTGCAGAGCCGGTTGCCTACATCTGGACCGACGAAGAAATCGACGGCAATACGAGCTTTGAGACCTATATGCAGCTTGTCGACGAGCAGGAAATCATCGCGCTGGTGAGAAAAGACGAAAAGGAAAAGAAGCGGGACATCCAAAAACTCGGGAAACTCCTGAAAGCACGAGACCTCGGTGTGAATCTGCTGCTCTATTATGTCGACGACGAGCAATTTGGCGCCGCGGACATGGCAGAAGTGTTAGCGCAGGGACAGTATGACGGCAACTGCCTCTGCAAGGCTGTGGTGACCTGCAATCCGCAGCGCGGGGAAGCGTGCAGGGCCGAGTGGAGAGCCGGAAATTATATGCCGGATCTCTGGGCACTCCGGAGAGAGGCTTATGCGGATCCGGAGAAACAGAAGACGCAGGACGAGATTTATCGCGCGGTGCTGAAACTGCCGCTCAAAAAAATGGGCGTCAATACCGGTTGGACACTGGACGACATCCTGCGAAAGGCAAATTACCGCAAAGACCGATTCAACCGGGAGGAGCTGGTTGCCTACGAGAGCATTCGCGCGAAACTGGGGCAAGCAAAGTATAAACCGCTTCGAAAAAGCTATATTTTGCTGCTCTCGTACCGCGCGGGGCACGGAGGCCCGATCGTCAAAGAGGGAGAGGATAACCGGACGGAATTGTGGAAGGCGAGCAATGAGCACATCCGCATGTATCTCGAATTCTGGCCCGGCAATGATGACGAAGGCGGGTTCCGCGAAGGCACAGTGTTTGCGTCGTCGGAACCGTAAAAGGAGGGAAGATGGATCTCTATGTGAATTTGCCGCAGCTCGAGGCGGCGCGGGAAAAAACACACGCCCTGCAGCGCCGACTCGCATGCGCGGCGCGGGATATCCGGGCGCTGGAGCGCGACATGGACCAGAGTGTCTGGAGCGGCAAGGGAAGAGATGGATTTGTGCGGCTCTTTCGACTTTTTGAGCAGGCGCTTGACGGCATGCAGGCTACGTTGGATGAGAAGCAGACTTTGCTCGACGAGGCTGCTCTTGAGGCAGGACGGTGTCTGCAAAGTGAAACCGAAGGCTTTTGTGAGGAGTTTACGGCTGCGGAGAGCTGAGAGGGGAAGGCCATGAAAATAGAGTTACGGCATGAGGCTTTGCAATTGCTGCACGATCAGTGGGGCTTGCTCGGAGAAGAATTGCGGGAAATTTGGGATGGGATTCAAGCGGTAGATGAAGACCTCGCGCAGATGTTTACGGGAGACATGCAGAGTGCCTACCGAGCGGCTGCGGAGCGCTCATCCGCGCAGGCTTCACAGCTCTCGGATATTTTTGAATCGCTGCTCGCACAGCTGGACGAAGTCAACCACACGGCGGAGGCCTTTGACCGGGCTCTTGGGACGATGATTCAGAGAGGAGGAAGGAAAGCATGAGCTGTCGTTGTAGCGATATTCGCGACTGTGAGCGGGATTTGCGCGTGCTGCAAAGAACGCTGCGAGATAACAGACAACTGGGGCAGCGCATCCGTACACTTGCGGCGAGCGGACACGCGGGAGATGAACAGGATGAAAGAGCATATCCGGTCGAAGAGAGCCTGCGGGCACGGATGCGACAAAAAACGGAAGAATTCTCTGCGCGGGCATTGGAAGCGCAGCAGAGATATCAGCGCTATCTGGAAAATTGTATTTGGGCGGCAGAAGACGATCTTGCGGCAATGCAGGAGGAAGATGACGCCTATCACGAGGATGATGATGACTGAGAGACAGAAAACAGCCGGAACATCCCGGCAAAATACAGCGGGAGAAACGCAGGATAAGCACTTTTTTCAAAGACCGGCTGCTTGCCGGGAAGCGGAAAGCAACTGCCCAGTTTCGCACAGTGCAGCGGAAATCCGTCAGCGGGAGATACCCGGTCATGAGATACCGGATTTGCTTCGCTACCTTGCTCTGTACCGGTGGGGGCTTCTATGCGAGGGAAATACGGATGAGAGTTGCCTTCTGATGAGATAAGAGGCATAGGAAGGGGAAAACAGACATGCAACAGGACATGAGAGAACAGACAGAGGCAAGTAGAGAGAAAGCGGCGGAAAAAAAGAGACATCTTTGGCTTCGCTATCTCCCCAAAGTAATCCTTGGCCTGGGCGTTCTTGCAGTCTATTTCAGCTGGCATGACTATCACCGCAAGCCGAGCCAAAAGGAACTGGACATAGCCCTGACCAGATACATGCGGGGAAAGTATGCGATATACGGAGATACCCTGACACCGAAGGGAGAGGGAAGTGTAACGTATCTGGCGAGTGATATTTTCTATTCGACCAGCAATACCTATGAACTCGCGTTTACTTCCGAGAAGTTTCCGAAGAAAGAAGAAAAAGAAGAAATCGTCCTTGACTATGATTATGAGAAGAATACGCTGCGTGACAACTATATGAGCTTTGTATTGCGCAATCAGGCGGAAGAAAAGTTCCGGGAGATCTTTGATCGAATCTATGAGCCGGGAACGTACGAATTGGTCATGAAAGTTGAAGCAGCACCTTGGAGGAAGTTAAATCCGACTGCGGTTGAGACAATCAGTCAGCACTTGGAGCATATTCCTCTCAGTGATATCAGTATTTGTGTGGTTCGGAATTCAGAGATGATAGAGGGAGATGTGCGAGAATTATTAAGGATGTTAAAGATAGAGCAATACGGAGTTGACGGAATAATATATTACATGGATGAGGAGGAGTATCGAAATCGTAATTTGAAAGGGAATTGGATGGATGAAGACCCCTATTCCTATAAGAAATATATAATTTTTGCCTGGGAAAAGAATAAGAGCGATTTTTCGATTTACACCTTGCGAGAGGGAAAGTAGAGTCTTGTGTAGTATGAGACGATGATGTGATTATCAGAGGTAAAGAATGAATACTAAAGAAAATGAGAGCGGAATTAGGGAAAAGGAATATATACAACAGGTAGTATACAATGAAGTTTTGTATCTTCCTGTTCCTAAATTAAAAATTAAAAAGCAAGGGGCAACTATTAGTGATATTGTCAAAGAGGCAAGGATTTCCTATGACAATGGAAATCCCTATAATATTGATATAAATGATTTGACACTTCTGGAAGCCTGCCTCAAAGAGGAATCCGGTATCTCCGATATCGGCAATGCGACAATACACTATGCAAGTTTCAACAAAAATACCAATGACCTGATTGCGCACGGAGTCACGCGGCAGGAAGCAGACTCTATCACAGACGCAAAGGCAATTTCAGCTGTGGTTTTTATTTACAAAGGTAGTGAAAGACAGGGAATCAAAGAAGGCGTGAGCATGGTATTTCGCGGGACGCCGAGAGCAGCCTGGAGTGACAATGCAAATATGGAGAGTGACTGTACCGGTCATTTCCAAAAGGACGGATTTACTTATGAGCGGATTTCTTCGCTTGACAGAGCAAGTTTATTGAACGTGCAGGATACCTTACGGCAAATCGAAGAAGGAGATGATGAGACTGCCCGGGTGTGCAGGCAGTTCATGCAAGAGAATAAACTGGCCCTCAGCGCGCATTCACAGGGAGGGAAACGTGCGGTTACCGCAAAGGGAGTTTTTCCGGAATTGCAGAATACGCGCTGCTATGTGTTTGATGCGCCGGGAATTCCGCCGGAACATTGGGATGAGCTTGTGCAACACTGGGGCGCGGAAAAAGTAGAAGAGATGCGCAATGATATATATAGTATCTATGCCGATAATGATATTGTACACGGAATCGGATATACAGAACAGCGAGGATATTTTGCGCGAAATCAGATGGCCTTAGATGTGCCGGAAGTAGATAATGACCGGAATGCAAATGTAATGGCATATCACTATGCATTTCGGCTGCTCCATATCGACGGAGACGGGAGCGTAAGGTTACAGGAGAAAGTAGAAAAGGAAGGAAATTGGGCCGAATATGCCAAGGTTGTTTCGGATGAACTGATGAAACTCCCGCCGGATAAGCGGGCTGATCTCATGCACCCCACAATGGCGCTGATACAGGTATTTCACGCAAACTCACTACCGCATAATTATAATTTTATTGAGCATATCAAACTCGGGGGGAGAACAATGAAATTTCTTCCTGACATTATTCCGCTGTTACATTTTTCTGCCTATCGATATTATTCTGAAAGTTACTCAAAGGAGCATCCGCTTGAGCGATGGCCGGCAGGAGCCGGGGAAATCGTACTAAAACTGAAAGGGATGCTTCCCAAAGACATACAGAACGGTTTGAATGAAGCGGGGGATGCCTGGAATAAATCTTTGGGTTTTTATCGGGAAGGAATCGGATGCGTTATTGGATTGCCGGGGGTATTGAGTCGATCTATGAGCAAATTCATAGTAGAAAAATTGGAGGCAACGAAACAACTGGCTGACAATGACAGTATAAGGCCGAACTCATTCTATCGGGACGAAGGCGGATTGCCGATGATACGCCATGATCAGACATTTAATCGCTGTACCATCGGTATGCTTCAGTTTGGAATCGAGGCGTATAGTGAAGCAATTACAGGAGCTTGTGATTGGGTGAAATCCGCGTGGATGAATGTCACACAAGCGTATTATTTGGATGATTATAGGGTGTTTTGTAATCTGAATTATCCGTTTAAGTCGGTGTCAGATCCGATTTCGGGGTGCATGAGCAGAGGTGGATATCCCGGACTTTTGAGATTCCAGGCGCCGCCCTCTCTTGCGCTGAGCAAGAATGTTGCTTATGTCTGTCGAAGTGTAGATCAGACAATCGGAAGCTGTGAGGAGAGTTGCTATCCGCTCTTTTGGATTCCGGCCGGGGCACAGTATCCTTGGAAACTGGCTGAACTTTTGCGGAAACAGCATACGGCGGAAATTCAGGCGGGCGTTGATGGCTTAAAGCGTGACAAAGCAGTGCTGGAGTCTTGCATCTTGGAAGCCTGCGGAATTTCCACACTGGAAGAGCTCAAATCGGATGTGCCGGGTAAGCGTCCGCTGTTTGCGCTTGCCAAGCGAGTTCTTTACGATGCGCGCGAGACCGAAGAGATTCTGCTGCACTATGCGGCACGCCTGGAGAAGGGATTACAGGCGCAGTTTGCGCTTCTTCCCGCGGGGAGCGCAGCGGGAGAGACAGAAAAGTTGTTTGATACAGAGGGCTTCCTCGCGAAGGAACCGGCAGACAACAGCAGTACTTACCGGGGAGAAGTCGGTATCTCTTATGCGGATGCCGGAGCGTCTATGCAGGACTGTGAAGAGAAGGCTTTGCAGTGCAATTACATTATAAGCGATATCGGCGAACTTCGGCATACGCTTTCCGGGCTTCGCTATGTCTCGGTGTCGCATGACGGGCTTGACGAAATGACGGGGATCATAAACCGCTGGCGGGCACAACAACTGCATCACAGGGAAGCACTCGGAAGCTATATGCGCTGCTGTCAGGAAGCAGAGGCAGCCTTCTGCGAGCGTTGCAACAGAATTGCGGTAAATTAAGCCGAGCGTTCAGAGATGTAAGTCGCAAGGGAGGACGAGGAATGCAGCAAGAGCACAAAAAGAGTCACCGGTGGAAACGACGTCTCCTGCCGAGTCAAAAGAAACCGGACACAGCCCTGACCGGATACATGCAGGGAAAGTATGCGGTTTACGGAGATACATTGACGCCGAAGGGTAGGGAAAGCCCTATGAGCTTTGTACTGCGCAACCAATAGGAGGACCATACGCAATGCTTCTTATCAAAAATCTGGAGACGTCAAGATTGACGCTTCGTTCTTGGCGGAAATCGGACAAAGACTTTACCTTATCTCTGTGGGGTGACAGAGAAAACGGAAAGTACATGAGTGATCCTGTTCGTGAGAATATGGACGAAGCGTATCTCAAATGTGTCGACGAGATGGAGGACAATCCGGAGGGATATTATCTGCTTGCCGAACGGAAAGCGGATGCGATGCCTGTCGGAACTTGCTGTATATTCCCCGAAAACGGGAATTATGATATTGGGTATTGCGTTGCAAAGGAATACTGGAGAGAAGGCCTCGGAACCGAGATGGTCGATGCCATCCTTCGCTGGGTGAAAGCAAAAGGCGGGAAGTCCGTTACGGGAGAAGTGGCCGATGGTAATCTCCCGTCAATCGCGCTTCTTCGCAAATTCGGGTTTACGGAGGACAGAAAGACGCGCTATAAAAAGTGGGGCGAAGAGACCTATTTTGACGCCCATTATTATAAGTTGAATTTAGATGGGCTGCCGATTTCGTTATAGTGCTGACTCTGCCGTTAGCAGGGACGAAAGCCTCTTTTCCTTCGCGAGGTAACGCGCTTTCGTGACGAACCGGTAGCGTTCAGGGCTCTGTTCGGTTGCCGCTCATGCAACAGGCAAAGGAGTGGCGGGAGCCGAAAAGCGCTGCGTCGAACCTAAACGGATGAAATTTCAGCTTTTGTTGCCGTAATCACGGTTTTTTGCGGGAGATATGCTATAGTGGAACGGTAAGGACGAACAAACCACTTTGGAGGCATATCCATGGATAAAATCATAGATTTCAGAAAAACTGTGTACGAGCTCGCAACGGAGTACCCGGAGTTCAAGGAGATTATGGCGAGTGTCGGCTTCAAGGAGATCACGGAGCCGGAAATTCTGGCTTCGGCGGGGAAGGTGATGACGGTGCCGAAGGGCTCCCGGATGAAGGGCATCCCGATGGAGAAGATTGTGAAGGCCTTTGAGGAGAAGGGCTTTCAGGTGAGCGGAGCCGACGGCGCGCCGGTGCCGCCGACGCCTCCGACTGCCCCTGTCAAGCCGCCGGTGCCGCCGACTGCGCAGTATAATTTTCCGAATGCGAAACCGGAGAGAGCGGAGGCTTTGAAGAGCTATCTCACGCGTCTCAGTCAGGGTGAGTCGCTCGACACGGTGCGGGAGGATTTCCGGAAAGAGTTCCACTCGGTCGAAGCGTCCGAAATCATGCAGGCGGAGCAGCAGCTCATGAAGGACGGCATGCCGCTCGAGGAAGTGCAGAAGCTCTGCGACATTCACTCGGCACTGTTTCACGGGGCAACCAAGGAAGAGCGGATTGCAAATGCCGAGCGCGAGGTCGCGGCGTCTATGATTCGCATTGCCGACCACGAGAAGGCGGAGCAGCAGGCGCAGTACGGCGACAAGAATGCGCTCGCTGCAAAGTTGATTGCGATTCCGGGACATCCGCTCGAGACCCTGACGCGGGAAAACCAGGCGCTCTCCCGGCGCATCGAGAGCTTCCGCGATGCGGCCAAACTCGGCGTGTCCTTAAAGGATGCGGTGCACGCAATCCGTGAGGTCACGGTGCACTACGCAAAGAAGGGCGACTTGCTCTATCCGCTGTTAAAGGTAAAATATGATGTGACGGGTCCGTCCTCCGTGATGTGGACGGTGGACGATGAAATTCGCGATGAGTTGGGGCGCCTTGATAAGGCAGAGGTCGAGGACGATGCCTGGAAGGCGGCGGCAGAGGCTGTCGTGCAGCGTGCGGACGAGATGATTTACAAGGAGACCAACATTCTGTTCCCGATTTGTGCCGTGAATTTCACGGAGGATGAGTGGAAGCAGATTTACCGCGATTCCAAGGACTATGAGAACTGCCTCGGCGTCGTGAGCAAGGTCTATGAAGCGGCAGAGGAAGATAAGCCGGCGGCAAAGGAGAAGGAAGTGCAGGTCGCGGTCGATACGACCGAGACAAAGCGCCGCAGCTCGTCCTTTGTCGGTGAAATCGTGATGCCGGGCGGCCACCTGAAGTTGGATCAGCTCGAGTGGCTGTTGAATACGATTCCGATGGAAATCACCTTTGTCGATGCCGACAACATCAACCGCTATTTCAACGAGAACGAGGGGCAGAAGGCGTTTAAGCGCCCGAAGATGGCGTTGGACCGCGAAGTGTTCTCCTGCCATCCGCCGAAGGTAGAGCCGCTGGTGCGCCAGATTATCGGAGAGTTCCGCGCGGGACGGCAGAGCAGTGTTTCGATTTGGGCCGAGAAGGGCGGAAAGACCATGCTGGTCAATTACCGCGCCGTGCGGGATGCGGAGGGCAACTATCTCGGCACCGCCGAGTTTGTGCAGGATATGGAATTTGCAAAGAGACATTTTCAGCAGGGAGGAGAGAAGCAGAATGATTAAGGTGTACGGGATGCCGAGCTGCCCGGATTGCGCGGAAGTCGCGGAAAAGATCAAGGCGAGCGGCAGAGAGAGCGAGTTTGAAATCATCAATATCGGCGAGCATGTGGCCTATCTGAAGGCGTTTTTACAGCTTCGCGACCGCGAGGAGGCATTCCGACCGGTCAGAGAGGGCGGTTATGTCGGCATTCCCTGCTTTGTCCGGGAAGACGGAACGGTGTCGCTTGATCCGGCGGAATTCGGTCTCTGAGAGGGCTTGACATCTGTCACTGACTCTGGCAAAATAGGAGTAGTTATTGATTTTATGCATGAAATCAGACCCTAAGGAGGTAGTGCGATGGAATATCGTTTCACAAAAGATAGTTTTGAGAAGGAAGTTCTGGAGTCCAAGGAGCCGGTGCTCATTGACTTCTACGCGGATTGGTGCGGTCCCTGCAAGATGATGGCGCCGGTGGTTGAGAAGCTCGCGGAGAAGTACGAGGGCAAGGTCAAGGTCGGCAAGGTCAACTCGGACGATGAGCCGGAGCTTGCACAGATGTTTCAGGTCATGAGTATCCCGAACTTTGTCATCATCAAGGACGGCAAGGTTGTGGATCGTGTGATCGGCGCAGTGCCGCAGCAGGCACTGGAGGAGAAGCTGGACGCGCAGCTTTGAGACGAAAGCGGATAGAGAGCGCCGCACTGTGGAGTATCACCACAGTGCGGCGCTTTTTCCGTTCCGGAAGAGACGAAACTTGAATTGTGCTCAAATTCCTGATAAGTTTGAGGTGCTTTCTGTGCAAAATTCGGCATATGTTAAAATGGGGTGGTAAGTTTATGTTGCCCTTGCTATAATGAGGACACTAAAAATCACAAAGGGGGTAACTTAGCATGAACATACGCGACATTATCCTCCCGAGAGAGAAGACAAAAAACCTCAGATGGTTTGATGTCATCATCATCACCCTGATTCTCTTCGGGAAGTTTATTGTCATCTCCACGCAGATGTACCTCGCGACCCTGAAACCGGCCGTTGAGGCGGCTGCGACAGCGGTCACGGAAGCTGCAACGGAGGTTGCGGAGACAACAACAGATGTGGCAACCGAGGGTGCCGCCTACTCCAGTAACCTAAGGTATCAGGCGACCATGCTGGCGATTGTCTTCATCTACCTCTTTATCCGGAACTTTGACTTCAAGCAGATCAAGTTCAGGCTGAACTGGAAGATTATCCCGCAGTACCTGGTGCTCTTCATCATCATGGGCCTCAGCGCAGACATTCTGTATCTGATTTTCGACAACGGCTACAACTACTTCTCGGCGGAGAGCCTGAGCCATATCAACCTGCTCTCGGTATTTCCGAAGTTTGCGGCGCTCTCCAAGGTCGCGATTATTTACGCGCTGCTGAACGCGTTCTATGAGGAGTTCTACTTCCTCGGCCTGCTCGGCACCGTGCAGGAGAAGTACAAGTGGGGCACCCTGGTGTTCTCGACGATTATCCGCGCTTCGTTCCACACCTACCAGGGTATGGCTTCGGCGCTCATCATCGGTATCTTCTTTGGTCTGCTCTACTATGTTTCCTACCACAAGTTCATCAAGAACCTGCTCCCGATTGTGCTGGTTCACTCGATGGCGGATATGTTCGGATCGGGCCTCATCTACCTGATTTCCCAGTGGTAATCACTTTCGGCAAAGAAAAGCGCTCTGCATCGCTGCAGAGCGCTTTTTGTATGCGTTGTTTGCGGGGACACTCAGTCAGAGAGTAAATCCGCGGGATTTCTGCCCTGGATACCGGGCTTCGTCATGGTATAGGGATCGAGGATGGTCTTTAACTGCTCCTCGGAGAGCAGCTTCTTCTGCAGAATCAGTTCGCGGACGGACTGGTTGGTGCGGAGCGCTTCCTTTGCGATGTTCGCCGCAGTCTCGTAACCGACATAGGGGCAGATGGCGGTGATGATGCCGATGGAGCTCTCGACCATCTCACGGCAGTGCTCTTCGTTTGCCGTGATGCCGACGATGCAGTTGTCGACAAGGGTCTGAACGGCGTTGCTGAGGGTCTGAATCGACTCGAAGAGGTTGTAGAAGATAATCGGCTCAAACGCGTTCAGCTCAAGCTGACCTGCCTCGGCCGCCATGGTAATCGTCACATCGTTTCCGATGATGTTGAACGCGACCTGGTTCACGACCTCGGGGATAACCGGGTTAATCTTGCCCGGCATAATCGAGGAGCCGTTCTGCTTTGCGGGTAGGTTAATCTCGCAGAAGCCGGTGCGCGGGCCCGAGGACATGAGGCGAAGGTCATTACACATCTTCGAGAGGTTCACGGCGCAGCTCTTTACGATGCCCGAGACCATCGCATAGCTGTCGAGGTTCTGGGTCGCGTCGATGGTGTCGTAGCTCTGCACGAGTTCCTCGCCGGTAATCGTAGACATGTTCTTGACGACGCGGTGGAAGTAGGTCGTATCTGCGTTTAAGCCGGTGCCGATTGCCGTGCCGCCCATGTTGAGGGAGCGGATTTCTTCTTTTGCGTTGTCAAAGCGGCGAATGTCGCGGCCGATGGCGCTCGCATAGGCGTGGAACTCCTGGCCGAGACGAATCGGCACAGCGTCCTGGAGCTGCGTGCGGCCCATCTTGATGACAGCGTCGAACTCATCGGACTTCTCAAGCAGTGCCTTTTCGAGGCGCTTTAACTGAATCTGTGCGCGGCGGAGCAGCGTGAGAGCCGCCATTTTGCCGCAGGACGGGAACACATCGTTGGTAGACTGGCCGAAGTTCACATGGTCATTCGGGTTCACAATGCTGTAGTCGCCCTTGGTGCCGCCGAGAATCTCGATGGCGCGGTTTGCGATGACCTCATTGGCATTCATGTTGAGAGAGGTGCCGGCGCCACCCTGAATCGGGTCGACAATGAACTGGTCGTGCAGCTTGCCGTCGATGATTTCGTCGCAGGCTTTGACGATTGCGCTTGCGCGCTCCTTCGAGAGCTCGCCGACCTCAAAGTTCGTGATGGCAGCGGCCTTCTTGATCTGGGCAACGCTGACAATGAGCTCCGGATGCATCTTGAGCCCGGTGATGTTGAAATTCTCATGTGCGCGGAGCGTCTGCACGCCGTAATAGGCGTCAATCGGGACTTCTTTTTCACCGATCGAATCGTGCTCCAGGCGATACCCTTCTCTTACTTCCGTCATGGTAAAACCTCCCTAAATAGGTTTTTTGAAGTGCTTGTCTCCAGTCTAACAGAGCGCTATACTATTCACAAATATCAATAAAGTGATATGAGATATTTGAAAAAAGAAATGTAACTGTCGACAGATAAAAAGGAGAAAAATGTCAGGCGAAGATATGTTTCAGGGCATGCGCTATGTCTATGAAGTATACCGGGAGATGAGTTTCTCACGCGCGGCAAAGAAACTCTTTATCTCCCAGCCCTCGCTCAGCAATGCGGTCCGAAAGACCGAACAGCGGCTCGGCGCGCCGCTCTTTGACCGGAGCACGAATCCGATCGGTCTCACCGATCTCGGGCGGGAATATATTCGCGCGGTCGAACTGATTCTCGACGTGGAGAACGGCTTTGCGACCTATGTGCACGACCGGAACGCCCTGCAAAACGGGGCGGTCTCGATCGGCGGGACCAATGTCTTCACCTCATATGCGCTGCCGCCGCTGGTCGCCCAATTCACCGAGCAGTTTCCGCAGATTCACATAGAGCTCGTGGAGGCCGTGACCTCGGAACTGAAGGAGAGGCTCTCGGACGGCTCGCTGGATCTGCTGATCGACAACACCGAGCTGAATGCCGCGGCCTATGAGAAAAAGTTCTTCCGCGAAGAGCATCTCCTTCTCACGGTGCCGAAGGCGCTTGCGGTCAATGAGAGAGTGCGGAACTACGCACTGACCGCAGAGGATATCAAGCGCAACGCGCACTTAAATTCCCGCATTCCCCCGGTGCCGCTGCAGGAATTCCGGGAGGAGCGCTTTCTTTTGCTCCGCGAGGGCAATGACACGAGAGAGCGGGCGGACCGGCTCTGCCATGAGGCCGGATTTTCACCGAAGCTGCGGCTTGAGCCGGAGCAGCAGGTGACAGCGTATAACTTCTCCTGCTACGGCATGGGCATCTCGTTTAACGGCGATGTTTTGATTAAACACGTCCCCGATGACACCAACCTTTGCTTCTACAAGCTGAACGCGCGGGAGGCTGTGCGCGAAGTCAATTTCTATTTCCGCCGGAATCGCTACATGTCGCGGGCGGTGCGAGAGTTTCTCAAACTTGTGTAAGCATAAGTCTATAAGAGGTATAGCTTTTGGATGATAACAAGTGATTTCGAATTAGAACTGGCGGGAGAAGCGAGGTTTATGCTATTCTGAAGCAATTCAAGAAATCTATTCCGGTAGGAGGTGAATGATTGAATCCAAACACACAATTTCTGATTCTGCGCGGCATTCAGCTGTTTTCGCTGCTGCTGATCGGAATCTTTGTCTATGTGATGGTGAAAGAGCCGCGTACGCTCTGGAGCGGGGTTAGCTTTTTGTTCGCGCTTGCGGGACTCGGCATCCTATTCCTGTTGCTGATATTCCGCTATTCGGACTGGCTGCAGGCGCATACGCCGATCCGTTTTTTGCTCTTGCTGCTCATGATTCTTTTCATGCTGGCGGTCCTGCTGTTTCCGTTGCTGCTGGTGCTTACCTTTTTCATTCAGGGCATACAGGTGCTGCGGCGCGAAGGACTGCGCCCGCAGAACTTGCTGTCACTGCTCTTTGCAATCTTACTCTTTGCCTATCTGATTTTCTGGCCGCAGCTTGGTGACTGGCAGAGTAACTTCGCGGGCAGAACGGTCTATGCGATTGTGGGACTTTGGATTGCGTACGGACTGCTGCTCTTTGCAATCTATGCCATCTCCGCACTGCTGAATCTGATACACCGGCGAGACAGTCAGAACTTCGACTATATTGTCGTGCTGGGCGCGGGCATCCGGGGGGAGCGTGTTACACCGCTGCTCGCGGCGAGACTGGACCGCGGCATTGCCCTTCTAAAAAAGAATAAGAAAGCACTGCTCATTCTGTCGGGCGGACAGGGACCGGGGGAAGATATCACAGAGGGCGAGGCCATGGCGCGTTATGCGCTGTCAAGGAGGGTTCCGCCGGAAAAAATACTGGTCGAAAAACAATCGAGAAATACGAGACAAAATCTGGAATATTCCAGAGAACTGATGGAGCGAACTCATCCGCGTGTTGCCGTGGTGACGACGAGTTATCATGTGTTCCGGGCCTTGCTCCTCGCGCGGCGGATGCATCTTCCGTGCAAGGGGTTCGGGGCAAAAACCAAGTGGTACTATACGCTGAATGCCCTGATTCGCGAGTATGTGGGTTATGTTAGTTTAAGCTATCGTTTGCATATCTTTGTCTTGGTGCTTTTGTCCTGCTTGGTACTTCTTGCGAATATTTTACCGAGATATTTGCACTAAGCGCTGTTAGAGATTTCAAAATAAGTTTATTTTGCACTTTCCGGAAAAGACGCTAAACTATAGACAATGAATTTCAACTTAGGAGGTAAGAATGATGTTTGGTACAAAGCAGCTGTTTAAGCTTGGTCTGTTTATCGGTGGTACGGTGTTCGGTACGGCAGGTATCACGATTCTGAAGTCGAGAGACGCAAAGTGCGCTTACACGCACGCAACCGCAGCGGTGCTCCGCGGCAAGGACTGCGTGATGAAGACCGTCTCCACGCTTCGCGAGAACTGCGATGACATCTATGAGGATGCAAAGGATCTGAACGAGCGCCGTTATGCAGCGGATGCGGAGAGAGCTTACCAGGAGGCAAAGGCTCTGGTTGAGGAGCACGAGGCAGCGACGGAAGCATGAGATATACAATACGCCACGAATCCAGACGCGTAATGCGTATCCACCTTGCGGGGACGCGTATGTCCCTCGGCGAGGCGGATATTCTGGAGTACTACCTGCGTGACCTGCCGTTTGTGGAAGATATCAAGATCTTCGAGCGGACGGGCGACGCAATTGTGAAGTACAATCGGGAGGCGGACCACAGAGAGCGGCTTTTAGACGCTCTCTGTGGTTTTTCATACCAGGATGAATACGCGCTCTCGTTAGTGCCCGAAGACAGCGGACGCGCACTGACACGCCACTACCAGGACAAGCTGTTCTGGAAGGTTGTGGGACGTGCGGCGACCATGTTGCTCCTGCCGGCGCCGGTGCGTGCGGTCTGGACAACGGTCAAGAGTCTCCGCTATGTGGTGCATGGCCTCGGCTGCCTGCTGACGCGCGGCCTCGAAGTGCCGGTGCTGGATGCGACCGCAATCACGGCCTCTATTCTTCGCAGTGACTTTGACACGGCTTCTTCGGTCATGTTCCTCTTAGAGCTCGGTGAGATCCTCGAGGAGTGGACGCACAAGAAGTCGGTCGGCGATCTGGCGCGCGCCATGAGCCTCCAGGTCGAGAAGGTCTGGATGAAGACCGAGGGCGCCGATGTCCTGATCGATGTGAAGGATGTACAGGTCGGTGACCGCATTGTGGTTCGCACCTCGAATGTGATTCCGCTCGACGGAACAGTGCTCGAGGGCGAGATGACCGTGAACCAGGCTTCGATGACAGGTGAATCCGTGCCGGTCGAGAAGCACGCGGGTGCCTATGTCTATGCCGGCACCGTCGTCGAAGAAGGCGAGTGCGTGATTCAGGTCGCAAAGGCAAAGGGCAGCGGTCACTACGACAAGATTGTCAAGATGATCGAGGAGTCCGAGAAGTTAAAGTCCAACACCGAGGCGAGAGCCTACCACCTTGCGGACAGCCTGGTGCCGTACTCGCTTGGCGGTGCGGCGCTGACCTTCCTGCTCACGAGAAATGTGGCAAAGGGTCTGGCGTTCCTGATGGTTGACTTCTCCTGCGCGCTGAAGCTCTCGATGCCGCTCGCTGTGCTCTCCGCAATCCGCGAGGCGGGTGACCGGAAGATCTCCGTGAAAGGCGGAAAGTTCATGGAGGCGATTGCCGAGGCCGATACGATAGTCTTCGATAAGACCGGCACGCTGACCCGTGCGACGCCGACTGTCATGCAGATTGAGACCTTCGGCGACATGGAGGAATCCGAGGCGCTGAAGATTGCAGCCTGCTTAGAGGAGCATTATCCGCACTCGATTGCCAATGCGGTCGTCGCAGAGGCGAAGAAGCGCGGCATCCGCCACAAGGAGATGCACTCCAAGGTGCAGTATGTGGTTGCGCACGGCATTGCCTCCGAGATTAACGGAAAGAAAGCCTTCATCGGCTCCTACCACTTTGTCTTTGAGGATGAGAAGTGCAAGCTCTTAAAGCGCGACGAGAAGAAGCTCGAAGCGCTGCCGGACGAGTACTCGAAACTCTACCTCGCAATCGACGGCAAGCTCTGCGCGGTCATCTGTATCTTTGACCCGATTCGCGAAGAGGCACCGGAGATTATCGACGGCCTGCGGAAACTCGGCATTTCGAAGATCTGCATGATGACCGGTGATGCGGAGAAGACAGCGGCGGCCGTGGCCGCACAGCTGCATCTCGACGAATTCCACGCGGAAGTTCTGCCGGGCACCAAGGCGGAGTTCGTGCGGAAGGAACACGCGGCGGGCCGCAAAGTCATCATGATCGGCGACGGCGTGAACGATACCCCGGCGCTCTCCGAGGCGGATGTCGGCATTGCGATTTCGGACGGCGCGGCGATTGCGCGCGAGGTCGCGGATGTCACGATTGCGGCCGATAATCTGCGCGAGCTGGTCTTCCTCCGGAAGCTCAGCATGGCGTTGATGCGCCGCATCCACTCGAATTACAACTTTATCATCGGTTTCAACGCGCTGCTCATAGCGCTCGGTGTCGGCGGTATTTTGCCGCCTGCGACCGGCGCACTCCTGCACAACGGCTCCACCATCGTGACAGGCTTAAAGAGCATGACCAACCTGCTCGACGAGGAAGAGAGCGCGTAAGGCGAAGCATTAAAAAACAGAAGAAGTATGAAAAGAGTCCGCCGGACAACAGGAGAGTGTTGTCCGGCGGACTCTTTTGTAGAAAGCAAGGCATGTTTCAAGGCTGTGCTTATGCATCCAAGGAAAACATACGATATACCTCGGTGATGTTTTCTCTGTGAATCACCGGTAGATGTGCCTGTATCAAATAACTTGGCAATTCACCGGGCGAGATACGTGCGTGACGGATATCCGTTACGATTCTGGCAATGGAGTCGTAGGTATAGGGGGGAAGAATTGTAATAGGCGGCATGAGAAACTGGAAGTCATTCATATCGATAAAGAGCGGATTAAAAGAGTCTTCCGGATAGTCAAGGCACAGGATGACATAATCGTCACTGCAAAATCTTTTCCACAGAATATTGATGACGTTCTTCTTTTGCCTTAAAAAAGCTGCGAACTCATAAATATCTTGAAAGCCATGGATTTGGGAGTCTTCTCGGTAAGCAAAGCCGAAAATCAGGCCGTTCAAACAGAAATCATTTGCTTTGTTGAAGGCGTCTAACAGGAAACGGTACAGTTCTTCCCGGGGAGGGTTTTCCAGTACAAAAGGACTCTTGGAAACATCGGCCTGGTAGAACCCGTTCATTGCCACCACATCGAGGACAGATTTGTGTTGCACGGTCCAAAATCGAAACATGTTTACACCTCACATAGGATGATAATTGCTTATAGTAACCTAACCATTTAGCATAGGATGGGACGTCTGTAAAGCCTGTTTTTTTGTTGCGGTGAGTGGCGATACCTGTTGAGAAGTTGATTGGTTCCGTTCTGAGAGAGCAAAACAGTCTGCGTCAATCGGGGAAAGTTATTGTCAAACAGGAGTCCATTGAGGCTTTGTTGTCTTCGGATGTTCAAGAAAAGTTTTTGTACTGGTGAGCTATTTTCTGATATCGCCGTGAGAGTTTGGTTGATTGCTACAAAAAAGAGGGCCGCGACACTTCTGTCGCTGCCCTCTTTTTCCGTCCTCTTAAAAACGAACTACCGTACTATACAGAAATTATGAAGTGATGTCAATCAAAAATAAGTTTATTTTTCTGGTTCATGTAAGAATTGTCTGGTTTTACGGTGGGAATTTGTGGAAGCATACCTGATATATAGCGAAAATAGGAGATTAGACCAAAAAAGATATGTAAAATTTGACAAATGTGGGAATTGCATTCTGTGGAAAATTGAAGCAGAATGAATGTATACCGAAGAGAAGGAGGCACAACAGGTTGAGTAAGAAGAAGCTATCAAAACCAGCACTTGTGAATAGGCAGGTCTTCAAAGATCAGCTGAAACAGACGCCGGTTGCGGAGCGGCAGCGTATTCTGAAGCAATTCTTTGAGAGTGCGGGCTGTACACTGCCGGGTTACTCGTTGAAACGGGCGCATTTGATGCCGCTGCCGATTATCTATCAGCAGATAGACCGTTCGCCCGAGTTTGAGGCTGCGTTACAGGAGCTGTATTACAAGGAGGTGAAGGCGGATGTCTCCGGTGCGATATTGACGGATCGGAAGGAAACAGACAGCAAAGGACAGACAACAGACACAGAAACAAGAAAGCAGGAGGAAGACGTGGACGAAACGACTTTACAAGGAAAGATAGAAATGCTTCAACAGCAACTGGAAGCCTTGCGACAGGAGTTCCAGGCTTATAAGAAGCAGAGCAAAGAGGCCAAGCAGGAGTTTCGCATACAGCTCGACAATGAGCAGGGAGAGAAGCGAAATCTCGAAAAGCAGGTACGGCGCCTTGAGGCAGAAAAAGAGGAGCTTAGGTCCGACTTCGAAAAGGAGCTTGCAGTGCGGGAAGAAAAGGTCCGCGAGGCGATGAACAAAGTAAAGGCTGCCGAAGAGGAGAAACAGGAGTTGCAAAAGCGACTGGAATTACTGAAAAAGTACGAGGAAAAGCAGCTCCGGGAAAAGAGCAAGCTTCCGAAAATTTTAATCTTCTCGCGCGTGGATATCAGCGAGGAGGCAGAGGATTTAAACTGTGATCTTCGCTCGGATCTGACAGGGTTAGAAAAACTGCCCTGGAAAGAATACGAAGAAATCTGGAATGTAAGCGGGACCATGAGTTACGCGGACAAGCTGAAACTCAAGTCCTACACAAGCCTTAAGGTACTTAGCATCGGTAACTTGAAAAATGCAATCGAGGAGATGAAACGGAAATGAACAAGAATTATCGGGAATACATCGGACGTCTGGCGCGGTATGATCAGTCGGGGCGCAGCTCTATCTTCATTAACCGCATGAATATCATTCAGTATAATGTAAAGACATTGCTCCTGCCGGATGCCGCGACTTCGTTTGTCACGGGCTTCGGAAATCTGCTGTCGGATTTTTCGGATGACATCTACGCGGGAGATGATGCGCGCATCGACAATTTCGAGGCGTTCATGGAGAATCAGCTCTTTATCTTTAAGGTTCAGACCAAAAACGTCAACGGCATGGAAGTGCGCAGCATGACGGATGTGCATCTGGTGCCGGTGCCGAAGTCCTTCGACCAGAGTACGGAATTCTATGCGGTGCCGGTCTTCTGCAGCAAGAACGATGAAGAAGTGCGCGACTGGGAGTACAACAAAAGCTGGAACCTGTACCGGAATTACGATACCCGCGCGGAGTTTCTCGCGGATATCAAGGTCGGCGAGCAGCTCGGCAGTCTCTACGGCTATGACATCGAGAGCTCGGCTCCCGCGTTTGTGCTCTGGCGGGATGCGGACGGAAAGCTCTTTGCGGTCGGCAGCATTGAGAGCGCAGAGACGGATCCGGTCGGCGCCTGCGTGCTGCAGGGAAAATATCTGTTCACGATTGATATGAGCGAGTACATCGAGAACTTTGTCTACGATGACAGCTATAATCCCTGCGTGAGCTATGTGCCGGCCGACATCTACCGCAAGATTGACAACCAGTTAAAGAGTGCCGTGCTGCAGGCCGAGAAGGACGAGGAAGAGGCACGGCAGAAGGCTGCCGCGGAGCGCGCGGCGGCAGAGGCGGCGTTGCGGGAAGCGGAAGCCGCGGGCAGGAGAGAAGAGAGTGCGGCGGAGGAGACAGAGGATACGGCAAGTCAGTCCGCAGTGGGGCAGGAGCTGAAGGAACAGCTCGACGAAACGGAGCTCGAGAAGATCGCGACGACGGAAAAGAACGAGGCGCTGATTTTCGACATGATGGAGTACTATGCGCAGAAGAGCCGCTGCTACTACAAGCGGAGCGACTTTGTGAACTTCCACACGGCGGTGAAATGCAGCGATCTTGTGATTCTCTCGGGCCTCAGCGGCACCGGAAAATCCTCTCTCGTCAATGTCTACGCAAAGGCGCTCGGCCTCAATGCGAGCGCAGACCTCGAGGACAGCCAGATGCTCATGGTGCCGGTGCGCCCGTCCTGGAGCGATGACGCCGATCTTCTCGGCTATGTGGATCTCGCGCATATGGTTTACCACGCGGCGGACTCGGGCTTTGTGGACTTTCTGGTGCGCGCGCAGCGGGAGGAGAATAAGAATAAGCTCTTCCTGGTTTGCTTCGAGGAGATGAATCTCGCGCGGGTCGAGCACTACTTCAGCCAGTTCCTTTCGATTCTGGAGCGTCCGGCGGGGCAGCGGGAGTTACAGCTCTATGACAAGCAGTACATGGGCAAGCTCTACAACGCGGCGGACTATCCGTTCCAGATTGAAATCGGCAACAATGTGAAATTCATCGGCACCGTCAATATCGATGAGACGACGCATCACTTCTCGGACAAGGTGCTGGACCGCGCGAATGTGATTGAGCTCGAAGTTCTGAATTATGCGACCGAGTGGCAGGATAAGACCTTTGCGGCGGTCGGCAAGACACAGATCTGGAGCACCCAGGACTATGAGAAACTGATTGTGAAGGAGCAGATTCCAAATGCTCGGGAGGTGCGAAGCCTGCTTTGGGAGGTGCACTGCGCACTGCAGAGCCTGAGCCCGAAGTACGGCGCCGGGCCGCGTGTCGTGAAGAATGTCTTAAAGTACCTGAGTAATCTGCCGAAGGAGGAAGCGCTGGATTTTGACCGCGCACTCGATCTGCAGCTGGTTCAGCGTGTGCTGACCAAGCTCCGCGGTGTGGAGAGCGTGGTGGGACCGGCGTTGCAGGAGAATGGCGAGGGCAGTCTGCTTGCGGTACTGGACAAGTATCAGTCACTCTCGCAGTTTGCGAAGAGCCGGGCCCTGCTCGCGCAGAAGAAGAAGGAAGTAGAGAGCTATGGTTACTGCAACTAAACTCCCCTTTTCGCTGTCGGTGATTCGCACGTTCGCGTACGAGCCGGGCGGACAGGCTGTGACAGCAGAGAAAGAGGCCACGAAATTTGTTCTCCTGCCGGGGGCAAACAGCCTGACGGGCGCAGCGACTGTGTTTATCCGGGAGAACGAGGGCGTGGAGCTCTTATTCGAGTCGGCGGATGCGGGGGCAAGGCTCTATCTCCCCTGTCTGGATGTCGCGGAAGATGTGGGCCGTGTGCTGCATGACGACGCGGGCGACTATATCGCGCCTTCGGCAGAGCGGTTCCGGCTCTGCGGCGCCGGCAAAGAGGGACTGCTGGTGGAGCGCATGGCATTTTTTGTCCTCGCGGAGGGCACACGCTACTACGGCAGTTTTGAGGTGGCCCCCCGGCAACTCGATCACAGCGAGTGGAAGATTATGCAGCAGGAGCTCGAGGCAGAGTTCGAGGGGCTCAGCAGAAGCTGGAAAAAGGGACAGGCGGGGCGCGGCATCGACGGTGAGCAGGCGCTCCCGCTCCGCGCATTCCGGGATCTCGAGCGCCTCGAGGCCGAGGAGAGCCAACTCTTTGCCGCACTTCTTGAAATCAGAGAGCAACCGCGCTACGAGATTAAGACTGTCTACGAGAAGGAGCCCATAGAAGCGAGCGGTCGCTTGGATGAGAAGAGCTTGCGCGCCGATCTGGCGCGCGGCGGCGTGTCGCATGTGCAGCTGATTCCGAAAAAGCGCCTCGACTATGACATCCCCGAGAATCGTATGCTCCGCATTATGGCGGATGCTCTCTCCGCGAAGCTGACGGAGTTTTCGCGGTATACCGAGGATCCGCAGCTCAGTGGAGGCCGCATGCACGCGTTCACGAAGACCGTGCGGCGCTACCGGCATATTCTGGAAGCGCTTCGAAGCAGTTATTGGTATCAGACGGTATCCCTGTCCGAGCTGTATACCGTGCCGCAGGGGATTTTATCGGACAGCCGCTACTACATGGTTTATCGGTTGTATCTCGCGCTGAAGCGGGATCACCTCGGTGTGACTATGCAGGAGCTGTACCGCCTGAGTTATCAAAAGAGCAGTCTTCTCTATGAGCTCTGGTGCTACTTTAAACTCCAGCATGTGCTGGAGGAATTCGCGACCGAGACAATCCGCGAGGAGAGCTACGCGGTCGGCGAGGGCGGCGGGCTTTCCCTGCGGGACGGCAGCCGGGTCGGCTTTGAAAACGACACGGCGCGCTTCACGCTGGTTTATAACCAGACGTTGGAGCAGCGGAATCGGGACACCGAGCGGGATCCGCTTTACTTTGCGACAGACCACAACGGCAGTAGTCACAATCATCCGGATTTGCTGTTGCACATTTTCAGCAAGCGGACGGGCTGGTATGTCGGTAGCATTATCCTCGAGTGCAAGTACCGGAAGATTTCGCAGATTTGGAGCGGAAAGCGCTCGAGTCTCGGTCAGCTGGAGACCTACTATAAGAATGCGTGCAGCGATGAGATTTACGGCGGCAGGGGAAAGGTGCTGAGAACCCATCCGGTGCGCCGCGTGATGGCTCTGACACCCGATACGGTCACTTTGCCGCTCTCTTCGGATAGTTTCCCGCTGGAAACCTTTGCGCTGCGCCCCGGCAAAACAAACCGCACGCGGGCTGCGCTCTCCGAACACATCCGGCAGCAGATTGCGGAGGCGCTGGAGGCAGAGAAAATTTTCGCACCGGCGGCACAGTCGAAGTAGTATACTGAAAGAAACTGTTGATTGATGCAGAGAGGAGATATCTGGTATGAAGAAAGCAATTGCAACCCAGGCGGCACCGGCGGCCATCGGCCCCTACTCGCAGGCGATTGAGGCAAACGGCACCCTGTTTATTTCGGGACAGATTCCGCTGGACCCGGCGACCGGTGAGTTCTCGGCGGATGATATCAAGGGACAGACCAGACAGGTGTTCCGGAATATCGGTGCGATTCTGAAGGAAGCGGGTCTCGGCTTTGAGCACGTCGTGCAGGCGACGGTTTACCTCGCGGACATCGCGGATTTTGCGGCGATGAATGAGGTCTACGCGGAGTTCTTTGCGGCACCGTATCCGGCGCGCGCGGCCTTCCAGGTCGCGGCACTCCCGAAGAATGCAAAGGTGGAGATCGGCGTCACGGCAGTGCGCGCATAAGACGCGGCATTTGCGACGCAGCGGAACTGTGGTTGCGATGCAGGTAAGTGATGGAAGGTAACAGAGACAGGCAGTGAGCGTTGATTTAAGAAAGGAGCGAACCTATGGCTTTTGACATCACCCCTTATATCGACAGGAAACCCTCTGAGGTTCGGCGGCTGATTCGGGAGGGGAAGATTGACTTCCCGACCGCCGGGATGTGCCGGGGCTATGCCCAGGCGAACCTGGTCATTCTGCCCGGAGAGTACGCGGCCGATTTTGAGCGCTACGCCGAGAAGAATCCGTTTGCCTGCCCTGTGCTGGAAATCGTCAAGGGAAGTCCCGAGACCCACGCGATGGGCGAGGGCGGAAATATCTGCAGCGATGTACCGCGCTACTGGGTCTATGAGAACGGCGTCGTGACCAAGGAGCTCACCGATGTCTCTTCGTACTGGAAAGAGGGCTATGTGGGGTTTCTGATCGGCTGCTCGTTTTCGTTCGAGGAAGCGCTGATGGCGGCGGGGGTTCCGGTTCGCCACATTGAGATGAAGCGGAATGTCCCCATGTTTAAGACCAATATTCAGACTGAGAAGGTCGGCCCCTTTGCGGGTCCCATGGTCTGCTCGATGCGGCCGATGACGCCGGAGCAGGCGAAGAAAGCCTATGACATCACGGTGAAGATGCCGAATGTCCACGGCGCGCCGGTGCAGATTGGCGAGCCGGAGAAAATCGGCGTTCGAGATGTGATGAAGCCGGACTACGGCGATGCGGTTGAGATTCGCGAGGGCGAGATTCCCGTGTTCTGGCCCTGCGGCGTGACGCCCCAGGCGGCGGTGGAGAATGCGAAGCCGCCGATTGTCATCACCCATGTCCCCGGTCACATGTTCATCACGGATATTGTCAATGCCGAGTTAAACGATTACCTGGAGCAGCGAAAGAACAGGTAAGACAACACGAGAAGCGCCCGTATCAATGAAGTTGTTGATACGGACGCTTCTTTGTCTTAAATCAGCCTTTTTCCGAAGCAGAAATGCAGTTCGTTCGGCAATGTCGGTCAGGCTTTATAGACACTGTTCCTGTGTCCGGCTTCGATGGCGAGAATGATCAGTTCCTTGTCCTCGATTTCGGCAAGGATGCGATCATTTCCGACACGATATCTCCATTGACCGCTGCGGTTTGAAGTCAAGCCTTTTCCGTGACGCCGCGGGTCATCGGTATCGACTAAGTTCTTTTCAATCCAGGACTTGATCAGAATGAGGACAGAGCGATCTAATTATTTGAGTGACTGAATTGCCTGTTTGGTATTTGATTTAACTTGGCAAAGTCTTGGAAGAGTTTTAACTCTTCTTCGCTGACGCGCAAACTGATTGTTGGCATAATAGCAACCTCCTGTAATACAATTGTGTTGACAAGCCGGAGCTTTGTCAAGCAAACAAAAATAGCAAGCACTAAATGTATCTATATAACAGAAAGCAGAAGGTGGGAAATGCAATGAAACATAGAAAAACTGCCTGAAACTTCCGCGAATCGCGCCTTGCGAAAAACACGGTTTCATCGCAAAATAATAAAAAAGAACAGCAAAGTGAGGAAATGAGTTTGAGAGGAAATACCGCGAAGGGAATTTTATTCATTGTGCTCGCTGCGGCGGGCTTTTCGCTGATGGCGGTCTTTGTGCGGCTCGCGGGGCCGTTGCCGGTCATGCAGAAGGTCTTTTTCCGGAATCTGGTCGCCGCGCTGGTCGCGATTTTTATGCTGCGGCGCGCGGGGGAGCCGTTCCGGATCGGAAAGGGCAATCGCCTGGCGGTGTTCCTGCGCTCGTTTGTCGGCATGCTCGGTGTCATCGCGAACTTCTGGGCCATCGATCATCTGCCGATTGCCGATTCGACGATGCTCAATAAAATGTCGCCGTTTTTTGCGATTCTGATGTCGCTCTTTATTTTGCGCGAGCGGCCGGTGAAGCGGGACTGGTTCTGCCTGCTAGTCGCGCTCACGGGGGCCATTCTGGTCATCAAGCCGGGAATCGGTCTCGCCTCGGTGTCGGCGCTGGTCGGTCTCTTCGGCGGTTTTTGCGCGGGCACGGCCTATACCTTTGTCCGGAAGGCGGGACAGGGCGGGGTCAAGGGACCGGTAATCATCCTCTCGTTTTCGGTGTTTTCTTGCATCACGGTGTTGCCGCTGATGCTTGCGGGATATGAGCCCATGGGTGTGCGGCAGCTTGCGTTTTTACTTCTGTCCGGCTGCGCGGCTGCGCTCGGGCAGCTCGGCATCACGATGGCCTACACCTATGCACCGGCCAAGGAAATTTCGGTCTACGACTACATTCAGGTGGTGTTTGCGGCGCTCTTCGGGTTTCTCTTATTCGGAGAATTGCCGGATCTGCTCAGCGTATTCGGCTATGTGCTGATCGTCGGCACGGCGGTGTACCGTTTTCTCGCAAGCAAAAAGACCGCCTGAATCAGGCGGTCACGGTCATGTATTCGTCGAGCAGGTAGCGGCGCAGGCGCTCAAAGAGTTCTGGAGCCTTGCCGCCGACCACTTTGCCGTCGATCCGGTCGGCGCGAATGCAGAGGTTTGAGGAACTTGTGACAATGACTTCATCTGCTGCGAAGAGCTCTGAGAGCGTAAAGGCGGTCTCATCGGTCGGAATCGAGAGAGCTTCGCAGGCGCGGAGCAGATGGGCGCGGGCAATGCCGCCGAGAATCAGGTTGTCGGCCGGGTGGGTCTTCAGAACGCCGTCCTTTAAAATGTGGACATTCGAGTGCGCGCACTCGGTCACGAGTTCGCCGGGGCGGTACAGGACCGCTTCGGCGGCGCCCGCATCGCGCGCTTTCTCGGAGGCCATGACAGACGGAATCAGGTTTAAAGTCTTGATGTTGCAGTGCAAAAAGCGGGTGTCCTCGCAGGTGATCAGGGACACGGGCTCTGCGCCGTCGGAAATTTTGTTCGGCGTCAGGGTGATCCAGAGTTTTCCGGGCACGCCGTGCTCGTAACAGTGGGAGCGCTTCTGGACGGCGGGATTGCCGCGCGTCACCTGGTAGTAGACAAAGAGTTCATCGTCATCCATTTCCCGGAGAAGGCGCTGTAAGAGCGCTTTCAGTTCGTCTTTCGTGAGCGGCATCGTGATGTCGAGCAGTGCCGCGCTCCGGAAAAAGCGATCCACATGTTCATCGAGTGCAAAGATAACGCCGTGCCGCGCAGGACCTGCGTCATAGACGCCGTCGCCGAACCAGGAGGCGCGGTCGCACATGGGAATTTGCATCTCGCTGAGGGGACCGAAGTTGCCGTCGTAATAGCCTAGTTCTTTCATCTTGTTTCCTCCTACGAAAAGCGGGCTGCCGCTATATTTTGACACTTCTATTTTAGCACAGACTTGCTTACAATGCGGGGCGGAAGTGCATAAAAACGCGACAAGAAGGGGCTTGCGTGTTACACTGAGAGAACAGTTTCTTCAAACGACGGAAAGGATACAGGGAGAGATGAGACGGGCAGTGCGGGTGGAGCGAAAAACAGAGGTGCGAAACGGCATCAAGCGCGGCTTGTTTGCGGTCTTCGCAATTCTGCTTGAGTTAATCTGGCTCTATGTGATGATTCGGGATCTGACGGGCGATTACCCCTGGATTCCGGTTCTGATTCACACTCTTGCGCTCATCCTGGTGCTCGGAATTTACGGGCGGCACATCAACGCCGCGATGAAGATGCCCTGGATTCTGCTGATTGCCGCGGCGCCGTTTTTCGGTGTCCCGCTGTATCTCTTGATCGGTTTTAACGGCGCAACACACCGCATGCGGCTGCGCTATGAGAAAATCGAAGATCGGCTGTTTCCGCTCATGCCGCAGCAGGGCGGTATTTTAGAGGAACTCGAAACGGTGGACTACGGCATCGCAAACCAGTTCCGCTACCTCTCGGACCGGCTCGGCTATCCGGTGTACCGCGACACCGACATCTGTTTTTATCCGACTGCGGAGGAAGCCTTTGCGGCGCAACTGGAGGCGCTCAAAAAGGCAGAGCGTTTCATCTTCATGGAGTACCACGCGATTGAGGAGAAGAGCGCGTTTGAGCGCCTCTTCGAGGTCCTCTCGGCGCGTGCGGCCGTGGGTGTGGAAGTCCGGCTCTTCTACGACGACATCGGCAGCATCTGGTTCATCGACCACGATTTTATCCGGCGCATGGAGGCGGCCGGCATCCGCACGAGAGTCTTTAATCCGATGACGCCTTTTTTCAATGCGTTCCTGGATCACCGGGACCACCGGAAAATTACGGTGATCGACGGAAAAGTCGGCTTTACCGGCGGTTACAATCTGGCTGAGGAGTACTTTAACATCACGCATCCCTACGGGCACTGGTTCGACACGGGCATACGCCTGACCGGTGAGGCGGTGCGCAGCCTGACCGGCATCTTCCTCGAGAACTGGAATTCCATCCGGAAGGGCGGGGGCGGTATCGAGGACTTCGGGCAATACCTCGCGTTGCCGGACTACTGCGCGGCGGAACCCGGCTACTGCCAGCCCTATGCGGATTCACCGCTGGACCATGAACAGACGGGTGAAAATGTATACATGAATCTCGTAAACCACGCGAAGCGCTATGTTTACTTCATGACGCCGTATCTGATTATCACGGACGAAATGAGTCAGGCGTTCTGTCTCGCGGCAAAGCGGGGCGTGGATGTGCGTATTGTGACGCCGGGAATCCCGGACAAGAAGATGGTCTATCAGGCGACGCGTTCCTACTACAATGTGCTTGCGCGCGCGGGTGTCCGAATCTATGAATACACGCCGGGCTTCATGCACGCGAAGCAATGTGTCGCGGACGATGAAATTGCGACCTGCGGGACCATCAACTTAGATTTCCGTTCGCTCTACCACCACTTTGAGAACGGCGTCCTGTTTTACCGCTATCGCGCGGTGCTCGACATTAAGCAGTGTTTTTGGAATACCTTCCCGCAGTGCCGTGAGGTCACGGAGCGGTATCTCCACGGCAGAACATTGTTTCAGCGGGCTGAGCACTGTCTGCTCCGCCTGATTTCGCCGCTACTTTGAGGAGGCAATCATGACAGATCAAGTCGGACAGGTTTCGAATGCGGTCTCGGAGGCGGTCACGGAGAAGGTGACCGAGCATGTGACCTTTGTGCAGTGGTTCTGGCACAATGTGCTCTGGAAACCCGGAACGGGGGCAATGCTCTGGGGGATGCTGCTCCGAACGGTCTTTGCCGCGCTGCTCTGGTGGATCGGCACGCACCTCATCCGGAAGATTCTGGGGCTCTCGCTCAAACCGAAGATGCAGCTGCCGATGGATAGAACCATGCGGCGTTTCCTTCTGAATGCGACCCGGACGGCGCTCTACGCACTGCTGGTGCTCGCGGTCATTGCGGTGCTCGGCATCCCGATGGCTTCGGTCACGGCGGTCGTCGCTTCGACCGGTGTGACCTTAGGGCTTGCCATGCAGGGCGCACTCTCAAACCTCGCGGGCGGCATTATGCTGACGCTCACGCGTCCGTTTGCAATCGGCGACTATATCGAGGCAGCGCAGGTCGGCGGCACGGTCGATGAAATCGGACTCTTTTACACGGTGCTGGTCGGCATCGACAACAAGAAAATCACGGTGCCGAACGGCAGCCTGATGAATGCGAACATCACCAACTACAGCTCTATGGCAAAGCGCCGTCTGGATCTCACCTTCCTGGTTGGGCGGAACGAGGACCCCGAGCGCGTCAAAGAGATTTTGCGGGCGGCGATTGCGGCGGAGAGCGCGGTCTTACAGCCGCCGGACGCCGTCGCGGCGCCCTTTGTCGCACTCACGGAGCTGCAGGAAAAAGGCCTGCTCTTTACGCTGCGGGTCTGGTGTAAGAACCCGGATTACTGGAACTTAAACTTTGCGCTCACGGAGCGCATTGCGAAAGCGTTTCAAGAGGAACACATTTCCCCGCCCGCGCAGCCTTACCGCGCCGTGGCCGAGAATGAGGAGAGGTAAATCATGAAGACAGCGATTGTGACAGATTCCAACAGCGGTATTTCTCGGGCAGAGGCCGAACAGCTTGGCATTTTTGTACTGCCCATGCCCTTTATTGCGGGCGAGGAAGTGTATCACGAGGGGAAGAACCTCACGCCGGATCGCTTCTACGAACTTTTGCAAAGCGATACGGTGCTTCGCACTTCGCAGCCTTCACCGGGCGAGATGGCGGCGCTCTGGGATCGTTTGCTCGAGGACTACGAGGAACTGCTCTTTATTCCGATGTCCTCGGGGCTCAGCGCCTCCTATGCTTCCGCGTGCCTGCTCGCCGAGGACTACGACGGCCGGGTTGTGGTCGCGGATGCGCACCGCATTTCGATTACGATGCGTCATATCATCCGGGACGCACTCGCGATGCGCGAAGCAGGGATCTCGGCACAGGAGATGAAGGAAGAGATTGAGAAACTTGCCTTTCTCTCGATTGTCTATGTCGGCGTGGAGGATCTGAAATATCTGAAGCGCGGCGGCCGGATTTCGGGGGCGGCTGCCACGGTCGGCAGTATTCTGAACATTAAGCCGCTCCTGGTCATCAAGGGCGAGAAGGTCGAGCCGTTTGCAACGGTCCGCGGCACAAAGCACTGCAAGAAGCGGGAAGTCGAGGAGATTGTCAAGGCAGCCGCGGAATTCCGCGCGGAGGGCAGAAAGATATGGGTCGGCCAGACCGGAAGTTTCTTGGAGGCGGCCGATGTCGCCGACTGGCAGGCGCTCGGACAGGCGGCATTTCCGGAGGAGACCGTGACCTACGACCCGCTGTCCTACAGCGTCGCCTGCCACACAGGGCCGAACGCCTTCGGCATGGGGGTCTCGGTACGCTGGGAACCCGGCATGCGAAACTGAGGAGGAACGGAACATGTATCCCTGCAAGGTAACGGTGAAAAAAGGAGCGGCCCGAAGTTTTAAGAGCGGCGGCGCCTGGATTTATGACAACGAAGTGGAGCGGATCGAGGGGGACTTTACGAACGGTGATCTCGTGACGGTGCTGGATTTTGACGGTTATCCGCTCGGCAACGGTTTTCTGAACATGCACTCCAAACTGCGCGTCCGCATGATGACGCGGCACGCGGAGCAGCAAATTGACGAGGCGTTTTTAAGACAGCGCCTTCTGGACGCCGTGCGCCTCCGAAAGCAGGTCATTGACACCTCGGCCTGCCGCCTGGTTTTCGGAGAGGCGGATTTTCTGCCGGGGCTCACGGTCGATAAGTTCGGCGATGTCCTGGTGCTCGAGAGTCTGGCGCTCGGCATGGACAGAATGAAGGAGACCGTGCTTCGGCTCCTGCTCGAGGTGCTCTCCGGTGAGGGGCTGCCGATACGCGGCGTTTATGAACGGAGTGACGCGAAAGAGCGGCTCAAGGAGGGAATGGAGCGGCATAAGGGCTTCCTCTCGGCGCCCTTTGACACGAAAGTCGAGATTCGGGAAAACGGCGTTCGCTATCTCGTGGATGTCGCAGAGGGGCAGAAAACCGGCTTCTTTCTGGATCAGAAGCTGAATCGCCGTGCAATCCAGCGGTTTGCGCCGGGCGCCAGGGTGCTGGACTGCTTCACGCACACGGGGTCTTTTGCTTTAAACGCGGGTCTTGCGGGCGCGCGGGAAGTGCTGGGGGTCGATGCCTCGGCGCTCGGTGTCGCACAGGCCACCGAGAATGCCGCGTTAAACGGACTCTCGGCGCGCGTGCGCTTTGAGACCGCGGATGTGTTTGAGCTGCTGCCGAAACTGGAGGCTGCGAAAGAGCGCTTCGAACTTGTGATTCTGGATCCGCCGGCCTTTACCAAGTCGCGGGAGACGATTAAGCGCGCGGTCAAGGGCTATCGGGACATTAATCTTCGCGGGATGAAGCTTGTGCGGGACGGCGGCTTTTTGGCGACTTGTTCCTGCTCGCACTTCATGGATCAGGAGCTGTTTGCGAGAACCCTGCAGGAAGCGGCGCGCGGCGCGAGAAAGCGCCTCCGCCAGGTGTACTTTTCCACGCAGGCGCCGGATCATCCGATTCTCTGGGCGGCCGGAGAGACCTATTACCTCAAATTTTTCATTTTTCAGGTGCTCGACGAAAAATAAAGGCGCGCACGGATTGACAGCCGGGTAAGGCTTTGCTACTATGAATATGCAAACAGGATGCAAATACGAGTGCCTCAAAGTCGCAAGAGCCTCCCTGTTCCACATCCTGTGTCCGCTCCGGCGCACTGCCGGAGCGTTTTGCTGAGAGGAGAAAAGCCATGGCAAATTCAGGAAGAACGCGCGTCACCCTTGCCTGCACGGAGTGCGGGGACCGGAACTATACCACCACGAAGAACAAGAAACTCCACCCGGAGCGCATGGAGGCAATGAAGTATTGCCCGAGACTTCGGCGCTATACGCTGCACCGGGAAGTGCGCTGAGGGCGAAACAAACCCCTTGCACGGCAAAAAAGCCGCGCAGGGGGTTTCGTTTTATGCTATGATTTAGGCATATTTTTAAAGAAAAACAAATAGTTACCGCGAGGAGAGGAAGGTGAGGTTTTGTGGCAGCTATTGAGAATGACTGGCTCCCGGCGCTTCGGGCGGAGTTTAAAAAGCCGTACTATGCGAAGCTGTATCACTTTATAGAAGATGAATACCGGACAGAGACGGTATACCCGGCGGCGGATCGGATTTTCGAGGCGCTGACGCTGACGCCGCTTGAAAAGGTCCGCGTCGTGATTTTGGGGCAGGATCCCTACCACGAGCCGAACCAGGCGCACGGGCTCGCCTTTTCGGTGTTGCCGACGCAACCGGTGATTCCGCCTTCGCTGAAGAACATTTACCGCGAACTCCACGACGAGCTGGGCTGCTATATTCCGAACAACGGGTATCTCAAAAAATGGGCGGAACAGGGCGTGCTGCTCCTAAACACGGTGCTCACGGTGCGCGCCCACGCGGCTTTTTCCCACCGGAATCAGGGCTGGGAGCAGTTTACCGATGCGATTCTCGCCGCGGCAAATCAGTCGGAGCATCGTCTGGTCTTTCTGCTCTGGGGGCGCCCCGCGCAGGAGAAGCTCCCGATGCTTGATACATCAAGACATCTCGTATTGACCTCGCCCCACCCCTCGCCGCTCTCGGCGAGTCGCGGCTTCTTTGGCTGCGGGCATTTCCGGAAGACCAACGAATTCCTGCAGTCGGTCGGCGAAGCGCCGATTGACTGGCAGATTGAAAATATATGACGCCCGTAAGGCGGATTAACGAAAAAAGGAGAACAGAGAAGACGCATGCGCATCATAGAAATCCTGAAAGTCATAGTGCTCGGCATGGTGGAGGGTTTCACGGAGTGGCTCCCCATCAGTTCGACCGGCCACCTCATTTTGATCAACAAATTGATTCAGCTGGATGTATCGCCGGAATTTATGGAGATGTTTCGCGTTGTGATTCAGCTCGGCGCGATACTAGCCGTGGTCATGCTCTACTTTGACCGCCTGAATCCTTTGAGTCGCTCGAAACGCGGCGACCAGAGAAGGGTTGCCCTGATCCTCTGGAGTAAGATTATTGTGGCCTGCGTACCTGCGGCCATCCTTGGCAAGCTGCTCGACGACTGGATGGACGCGCACCTCTACAACGGTCTTGTGGTCTCGATTATGCTGGTCATTTACGGCATCCTCTTCATTCTGATTGAGAATCGAAATCAGACGAGCAAGCCGCAGATTACCAAGATGTGGCAGCTAAACTACCAGACCGCGCTCTACATCGGCATGTTTCAGGTGCTCGCGCTGATTCCGGGAACCTCGCGTTCGGGCGTCACAATACTCGGCGCCGTGATACTCGGCTGTTCCCGCGCGGTGGGCGCGGAGTTTTCCTTTTTTGTGGGGATACCGGTCATGTTCGGAGCAAGCCTCTTGAAGTTTGCGAAGTTTGTGAAGTTCGGTTTTCGTTTCAGCAATGCGGAGATTCTTTATCTCGTGCTCGGGATGCTTGTCGCTTTCCTGGTCTCGGTCTACTCAATCCGTTTTCTGATGAGCTGGGTCAAGAAGAATGACTTCAAGGTCTTCGGTTATTACCGGATTGTGCTCGGCGTCATTGTCCTGATCTGGTACATCATGTCCACGCTGATGGGACGGAGCATGGGGGCGGCGTGATGTGGTACTATCGCCTGATTGCCTGTCTGACGGCGCTCGACCTGATCGGGAAAAGCGCAATCGAGGGTCTGCCGGATCGCTCGTTTCCGCGGGAAATGCCGGGCGGGAAACCGGTGTTGCTGCTCAAAAAATTTCGGAATCGCGGCCTGCCGCTCGGGTTTCTGGAAAAACGCCGGGAGGTGGTGAAATACGGGCCACTGCTGGTCGAGTGTCTTGTGCTGCTCCGCCTCTCGCGCCTCTTGCCGAAGCGCGGGCGAAAGATCGAAAAGACGGCACTTGCGCTGGTGCTTGCGGGCGGCGGGAGCAATTTGTTTGACCGCTTTTTCCGGGGCTATGTGGTTGATTATTTTTCGTTTACGCCAAAAAAACTGTGTCATCTGGTCTTTAATCTGGGAGACCTTTACATTGCCGCCGGTATGGTTGTCCTGTCGGCGACGGAACTTGTGCGAGGCCTTCGGCGCATCGGAATAAAAGGAGTGAAACATTGAGTCATCAGGATCTTGTCGAACTATGTATGCTGATTGCCCTGCTTGTGCTCTCGGCGCTGTTTTCTTCTTCGGAGACCGCGCTCACCACGGTGAACCGCATCCGCATCCGTACCCTCACGGGACAGGGGGATAAGCGTGCCATGACCTTGCTTGCGGTGTTACAGAACCCCGAGAAGATGCTCTCGGTCATTCTGATCGGCAACAATGTCGTGAATCTCTATGCCTCCTCGCTCGCGACGACCGTGACCCTCTCGCTCTTCGGCAGCAAACTGGTCGGTGTCGCGACGGGCATCCTGACCCTCGCCGTGCTGGTCTTCGGCGAAGTTGCGCCGAAGACCATGGCAAGCCGCAACGCCGAGCAGATTGCGCTCCGCGCGGCGGGACCTGTCAAATGTCTGATGTGGCTGTTTACGCCCCTGGTCTTTGTGGTCAACAATCTGGCGCGGCTCGTGATGAAGCTGTTCGGCGCGGATCGCCCCGGCAAGCGGGAACTCATGACCGCGGAGGAACTGCGTACCATTGTGCAGGTCGGACATGAGGACGGTGTGATCGAGAACAGCGAGCGGAAGATGATTGATAATGTGTTCGACTTCGGCGACCGCAGTGCGCGCGACATCATGATTCCCCGCATCGATATGACCTGTATCGATGTGGAGGCCGGCTACGACGAACTTATGGAAGTGGTGCGCGAGGAAAAGTATACGCGTATTCCGGTCTACAAAGAGAGCGCCGATACCATCGTGGGCATTTTGAATATCAAGGATCTTCTGTTCCGCGCGCAGGATAAACCCTTCCGCATCGCAGAGCTCATGCGGAAGCCTCTCTTTACTTATGAACAGAAAAAAACTTCGGAGCTCATGGTCGAGATGCGGAAAAATTATACGAATCTCGCGATTGTGCTCGATGAGTACGGCGTGACAGCCGGTATGGTCACGATGGAAGACATTCTCGAGGAGATTGTCGGTGAAATCCGCGACGAATACGACCGCGACGAGGAGAAGAGCATACGGCGCATCGCCCCGAACACCTATCTGATTGAGGGCAATGTGAAGATTGACGATGTGAACGAGGTCCTGCAGTTGCACCTCGCATCGGAAGACTATGAGTCGATCGGCGGTTATGTGCTCGAGCAGCTTGAACACTTTCCGAAGGAAGGAGAGTGTGTGACAAAAGGCGGCATCAGCTTCACGGTTACGCGCATGGAGCAGACCCGAATTGCCGAGGTGAAGCTCTCTTTGGCACCGGAGAAATCCGTTGTCAAGTAATTTTTCGTATGCTATACTTTTTTCAGTATCACGGAGAGGAGGATTAAGAAGATGAAGCATGTTATGACGCTGAATGAGAAGCCTCTGAAGGCAAGCATGGCGCACGGTGGTTGCGGCGAGTGCCAGACTTCCTGCCAGTCCGCGTGCAAGACTTCCTGCACCGTTGGAAATCAGAGCTGCGAGAACGAGAACAGATAAGATCCCGGAGACGTCGGGAGACCCCTACAGTCTGAAGAGGATTGTAGGGGTTCTTATCTTGCGGAGTATTTTTGCGGTCTGCGCGCGGCGGGGACCGCATAGAGATAGAGAGAAGTTTGTATTTGAGTAGAGATAGAAAGCAGGTAAAGGCTTGATTCATCAGTTTATTAACAACGGCATTGCCATCGTGATGGATGTAAACTCCGGCTCGGTGCATGTCGCGGACCCCGCATTTTACCGCGCCGTACAGGTGACGGAGCCTCTGGTCGGAGAACTGGAGCGGCCGGAGCCGCTTCCGGAGGCTGCCAAGGAGGCGGTTCGGAAGGAACTCGGCGGTGAGTTCCCGGCGGAGGAAATCGAAGAGGTCATCGAGACCATGCAGGCGCTCATCGACGGCGAAGAGCTGTTCACCAAGGACAGCTATCAGACGTTTGTGCGCGACTTCAAGGCGAGAAAGACGGTTGTCAAGGCGCTCTGTCTTCACATTGCACACGACTGCAACCTCGCATGTCGCTATTGCTTTGCGGAAGAGGGTGAGTATCACGGCAGAAGAGCGCTGATGAGCTTTGAGGTCGGCAAGAAGGCTCTTGACTTCCTTGTCGCGAATTCCGGTGCAAGACGGAATCTCGAGGTCGATTTCTTCGGCGGCGAGCCGACCATGAACTGGAAGGTCGTAAAGCAGCTGGTCGAATACGGGCGCTCGCTCGAGAAGACGCACGATAAAAAGTTCCGCTTTACGCTGACCACGAACGGCGTGCTCTTAAACGATGAGATCACGGCGTTCTGTAACAAAGAGATGTCGAATGTGGTCCTCTCGCTGGACGGCCGGAAAGAAGTGAATGACCGCATGCGTCCGACGCGCGGCGGGCAGGGCAGCTATGACATCATTGTCCCGAAGTTCCAGCGTTTTGCGGCGGAGCGGGACAAGGAGCACAAGGACTACTACATCCGCGGCACGTTTACGCACAACAATCTGGAGTTTTCCGAGGATGTGCTGCACTTTGCGGATCTCGGCTTCAAGAAGATGAGCATGGAGCCGGTGGTAGCGGACCCCGCGGAGCCCTATGCGATTCGCGAAGAAGACTTGCCGATTATCCTCGAGCAGTACGACAAGCTCGCTGCCGAGTATGTGAAGCGCCGCCGGGAGGGAAAAGGCTTTGTCTTTTTCCACTTCCAGATTGATTTGAAGCAGGGACCCTGTGTCGCGAAGCGCCTCTCCGGCTGCGGCTCGGGCACCGAGTATCTCGCGGTCACCCCCTGGGGCGATTTTTACCCCTGCCATCAGTTTGTCGGCAAAGAGGAATTTTTGCTCGGCAATGTCGATACCGGCATTCAGCGCAGCGATATTTGCGACGAGTTTAAGCTTTGCAATGTCTATGCAAAGCCGAAGTGCAAGGATTGCGAAGTGCGTTTCTATTGCAGCGGCGGCTGCGCGGCAAATTCTCAGAACTTCCATCACAATCTGACGGATGCCTATGAGATCGGCTGTGCGATGCAGAAAAAGCGGATTGAGTGTGCCATCATGATCAAAGCGGCTGAAATGCTGGATGCCGCGGCGGCGGAGGAAGCAAAGGCAATCTGACAGTTTAGGGAGGGTAGCTAGTATGAAGAGCGAAAAGGGAAAGGGTGCGCTGCGCCTTCTGGTGCTCCTGGCAGTGCTGGTCGGCTTCTTGTATCTCGCATTCGACAGTATGCGCGGAAACAAGATTAAGCTCGGCCTCGATTTGGCGGGCGGCGTCAGCATCACATATCAGGCGAAGGAAGAGAATCCGAGCTCGCAGGACATGAAGGATACCATCTTCAAGCTCCAGCGGCGTGTGGAGACGTATTCCACCGAGGCGCAGGTCTATCAGGAGGGACGGAACCGCATCAACATTGACATTCCGGGCGTCTCCGATGCAAACCAGATTCTCGAGGATCTCGGCCGGCCGGGTTCGCTGACCTTCGTGGACCCGAGCGGCAACACCATTCTGACCGGCGATCAGGTGAAGAGTGCAAAGCCTGCGCAGATGCAGAACAAGACCACGGGACAGAGCCAGTATCTCGTGGAACTCGTCTTCACCGAGGAGGGCTCGAAGGCCTTTGCCGAAGCGACGAGCAAGCTGGTCGGTCAGCGCATTGCGATTATCTACGACGGCAGAACCTATTCGAATCCTGTGGTCAAGGAAGCCATCACCGGCGGCACCTGCCAGATTGACGGTATGCAGAGCTACGATGAGGCAGACCAGCTCGCGTCCACCATCCGTATCGGTTCGCTGCGTCTCGAGCTCGAAGAGCTCCGCTCGAATGTGGTCGGCGCACAGCTCGGCCAGCAGGCGATTCACACCAGCTTGAAGGCCGGCGCAGTCGGCTTTCTCGCGATTGTCGCCATTATGGTCGGCATCTTCTGGCTGCCGGGCCTCGCGGCTTCGCTCGCACTCGCACTGTACATTAGCCTCACGGTCTGCTTAATCAGCGCGTTTGATATCACGATGACCCTTCCGGGTATCGCGGGTATTATTCTCTCGGTCGGTATGGCGGTCGATGCGAACGTCATCATCTTTACCCGTATCCGTGAGGAGATCGGACTCGGCAGAAGCGTGCGGGATGCGGTCAAGGCCGGCTTCCACAAGGCACTCTCTGCGATTGTCGACGGAAATATCACGACGCTGATTGCGGCGGCAGTTCTCTACATCATGGGCACCGGCACCATCAAGGGCTTTGCGACGACCCTCGGACTCGGCGTTGTGGTCTCGATGTTCACGGCTCTTTTGATTACGAGAAGCTGGGTCACGGCGTTCCTGGAGCTCGGCCTCGACAAGAAGGGATTGTTCGGCGCGGTCAAGGAGAGAAAGACCTTCGACTTTATCGGCAAGAGAAAATTCTTCTTCGGCTTTGCGCTGGTCGTCATCGCCTCCGGTTTCATCGGCATGGGCGTTTACCAGGCAAAGACCGGCAGCGCACTGAACTTCGGCCTTGACTTTAAGGGCGGTACCTCGACCAATGTGACCTTCAATCAGGACATGTCGCTCGAGCAGATTGATGCGGAAGTGAAGCCCGTGGTCGCGGCTGTGACCGGCGACAACGATATTCAGGCGGCAAAGGTGCAGGGCACCAATGAAGTCATCATCAAGACTCGCGCGCTGAGTGTCGAAGAGCGCCAGTCCCTCGACCAGGCACTCGCGGAGAAGTTCTCGGTTGACCAGGAGAAGATTACGGCGGAGAGCATCACGGGAACCATCTCTGGTGAGATGCGCCGTGACGCGGTGCTTGCAGTTGCGATTGCACTGCTTCTCATGCTGGTCTACATCCGCTTCCGTTTCTCGAATTTCCGCTTCGCGGCGTCGGCTATCATGTGCCTCTGCCACGATGTGCTGGTTCTGTTTGCGTTCTATGTGCTGTTCCGCTGGAGCATCGGCTCCTCGTTCGTGGCCTGCATATTGACACTGGTCGGTTACTCGATTAACGACACAATCGTTATCTTTGACCGCATCCGCGAGAATCAGAAGCTCTATCCGCGCATGGACAGAAAGGAACTCGCAAACAAGAGTATCACGGAGACCTTCTCGCGCTCCGTTCTGACCTCGCTCACGACCTTTGTGACGATTTTCATTCTGTTCCTGCTCGGCGTATCGTCGATTCGCGATTTCACGCTGCCGCTCATGGTCGGTACGATCTTCGGCACCTATTCGTCGATTGCAATCGCGAGCCCGCTCTGGGATCTCATGGAGACGCGGCACGATAAGCAGAGGGCGGAGGCTGAGGCCGCTGCCAAGGAAGCGGAGAAAGCTGAAAAGGCTGCAAAGAAAAAGAAAAAGTAAGGAAACAAGAGAGCCGGGCTCTCGAACAGACGGCAGAGGAAGAGGAGGAGCAGAGCTCCTCCTCTTCTTGGCAGAGAGGAAAAAGAGTGAAATACAAAATTCTGGCAAGTGAGGGAAGAGCAAAGCGTGCACATATGGAGACGGTGCACGGCAGCATTGAGACCCCGGTCTTTATGAATGTCGGGACGGTCGCGGCTATCAAAGGTGCGGTCTCGACCGACGATCTGAAGGAAATCGGCACGCAGGTACAGCTCTCAAACACCTACCATCTCCATGTGCGCCCGGGCGACGGAAAGGTCTCCGGCGACCGGCTGATACACGAATTCGGCGGTCTGCATCGCTTTATGCACTGGGACAGACCGATTCTCACGGACTCCGGCGGCTTTCAGGTGTTTTCGCTGTCGGGCATGCGGAAAATCAAGGAGGAAGGAGTTACCTTTCGCTCGCACATCGACGGCAGAAAGATTTTCATGGGACCGGAGGAGAGCATGCAAATCCAGTCGAATCTCGGCTCTACGATCGCAATGGCCTTTGACGAGTGCCCGCCGAGCCTCGCGGAGCGAAGCTATATCGAGCAGAGTGTGGACCGGACCACGCGCTGGTTAAAGCGCTGCAAAGCGGAAATGGCGCGGCTCAATGCCCTGCCGGACCGCGTGAATCCGGAGCAGTTCTTGTTCGGCATCAACCAGGGCGGTATTCTCGAGGATGTGCGCATACGTCACGCGAGAGAGATAGGCGAACTGGATCTCGACGGCTATGCGGTCGGCGGCCTGGCGGTCGGCGAGAGCGCCGAGGAGATGTACCGCATTCTGGACGCCGTGGTGCCGGAGCTGCCGCGCGAAAAGCCGACTTACCTGATGGGCGTCGGGACGCCGCAGAACATTCTGGAGGCGGTGGAGCGCGGTGTGGACTTCTTTGACTGTGTGTATCCTTCCAGAAACGGCCGCCACGGCCATGCATATACAAACAGCGGCAAGATTAATCTCTTCAATAAAAAATATGAGCTGGATCCGAGGCCGATTGAAGAGGGCTGCGGCTGTCCGGCCTGCCGCTCCTATTCCCGCGCGTATATCCGCCACCTTTTAAAGGCGGGGGAGATGCTCGGAATGCGGCTTTGCGTCTTGCATAATCTTTACTTCTATAATACAATGATGCAGGAAATCCGTGACGCCATCGAAAAGGGTGAGTTCCGGGCATACAAAGAGAGAAAAATAAAAGGTATGGAGGCAAAAGCATGAGCGGAGTCTTACTGGCAGGCGGGACGAACAACATCCTGTTCTGGGGTGTTTACATTGTATTTTTCGGTGCGCTGATTTATTTCATGGCATACCGCCCGCAGCAGAAGCAGAAGAAGCAGCAGGAAGAGTTGTTTGCGAGCATCGCAATCGGCGATTCGGTGCTCACGACGGCGGGCTTTTACGGTGTTATCATCGACATGACCGATGACACCGTGATCGTTGAGTTTGGCAACAACAAGAATTGCCGAATCCCGATGCAGAAGTCTGCGATTGTCCAGGTGGAGAAGCCGGGCGAAAATTGACGAGGGACAAAAAGAGCGTCGGCACAGTGCCGACGCTCTTTTGCTATCTCAAGGATCAGGACCGGGTCAGAGTCCAGTCCGGCGGTAACAGGGTGGAGGAGCCGAAGACAATGAAGCGCTCCGCGAGCGCGGACATATCCTCCGGCGATAAATCGGTGTCATTTTCAACCCAGCGGCGTATCATACCGATTGCGCCGTCGATGACATAGGAGTAAAAATATTCATACTCGTAGGAAGAGTTGCCGTCGATGGCAGCCCACCACGGCACCAGGATTTTCTCCTGAAAGACCGCGCGGAGCTGATCGAGGAAATGCGGGTCGCCGTTCACACCGAGCAGAATCCGGAACAGATCTGCATTCTTCTGGACAAAGTAGAGCAGGTCAATCAGAAGTTTCCGGGGACTGCCCTTGACTTCCTGGACGTCATGGCGCTCAAGGAGCGCGGTGAACTGGAGAAACATCTCCTCCTCCAGATTTTTCAGGAGGTCAAAGACATCGTGATAGTGCAGATAAAAGGTGCCGCGGTTGATGTCGGCGAGCTCGGTGAGCTCCCGTACACTGATATCCTTGACAGGCTTTTTCAGGAGAAGCGCACTAAGACAGCGGCGCAGTGCCGCACGTGTCTTTCGGATTCTTCGGTCTGGTCTGTCTTCACTCATAAAAAAAGCTGCCTCCTCTGCTACAAATCTGCTAACCTATAGAATAACATTTCGCTTGTCGTTTTACAATCACAGAGCCTGAAAGAAGAGAGAAGTTATGTCAATTACGATGAATCATGCGCCAAAAAGAAGATTGCGCTTCCGTTTGCTGCTTTTTTTCCTGCTCTTTGCGGTGGCGCTCACGGTCTGGTTCGCGCTCTCTCTGCGGGAGCAGCGGAAGCAGCGCGAGGGAGAGAGAACCTATCTCGCCGAGCCGGCACTGCCGGTGGTCTGGACGGAGACCCTGTCGCGCCGCATGGATGTGCTGCGCGCCTACAAGAATCCGACCGACGCCGATATCGCCTATGACAGCCTGATTATCCTGCCGGAGGATCGGAAGCTGCCGCTCTCGGTGGAGAGCGGTGCGGTGACTGTGACGGGCATCCGCTACGAAATCCGCTCGACCGACTTAAAGGATTTGATTGAGCGGACCGAGATTACGGACTGGGAGACACAGGATAAAAACGTAAAAGTGGTCCTGCCGATTCAGAATCTCGTGCAGCCGGGAACGGAGTATCGCCTGGATCTCACGGTGAAAACCGCGGAGGCCGGCGAGCTGCACTACTACGCGCGCATTCTGCTGGACGCCGCAGGCCGGGCGGGCGACTTTGTGGCGCTCGCGGAGGGCTTCAGCGACCGGAACTTCGACTATGACAGCGCGAAGGAAAATGCTGTCTTCCTCGAGAGCGGCGACGGTGGCGACAATACGAGCCTCGGACATGTCGATTTAAAGTCGAGCTTTAATCAGCTGACCTACGGGGGACTCAAACTCACGATTACGGGCGAGGCGGATCTTCGTCTCCTCGAGTACAACGGGAACACGGCCATTGTGTCGCGGAGTTTTCTTGCGTCGCGGGACAGCGAGGACCAGAGCCAGATGCAGTTTGAAATCAATGAGAATTTCGTGATGCGAAAGGGACCGGAGCGCATTTACCTCATGGACTACACCCGCACGATGCACGAGATTTTCCTCGGCGATCAGTCCGGTTTTTCCGGCAATAAGATGTACCTCGGCATCAGCGAGGATGGCAGTGTACAGGCGGAGAGTAGCAAGGGTAAGCGCTGGAAAGCCGTGGTGTCAAGCGGAGACCTCTGGCTGCTCGACGGCGCGCGCAGCCTCTACACGCGCATCTTCTCGTTCCGGAGCGGTGTGGACAGCGGTATCCGCGCGGGTTACCGGAAGCACCGCCTGAAAATCCTCTCGCTCTCCGACAAGGGAGACATTGATTTTGTGCTTGCGGGGTATATGAACCGCGGCGAACACGAGGGCGAAGTCGGCATCTCGCTGATGCACTATGACAGTGCAAAGAGCGCGGTCACGGAACAGGCGTTTATTCCGAGTACGGAGAGCTTTGAGGAACTCTGGGCGGATATGGAAACGCTCTCGGCGGAGAGCGGCGGCTCGATGTTTTATTTCAAGCTCGGCAATGCGGTCTACGGACTCGATCTGCAGAGCAAGGAGTATATTGTGCTCTGTGCCGATGCGGCGCAGAGTAACCTGCAGGTCAGCGCCTCGCAGGAGGAACTCGCCTGGCAGGACACGGCAAATCGCTTCGGCGCGGCGACGCTGGTACAAATGCAGGTGGCCAACCGGAGCCGGACTAATATTAACGCCGGCACAGGGCAGTTACTTCGCCCGCTCGGCTATCTCGGACACGATTTGACGGTCGGGCTCGCCGAAGAGGGAAATACCTGGGATTTGAACGGCATCACGCGGGAGCTCCCGCTCTCGGCGCTCGAAATTACGGATAACAATGCGAAGACGCCGGATCCGACGCGCTATGAGGAGAACGGTGTACTGCTCTCGGATATCGATGTGACCGGTTCGCGCGTGCACCTCGAGAAGCTGTCGAAGACCGGAGACCACAGCTTTCGCGTGATCGGCAGCGATACCATCGTCTCGAATTCGCTCGAAGAGGTGGCGCCGCGGGTGCTGACGGAGAACAGCGCGGAGAAGGAGAAGGTCTATTACACGGCGACACCGCGCGGCTTCCAGGACAGAAGAGCCCGTGCGGCGGCCTCGGACGCCGTGAGTTTTGACAGTGCGCCGCGGATGCAGGTTGACAAGCAGAGCGATGACGGCGCGCGCTACGAGGCGTACGGTCAGGGCAAGTATCTTGGGCGCTTTCAGACCGCAGGTGAGGCCATCAATGCGGCCTATGAGAGCCGGGGCTATGTGCGCGCCGACGGCAGCATGCTCTACTGCCGCGCGGGCACGGCGAGCGCGCGCAATATCAAGAGCCCGGAGCAGAGTAAGGATGCCCTTTTGGCAGCGCGGCAGAACGGCACGGCCTTGGATCTCTACGGCACCGATCTCCGCGCGGCGCTCTACTTTGTCGCAAACGGCATGCCCTTGCTCGCCTATTCGGACGGCGGCGCGCCGCTGATACTCTACGGCTACGACCGCGCGACCGTTTCGCTGTACCGGATTGACGACGGTACTTACTTTAAGCTCACAATGGAGGAGGCAGAGCGCATGTTTGAGAACGGAAGATGTGACTTTACGGCGCTCCCGGCCGCGCGCTGATTTACGAACCAAGAAAGCTGTGATATACTCGCACTGACCATGTTCTGGCGACAATACGCCAAAAGGAGTGAAATGGCACAATATATCATGAAAGGCGGAAATCCGCTGGTCGGTGAAGTCACGATTAGCGGCGCAAAGAACGCGGCGCTTGGCATACTCGCAGCATCCGTCATGGCCGATGAGGATGTGTTGATTGAAAACTTACCGGACGTCCGGGATATCAATATGATGCTGGAGGCAATCCGGGAGATCGGGGCGGAAGTGACGCGCCTTGACACGCACACCGTGCGCATCAACGGCAAATCCATCTCTGCGCTCTCGGTGGAATCGGAGAATATGAAGCGGATTCGCGCCTCATATTATCTGATCGGCGCCCTGCTCGGCAAGTACCGGTGGGCGGATGTGCCGATGCCGGGCGGTTGTGATATCGGACAGCGCCCCATAGACCAGCATTTGAAAGGCTTCACGGCACTCGGCGGAGAGGCGGAGCTCGTCAACGGAAGAATCTGCGTTGCGGCGAAGAGATTGCGCGGCGAGCATATCTTTTTCGATGTTGTCTCGGTCGGCGCAACCATCAATGTGATGATGGCAGCTGCACTCTCGGAGGGAAGAACTATACTCGAGAATGTGGCAAAGGAACCGCACATTGTGGATGTCGCAAACTTTCTGAACAGCATGGGCGCGAATATCAAGGGCGCAGGCACCGATGTGATCCGCATTGTCGGTGTGCCGCGGTTTCACGGCACCACCTATTCGATTATCCCGGATCAGATTGAGGCAGGCACTTTCATGTTCGCGGCGGCAATTACGCGGGGCGATATCCGCGTGAAAAACCTGATTCCGAAGCATATGGAGGCAATCAGCGCAAAGCTCTATGAGATGGGCTGTGAGCTGGTTGAGTCCGACGACGAGATTCGTGTCATCGGGACGCCGCGGCTTCGCGCCGTCAATGTAAAGACGTTGCCCTATCCGGGCTTTCCGACCGACATGCAGCCGCAGGTCGGTACGGCGATGTCTCTGGCGCGCGGCACAAGCGTGTTGACCGAGTCAATTTTTGAGAGCCGCTACCGCTATCTGCAGGAACTCCGGCGCATGGGCGCCTGTAACAAGGTGGAAGGCAATACGGCCATCATCAGCGGAGTCGAGAAACTCAGCGGCGCGGAGATCAAAGCCTGCGATCTTCGGGCAGGTGCGGCACTGGTGCTCGCGGGTCTTGCGGCCGATGGCATCACAACAATTTCAGATATCCATTTTATCCAGCGCGGCTATGAACATTTCGAGGAAAAGCTCCGCGCGCTCGGCGCCGTGATTGAATTGGCGGAGAACGAGCGGGAGGCCCGGAAGTTCAAGCTGGTCGCCGGATGAGCAAGCAGTAGAGGAGAGAGAGAATGGAGAGAAGATTATTCACTTCGGAGTCCGTGACCGAGGGACATCCGGATAAAATTTGCGACCAGATTTCGGACGCGGTTCTGGACGCACTGCTCGCCGAGGATCCGGAGAGCCGCGTGGCCTGCGAGACCTCGACGACGACCGGCCTCGTTGTGCTGATGGGAGAAATTTCCACAACGGCGCGGATTGACTATCAGCAGTTGGTGCGCAATACCATCCGGGAGATCGGCTATACGAGAGGCAAGTACGGCTTTGACTGCGATACCTGCGCCGTGCTGACCGCACTCCACGAGCAGTCGCCGGACATTGCGCAGGGGGTGAACCACGCACTCGAGGAGCGCGAGGGCGAGAAGGAGTGGGATTTGAACCAGGGCGCGGGCGATCAGGGCCTCATGTTCGGCTATGCCTGCCGGGAGACGGAGGAGCTCATGCCTTATCCGATCAGCCTCGCACATAAGCTCTGCCGCAAGCTGACAGAGCTCAGAAAGACAAAGAAACTCCCGTATCTTCGCCCGGACGGCAAGAGCCAGGTCACGGTCGAGTACGATGAAAACGGAAAGCCGGCGCGCCTTGACGCTGTCGTGCTCTCGACGCAGCATGATCCGGATGTGAGCCAGGAGAAGATTCACGCGGACATCAAGAAGTATATTTTCGACGAGGTGCTGCCGGCGGAACTGGTCGACGAGCACACGCGCTTCTACATCAATCCGACCGGCCGCTTTGTAATCGGCGGGCCGAACGGCGATGCGGGTCTCACCGGAAGAAAGATTATTGTCGACACCTACGGCGGCTATGCGCGCCACGGCGGCGGCGCGTTCTCGGGCAAGGATCCGTCCAAGGTGGACCGCTCGGCAGCGTATGCGGCGCGCTATGTCGCAAAGAATCTGGTGGCCGCGGGACTCGCGGACAGCGTTGAGATTCAGCTCTCCTATGCGATCGGCGTCGCAACGCCGACTTCGGTCTCGGTGAATTCCTTCGGAACCGGCAAGCTCTCGGACGAGCAGCTCTGCGATATCGTGCGGAAGGAGTTCGATCTCCGGCCGGCCGGCATCATCCGCATGCTCGATCTGAAGCGGCCCATTTACCGGCAGACCGCAGCGTACGGCCATTTCGGCAGAGAGGATCTTTCGCTTCCGTGGGAGAAGACGGACCGCGCGGAACAGTTGAAGAAATATCTCGCCTGAGATTTTGAATAGTTTTGCTCGGAGGGACTGTCTGTGAAGCAGACCAGAATCAGATTATTCGGTTCGGTCCTGATGATTATCATCATTCCCATGGCACTTTTCATTTTGGGCGTTTGGAAGAACAGCGATTCCTATCTGACCACGCAAGTGTTCATCTCGGGAATTGCTGTTCTTGTTATAGTGGCTTTTTCGATGGCGTTCTGGTTCTACGGTGCGGTGATTTTGCCGCTCGAGCGTCTCGAGCAGGCGATGCGGGAAATTAAAAACGGAAATTTTGACGCGCCGCTGAACACCGAGGATGTGTCGAGCGAGATGCGCGGCCTTATGGATGACTTTGAGGAGATGCGGCTCCGCCTGAAGGAGAATCAGGAGGAGAAGCAGAAGGCGGACAGCGACGCAAAGGAATTTTTAAGCAACATCACCCACGACTTAAAGACCCCGATCACCTCGATCAAGGGCTATGTGGAGGGAATTCAGGACGGCGTCGCGAGCAGTCCCGCACAGATGGACCGCTATATTCGCACCATCTATAACAAGGCAAACGAGATGGATCATCTGATCGATGAACTCACCTTTTATACCAAAATCGACGCGAATCGCATTCCCTATCACTTCGCGATTCTGCCGGCGGCCCAGTTCTTTGCGGATTGCGCCGAAGACTTGCGGCTCGAGACCGAGGCGCAGGGGTTTCTCTTTTCCTATGCGGCGGCACTCGGCAGCGAGGTCAGAATCATTGCCGACGCCGAGCAGATGCGGCGCGTCATCAACAACATCATCAGCAATTCGATTAAGTATTGCGACAAGAAGCCGGGACAAATCCGGATGCGCGTGATGGACGACGGCGATTTTGTGCGCGTGGAACTGTCCGATAACGGCCCCGGCATTTCGAAGCAGCAGCTGCCCTATGTGTTTGAGCGTTTCTTTCGCGCGGATGAGGCGCGGAGCTTTAAGGGCGGCAGCGGCATAGGCCTCTCGATTGTGAAGAAAATCATAGAGGATCACGGCGGCAGGGTCTGGGCGCGCTCGGAACCCGGGAAGGGCATGACGATACTATTCTCGCTCAGAAAACATATGGAGGATATGACTTGAAACGCATATTGATTGTCGAGGACGATGAGAGCATAGCGGAGCTGGAGCGCGACTATCTGCAGGCGAGCGGCTTTGAGACGAAACTCTGCTTCAACGGGCGCGAGGGCATGCAGGAGGCACTGAGCGGCACCTACGATTTGATGATTCTGGATCTGATGCTGCCGGGGGAGAGCGGATTTGAGATTTGCCGCGAGGTCAGAGAGCGCTTTAACACCCCGATTCTGATTGTGAGTGCCAAGCGGGACGATATCGACAAGGTGCAGGGCCTCGGGCTCGGCGCCGATGACTATATCACGAAGCCCTTCTCGCCGCGGGAGCTTGTGGCGCGCGTGCGGGCGCATTTGAGCCGCTATGAGCGCCTAGTCTCCGCGAAACAGGGAGATGTCCTCGTAATCCGTGGACTGAAAATAGACCGGAGCGCGCACCGCGTCTTTGTGAACGGCGAGGAGCGCACGCTCACGGCAAAGGAGTTCGATCTTCTGAACTTCCTCGCCTCGAACCCGAACCGCGTGTTCAAGCGGGACGAATTGTTCCGTGAAATCTGGGGCGAAGAGAGTATCGGTGAAATCGCGACGATTACAGTACACATCAAAAAGATACGGGAAAAGATAGAGGTGGACAGCGCAAAGCCGCAGTACATCGAGACCATCTGGGGTGTCGGCTATCGCTTTCGCGTATGACAAGGAGGAAGAGGAGCTATGGCGACGGAGACAACGATACTGGTTGTGGACGATGAGAAGGAGATTGCGGATCTGGTCGAAATCTACCTGGTCAGCGACGGCTATCAGGTGGTCAAGGCAAACGATGCCGAGGAGGGGCTCCGACTCTTAAACGAGTACGAGGTACAGCTCGTGCTGCTGGACATCATGATGCCGGGCATGGACGGCCTCGAGATGTGCGCGAAAATCCGGGAGACCAGAAATATTCCGATTATCATGCTCTCGGCAAAGAGCGCGGATATCGACAAAATCAAGGGGCTCGGCACCGGCGCCGACGACTATGTCACAAAGCCCTTTAATCCGCTGGAGCTCACGGCGCGCGTCAAGAGCCAGCTGCGCCGCTACACGCAGTTCAATCCGCGGAGCAGCGAAGAAGAGGTAAGTCCGAAGAAAAAGGGCGAGATTTCGGTGCGCGGGCTCATCATCAACCGCGACAATCACAAGGTCTCGGTCGACGGCAAGGAGATTCGCCTGACGCCGATCGAATTTGACATTCTCTATCTGCTCGCGAGTAACACGGGGCGTGTTTTTTCGACCGACGAGATTTTCCAAAATGTCTGGAACGAGCGCGTCTACGAGGCGACCAACACCGTCATGGTGCATATCCGGCGGCTCCGCGGCAAGTTAAAAGAGGACAGCCGCGAGGACAAGATCATCACGACGGTCTGGGGCGTGGGCTACAAAATAGAAAAGTAAGGCGACTGTACCGTGACAAATGTGAAACCTGTTTTGTCAAACAGACAAGAGGAGGATATGAGCATGGACAAGAGCAGACGGAGAGGGACAACAGCGGGAAAAGAAGGGGAGGCAACGGGAAAAGAATTTTGGAAACGCTTTTTCGTTTCGCTGTCCTTAAGCCTATTGGCGACCGCGGCGACACTTTTGTTGAGACGGCACAGAGGAGGCGCGGCGCAGCGTGAAATCTAAAAAGACAAATGCGGGGGAGAGCTTTCAGCGGAAGGTTTTCTCTTCTCTGCTTTATAGCCTTTTGCTCACTTTGACGGTCGAATATTTTGCGGCAAGGAATCTACTCGCCGTCGCCGACTACGAGGTGCAAAGCGGTTCCCATGCGGCACTGTTTCAGCCGATTGCGGATTTCCGTCTGTTGACTCTGCTTTTGCTTCTTGGCGGCGGCATTCTCTTTTTCTGCCTGGTCTTTTGCATTCTGCAGAGAAAGTCTTTTGCCTATATCGGCGCGCTCTCGGCGGCCATGCGGAACATGGCGGAGGGTGATTTGCGGGCTGCGGTGCACATCGAGGGAGACGATGAGTTCTCGGAGATGGGCGCAAATCTGAACCGGCTCGGCGAAGAGCTGCAATCTCTCATGGAGCGGGAGCGGGAGGCGGAGAAGAGTAAGTCCGAGCTGGTCACGAACATCGCGCACGATCTTCGGACGCCGCTCACCTCGATTGTCGGCTATCTCGACATTTTGCGGACCAAGCGGGACATCCTGGATGCGGAGACTGCCGTGCACTACACGGAGATTGCCTATGAAAAGTCAAAAAAGCTCGAGAAACTGATCAACGAGCTCTTCGGTTTTACGAAGCTTTCGGGCGGCAAGCTGGTCATGCATGTGAGAACCCTGGATCTCGTGCAGCTGCTGGCCCAGCTCCTCGAAGAGTTCTATCCGAGCTTTTCGAAGGCGGGACTCCACTATGAGCTGATTGCGGACCGGGAGAGCCTCTCGCTGGAGGGCGACCCGGAACTTCTGGCGCGGGTCTTTGAAAATCTGATCGGAAACGCAATCAAGTACGGCGCCGAGGGCAAGCAGCTCCGCGTCTTTTTGAATACAGCGGAACAGTTTGTGACCGTGCGGGTCGTAAATTACGGCAAGGTGATTCCGGCGGAGGAGCTGCCCCATGTGTTTGACCGCTTTTACCGCGTCGAACAGTCCAGAAATACCAAGACGGGCGGCACGGGGCTCGGACTTACGATTGCCAAAAACATTGTCGAGATGCACCGCGGCGAGATTTCCGTGACGAGCGATCTCACCGGCACGGCCTTTATCGTGCGGCTTCCGCGAACACTGGATTTCACAAGGGAAAATTTTGCCAATGCGTACCATTGAAGTGCAATACGGTTATGAGAACCGCGTAAAGGGCGGCCGGAACATGCCGGTCACTTTGACCATAGACAACCGGGACGGGGCTGCAATGGAGGGCAGTGTCGAGTTTTTGTTTCGCCAGGCAGACGGCGAACGCTATGCCTATGCGTATCCGCTGCAGCTCACGGCAGGCGAAAATAAGCAGAGTTCTTACATTGTGCCGCTCAGTGCGGGAGCGGACGCGTTCTGGGTGCGCCTTAAGAATGAGGCGGGAGAAATCACCGAGGTACAGCAACTGGACCTCACGCAGAACAGCGGAGACTCCGAACTCTTTGTCGGCCTTCTCTCGGACACGCCGGAACTGCTCTCTTACCTGAACGGCGTCTCGGTGAATTACGGGCAGATGAAGACGCGGACCTTCACGCTCTCGGCGAGCAACTTTCCGGAGGACAGGCGGCAGCTCGACTCATTCGATCTCATCGTCATCAGCAACTATCAGGTCTCGAAACTCAGCGTGCGGCAGGTGCGGGCACTGATGCAGTGGATGCGAAACGGCGGCGTGCTGCTCTTTGGGACGGGCGAGCGCGTCAATGACACGCTCGGGATGTTCGCGCCGGAGTTTCTCGACGATATGTACGATCAGCCGGAGAAGCGCGATTTGCCGCTCGCCGCAACCGACGGGCTGACAGTGCAGACACCCGGCACGGAAAATGAGGCCGAGGCACCTGCCTCTCTGCCCTATGTGCACATCAATCTGCACGGCGGCAGCGTGATCTTCTCGGCCGGTGACAACCCGCTGATTACAGCCGCAAATAAAGGGAGTGGCACGCTTGCCGTCGCTTCAATCGATCTGACGGCACTCCGCGACTATGCGTCCGCGCATACGCTCTACACCGATCAGCTGCTCACGCGCGTGCTGGGCAGCGCCAGACTGGAGCGCCTCGCCTCAGAGTCCTATGTCACGCGCTACGGCGACGACTGGTCGGCCGAGACCCTTGTGGATAACGGCAGCGCGCATCTTTTGCCGAATCTCCTTGGTTACGGTGCCGTCCTCTTTCTCTATCTCCTGCTGATGGGGCCTGCACTCTACTATGCGCTGCGCCATCGGAAGGCAGAGAGACTGTATCGCCGGGCGGCGGTTTCGGTGAGCCTTACCTTTGCGGCGCTGCTCTGGCTGATGACGGGCAGAACGCGGTTTCGCACTAGCTTTTACAGCTATGCGAGCATCCAGGAGGTCGGCTCGGACATGCTGTCGGAGACGGTCTATCTGAACTTAAGAAATCCGCGACATAAGAGTTATCACCTCGCACTCGAACCGGGAAGCGAGATTGTGCCGCTCGCGTCCACGCGTAAGGCGGTCGGCAAGACCGCTCTGACGGGGCGGGAGGAAGCGGAACTCACCATTACCGAGCGCGGCGATGCTCGGGAAGTGTCGGTCAAAAATCCGCCGGCCTTCAGCGAAAAATTATTCCGGCTCGAGAAGAGTATCCCGAATGAGGAGGCGCTCGGCTTTCAGGGAGAGCTGTCTCTCTTCGGCGACAAAGTCAGCGGCACAGTCACAAACCGCTATCCTTATGCCGTGAGCGATGCTTTCCTGCTGTTTTACGGAAAGGTGGTCGCGCTCGGACACATGGACGCAAACGAGACGGTGGATGTCTCGGAGCGAACGGTATATAACATTCCGATCAACAACAAGCAGACGGTCGCAGCCTTTTTAACCGGCGTCTATGACGGCGGCAAAACGGAGGCAGAACGCCTTCGCGCGATGGAGCGGGCGGGCTTTCTCTCGTTTTACCTCTCAGAGACAGCGGGCAACTATACGCCGGACGCGCGCGTTGTCGCTTTCTCGGCGGAGGAAAATGCCGGAAAGGCGGTGGAGACTAAGGGCCTCCGGCACTTTGGCATGAATCTGTTGACGACGGTTTTGACTGTCGAGGCAAGAGAGGGCAATCTCATCAGTCGCTCGGCGCTGATGCGTTCGCCGGAAGTGCTGAGCGGCGATTACATTGCCTCAACCAATTCCTTCTACCGGGGCGATCCCGTCGTGTTGAGCTATAAACTCGGCAAAAATTTCCGCACAGAGGAGCTGCTTTTAGAGGTGCCGGATGCGATGTTTGAGAGCAACGACCAGGGCGTCGGCGCGGCGGAGTTCCGCGGCGTAATTTCTTTTTACAATTACCGGACCGGCAACTTTGATGACATTGCATCGGGCAAGACACACTTCACGGCAGAGGAGCTCGCGCCGTATTTTGCGCTCGACCATACCCTCACGGTGCGCTATGCCGAGGAGAAGAGCGAAAATTCGGAGCGGCTCGACATTGCGCTGCCCTGGCTCACGGTCATAGGGGAGGACACATAATGCTCGTATTTTCTGATGTCCGGAAGTCTTACCGGAATCTGGAGGTGCTGAAGGGGCTCACGCTTTCGGTGCCGCGGGGGTCTCTCTTCGGGCTCATGGGGCAGAACGGCGCCGGTAAGACGACACTGCTCCGCATTGCGGCCGGGCTTCTCGCGCTGGATTCGGGGGAACTTCTGGTGGGCGGCATTGACGTGCGCCGCGACCCGGCGCGCGCAAAGCGGCTCATCGGTTTTGTGCCGGACGGCTTCGGCGCCTATGACAATATGTCGGTGGCCGAGTACATGAGTTTTTTTGCGAGCTGTTTCGGACTGTACGGCCGGAGCGCGCGACTTAGGACGGAAGATCTCCTGCAGCGCGTCGGTCTCTCGGCGCGGCAGGACAGTCTGGTCACCGAGCTCTCGAAGGGTATGCAGCAGCGACTCTCGCTGGCACGCGCCCTGATTCACGATCCGGAACTCCTGGTGCTCGACGAGCCGACTAACGGGCTGGACCCGGGCAGCCGCTTTTCGCTCCGCGAACTGCTCGGAGAGCTCTCGGAGAGCGGAAAGACCATTCTTTTAAGCTCTCATGTGCTCTCGGAGCTCTCGGAAATCTGTACCGACATTGCGGTACTCGACAAGGGGCGGGTGCGCGCGACCGGCGAGGTACAGGAGATTCTGCGGCAGATTGCGAACTCCAACCCGCTGCGGGTCGCTGTGTTGAACGGCGAGAAAACAGCGCTCCGGATGTTCCGCACAAATCCCTGCGTCCGCGCCGTGATGCAGGAGGGAAAACAGTTTCATCTGGAATTTATCGGGAGTCCGGAGGACGAGGCCTCGCTCTTACAGCAGCTCATCGATGCCGAAGTGCCGGTCAAGAGCTTTGTGCGGGAGCCGGGTACCCTGGAGTCCTTTTTCCTGAACATGACAGTCGGCCGAGAAGAGAGGATTATCGTACATGATGAAGATGAATCCGATATGTGAGAGAGCTGCCCGCGCGGCCGCCAGGACCCCGCGCTTCAGCGCCGCACTGTTCGGCGGCAACGCGTTGCTCGCCGCACTGGCGCTCTTTATGCTGGGACTGGTGTTTCAGCGCGCCGGTGAGACTGGTGAACTGCGCTATGCGGAAATGCTCCGCATCTTCCACACGCTGGTCTGGGCGGAACTCATCCTGGCCGCGCTCCTGGTGCCGGCACGGGCGGCCGGCACCGTGAGCGGCGAGAGAGAACAGCGGACGCTGGATCTTTTGCTCGGGACTGCCCTGTCGCCGCGGCGCATCATCCTCGGGAACCTGTTGCAGAATCTCGTGAGCGCCGGCATTTTTGCGCTCTCGGGACTGCCGGTACTGCTCACGGCGCTGCTGTTCGGCGGTGTTTCCCTCGCGGATGTGGCACTGCTCTTTCTCGGCATCTTATTCTCGGTGGCGCTCTCGGGAAGTCTCGGGCTCTTTTTCTCGGCGACGAACCGCACGACCGCGGTCGCGATTGTCGAGACCTATGCGGCGGAAGCATTGCTCTTTCTGGCGCCCTTCGGCATTCTCCTGCTCACGAAGAGTTTCGGCAGCGCGGAAACCGCGGTTTCCTGGCTGATTCTCTTTTCCCCGGTCAGTCTGATGGAGAATCTTCTGTTTCACGCGACAGGGCTGCACGATTTCGCGGCACTCGCCGAGAATCCGCTCTTACAGCAAGGTTTAATCCCGGCGGCACTCCTCGAATTCCTGTTGATGGCACTGCTCTTACTCGCAGCGGTGCGCGCCATCTCGCCGCGCCGCAGAAAACGTAAGTTTACAACGGAACAGAATTTGATAAAATGAATAGGTATTTGTAACCGAAAGCAAAGGCATAACAATACAGGAGGTGTGATATGGGTCTTATCAAAGCAGCAGTCTCCGCAATCGGCAGCGGTCTTGCGGATCAGTGGCTTGAGTTCCTCGAAGCGGACGAGATGGGAGAAGGTACCGTTTTTACCGGTGCCAAGGCGGTTCGCCCGGGCAAAGGCTCCAACACGAAGGGCAGTGCGGATTATGTGAGCAACGGAAGCCGCATTGTCGTCCAGAAGAACCAGTTCATGATGCTGGTGGACGGCGGAAAGATTGTCGACTACACGGCGGAAGAGGGCTACTATACCGTCAACAACTCGAGTGCCCCCTCACTTTTCAACGGACAGTTCGGTGAGTCGCTCGGCGATGCGTTTAATCGTATCAAGTTCGGCGGTGTGCCGTCCGGCAAGCAGCAGGTGTTCTTCATCAACCTCCAGGAGATCAAGGGAAATCGCTTCGGCACACCGACGCCGATGAACTACTTTGATACCTTCTACAACGCGGAGCTCTTTCTCCGTGCGCACGGTCACTACTCGATTCGCATTACGAATCCGTTGCAGTTCTACGCGGAGGTCATTCCGCGCGACGCGACGCACCTGCAGTTCTCGGAGGTTGCGGAGCAGTATCTTGCGGAGTTCCTGCAGGCCTTCCAGATTTCGGTCAACAAGCTCTCCGCGGAGGGCGAGCGCATCTCCTTCATTCAGTCGAAGATTAAGGACAGACTGAATGCAGAGGTCGATGCCGAGCTCGATGAGAAATGGGGTCCCCGCGGTTTTGAGCTGGTCGAGATCGGTGTCGACGGTCTCTCCTATGACGACCAGTCGCAGGAGCTCATCAACATGCGGAACCAGGGTGCCATGCTCTCCGACGCGACGATTCGAGAGGGCTTCGTGCAGGGGCAGATTGCACAGGGCATTCGCTCCGCGGGCGAGAATCCGAACGGCGGCGCTGTCGGCATGATGGGTGTCGGCATGGGCATGAACGCCGGCATGGGCTTCATGGGGCAGGCGAGCAATACCAACTACCAGCAGATGCAGATGCAGCAGCAGGCGCAGCAACAGGCGCAAGCCCAGGCGCAGGCACAGGCTGCTGCACAGGCACAGCAGATGCAGGCGGCTTCGCAGGTTGCGGCCGGCGGCTGGAAGTGCCCGAGCTGCGGCGCGGACAATACCGGCAAGTTCTGTACCGAGTGCGGCGCAAAGCGCCCGGAGAGCAGCGCCTGGAAGTGCCCGAACTGCGGCGCGGAGAACAGCGGTAAGTTCTGCACGGAATGCGGCAATCCGCGCCCGTAAGGACTGAGGCAGATCATGGCAGGAAGCATATCCTATAAGTGCCCGAACTGCGGGGGCGAGCTCGTCTATGCCCCCGAAAAGGGCGGCTTTCATTGTCCGTATTGCAGCTCGGATTTTACGGAAGAGAAGATCAAGGCGCTCTATGAGCAGCGGGAGGAGACAGAGGCCGCAAAGGGGCAGGCAGCCGAGGAAAAGGCAGCCGCGCGCGATGAGCTGGTTCAGTACAACTGCCCGAACTGCGGCGCTGTGATTGTGACAGAAGAGAGCACGGCGGCGACATTTTGCTATTACTGCCACAACCCGGTGGTTTTGGTCGGACGCCTCTCCGGTGCGGAGCAGCCGCAGTATGTGCTGCCCTTTGCGATTGACCGGAAGAAGGCGCTTGATATTTTCGGTGCCTGGATTAAAAAGAAAAAATTTGTGCCGCGCGCCTTCTACGATGAGAAGCAGATTGAGAAATTCACGGGGGTCTACTTCCCCTATCTGCTCTATAGCTGTGAGGCGCATTCGAACCTCGAAGGCGTAGGCACGCGCGTGGAACATCACGAGCGCGGCGATATCGAGGAAATTGTGACCAGCAAGTATCAGATCAATCGGCACGGCGATTTGCCGGTGAAGATGGTCGCGCGAAATGCCCTGAAAAAGGCAAACCGCGTGCTGGCCGAGAGCGTGCAGCCGTTTGCGACCGAGAATCTGAAGCCGTTTGCGCCGAGCTATCTATCCGGTTTCGTTGCGGAGCGGCGGGACATGGAGAGCGACGCGATTCAGACGGAGACCCGCGAGGAGGTGTCGCGCTACGCGCTTGCGAGCCTTAGGAATTCGGTCTCGATGTACCAGGGACTTCCGGTCGACGCCGGGAATGTAAGCCTTGACCACGAGAAGCTCGAGTACGCGCTGATGCCGGTCTGGACCATGACCTATCGCGAGCCCGGCTCCTCCAAACTCTACTATTTCTCGCTGAACGGGCAAAGCGGCAAGGTGGTCGGCGAGCTGCCGGTGGACAACGGCAAGTTGTTCCGCTATTTTCTGACAATTTTCATACCGCTGTTTATCGCGCTGCTCGCGCTGATGTACTTTATTTCGTGAGGAGGCGGCATGAGAGAAAAAACCATACGACATATTTCGGTCGGCGTCCTGTTCGCCTGGCTGTTTCTGTTTTTCGCGCTTCTTGCCCCGGCAAGGGCTTATGCGGCCGAGACGCGTGTCTTTGACCAGGCGAACCTTTTCAGCGCAGCGGAAAAGCAGGAACTTGAGCGGCAGATTGCGACGGAACGGGAAAAAATGAAGCTGGATCTCGTGGTCGTGACCACGAATCAGGCGGGAGGCAAGAGCGCCGAGGCCTATGCGGACGATTTTTACGATCAGGGCGGCTACGGCTACGGCGCAAAGAAATCCGGCGTCCTGTATCTCATCGATATGGACAACCGCCGCATTCATGTCAGTACGGCGGGCGGCGGCATTCAGCTTCTCTCGGACAGTGAAATCGAGAAGCTGCTGGATCTCGGCACGCCGGGCGTCAAGTCGGGCAACTATGCGGAAAGTGCGTCCCGGGTGCTCTCCGGCATTCAGGACTCCTATCGCAGAGCGCAGCGGAAGGGCTGGGCGTATGACGCCGAGAGCGGTGTCTGGACCAAAAAGAAACACCTGTCGCCGCTCGCGGCGCTGGGATCTCTTGCGGCCTCTTTAGTCGCGGCGCTCGGCGCAGTGACCGGTGTCAAGCGGAACTATAAGATGCAGGACGGAGAAGCGCGCCGCGCCTCGACTGTCGCGGGCATCATCGCGGCAAGCGGCGCTGCCTTCGATTTCGGCGAACTCAGCGACCGGTTGCTTGACCGAAACCGTGTTGAGCGGCGCATACGCCGCAGCAGCGGCGGCTCCGGCGGCGGCCGCAGCAGCGGACCGCACGGCAGCAGCTCCACACACACGAGTTCGGGCGGCAGCTCGCACGGCGGCGGCGGCAGAAGTTTTTAAACGGCTATACGCGTATCTTTGGAAAGTAAGGAGACAGAAGAATGAGTGAATTGCTTTATAACAGCACGCGGGGCGGCGAGACCGGCTGCACAGCGTCACAGGCAGTGCTGAAAGGACTCGCAAAGGACGGCGGACTCTTTATGCCCGACCGGATCCCGGCGTTTGATTTTGCGCTCTCGGCGTTAAAGGATGCCTCGTATCAGGAGGTTGCCTATCGCGTGATGCGTCTTCTGCTCACCGACTATACCGAGGAAGAACTCCGCGCCTGCATTCGGGGCGCCTACGACGAGAAGTTCGACACGCCGGAAATTGCGCCGCTGACCTTCGCGGACGACGCCTACTACCTTGAACTCTTCCACGGAAAGACCATTGCGTTCAAGGATATGGCGCTTTCGATTCTGCCCTATCTCATGACTACGGCAGCGAAAAAGAACGGCGTCACGAACAAGATTGAGATTCTGACCGCGACGAGCGGCGACACCGGCAAGGCCGCGATGGCGGGCTTTGCGGATGTCCCGGGCACCGGCATTGTGGTCTTCTATCCGAAGGGCGGTGTGAGCCGCTTCCAGGAACTCCAGATGCTCACGCAGAAGGGCGATAACACAGCGGTTGTGAGCATCGAGGGCAACTTTGACGATGCGCAGACCGCGGTCAAGCAGATTTTCGGCGACCGCGCGTTTGAGGCAGAGCTCGCGGCAAAGCGGGTGCAGCTCTCCAGCGCGAATTCGATTAACATCGGCCGCCTGGTGCCGCAGATTGTCTACTATGTCCACGCGTATCTCGAGCTCCTGAAGGAGGAAAAGATTGCCGAGGGCGAAAGCATCAATGTCTGCGTGCCGACCGGCAACTTCGGCAACATCCTTGCGGCTTACTTTGCAAAGCGCATGGGGCTGCCGATTGACAAGCTGATCTGCGCGTCGAACGACAACAAGGTGCTCTTTGACTTCTTTGAGACCGGTGTCTACGACAAGAACCGCGAGTTTATTTTGACAACTTCTCCGTCCATGGACATCCTCGTCTCGAGCAATCTGGAGCGTCTTCTCTACTTAAGCGCAGGCTGCGATGCGACAAAGACCCGCGAACTTATGGAAGCTCTCAAGACGAGCGGAAAATATGCGGTGACCGAGGAAATGCGAAAGGCGACCCGTGATTTTGTGGGTGGCTATGCGACGCAGGAAGAAGTCGCGGCGCGCATTCGTTCGCTCTATGAAAAGACCGGTTATGTGATCGACACACACACGGCAGTGGCCTCCAAGGTCTATGAGGACTACCGGAAAAAGAGCGGCGACAAGACGCCGACCGTCATTGCGAGCACGGCAAGCCCGTTTAAGTTCTCCCGGGCTGTCATGGAAGCCATCGCGGGCGATGTGAGCAAGCTCGATGACTTTGCGGTACTCGAACTGCTCCGCGACAAAGCAGGGGTTCCGTTCCCGCCGGCGGTCGAAGAAATACGGCATGCGGAGATCCGACACAACCGGAGCTGCAAGCCGGCTGAAATGGAATCAATGGTTCGGTCTATCTTATTCGAGTAAGTGATAGCGATATATTCATAAAATGAATTGCGAAAGGGGCACCGTTGAATTGACAACGGTGCCCTTTTTCTTTACAATGTTGAAAACCACTTACCTAGTAATTAGGTATGTAGTTAGGGTTTCAGGGCTTTGCCCTTGGAAGTGAGGACAGGATGAGCGGAGAGAACAGAGAACAGCACAGTCACGAGGCAGCGCAGGAACATGCGCATAGCCACGAGCACACGCATACACACGAGCATACCCATGCGCACGATCACGCGCATAGCCATGCACACGGTCATGTGCACGATGACGAGGGTCCCGCGCACATCCACAGCCACAGAAATATCATCGGCTTTGACAAGCACGGTGTGCCGACGGTGGTTGTGAAGGCGGATCATCAGGATGAGCAGGATGAAAACGAGTTTATCCGCGACTATATGAACGCGGTCGCCGAGTATAAGAAAACCTTCCCTTCGAAGCAGGATGTCATCGACAACACGCCGGACCCGGCCGTGCGGGAGATGCTGCTCCGCGCGGAACAGCTCGGCTTTGACACGACCTTTGACCGCTTTGACAAGCAGAAGCCGCAGTGTAGTTTCGGCCTTGCGGGCATCTGCTGCAAAATCTGCAACATGGGACCATGTAAGATCACGCCGAAGAGCCCGAAGGGCATCTGCGGCGCGGATGCGGATCTGATTGTCGCGAGAAACCTGCTCCGCTCGGCGGCGGCCGGTGCCGCACAGCACGGCATGCACGGCAGAGAGGTCATCCTGTCGCTCAAGTGGGCGGCGGAAGGAAAACTCGATCTTCCGATTCTCGGCCAGCAGAAGATTCGCGACACGGCAAAGGCCTTCGGCATCAAGACCGAGAGAAGAAGCATTAAGCGCATTGCCTCCGAACTCGCGGACAAGCTGCTCGAGGATATGTCCAGAACCGTTCCGGACGACTACGAGGTCATCAAGGCCTGCGCCCCGGCGGAGCGCCAGAAGGTCTGGAAGGATTTGGACATCATTCCAATCAGCGCCTACCACGAGGTCTTTGAGGCCTACCATAAGAGCGGTGTCGGCACGGACGGCGATTGGAGAAGTATCATGCAGCAGTTCCTGCGCTGCGGCCTTGCCTTTACCTTTTCGGGTGTCGTCTCGACCGCGATTGCGACCGACAGTCTCTTCGGTGTCGGCGACCGCGTGACCTCGAAGGTCAATATCGGCGCGCTGAAAAAGGGCTATGTGAACATCGCGGTGCACGGTCACCTGCCCACGCTGGTCAGCCAGATTGTCAAGGTCGGCCAGGAGGAGAAGTTCATTGAGCTCGCAAAGAAGGCAGGCGCAAAGGGCATACGCTTCTACGGCATTTGCTGCTCCGGTCTCTCGGCAATGTACCGCTACGCCGGCGTGATTCCGCTCAGCAATGCGGTCTCCGCGGAACTGGTGCTCGGCACCGGCGCGCTGGATCTCTGGATTGCGGACGTACAGGATGTGTTCCCGTCCATTATGGAAGTCGCAAAGTGCTTCCAAACGACCGTCATCACGACTTCGGAGTCGGCGCGTCTGCCCGGTGCGGAGCGCTTTGAGTACGATCACCACCATTCGAACATCGGGGAGACCAGAGAGCTCGCGGAGCGCATTGTGAAGCGCGCCATCGAGAGCTTTGAAAACAGAAAGGGTGTTCCGGTCTACATTCCGCCCTACGAGGTGGATGCCGAGGTCGGCTTCTCGGTCGAGTATGTCCACAAGCGTTTCGGCAGCATGGCACCGCTCGCGGAGGCTGTGAAGTCCGGTAAGATTCTCGGCATTGTGAACATGGTCGGCTGCAACAACCCGAAGGTGCTCTACGAGAAGACCGCGTTGGATGTCGCGGATATCCTCTTACAGAACAATATTCTCATTCTGACCAACGGCTGTGTCTCCTTCCCGCTCATGAAGATGGGCTACTGCAACATGAAGGACGGGCTGCCGAAAGCGGGAGAATCGCTTCGGAACTTCCTCTCGCCCGACCTTCCGCCGGTTTGGCATGTCGGCGAGTGCATCGATAACACCCGTTCCTCCGGTATTTTTGCGGGCATTGCGAATGAGTTCGGCAAGGACTTAAAGGACATGCCCTTTGCCTTCACCTCTCCGGAGTGGAGCAATGAGAAGGGCATCGACGCATCGCTCGGCTTCCGGTTGATGGGAATCAACTCCTATCACTGCGTGGAGGCACAGATTCACGGTTCGAAGAATGTCATTGAGTTCCTGAAAGAGGGGACCCGCGAGACCCTGGGTTCGGTGATGCACGTCGACACCGATCCGAAGGCACTTGCGGAAAAGCTGGTTGAGGACATCAAGGCAAAGCGCCGCGCGCTCGGCTGGGTTGTCCCGGGCGATAAGCGCAAGGCGGTTGCACCGTAAACGGCATACAACTTACGACAAAGCTGTGACAGGAGAGTCTCGAAACAATTTCCGGAAAATATAAGCTGAAGAAAAGCCGAACGGTAAAGGAAAAAAGAGGTCGCGCATTGCGCGACCTCTTTCGCTTCTGTCGTAATCGTAAAACAAGCGGAGCGGTGAGCGGAACCTCAGACGCGCGGCTCAATCAGGCCGTAGCTGCCGTCGCGGCGCTTGTAGACAACTTCCACATTGCCGCTGTCTCCGTTCAGGAAGACGAAAAAGGCGTGGCCCAACAGTTCCATCTGGAGGCAGGCCTCCTCGGGCGTCATCGGGTGAAGCTCAAACTTCTTGTTCTTCACGATGCGGAGATCGGCCTCGGTCTCATCCTCCGTCTCGTCGAGGAAGAGATCGGAAAAGGCGAGCGCGGACTGCTTTTTGTCCGTGAGCTTCGTCTTGTATTTCTTGATCTGGCGCTCAATGGTCTCTTCCGCGAGATCAATCGAGGCAAAAAAGTCATCAGTCGCCTCTTCGGCGCGGATAAAGCCGTTGCGGGTCGGAATCGTGACCTCGATAATCTCGGCATCCTTCCGGCGGCTCAGAACAACGCGCGCCTCGGTATCGGGAGCAAAATACTTCTCGAGTTTCCCGAGCTTTTTGTTCACCTGATTCTTCAGTCTGTCGCCCAAATCCACGTTTCTTCCGCTAATGGTGATACGCATACTGTTCTGCTCCTTTCAAGTTTGATGCGAGTGCGCAGCTTATTTTCCAACACTTTGACGAAAAATGCTGCGATGTTGCTGATTTCAGTATAGCATAAATCATGAAAAAGAGAAGCATAAAGCTACAAAAATAACGCACAGTCGCTCCATTGCGCAATAGAAACAGAGGTGATAGAATAGAACGGATATACGGGATTTTACAGGACGGAAAAGACGAACAAAACTTTATTTCTGCGAACAGCGGGAGAGAGCGGGAACATGAATTTAATTGAGAGTATTTTTGGAACACACAGCCAGCGCGAACTGAAGATGATTAAGCCGCAAGTCGACAAGATTTTATCGCTCCGCGACACGATGGTCGCGATGAGCGATGAGGAACTGAAGGCCCAGACCGGAAAGTTTAAAGAGCGCCTCGCGGCGGGCGAAACCCTTGACGATATTCTGCCGGAAGCGTTTGCGACCGTGCGCGAGGGTGCGCGCCGCGCGACCGGCGTGAAGCGCGCGGACGGAACCTATGAGGGCGGTATGGAGCACTATCCGGTACAGCTGACCGGCGGTATTGTGCTGCACCAGGGCCGCATTGCGGAGATGAAGACCGGTGAAGGTAAGACCTTGGTCTCGACCGCGCCGGCGTACCTGAACGCACTTGCGGGCAAGGGCGTTTTGATTGTCACGGTCAACGACTACCTCGCTTCGCGTGACGCGGAGTGGATGGGACGCATCCACCGCTTCCTCGGCCTCACGGTCGGCGTCGTCACCAATGCGATGAATTCCGAGCAGAGACAGAAAGCCTATGCCTGCGACATCACCTATGTCACAAACAACGAGCTCGGCTTCGACTACCTGCGCGATAACATGGCCATCTACAAGAACCAGCAGGTGCTCCGGAACCTCGACTACTGCATCATCGACGAGGTGGACTCTGTCTTAATCGATGAGGCGAGAACGCCGCTCATTATCTCCGGCCAGTCCGGTAAGTCGACGCAGATTTACGATGCCTGCACGACGCTCGCCAATATGCTGGAGCGCGGTGAGGCTTCGGGCGAGTTCACGAAGATGAACGCAATTATGGGCGAGGAGATTACCGAGACCGGCGACTATGTGGTCGATGAGAAGGACAAGGTTGTGAACCTGACCGAGGACGGCGTCGCGAAAGTCGAGAAGTTCTTCGGCCTCGAGAACTTCTCGGATCCGGAAAACCTCGAGATTCAGCATTGCGTGATTCTGGCGCTCCGCGCGAAGGAGCTCATGCACCGCGACAAGGACTATGTCGTGAAAGACGGCGAGGTTCTAATTGTCGATGAGTTCACGGGCCGCATCATGCCGGGCAGACGTTTCTCCGACGGCCTGCACCAGGCGATTGAGGCGAAGGAGCATGTGGATGTGCGCCAGGAGTCGAAGACGCTTGCGACCATCACCTTCCAGAACTTCTTTAATAAGTTCAAGAAGAAGGCCGGCATGACGGGTACCGCCCTGACCGAGGAGAAGGAGTTCCGCAACACCTACGGCATGGACGTCATCGAGATTCCGACCAACACGCCGGTTGCGAGAAAAGATGAGGCGGACGCGGTCTTTAAGACCAAGAAAGAGAAGTTTGACGCGGTTGTCGAGGACATCCGCGAGCATCATGCGACGGGCCAGCCCTTGCTGGTCGGCACGATTACGATCGAGACTTCGGAGATGCTCTCGAAGCTCTTAAAGAGAGAGGGGATTCGGCACGAAGTCCTGAATGCGAAGTACCACGAGAAAGAGGCGGCAATCATCGCCCAGGCAGGTAAGATGGGCGCCGTCACGATTGCGACGAACATGGCAGGCCGCGGTACCGATATTCTGCTCGGCGGCAGCCTCGAGGCAATCCGGAAGGATCTGATTGACGAGCTTCCGAAGGAAGAGAGAGAGAAGTACGATCCCGAGAGCGAGAACTACGATGCCGATGCGTTCGCGTCGATGGATGAGCGCGCACGCGAAAAGTCGAAGGAGCTCCAGGCGAAGGTCAGAGAACTCGGCGGTCTCCGCGTGATCGGCACCGAGCGCCACGAGGCGCGCCGCATTGACAACCAGCTGCGCGGTCGTTCCGGCCGTCAGGGCGACCCGGGTTCGTCCTGCTTCTACATCTCCCTCGAGGACGATCTGATGCGTCTCTTCGGTTCCGAGCACTTAATCGGCATGTTCAATGCTCTCGGCGTGCCGGAGGGCGAGCGCATTGAGCACAAGATGCTCACGAATGCGATCGAGAAGGCGCAGATGAAGATCGAGACCAACAACTACGGCATCCGCGAGCAGCTCTTAAAGTACGACGAGGTCAATAACGACCAGCGCGAAGTGATTTACGCGGAGCGCGAGAAGGTGCTGACCGGCGAGAACATGCGAGAGACCATTCTCAGCATGGTCTCTCATGTGGTCGAGAGAGCCGTGAACCGCGCAATCGGCGAGGACACGCCCGCGAAGGACTGGGACTACCAGGAGCTGAACCACCTGCTGCTCTCGATCATTCCGCTCCAGCCTGTCGTGTATACCGAGGACAAGGTCGGTATGACGAAGAAGGAACTGCTCGACGAACTGCAGAAGCAGGCGCTCGCATTCTACGAGAAGAAGGAGCAGGAGTTCCCGAGACCCGAGGATGCGCGCGAGGTGGAGCGCGTCGTGCTGCTCCGCGCAATCGACGCGAAGTGGATGAACCACATCGACGACATGGAGCAGCTTCGCCAGGGCATCGGTCTCCAGGCGTACGGCCAGAGAGATCCGCTGGTCGAGTACAAGATGGAAGCTTACAACATGTTCGAGGAGATGATTGCCGGCATCGAGGACGACACGGTCCGTCTGCTCTGCCATCTCCGCTTAGAGCGGCAGGATGAGTTGGAGCGCCGTCAGGCACCGGTCATCACCGGAACGAACAAGGACGAGGGCGGCCTTCGGAAGGCGCCGATCGTCAACGAGCAGAAGAAGATTATGCCGAACGATCCCTGCCCCTGCGGCAGCGGCAAGAAGTTCAAGCAGTGCTGCGGCCGGAAGCTCTTCCAGCAGAACGGAGAGCAGGGTCCCACACCGGTGCAGCTTTAAACAGTAGGAGGCAGCTTTGGTCGAATTAGATAATATGAAATATACCCTCTCCACCTATCAGAAGCCGCTTCAGGAGGTGGAGGGCTCCCTGGATCTTGAGAACAAGGAGAAACGCATCGCAGAACTTGATCGCATGATGGAAGAGCCGAATTTCTGGGAGAACCCGGAGCAGTCGACCAAAATCGTGCGGGAAAACAAGAGCCTGAAGGACACCGTGGAGCGCTTTCACAAGCTCTCGAGCGCCTATCGGGATATTGCGGACATGATTGAACTCGGCAACGAAGAGGGCGATGAAGAGCTGATTCCGGAGATCCGGGAGATGCTGGACGGCTTTATCCACGATCTGGAGGCGCTGAAGGCAGAGACGCTGCTCACGGGCGAGTACGACGCGAACAATGCGATTCTGCGTCTGAATGCGGGCGCGGGCGGTACGGAGTCCTCTGACTGGTGCTCGATGCTCTACCGCATGTATACGCGCTGGGCTGAGAGCCACGGCTATTCGATCGAGGTGCTCGATTACCTCGACGGCGATGTCGCGGGCATCAAGTCCGTCACGATTCAGATTAACGGCGAGAATGCCTACGGCAGACTCCGGAGCGAACACGGCGTGCACCGCCTGGTGCGCATCTCGCCCTTCAATGCGGCGGGCAAGCGCCAGACTTCGTTCGTCTCCTGCGATATTATGCCGGAGCTCTCGAATGAGATTCATGTCGACATCAACCCCGACGATATCCGTGTCGACACCTACCGCTCGAGCGGCGCAGGCGGTCAGCACATCAATAAGACCTCCTCGGCCATCCGCATCACGCACCTGCCGACCGGCATTGTTGTGACTTGCCAGAACGAGCGCAGCCAGTTCCAGAACAAGGACAAGGCCATGCAGATGCTCGAGGCCAAACTCTACATGCTCGAGCAGCAGCAGCAGGCGGAAAAGGCGGACGAGATTCGCGGTGTCGTGAAGGACAACGGCTGGGGCAGCCAGATTCGCTCTTATGTATTACAACCCTATACGATGGTCAAGGACCATCGCACGGGCTTTTCGACAGGTAATGTGGACGCTGTACTCGACGGCGATCTCGACGACTTTATGACGGCTTATCTCACCTGGGTGAGCCTCGGCAAGCCGGACATGAAGGGCGCCGGCAGCGACGATTAATGCAACGAATCCCGGCGAATGCGCCGGGATTTTTTCATGAGAACAGCGGGATTTGCGCGCGATAACTTGCACTTCCCGCCGCCGCGTGTTAGAATGCGCCCTGTGAGAAACAGTTGTATCCGGAGGGCGCACAGATGGAAGAAGAGGGTAGATACTATGTGGTTCGCCGCAAGGCGGTGCCGGATGTTCTGCTCCGCGTCGTCGAGACAAAGCGGCTGCTCCGGGCAAACCGGGGCATGTCGGTCAGTGAGGCGACCGGACAGACCGGAATCAGCAGAAGCTCATTCTATAAGTACAAAGAGGACATCTTTCCGTTCGGCGATACGGTGAGCGGACAGAAAATCACGCTTTCCATTGAAATTCTGGATGAGCCGGGACTGCTCGCCGATCTTCTCGGGGCAGTGGCGCGTTTTCACGCGAATATCATCACGATACACCAGTCCATCCCGTTAAACGGTATGGCAACGGTCTCGCTCTCGCTCGAGGTGCGGCAGGAGACCGAAGATCTCACCGGTCTGGTGGAGCAGATGGAAGGAATGCGCGGTGTCCGCGAAGTCACGATTTTATCGAGGGAGTAAAAGAGAAATGATCAAAGCAGCAATTATGGGATACGGCACTGTCGGTGCGGGGGTTTACGAGGCGGTTGTGACCAATCAGAAGGTCATCGCCGCGGAGATCGGCGAGGCGCTCGAGGTGAAGCGCATTCTGGATCTCCGGAAGTTCCCGGGCGATCCGGCGGAGCAGCTGATTACCGACAAGTTTTCGGACATCGAAGAGGATGAGGAGATTTCTTTGGTTGTCGAGACCATGGGCGGCACAACGCCGGCCTACGAGTTTGTCAAGGCGGCTCTCTTAAAGGGTAAGCACGTTGTGACGAGCAATAAGGCTTTGGTCGCGGCACACGGCACGGAGCTCTTACAGATTGCGCGCGACAAGAAGGTCAACTTCTTCTTTGAGGCGGCGGTCGGCGGCGGCATTCCGGTGATTCGAACCCTCGGCACGGGTTATCAGGGACAGGTGATCACCGAGATCACCGGCATTTTGAACGGCACGACCAACTATATCCTGACGCGAATGGACCGCGAGGGCGCGGAGTTCGGTGATGTGCTCGCGGATGCACAGCGCCTTGGCTATGCGGAGCGGAATCCGGAGGCGGATATCGAGGGCCATGACACCTGCCGGAAGATTGCGATTCTCTCCTCGCTCGTGACGGGCAAAGAGGTAAATTTTGAGGATGTCTACACCGAGGGCATCTCGAAGATTGACAGCACGGACTTCCGCTATGCGCTGGAGCTCAAGGCTTCGATCAAGCTGGTCGGCGCGGCGCAGTTTGCGGGCAATCAGGTCACGGTCAGCGTGTTCCCGCTGCTGGTCAGCGATGAGAATCCGCTCTACGCGGTACAGGGTGTCTACAACGGCATTGTGATCAAGGGCAATCTCCTCGGCACGACCATGCTCTACGGCAGCGGCGCAGGTAAGCTCCCGACCGCAAGTGCGGTGCTCGCCGACATGATGGAGGCGGCAAAGCACAAGAACGAGAATGTGCGTTTCGGCTGGACGGCGGAGAAGCAGGCAGTCACCTCGCACGAGAGCGAGAAGCACCGCTACTTTGTGCGTCTTTCGGGCGATGCGGCCTCGCTCGCGGCCGCAAAGGAGCAGTTTGAGGCAGAACGCGTGATTCAGCTCCCGGGCCTCGAGGAGGTCGCGATTGTCAGCGCGCCGATGACAGAGTTTACCTACCGCGAGAGAGCGGCCAAGGTGCCGAATATCCTCGCGATGATTCGCGCGGAACTTTCGGAGCGATGAACGTCACGCGGGAGAGCCGCTCGGAGGAAGAGACCGAGCGCTTTGCGGCAGAACTTGCGCGGGAGGTTCCCGGGGGCACTGTCATACGGCTCGAGGGGGATCTCGGTGCCGGAAAGACAGCCTTTGCGCGCGGGTTTGCGCGCGGACTCGGCATTGCGGAGCCGGTGACCAGCCCGACCTTCACAATTCTGCAGGGCTATGAGGGAGGCCGTCTTCCGCTCTGGCACTTTGACTTATATCGCCTCGAGGATGAGAGCGAGATGGATGAACTCGGCTACGAGGACTGCTTTTACGGCGACGGCGTGAGTCTCGTCGAGTGGGCGTCCCGCATGCCGGACTTTTTACCGCGGGATGCGGCAAAAGTAGAGATTACCCGAGCGCCGGAGAAGGGGGATGATGTTCGCATCATCCGCGTCTCCGGCTTTCCGGCAAAGGAAGACAGGCATGAAAATTCTGGGAATTGAGAGTGCGGCGCTGACCGCTTCGGTTGCGCTCGTGACCGATGGGATGCTGACCGCGGAATATACCGTGACCGACAAGAAGACGCATTCGCAGACCTTGCTACCCATGCTGGACGAGCTGAAGCGCTCGCTCGGCCTGGAGCTCGAGACGCTCGATGCGATTGCGATTTCGGCGGGGCCGGGTTCGTTCACGGGACTCCGGATCGGCGCGGCGACGGCAAAGGGACTCGGGTTGGTGCTGCAAAAACCGCTCGTCGCTGTCTCGACGCTCGAAGCGCTCGCCTACAATCTGGCGGGGAGCGAGCGTCTGCTCTGCCCGGTCATGGATGCGCGGCGCAGTCAGGTGTACAACGGTCTGTATCGCCGGAAGGCGACAGAGGACGGTAATTTTTCGTCCGGCGGTTCGCTCGAGACAGTCATAGCGCCGCGCGCCGTTTCGGCGGAGGCGCTCGTTAAAGAGCTGAATGCGCGGGGAGAAGCGGTGATATTTGTCGGCGACGGCATCCCGGTGCTATCGCGCCTTGCGGAGACCCTCACGGTGCCCTATTCGGTCGCGGCGCCGAATAACAGCCGCGCGCGGGCAGCTTCGGTCGCGGCGCTCGGAGAAATTTACGCGGCTGCGGGAAAGACTGTTTCCGCGGAAGCCTTTGCGCCCGAATACCTGAGAAAGAGTCAGGCGGAGCGCGAGCGCGAAGAAGCGATACAATACGATTTGGAGCGGGAACTCGCGGCAGGCGTGAGCCCGAAAAAAGCGAGGGCAGAGCGTTGAGCGTCTTGCCCGAATTGCGACACGCGGTCGTATCGGATCTGGAGGCAATGGCGGAAGCGGAGCGCCGTTGTTTTCCGGATCCTTGGTCTTTTCGGCTGCTTTCGGATTTGCTAAGCTCTTCGTATGACAGTGTCTTTGTGCTTGTCGCCGAGGACACACTGCTCGGCTATGTAAACGTGCGTGTGCTCGGCGATGAAGCGGAACTTATGCGCATTGCCGTTTTGCCAAAAGCGCGGGGACAACATCTCGGGCTGCTCCTGCTTCGCGCAGGCTTACGGGAAATGTGCGCGCGGGGCGCGGAGGCGGCCACGCTTGAGGTGAGAGCGGGGAACACAGCTGCGATTCAACTCTATGAGAAACACGGTTTTTTGCTTGCGGGCAGAAGAAAGAACTACTATGAAAAACCGGTAGAGGATGCGCTGATCTACTGGAATCGGACTTTATCTGTTTGGAAAGAAGAGGTTACGGATGCTTGATATTTGTCTCCTTGGGACAGGCGGCATGATGCCGCTGCCCTATCGCTGGCTCACATCGATGATGGCGCGCTGCAATGGTTCTTCGCTGCTCATTGACTGCGGCGAGGGCACCCAGATTGCGCTCCGGGAGAAGGGCTGGAGTCCGCGCCCCATCGATGTAATCTGTTTTACGCACTACCATGCGGACCATATCAGCGGCCTGCCGGGCCTGCTCCTCACGATGGGCAATGCCGAGCGCACCGAGCCGCTCCTCATGATAGGCCCGAAGGGGCTGGAGCGCGTGGTGACAGCGCTCCGGAGCATTGCGCCGGAACTTCCGTTTCCGATTGTCTTTTCGGAACTCACGGAGGCGAGAGAGCAGCGGACGGCAGGCCCCTATGTGATCGATGCCTACCGCGTGAATCACAATGTGCTCTGCTACGGCTACTGTATCAGCATTCCCCGCATCGGCCGCTTTGACGCGGCGCGGGCCAAAGAGCAGGGGATCCCGCTGAAATTCTGGAACCCGCTGCAGAAGGGGCAGACCATTACGGACGGCGACAAGGTCTATACGCCGGATATGGTGCTCGGCGGCGCGCGGCGCGGCCTTAAGGTAAGCTACTGCACCGACACGCGCCCGGTTCCGGCCATTGCGGAATATGCGGCCGATGCGGATCTCATGATTTGCGAGGGCATGTACGGCGAGGCCGACAAGCAGCAGAAAGCGCGGGAACATAAGCACATGACCATGCAGGAGGCGGCAAAGCTCGCATCGGAAGCGAAGCCGAAGGAACTCTGGCTCACGCACTACAGCCCCTCGCTCAACTACCCGGAAGAATATATGGCGGAAATCCGGAAAATTTTTCCGGCGGCAAAGGCGGCGAAGGACGGCTGGACCATGGAGCTCGTTTTCCCGGAGGAGGCATGACAGGGATGGAACAGACAGCAGCGGAACAAAAAGACATTCGCATTCTCGCAATCGAGAGTTCCTGTGACGAGACGGCGGCGGCAGTCGTGGAAAACGGCAGAACCGTGCGGTCGAACGTGATTTACTCCCAGATTGCGACGCATACGCTCTACGGCGGTGTCGTGCCGGAGATCGCCTCGCGCGCGCACATTGAAAAAATCAATCAGGTCACAGCGCAGGCACTCACGGATGCCGGTCTCACGTTGGCGGAGATTGACGCAATCGGCGTGACATACGGACCGGGACTCGTGGGGCCGCTCTTGATCGGTGTCTCGGCGGCCAAGGCGATGGCCTTTGCGGCGGGAAAGCCGTTAATCGGCGTCAATCACATCGAGGGACATGTCTCGGCGAACTTCATCGCAAATCCGGACTTAAAACCGCCCTTTCTCTGCCTCATTGTGTCCGGCGGACACACGAATCTCGTGATGGTCGAGGACTACGGGAAGTTTCGTATTCTCGGGCAGACCCGGGACGATGCGGCGGGCGAGGCCTTTGACAAGGTGGCGAGATCGGTGGGGCTCGGTTACCCGGGCGGGCCGAAAATCGACAGAAAGGCGCGGGAGGGTAACCCCGATGCCATCAGCTTTCCGCGCGCCAAGGTCGCGGGTTCGCCCTATGACTTCAGTTTCAGCGGCTTAAAGAGTGCGGTGTTAAATTATCAGAATCACGCGAAGATGACGGGAGAGGAGATTCCGGTTGCCGACCTTGTCGCCTCGTTCCAGAAGGCGGTCGTCGAGGTGCTGGTCTCTCACACGATGGAGGCCGCGCGGGATTTTAACTGTAAGACGATTGCAATGGCGGGCGGTGTCGCGGCGAACTCCGCGCTCCGCGAGGCCATGCGGCTTGCCTGCGAAGCAGCGGGCTATACGCTTACTTACCCGGAACTCGGACTCTGTACGGACAATGCGGCCATGATAGGCTCTGCGGCTTACTATGAGTATTGTGCGGGCAGAAGAAGCGGCTGGGATCTGAACGCCGTTCCGAATCTGAAGCTCGGGGAGCGCTGAGATGACAGGAAAAAAGACGGCGGCTGTCCTGCTCGCGGGCGGACACGGCGCGCGGATGCAGAGCAAAATTCCGAAGCAGTTTTTGCTGCTCGCGGGGCATACGGTCCTCTGGCACGCGTTGCAGGCGCTTTCCGAGAGCAGTATCGATGAAATCGTGCTGGTCACACCGCAGGGCGAAGCGGAAGCTCTCTATCGAACTTACCGGGAGGAGTATGGCTTTCGCAAATTGGTCGCTGCGGTAGAGGGCGGCGCAGAGCGCTGCGACTCGGTTGTCGCGGGACTTCGCGCCCTTTTGGGACGCGGCACGGAGCTGGTTTTTATCCACGACGCCGCGCGCCCCTTTGTGTCGCAGGAACTCCTTAAGCGCATGCGGGATGCGGGAGAACGCTACGGCGCGGCGATTCCGGCACTGCCGGTAAAGGACACGATTAAGCTCGGGAACGCGGAGGGCTTTGTGCAAGATACCCCGCCGCGCGCCCTGCTTTTTGCGGCGCAGACGCCGCAGGTCTTTTCTTATACAGCGATTTGTGCGGCCTATGAGGCCTATGACAGGGCGAGAAAGGCAGAAGATGCGCGCGCCCTGCTCGCGACCGATGACGCACAGGTCATGGAACGCTTCGGCGCTTGTCCCGTAAAGCTCGTGGAGGGGGAAGAACAAAACCAGAAGCTCACAACGCCCGAGGATATGGCAAGGGCGGAACTGTGGCTACGGGAGCACGGCGCAAAGTGATTGGTAGGAAGGGAGGAGAAAAGATGGAACAGAATCGTTTTTTTCCGGAAGTGAGAGGAAATTTCGGTTTCGGCTGCATGCGACTTCCGATGAACGGCGAGGAGGTCGATAAGACAGAGTTTTGCCGCATGGCCGATGCCTTTATCGCGGCGGGCTTTAACTATTTCGACACGGCCCACGGCTATATCAAAGGCAAATCAGAGACGGCAATCGCAGCGTGCGTGTCATCCCGTTATCCGCGCGAGCGCTTTCTCCTGACGAATAAGCTGACCGAGCCGTATTTCGAGAAACAGGAGGACATCCGCCCGTTTTTCATGCAGCAGCTTGCGCTCTGCAAGGTCGACTACTTCGACTTTTACCTGATGCACGCGCAGAACAAAAAGAACTATCAGAAGTTCAAGCGCTGTCGCGCCTATGAGACGGCTGGGGAGTTAAAGCAGGAGGGATACATTCGCCACCTCGGCCTCTCGTTCCACGACAAGGCGGAAGTGCTGGACATGATTTTAAACGAGCACCCGGAAATCGAATTCGTACAGATTCAGTTCAACTATCTGGACTATGAGAGCGATGAAGTCGAGGGACGCAAGGTCTATGAGGTCTGCGAGAAACATCAGAAACCCGTCATGGTCATGGAGCCCGTGAAGGGCGGCAGTCTCGTGAAGCTGCCGGAAGAGGCGGACCGGATTCTCCGGGATTTGAACGGGGGCAGCAATGCGAGCTATGCAATCCGCTTTGCGGCGAGCTTTCCGCAGATTGCGGTGGTGCTCTCCGGCATGAGCAATCTGGAGCAGATGGAGGACAATCTCGCCGCAATGTGTGACTTTAAGCCGCTCACGGAAGCCGAGACGGAAGCGCTCCGCAAGGTCTGCGCGGTGTTCGGCCGTCTGGATCTGATTCCCTGCACGGCTTGTCACTACTGCGTCGAGGAGAGCGCCTGTCCGAAGAACATCCGGATTCCCGAGATTTTAGGCGCTTCGAATGCGTACGAGTCGTTCCATAACCCGAATACGATCAATGACTATCGGAATTTCATGACCGCGGGGGATCACGGCAAAGCGGCCGACTGCATTCGCTGCGGCAAATGCGAGAAGGTATGTCCCCAGCACCTCGAAATCCGGGAGCTCCTCGCGAAGGTAGCGGCGGTATTTGACCGACAGTGATTGCGGTCACGGTGTAAGCTTTAGAGAATGAGAGAAATGAAATGCAGAGACAAATCAGAAATTTGACACTGGCGGCGATGTTGCTGGCCCTGGGGCTCGTTCTGCCCCTGGTGACCGGCAACATTCCCCGCGTCGGCAACCTGCTGCTCCCGATGCATCTGCCGGTATTTCTCGGCGGGCTGCTGCTCGGCTGGCAGTACGGACTCTTGCTCGGCGCTGTTTTGCCGCTGATGCGGTCCCTCCTCTTCGGAATGCCGCCGCTCTATCCGGTCGCGCTCGCGATGACTTTTGAGCTCGCAACCTACGGTGCCGTGGCGGGGGCTCTCTATCGGCGCTCGCCGTGGAAGTGCCTGCGGGCACTGTACCGCGCCCTGCTTCTCGCGATGTTTGCGGGGCGCGCGGTCTGGGGAATTGCGGAAATTGCTCTGCTCGGCATGGCGGGGAAGACCTTTACCTGGCAGATGTTCCTCGCAGGGGCGTTCTTGAATGCAGTTCCGGGCATTCTCCTCCAGCTCATCCTGATTCCGAGTGTGATGCTTACGTTGCATCGAACGGGGATAAGCGGTTTGTTTGGCGCCGATGCCGGGGCACGCGCGGTCAATGGATAACTTTGAGCGTCTTTTTGACCTGCTGTCTGCGCATCCCAGGGGCGGATTTCTGCTTGCGCTCGACGGGCGCTGTGCTTCCGGAAAGACAACGATGGCCGAGAGACTGCAGCGTGTTTTGCCTTGCAATGTGATTCACATGGACGATTTTTACCTGCCTTTTTCGCAGAGAGCAGCGGAGCGCATGGCAGAGCCGGGCGGACATATCTGGGTTGAGCGTCTCCGGACGGAGGTGTTGGAGCCGCTTCGCGCGGGAAGGAAAATCAGCTATCTTCCCTATGACTGCCATGCCGACCGTTTTTTGCCGCCGCGAAAAGCGGACCCTGTGTTACCGACTCTTGTGGAAGGCTCCTACAGCTGCCATCCCGCACTGCGGGTACTGTATGATTGCTGTGTGTTTCTGGATATTACGCCCGAGTATCAGCGGGAGCGGCTGCTCCGTCGAAATCCGGAGAGCTTTGAGGTATTTCAAACGATGTGGATTCCCAGAGAAGAATACTATTTCAAGCACTGTGAGATTCGGAAGCACTGCAATTTCGTCCTGACGGCGGAGGAATGTCCCCGGCGGTAGCGGTTGAGCGGCGCAGAAGCCGAAAAGGGAGAGACTTGATGGTCTACTGTAATTATGTGTCCAATACCGATTGTACTGTGGCTTATCAGTACGGAGCCCGGGCGGATGATATCACGGGGCTTCTCGTATTCCGTTTTTCGGAGGGAGAAGAGGGATTTGAAATAATAAAAGAGCCTGAAAAGGCTTCTCCCTGGGAAGTACATGTGATGCGCAAGAAAATTTCCTATGAGATTGGATGAAAACAATCGAAAAAAGCGCGTATCCGAGCCGTTTTTTGGCTCGGATACGCGCTTTTTGCCGCGGTGAGGATGGAATCGTGTTGCATTCGTGTTGCATGTGTTCCTGATTTTGGCTGTTTTCCCATCGGCTGCGGCCTGTTTTTCAACACGGCAAGCATAGAAAAAGCACGCATTTAAGCCATTTTTGGCCTATTTGCGTGCTTCTCTCTTCGCGGAGAGGATGGGATTCGAACCCATGTGCCCCGTAGGACTAACGGTTTTCAAGACCGCCTCGTTATGACCGCTCCGACACCTCTCCAGTGTAGCAAGCAGAGTATACATGAGACGAAAGAGAGTTGTCAATCTCCGGAGAATTTGGAAGTGCATTTTATTGCTAGAATTCCGAAAACTCATTATAATGTTAAGAAAAAACGAGAGGGCATTTTTATGGGAAAAACAGAGGGACAGGCAGAGGAATTTAGAGCGCGCCTTGACAAAAGGCTGGATGAACTGAAGTGGCTGTACTCGGAATTGTATCACAATGACGAAAATGCCTTTCAGTACTTTCTCTCGATGCTCTATCGGATGTATGAGACCAGACCGGAACCGATGAAACAACTGGACCGCGAGCGGGAGGCAAATCCGGACTGGTGCAAGAGCAATGAAGTCCTTGGCGTGATGCTGTATACAAACTGCTTCGGCGGCACGCTTCGCGGGGTGCGGGAACATCTCTCTTACCTGAAGGAGTCGGGTGCGACCTACATTCACCTGATGCCGTTGCTCGCCAGCCCGAAGGGGCGTTCCGACGGCGGCTATGCGGTTGCGGACTTCCGAACGGTGGAGCCGGAGCTCGGCACCATGGAGGACTTCGCGGCACTGGCGGCGGAGTGCCACAAGAACGGCATGAGCGTATGCCTTGACTTTGCGCTGAATCACACCTCGGAGGACCATGAGTGGGCGAGACGCGCAAAGGCCGGAGAAAAGGAGTTTCAGGACCGTTACTTCTTTTTCGACAACTGGAATATTCCGAACGATTTTGACCGCACGGTGCCGCAGGTGTTTCCGACAACCGCGCCGGGAAACTTCAGCTGGTGTGATGCGGTGCAGAAGGTAGTCATGACGACCTTCTATCCCTATCAGTGGGATTTAAATTACGCGAATCCGACGGTCTTTAACGACATGACCGAGAATTTGTTCTTCCTCTGCAACCAGGGGGCGGACATCATCCGCCTCGATGCGGTGCCCTACATCTGGAAGGCGCTCGGCACCACCTGCCGGAATTTGCCGCAGGTACACACGCTGGTTCGCATCATGCGGATGGCCGTGGAAATTGTGTGCCCCGCGACGCAGTTGCTCGGCGAAGTGGTCATGGAGCCCTCAAAAGTCGTGCCGTATTTCGGCACGCTCGAGAAGCCGGAGTGCAATACGCTCTACAATGTCACGACGATGGCGACGACCTGGCATACGGTCGCGACTCGGGATGTACGGCTCATGAAGCACCAGCTCGGACAGATTTTCGCACTGCCGAAACAGTATTTATTTCTCAACTATCTGCGCTGCCACGATGACATCGGCTGGGGGCTCGACTACGGCTTCTTAAAGCAGTTCGGCGACGATGAAGTCGGCCACAAGCGCTTCTTAAACGACTTTTTCCGGGGCTATTTCTACGGCTCCGACGCGCGGGGCGAGCTCTACAATGACGATCCCCGCATCGGTGATGCAAGACTCTGCGGCACGACAGCCTCGCTCTGCGGCATTGAGGCAGCGGAATATGAGGGCAACCAGTGGAAGCTGGATCGCGCTATCCGCCTTGACATCATGCTGCATGCCTTCCTGTTTACGTTGTCCGGCGTGCCGGTGATTTATTCCGGTGATGAGATCGGACAGCGAAACGACTACAGCTATCATGAAGATCCCTACAAGTGGGACGATTCGCGCTACCTGCACCGCGGGAATTTCTCCTGGGAAGATGCAGAAAAGCGGAAAGATCCGACGACCCGGGAGGGAAGAATCTTTACGGCACTCCGGGAGCTCGAGACAATACGCGCCACACATGAGGTGTTCCGCACCGAGGCCGACACCTGGATTATGGAGACCTATAACGATCACATTCTCGGCATAGGCCGCTACTATAACGGCGAGAAGCTGGTGGCGCTCTTTAACTTCGATGTGCAGGACGGCACAGCCTGGATTAACGAACCGGAGGAGTATCGGAATCTCTTGAACGGCGACCGCTGCCGCGCTACGGCCTACGGCCTTCCGGCCTTCGGTTTCGTGTGGCTCTACTGGAGCAAGGAAGAGGAAATCGAAGCGGCAAAGCAGGCGGAGGCAGCGCGCGAAGCGGCGGAGAAGCAGGCGGAAAAAGAGAGAAAAGCTGCCGCGCGAAAGAAGGCCGCGGAAGAAAAGAAGGCAGCAAAGCAGGCGGCCGAGGAAGCGGCGGCAAAGGCAGAAGCCGAGGAAGCAGCGGCAAAGCAGGCGGCTGAGGAAGCGACGGCAAAGGCAGCGGCCGAGGAAGCGGCGGCAAAGGCGGAAGCCGAAGAAGCTGCGGCAAAGGCAGCGGCCGAGGAAGCAGCGGCAAGAGCGGCGGCCGAAGAGGCAGCGCGCAAGACGGTCGAAGCGATTATGAAGACAGAGCGGGCCGCGAAGAAAAGCGGGACAGGCGCAAAGACAAAGCGCACAGCAAAGAAAAAGGGTCAAAGAAATGAGCAAGCTGATTTTTCTGGACATTGACGGAACCTTGACGGAGGCAGGGACCAATACGCCCCCGGACTCCGCGGTGCGCGCCATGGCAAGGGCGCGGGAGAAGGGACACAAACTGTTTCTCTGCACCGGCAGAAATCCGGATATGCTAAAGCCCCTGCTCCGCTATCCCTTCGACGGCATGGTCGCGAGTTCCGGCGGCTATGTGAAGGCCGGAGACAAGGTGCTCTATGACCATCCGATTGCGCCGGAGACGCTGAAAATCGCATTGGATGCCCTGCACCGGAACGGTGTCTTCTGCACCATAGAGGGCACGGAGGGCTCTTTCGGCGATGCGAATTTAAAGGATTTTCTCGACAGCACCGAGGGCGGCAATTCCGAAATCGAGAGATGGCGCAAGGCGCTCTCCGAGAGCCTCGGTATTCGCCCGATGGAAGAATATGCGGGACAGCCGATTCATAAAATCGTGATTATGGCGCGGGAGGCCTCTCAGCTCGAGGAGTGCAAGCGCCTGCTCGAGAAGGACTTTCACTTTATCATTCAGGATGTCCCGGCGCACGGCTGCGTGAACGGTGAAATTGTGAGCCATGACTTTGACAAGGGCAAGGGCGTGCGCCGCATTGTCGACTACTTCGGCGCGAAGATTAGCGACACCATCGGTTTCGGCGACAGCATGAACGACCTTGAGATGATGGAGACCGTCGGCTATGCGGTCTGCATGGAAAACGGCTCGCCGGCACTCAAGGAGCGCGCGGACTGGGTCTGTCCGGCGGTCACGGATGACGGTATTTATCGGGCTTTTGAAAAACTGAATTTATTGTAACTGCGGTTGTTGTAAGAATAGAACAGCGGGCGCTGATCACACTGTTCGAAAGAAACGGGTGTCGGATACAAATGGATATGCGGAATCGGGGTACCATATGTGTCATGCGCGTGCGCAATCATTTCTCGAAGTTTCCTGCCGAAGGCAGAAACGAATGATACAGCGAGGGCTCCCGCCTGTCGCGGGAGAGTCTCCGAAAAGGGGGAAGGCTTATGGCACTGGATTACAGGAAGTGCGCACAGGAAATCGTCGACCACATCGGTGGGCGGGACAATGTTGCACAGGCGGCGCACTGCGCAACACGGCTTCGACTTGTTATCAAGGATAACAGCAAAGTCGACAAGACCTACCTCGACAATGTCGAGGGCGTCAAGGGTATGTTTGAGTCGAACGGGCAGCTGCAGCTCATCATCGGCACGGGAACGGTCAACAAGGTTTATGACGAGTTCCTGAGCATCACGGGCATGACGGCGGCGACGAAGGACGACGTCAAGGCCGCGGCGGCCGCACGGCAGCCGCTTTGGAAGAGACTCTTAAAGCCGATCGGCGATGTCTTTGTGCCGATTTTACCGGCGATTGTCGCCTCGGGTCTCATGATGGGACTGGTGGAGGCGCTCGCCAAGATTCCGGGACTCGGCTTTGCGGGTTCCGACTGGTTTGCGTTTCTCGACATGGTCGCGAATACAGCGTTTGCCTACCTGCCGGTTATTGTCGCAATCTCGGCGGCGCGCGTGTTCGGCGGCAACATCTTCCTTGGCGCCGTCATCGGTCTTCTGATGATTCACTCCTCGCTGACGAACGGCTGGAACGCGTCACAGGGGTATGATGTCTGGTATCTGTTCGGCCACATCGAGATTTTCCCGAACTATGCGCTCGGCCAGATTAACCAGCTCGGCTATCAGGGCCATGTAATTCCGGTCATCCTCTCGGTCTTCTGCATGAGCAAAATCGAGAAGTGGTTCCACGACCATGTGCCGGAGATGTTGGATCTCTTTATCACGCCGCTCTGCACCGTTATGATTACGGCGCTCCTCACCTTTATGATTATCGGACCGATTTTCTCCGGTCTTGAGACGGTGGTCTTACATGCGGCGGAAATGCTGGTACATAACCCGCTCGGTGCGATGGTTATGGGCGCGATTTACCCGGCGACTGTCGTCATGGGTCTCCACCACATGTACAATGTGATTGAGGCCGGTATGCTCGGCTCTGTGGGCTTAAACACCTGGATGCCGATTGCAAGTGCGGCAAACTTCGCACAGTTCGGTGCCTGCCTCGCGGTCGGCATCAAGACCCGAAGCCAGAAGACCAAGAGCATTGCGGTTCCCTCCGCACTCTCAGCTTCCCTCGGCATCACCGAGCCGGCAATCTTCGGTGTCAACATGCGCTTCTTTAAGCCCTTTGCGGCAGGCATGGCGGGCGGCGCGGTCGGTGCTCTGGTCGGTGCGCTGATGGGACTCGGCGCGACGGCTTACGGCGTGACGGGTCTCCCGGGCTATCTCACCGTCAATAAGCCTTTGCTCTATACGGTGATGCTCGCAATTTCCGGCGGTATTGCCTTTGTCCTGACCTGGTTCCTCTTCAAGGAAGAGCAGCCGGCAGCGGCAGCAAAGCCGGAAGAGAAGAAAGAAGAGAAGGAAGAGACCTTTGTCGGCGAGACAGTCATCCGCTGCGAGGCGGGCACGATTGCGGCGCCGGTGAAGGGACAGTTTGTCAAGCAGGAAGATATTCCGGACGAGACTTTTGCGCAGGGCATACTCGGCGCGGGGCTCGGGATTCAGCCGGAGGAGGGCGTGGTATATGCGCCGTTTGACGGCACGATTTCCTCTGTGGCAGAGTCAAAGCACGCAATCGGCATCAGCGGCGCCGGTGATATGGAACTGCTGATTCATGTGGGCGTTGACACCGTGGCAATGAATGGAGACGGCTTTGAGCCGTTGGTTTCCGAGGGCGACAGCGTAAAGCTGGGACAGCCGATACTCCGCTTCTCCCGCGAGAAGATCAAGGCAGCGGGGCATCCGGACCTGGTCGTCGTGCTGCTGACCAACTCGGATGACTACACCAACGTTGAAGTTCGTTGACAGAACCCGTAAACTACAACAAGAGAAGGAGCAAACACCATGAAAGAATTCACCTACACCATCACTGACCCGAACGGAATTCACGCGCGCCCGGCAGGCCTCTTGGTCAAGCAGCTCAAGGCATTTAAAAGCACTGTGACCATCTTCAAGGGCGATAAGAACGTGGACATGAAGAAGCTGCTCGCGCTGATGGGACTCGGTGTGAAGCAGGGTGATGCGGTGACAATCAAGGTCGAGGGAGAGGACGAGGAAGCCTGCGCAGCGGCACTTGAGAAGTTCCTGAAGGAGACGTTCTGATTCTAGGAGGCACAGAATGCAGGTAGCTACCGGAAAGAGCGTCTTAAACGGCATTTCGATCGGAAAGATCAAGGTGTATAAGGCGCCGAAACTTGAAATTGATGACAGTCTGATCGATGATATCGAGGCCGAGCTTGCTCGCTTTGACGACGCGAGAGAACGCGCCATCGAGCAGCAGAATGCGCTCTACGAAAAGGCTGTCATTGACGCCGGCGAGGACAGCGCAGAGGTGTTCTCGGTGCACGCGATGATGCTCGAGGACGATGATCTGATTGATGCGACCAATGAGATTATCAAGACGCAGAAGCACACGGCGGAATATGCGGTCAAGGTTGCGTTTGACAACCAGGCGAAGGTCTTCGCCGAGATGGATGACCCTTATATGAAGGAGAGAGCGGCGGACATCTACGACATCGAGCACGCGGTGCTCGGCTATCTCTTCGGCATCAGCGGGGACATTCTGCAGGGCACGGAACCCTGTATTTTGGTCGCAAACGATCTGACGCCGTCCGAGACGGTGCGCCTCAATAAGTCGCTCTTGCTCGGCATTATCACGCGGGAGGGCTCGCTCAACAGCCACACGGCCATCCTTGCGCGCTCCATGGGCATTCCGGCCCTTGTGCAGTGCAAGGATGTCAACGAGGACTGGGAGGGAAAGCCGGCAATCATTGACGGCTACAATTCCTGTGCTTACATTGAGCCGACCGACGATCTCGAGAAAACGCTCCGGAAGCGGAAGGAAAAGGACGCGAAGCAGAGGGCGCTCTTGCAGGAGCTGAAGGGCAAGAGCAATACGACAATCGACGGCAAGACCATTCAGGTCTATGCGAATATCGGCGGTCCCTCCGACATCGGCCTCGTCCAGCAGAACGATGCGGGCGGCGTGGGTCTGTTCCGCTCGGAGTTTGTCTATCTCAATGCGAGAGATTATCCGAGCGAAGAGGAGCAGTTTAACGCTTACCGTCTCGCAATCGAGACGCTCGCACCGAAGCAGGTCATCATCCGCACCTGTGACATCGGCGCGGACAAGCAGGTTGAGTATATGGGCATGGAGAAAGAGGAGAATCCGGCACTCGGACTCCGCGCAATCCGCATCTGTCTGACACGGAAGGCTTTCTTTAAGACCCAGTTGCGCGCCTTACTTCGCGCTTCCGCCTACGGCAATCTCGGCATCATGTTCCCGATGATTATCTCGATGCGGGAACTGAGAGAGTGCAAGGAGCTGCTCGCCGAGTGCGCCGAAGAGCTGAAAAAGCAGGGCGTGAAGATCGGCAAGTATGCGGTCGGCATCATGATTGAGACGCCGGCGGCCGTGCTGATTGCCGATGAGCTCGCGGAAGAATGCGACTTCTTCTCCATCGGCACCAACGACCTCACGCAGTACACGCTGGCCATTGACCGGCAGAATGCGGCGCTGGATCCGTTCCTCGCAAAGCACCACCCGGCTGTGCTTCGGCAGATCAAGATGACCATCGATGCGGGACATCGTCACGGCACCTGGGTCGGTATCTGCGGCGAGCTCGGCGCGGATCTCGCGCTCACGGAGACCTTCCTTCGTATGGGCGTCGATGAGCTCTCGGTGAACCCGGTTTCGGTTCTGCCGCTTCGAAAGATTATCCGCGGCATTGACCTACGGAAGGAACCGGGGGCGGGCCTTACGGACGAGACGGAAGCGGTGAGTACTGCACCGACCGAGTAAAACCTTCGCCCTTGTAAAAAGGCATACCATCACAACGATAAAAGCGTGTCCGCCGAAGGCATCCGGAAACGGGGCAGAGGCGGGCACGCTCTTTTTGCGGAAGAAGGACGGGAAGGAGACAAGCGGGCAATCCCTTCCGAGAGAGAGGTAAATCGATGCGGAGGAAGGGAGGACTGTCTCGCGAAGGTGTCTCTATACTTAGCGGAAAACGTCTCGAATTTGGCGTGAGTCTCGTGAGAGGAGAAATCGGAACAGCCGGTTACGGATGGTCGGCTCGCGGAGCAGGTCTTGTGCGCTGCGGCAGAAATCGAAACGTTCGCAGGCGAATCATCGGAGCGCGGTGCAAGCCTTGTGCGAAGAGAAAAAATCGAAAACGAACTGTGGCTGTCGCGAAGTTTGCGGAAGCGAGAACAGCCCTGTTTTGACAGCGGTGTTTCGATTAGGAGAAGAGGCACGCAAAGTAAGAGAGAGGCTTCTACTGCGTGACAACAGAATGTGTTACAATGAAGAAAACAGTTCGAACTAAAGACCGGAATGCGAAGGCGGGGAGCATTAGTATGAAACAGTTGTTTTATCTCTTGGTGCCGCTCGGCGCGGCCGTGCTGATTTTCAGCATACGCGGGCTGATAGGAGCCGTGAAGGTGAAGCTTCTCTATGAGCAACCTTATGCGGAAGAGAGCGGTAGCTTTACCGTCACGGAGGCGGGAAACTACGGTATATGGTTAAACGGAAAGCAGTTCGGCAAGTCGCCGTACGGGGAATTCGGTTTGCAATTATCGCGCAAAGAGACGGGGGAGATGATTCCGCTCTCGAGAGTCCTCCTGCGAACCAGCGTGAACGGCCTCGGAACCGCACGGATGGAGCTCTATACCTTTCATGCGGAGGCGGGCAACTATACTTTACGGCGGACCGATGAGGCAAATCTCGGGGACAGGATGCTGTCCGGCATCGGTAAGGTCCTTAGCAGATACCCTGTCGACTATGCGCAATTTTCATTCCGCATTTACCCGCACCGCACCGCTGCGCTCGGCGTTGTCTATAGTTTCGGCATTACACTTAGTTTCATGCTCATGATTTGGGGGATACTCCTGCCGCACTATCTCTAAGCCAAGGCGCTCACCCTGTCGAATGCTTGCGTGATCGCCGGAACTCTGCTCTTCGGTAGGCGGGATGGCGATTGTAAGCGATACCTTTGTTGCGCTGTTGGGCAGGGCGTAGCTTTGATTCGAGGAAACGGTCTCGGCTTTGCGCGGTACACCTGTAGGCAGTGTGAATTTTCGTAAATCCGGGCTTGGAAAGATCCCGGGATTTATGCTATACTACAATAAATACGTTCTTCGAGTCACTTCCGAGAGCGACGCTTCGGAACGAGGGGATGAGAGGGCAAGGTCAAAAAAGAATTGAAAAAAGTCGTTGACATTTGTCGGCACAGTGGCTATACTAACTAAGCTGTATCGAGCGGCAAGCGAGAGCGCCGCGACAACTGAAGAAAGTTTTGATTCAGGCACAGTACTTTTTGCAGAAGTACCCAAGTGGTTGAAGGGGCTCCCCTGGAAAGGGAGTAGGTCGTTAATAGCGGCGCGAGGGTTCAAATCCCTCCTTCTGCGTCGCCGACTCGGTCGGCAAGAACCTTGAAAATCAAAGATCAGACAGTACAAACAACCCTGAAATCTCTGTGAAAACAGAGGGTTCGCGGACATCTTTCGAATGTGCCCGCGAGCTTCCAAAAGAATTTCAAAAAAGAACCAAACCAAGTAATAACGGGTAAAATAACTGAGAAAGACCAACGTTATTTTGACCGGAACGAACAAACTTAAATTTGAGAGTTCGATCCTGGCTCAGGATGAACGCTGGCGGCGTGCTTAACACATGCAAGTCGAACGAGAAGTGGAGACGGAAACCTTCGGGCGGAAGACTTTATTTCGAGTGGCGGACGGGTGAGTAACGCGTGGGTAACCTGCCTCATACAGGGGGATAACAGTTGGAAACGACTGTTAATACCGCATAAGACCACAGCACCGCATGGTGCGGGGGTAAAAACTCCGGTGGTATGAGATGGACCCGCGTTCGATTAGCCAGTTGGCGGGGTAACGGCCCACCAAAGCGACGATCGATAGCCGATCTGAGAGGATGACCGGCCACATTGGGACTGAGACACGGCCCAAACTCCTACGGGAGGCAGCAGTGGGGAATATTGCACAATGGGGGAAACCCTGATGCAGCGACGCCGCGTGAGTGAAGAAGTATTTCGGTATGTAAAGCTCTATCAGCAGGGAAGAAAATGACGGTACCTGAGTAAGAAGCCCCGGCTAACTACGTGCCAGCAGCCGCGGTAATACGTAGGGGGCAAGCGTTATCCGGATTTACTGGGTGTAAAGGGAGCGCAGACGGCTCTGCAAGTCTGAAGTGAAAGCCCGCGGCTTAACCGCGGGACTGCTTTGGAAACTGCAAAGCTTGAGTATCGGAGGGGCAGGCGGAATTCCTAGTGTAGCGGTGAAATGCGTAGATATTAGGAAGAACACCGGTGGCGAAGGCGGCCTGCTGGACGAAAACTGACGTTGAGGCTCGAAGGCGTGGGGAGCAAACAGGATTAGATACCCTGGTAGTCCACGCGGTAAACGATGAATACTAGGTGTTGGTGCCCGAAGGGCATCGGTGCCGTCGCAAACGCAATAAGTATTCCACCTGGGGAGTACGTTCGCAAGAATGAAACTCAAAGGAATTGACGGGGACCCGCACAAGCAGTGGAGCATGTGGTTTAATTCGAAGCAACGCGAAGAACCTTACCAAATATTGACATCCTTCTGACCGCACCGTAATGGGTGCTTTCCTTCGGGACAGGAGTGACAGGTGGTGCATGGTTGTCGTCAGCTCGTGTCGTGAGATGTTGGGTTAAGTCCCGCAACGAGCGCAACCCCTATTGCCGGTAGCCAGCAGGTAAAGCTGGGCACTCCGGCGAGACTGCCCGGGATAACCGGGAGGAAGACGGGGATGACGTCAAATCATCATGCCCCTTATGATTTGGGCAACACACGTGCTACAATGGCGTTAACAAAGAGAAGCGAGAACGCGAGTTTAAGCAAAGCTCAAAAATAACGTCTCAGTTCGGACTGCAGTCTGCAACTCGACTGCACGAAGCTGGAATTGCTAGTAATCGCGAATCAGCATGTCGCGGTGAATACGTTCCCGGGTCTTGTACACACCGCCCGTCACACCATGGGAGTCAGCAACGCCCGAAGTCAGTGACCCAACCTTAGGGAGGGAGCTGCCGAAGGCGGGGCGGATAACTGGGGTGAAGTCGTAACAAGGTAGCCGTATCGGAAGGTGCGGCTGGATCACCTCCTTTCTAAGGAAAGAGTAAGGGTTGTTTGTGCTGTCTGGTTTTTGATGAAAGGTTCACACCGGATATCCGGTGTCGATGCGTCTTCTTGAAACACCCGTTCCCATCCCGAACACGACGGTTAAGAGGAAGACGGCCGAAGGTACTATGCTGGTAACGGTATGGGAGAATAGGCGGGCGCCGGATTATTATGGGGGTGTAGCTCAGTTGGGAGAGCACCTGCCTTGCAAGCAGGGGGTCAAGAGTTCGAATCTCTCCATCTCCATTTTGCACCTTGAAAATCGCATACAGAATGAATATTCAATTTTAGAATATCTAGACATCCGAGGTGATACGACGAAAGTTGTATCCAAGATATAAACGTATGCTCTGTGAAAGCAGAGCGACCAACCCGCATGTTCTTGCGCTAGAGAACATGTAAGAGGTTAAACAAAAAAGAGCGTAGGGCGGATGCCTTGGCACTAAGAGCCGATGAAGGACGTGATAAGCTGCGATAAGCTGCGGGGAAGAGCAAATATCTATTGATCCGCAGATTTCCGAATGGGGAAACCTACTGCAGAAGAGCTGCAGTGACTGTGCGTGAATCCATAGCGTACAGCCGGGAACCCGCTGAACTGAAACATCTGAGTAGGCGGAGGAAGAGAAAACAACAGTGATTCCGTAAGTAGCGGCGAGCGAACGCGGAAGAGCCCAAACCGCAGTGCGTGCACTGCGGGGTTCGGACTGCACACGGGAATTGAATCGTTACCGGAAAGACTTTGGAACAGTCTGCCAGAGAGGGTGAAAGCCCCGTACGGGAAAACGAGTTGAGACCCAGCAGGATCCAGAGTACCACGAGACACGTGAAACCTTGTGGGAAGGCGGGGGGACCACCCCCTAAGGCTAAATACTACTTAGTGACCGATAGTGCATAGTACTGTGAAGGAAAGGTGAAAAGGACCCCGGGAGGGGAGTGAAAAAGAACCTGAAACCCTATGTTTACATGCAGTGGAAGTGCGATACATGAACGCACAACCGCGTACTTTTTGTAGAACGGTCCGGCGAGTTGCCGGTGCTGGCAAGGTTAAGGACTACAGGTCCG
>JH590864.1 GCA_000242235.1 Stomatobaculum longum
TTTTGCACCTTGAAAATCGCATACAGAATGAATATTCAATTTTAGAATATCTAGACATCCGAGGTGATACGATGAAAGTCGTATCCAAGATATAAACGTATGCTCTGTGAAAGCAGAGCGACCAACCCGCATGTTCTTGCGCTAGAGAACATGTAAGAGGTTAAACAAAAAAGAGCGTAGGGCGGATGCCTTGGCACTAAGAGCCGATGAAGGACGTGATAAGCTGCGATAAGCTGCGGGGAAGAGCAAATATCTATTGATCCGCAGATTTCCGAATGGGGAAACCTACTGCAGAAGAGCTGCAGTGACTGTGCGTGAATCCATAGCGTACAGCCGGGAACCCGCTGAACTGAAACATCTAAGTAGGCGGAGGAAGAGAAAACAACAGTGATTCCGTAAGTAGCGGCGAGCGAACGCGGAAGAGCCCAAACCGCAGTGCGTGCACTGCGGGGTTCGGACTGCACACGGGAATTGAATCGTTACCGGAAAGACTTTGGAACAGTCTGCCAGAGAGGGTGAAAGCCCCGTACGGGAAAACGAGTTAAGACCCAGCAGGATCCAGAGTACCACGAGACACGTGAAACCTTGTGGGAAGGCGGGGGGACCACCCCCTAAGGCTAAATACTACTTAGTGACCGATAGTGCATAGTACTGTGAAGGAAAGGTGAAAAGGACCCCGGGAGGGGAGTGAAAAAGAACCTGAAACCCTATGTTTACATGCAGTGGAAGTGCGATACATGAACGCACAACCGCGTACTTTTTGTAGAACGGTCCGGCGAGTTGCCGGTGCTGGCAAGGTTAAGGACTACAGGTCCGGAGCCGAAGGGAAACCGAGTCTTAATAGGGCTTACAGTCAGCATCGGCAGACCCGAAACCGGGTGATCTATCCATGTCCAGGTTGAAGTCCCCGTAAAAGGGGATGGAGGACCGAACACACATCCGTTGAAAAGGGTGGTGATGAGGTGTGGATAGGGGAGAAATTCCAATCGAACCCGGAGATAGCTGGTTCTCCTCGAAATAGCTTTAGGGCTAGCCTCGACTTAGTCAGACGGAGGTAGAGCACTGAATTCCTGAGGGGGCGTCAAAGCCTGCCAAGGGATATCAAACTGCGAATGCCGTCCTGATGATGGTCGGGAGTCAGACTGCACGAGATAAGTTGGGCAGTCAAAAGGGAAAGAGCCCAGACCTACAGCTAAGGTCCCAAAATACGTGTTAAGTGGAAAAGGATGTGGGATTTCGAAGACAGCTAGGATGTTGGCTTAGAAGCAGCCACACATTCAAAGAGTGCGTAATAGCTCACTAGTCGAGAGGTCCTGCGCCGAAAATTTCCGGGGCTAAAACACGATACCGAAGCTTAGGAATGTAGTAATACATTGGTAGAGGAGCAATCTCAGAGTGCCGAAGCGCTACCGCAAGGAAGCGTGGAGTTCTGAGAAGAGAGAATGCCGGAATGAGTAGCGAGAATGATGTGAGAATCATCATGGCCGAATATCCAAGGATTCCAGGGTAAAGCTGATCTGCCCTGGGTAAGTCGGGACCTAAGGCGAGGGAGAGATCCGTAGTCGATGGACAGCAGGTTCATATTCCTGCACCTGACATGATCAGAACTGTGGGGACACAGGAACAAAACCGGACCCGGGAGAGCAAAGACCGGGCGAAGCGAAGCTAGGAGTGTGGTAGGCAAATCCGCCGCACAATCCGAAAGCGTGACAGGGAGCGAAATATAAGTAGCGAAGCCGGTGGAGGGACTGTCGAGAAAAGCCGCTATTGTATCATGTCAGCCCGTACCGCAAACCGACACAGGTGGATGAGGAGAGAATCCTAAGGCCGGCGGGAGAAGCATTGTTAAGGAACTCGGCAAAATGACCCCGTAACTTCGGGAGAAGGGGTGCTGCAGAGATGCAGCCGCAGAGAAAAGGCTCAAGCAACTGTTTAGCAAAAACACAGGTCTATGCGAAACCGTAAGGTGAGGTATATGGGCTGACGCCTGCCCGGTGCTGGAAGGTTAAGAGGAGAGGTTAGCGAAAGCGAAGCTTTGAATTTAAGCCCCAGTAAACGGCGGCCGTAACTATAACGGTCCTAAGGTAGCGAAATTCCTTGTCGGGTAAGTTCCGACCCGCACGAAAGGCGTAATGATTTGAGCGCTGTCTCAACAATGCACCCGGTGAAATTGAAGTACCAGTGAAGATGCTGGTGACCTGCGCCAGGACGGAAAGACCCCATGGAGCTTTACTCCAGCTTGATACCGGGATTCGGTGTTACTCGTACAGGATAGGTGGGAGGCTAAGAAGGAAGGACGCCAGTCTTTCCGGAGCCGCTGTTGGGATACCACCCCTGTGGCACTGGATTTCTAACCTACATCCGTAAACCGGATGGGGGACAATGTCAGGTGGGGAGTTTGACTGGGGCGGTCGCCTCCGAAAGCGTATCGGAGGCGCTCAAAGGTTCCCTCAGAATGGTTGGAAACCATTCGAAGAGCGCAAAGGCAGAAGGGAGCTTGACTGCGACACCGACGGGTGGAGCAGGTACGAAAGTAGGACTTAGTGATCCGGTGGTATAAAGTGGGATTGCCATCGCTCAACGGATAAAAGCTACCCTGGGGATAACAGGCTTATCACTCCCAAGAGTTCACATCGACGGAGTGGTTTGGCACCTCGATGTCGGCTCATCGCATCCTGGGGCTGAAGTCGGTCCCAAGGGTTGGGCTGTTCGCCCATTAAAGCGGTACGCGAGCTGGGTTCAGAACGTCGTGAGACAGTTCGGTCCCTATCCGGCGCGGGCGTAAGATATCTGAGAGGAGCTGTCCTTAGTACGAGAGGACCGGGATGGACTGACCACTGGTGCACCGGTTGGGGAGCAACCCCATGGCCGGGTAGCCAAGTCGGGACGGGATAAACGCTGAAGGCATCTAAGCGTGAAGCCCCCCTCAAGATGGGATATCTCATGCGAAAGCGGTAAGACCCCTTGAAGACGACAAGGTAGATAGGAGAGAGGTGTAAGCGTGGTGACACGTTCAGCTGACTCTTACTAATCGGTCGAGGGTTTAACCAAAGGGTTTGGGAAGAGATGAATAGATGATTGAAGAGATCATTCTGTGTGTGGTTTTCAGGGTGTGAACATGCGATAGTGGCGTAGTTGGTAACGCGCGACCTTGCCAAGGTCGAGACCGCGGGTTCGAGTCCCGTCTATCGCTCTCAAGAGAAGAGTGTTCTGCGAAAGCAGAGCGCTCTTTTTTTTGCATTGAAATGAATTGCATAAAAATACGTTGACTAGCATAAAGAAAAGTGATAAGTTATCTGGCAAGAGATGTTTACCGAGATAAAGCGGTGAAGTGACAGAGCATAGAATATATATTTTGTGCGGACATCTCAGGCAGAACAGAAGGAGGGAATGTATGATGAAGAAACGATGGAAACAAGCTGTTTCGTTGCTGCTGGTCTCTGCTATGACAGTTGGGCTGGCTGCCTGTGGTGCTTCCTCCAAGGACGGAGCTGCGTCCGCAGGGGCGACAACAACAGCAGCAAACGGGGGCTCAGCTTCCGGGACGTCCGACCTGAATGTCATGTTGGAGACGCCTGTGGAGGCGCTGGATCCACAGCAGGCAGTCGATGGAACGTCTTTTGAGGTGATCGCGGATTATACCGATGGTCTCTACCAGATGGATAAAGATGGAGAGGCAGTTCCGGCGCTCGCAGCCGACACACAGATTTCTGAAGATGGTCTGAGCTATACGTTCAAAATCAGGGATGACGCAAAGTGGAGCAATGGAGATCCGGTTACGGCGCAGGATTTTGTCTTTGCGTGGCAGAGAGCTGTTGATCCAAAGGTTGCATCAGAGTATGCATATATGCTCAGTGATGTCGGTCAGATTAAAAATGCAGCCGAGATCATTGCCGGGAAAAAAGACAAGAGCGAACTCGGCGTGACAGCAGTAGATGACAAAACTCTCAAGGTAGAACTGAATGTTCAAGTTCCCTATTTCCTGGGACTTATGTATTTCCCAACATTTTATCCGGTCAACCAGAAGTTTTTCGAGTCCTGCGGCGATACCTTTGCTACAAGTCCGGAGACAACCCTGTCGAACGGAGCGTTTATTCTTGACAGCTATGAACCTGCTGCGACAACCTTGCATCTCAAAAAGAATCCGGATTACTATGATGCTAAACGGGTTAAACTCACTGGCATCAATTACCAGGTGATTCAGGATTCTCAGCAGGCGCTGATGAGTTATCAGACAGGCGCTGTTGACACTACGCTTGTGAACGGCGAGCAGGTTGATCAGGTGAAGGACGACCCAACGTTCCATGCGATTGCGGCAGGCTATCTCTGGTATGTGGTGCCGAATATCAGCAAGGTCAAGGAGCTCAGCAATCTGAATGTTCGTCTTGCAATGACCATGGCAATCAATCGCGAGAGTATTACGACCGGTGTTTTGAAAGACGGTTCGATTCCAACTTATACAGCGGTTCCAATCGACTTCGCGACAGGACCGGATGGCTCTGACTTTGCCGGGGACCAGAAGAAGTTTGAGAATGTCTGCAAGTTTGACGCAACTGCAGCTGCGGACTATTGGAAGAAGGGGCTTGGAGAGCTCGGCGTCAGCAGCATCAGCCTCAATATGATAGTGGACGCTGACGATGCGCCGCAGAAAGTCGCACAGGTTTTGAAGGAACAGTGGGAGACCACCCTTCCGGGACTCACAGTCAACCTTGTTGTGGAACCAAAGAAGCAGAGAGTTCAAGATATGCAGGATGGCAACTTTGAAGTTGCACTCACAAGGTGGGGGCCTGACTATGCGGATCCGATGACCTACCTTGGCATGTGGGGCACGGGTAATTCCAATAACTACGGCGAGTGGAGCAATGCGGACTATGATGCGATACTGGCGGCATGCACAACAGGCGATCTGGCAATGGACGCAGCAGGTCGCTGGGCAAAACTGCTTGATGGGGAGAAGATTGTCATGGACAATGCGGTTATTTTTCCGCTGTACACACAGTCCAATGCACAGATGATTTCTTCCAAAGTAACAGGTATCGACTATCATCCGGTCGCTCTGAACCGTGTTTACAAAGACACTGTAAAATCTAATTAATCCTCACAGTGCGAAGAGGCCGCGTCATGTATGTGGCGCGGCTTCTTTTTCAATTTCTGAAAGCAGGCAATTACATTGAAAAAATATGTTCTCAAACGAGTTCTGACTGCTGTTTTCACGCTGTTGGTCATTCTGCTGGTTCTGTTCATTTTGATGCAGCTCATGCCAGGTTCACCCTTCAACGATGAAAAGCTGAATGCTGAACAGAGAGCTCTGTTATATGCGAAGTATGGCTTGGATCAGCCCGTGGTCCTTCAATTTTTCAGGTACGTATTAAATATGCTCCGCGGGGACTTTGGCGTCAGTTATAACATCTCCAAAAACACGCCGATCGCACAGTTGATTGCACAGCGTCTTCCCATTTCGATTGGAATCGGCGGCATGGCAGTCGCAATCGGGGCGCTGGTTGGTTTGCTGCTCGGATTGGTTGCAGCGTTGAACCGAGATACTATCTGGGATTCTCTCGCGACGGTTATTTCGGTCATTGGCGTCTCAGTTCCCTCTTATGTGTTTGCACTGGCACTTAGTTTTCAGTTCGGGTTTAAGCTTCACTGGTTTCCGATGCTGTACAGCACGAAGGAAGCACTGAATGCAAGCGTATTGCCGAGTATCGCACTCTCGATGTTTACATTGGCTTCGATCGCGCGATTTACACGATCGGAAATGGTAGAAGTTCTTGACAGCGAGTATATGCTTCTCGCGGAATCGAAAGGGCTGTCCGGAAGAGCACTGCTGTTCCGGCACGCACTTCGCAACGCCCTGATTCCGATCATTACGGTTCTGGCGCCTCTGATTGTCGATTTGATGACCGGTTCTCTCGTCGTCGAGAAAATTTTTGCGATTCCCGGCGTCGGTTCACTGCTTGTCAACGCAATCCAGAGCAATGACTACAATGTCGTGATTTCTCTGAGCTTCATCTACTCGGCGATGTATATCGCAATTATGCTTGCTGTCGATATTCTCTACGGCATCATTGATCCGAGAATCAGGTTGGCAAAGGAGGGAGGCTGAGATGAGCGAAACAGCAGTGAAAACGGATGCTGCGGCATATGTTCCCACAGCAAAAGACTTTTGCTTAAAAAACAATACGAAAGAGCTTGCCATCGACACAAATTTTGCCGCGCAGAGTTTTTGGAAAGAGGCGTTCATCCGCTTTGTCCGGAAGAAAAGCGCAATGGTTGGGCTGATTCTGATTGCTCTGATCGTGGTGCTGGCGGCCGTCGGCCCGAAAATGAATGCGTACTCTTACAGTGCGCAGAACATTGCGCAGAAAAACTTTGCACCCCGTGTTCCCGGACTCGAGCAGTTTGGAATTCTGGATGGCAGTGAGACCATTTTGACGACGAGCGGATCTAAGAAAGTAAACAGTTATCGGGAGAAAAAACTTGATAACGTCTATTACTGGTTCGGGTCGGATAATTTCGGGCGGGACCTCTGGACCAGAACCTGGTCCGGCGCACGCGTGTCTCTGATGATTGCGATTGCGGCAGCAGTGATTGATATGCTCATCGGCATGAGTTACGGTTTGATCTCCGGATATTTTGGGGGCAAAGTCGATATCATCATGCAGCGCATTCTGGAAATCTCAAACGGAATTCCGCGGCTTGTGATCGTAACGCTTCTTCTGTTGATATTGAAGCCGGGGATGTTGACCATTATCTTTGCGCTGATGCTGACAGAGTGGATCGGTATGAGTCGTATTGCGCGGGCAGAGATGCTGAAATTAAAGGAACAGGAATTTGTACTTGCCTCCCGGACACTCGGGGCAGGTCCTTTCTTCATCATTTTCAAGGAAATTCTGCCCAATATCATTGGTCCGATTATCACACAGGTCATGTTTTCCATTCCCACGGCCATCTTCACAGAGGCTTTTCTTTCTTTTGTGGGACTGGGAATTCCGGTTCCGGAGTGTTCGTTGGGCTCTCTGATCAGTGATGGCTTCAACTCTTTCACGACGCACTCGTTCCAGATTCTTCCGCCGATCACCGTCATGGCGCTTTTGATGCTGAGTTTCAATCTGGTCGGCGATGGGTTGCGCGAGGCGCTGGATCCGAAGTTGAAGGAGATGTAAGAGGGAGGTAAGTCCATGAGCGAAGAAAAAATACTTGATATCCGCGATCTCGACATAACATTTCAGACGACGGCGGGTGCCGTGCATGCAATCCGCGATGTCAACATTGATCTCTACAGAGGGGAGACGGTCGCCATTGTCGGCGAGTCGGGATCCGGAAAGTCTGTTACAATGCGCGCGGCAATGGGCATACTCGCGAAAAATGCAGTGATCAATCACGGAAACATAGAGTTCCGCTATTGTCACGACGACGGCACGGCAGAGAAAGTGGATATTCTCACGAAAGACAAGAAATGGATTCGACGGCATATCAATGGCAAGCGGATTGCAATGATTTTCCAGGATCCGATGACATCGCTGGACCCCACAATGCAAATCGGCAGACAGATTATGGAGGGAATGATCTGGCACTATCATACGCCGAAGAAGGAGGCCTACCGGAAGGCTGTTCAACTGTTGGATGAGGTTGGAATTGAGAATGCCGAGAAGTGCATGAAGGCATATCCGCATCAGCTCTCCGGCGGCATGAGGCAGCGGGTTGTCATTGCGATTGCGCTCGCCTGTAACCCCGATCTTCTGATTTGCGATGAGCCCACGACGGCACTTGACGTCACGATTCAGGCGAAGATTATAGAGCTGATCCGCAGAGTTCAAAAAGAGAGAGGACTCTCTGTTGTTTACATCACCCACGACTTGGGCGTTGTCGCAAAAGTTGCGGACTATGTGAATGTCATGTACGCCGGGAAAATTGTCGAGAAGGGCAAGAGCAACGAAATTTTCTACGATCCGAGACATCCTTACACATGGGGGCTGCTCTCCGCGATGCCGGATCTCGACACAGATGATGACAGATTGTGTACGATTCCCGGCTCTCCGCCAAATCTGCTGCATGAGAAGGCGGGAGATGCGTTTGCACCGAGAAATGTGTACGCGCTCGCGATTGATGATAAACTCGATCCGCCCATGTTTCAAATTACCGACAGCCATTGTGCGGCGACCTGGCTTCTCGATCCGAGGGCACCGCGGGTGGAGATGCCGACAGAGCTAAAACGAAAAATTGAGCGGATGAAGAAGGAGGCGGAACAGTATGGCGGCGAATTATAATGCAGAGCCTCTTCTCGAAGTGAACGGACTCAAGCAGTATTTTCAGGTCAGCAGAACATATGCGGTCAGAGCGGTGGATGATGTCAGCTTTAAGATTTGGCCCGGCGAGACTTACAGTCTGGTCGGCGAATCCGGTTCGGGAAAGTCGACAATCGGCAGAGCAGTCATTCGCCTCTATAACCCGACGGCCGGAACGGTTCAATTCAACGGCATGGATATCTCCGGGAAGATGAGTCGTCAGACCGAGAAAAACCTCCGCAGGCAGATGCAGATGATCTTTCAGGATCCGATGGCGTCGTTGAATCCGAGAAAGACGATAGGGGATATTATAGGCGAAGGGCTCGACATCCACCACAGCTGTCAAAATGCCGGGGAAAGAGAGGCGCGCATTAAGGCCATGCTCCGGAAAGTCGGTCTGGATCCGGAGCACCACTCGCGCTATCCGCATCAGTTTTCCGGCGGACAGAGGCAGCGCGTCGGCATTGCGCGGGCGCTCATGATGAATCCGAAACTCATTATTGCGGACGAGTGCATTTCTGCGCTGGATGTCTCAATTCAGGCGCAGGTTGTAAATCTCATGAAGGATATTCAAGAGGAGACGGGGACGGCGTATCTCTTCATCGCGCACGATCTCGCGATGGTCAAATATATCTCCGATCGAATCGGTGTCCTGCATCTCGGGCATTTGTTGGAGACCGGATCCAAGGATGAAATCTTCTCACGCCCGATTCATCCATACACGAGAAGTCTTCTGTCTGCCATTCCTGTGCCGAATCCGATTGTGGAAAAACAGAGGATTGCTGAAATTTACGACTATAAGACTTCCGGCATCGACTACAACAAGGGGACGAACCATCTTGTCGAGGGCACACACTATGTGCGGTGCACGGATCAGGAGTTTGAAAAATGGGTCGGTGCTGCTTCCCACACTCGCCTTTTTGGCACAAATCAGCTATACTGAGACAAATGTGTCAGGAGATGAAGGAGTAAGGGAAGCAGATGCAATACGAAGGTGATGTCTACCGCCCGCCGAGCGAGGCGCGCAGTTTAATTATTCAGGTAACCATAGGATGTTCGCACAACAAGTGCACTTTCTGCCACATGTACACGGACAAGCAGTTCCGCGTGCGAAAGCGGGAGGAGATTCTTGCCGACCTCGACGAGTGCCGGGATACCTACGGTCCCTATGTGCAGCGCGTTTTCTTCGCGGACGGCGATGCGCTGGTCGTGAAAACCGAGCTCCTCTTGGAACTCTTACACTATGTGAAGAAAAACTTCCCCTATGCCGAGCGCATTACCTCCTACGGCACGGCGAAGGATGTGCTGCGAAAGTCGGAGGAAGAGCTGGTAGCGCTTCGGAAAGCCGGACTCGCGATGATTTACCTCGGCGCGGAGTCGGGGGACGATGAAGTACTCGTGCACATTCAAAAAGGCGAGACGGCGGAGGAGATTATCGCGGCAGGGCAGAAGTTAAAGCGCTGCGGCATTCAGACCTCGGTGACCTTAATTTCCGGCCTCGGCGGCAGCGCGGGCATGGAGGCGCACGCCGTGAAGTCTGCGGAGCTCATCAACGCAATGAACCCGGAGTACGCTTCGATTCTGACCCTGCACCTCTCGCCGGAGTCGCCGATGGCGAAGGAGATACAGCGGGGCGAGATGGAGCTCTTAAAGCCGGATCAGATCATGGATGAGACGGAGCTCTTCTTAACGCATATCGACTCGCCGGGAACCGTGTTCCGCACGAACCACGCCTCGAACTATCTGGCGCTCGCGGGTACCTTTAATCAGGATCTGCCGCGCCTCCTCCGCGAAGTGCGAGAGGCGCGCGAGCACAGCCGCTACCGCATGGAGAGCTGGCGCAGAAGGCTCTGAGCAAGTGTCAGGCGTACGGAAACTTGCTTTTTTCTTTGCCATAGCTTCTTTGAAAGGGTACAGTTTCAGGAAAACGCTATAAAATTTGCCTGCTTTGTTTGCGTACGGATATTCACGGCAGCAGTCGATGTCAGCGCGGGTATGGAGGCGCACGCTTCGATTCTACCCCTGCATTTCTCACCCGAGTCGCCGATGGTCAGGGAGATACAGCGGGGCGAGACGGAACGCTTAAAGCCGAATTAGATTACGGAAGCAAAAAAGAGAGAAACCGCAGCAGAAAGCGGTTTCTCTCTTTTCATGTATCAAAGTAGCGAAAGGATGCGACAGCGGCAAAAAGCGAACGGTACGGAGAACCGCACAGGACGCCTCACTGTGCAGCTGCCTCGGCCTCATCCGAGAGCGCACCGTAGCGCGACTTGAGCTCTGCGATAAACTCGTCCTCGATGTCGGTCGGGCGCTTACTCTCTTTCGTGAGAATGCCAAAGCGCAGATGCTCGTTGGTCGCACGGAGCGGAATATTCACGACATTGTAGTGCATGCCCTCGTCGGGATATTTCGGAATGCCTATCGTGTAAAAATTGGAGCGCGCAAGGAGCCTAATCTGCTCCATGCGATCGTTGACATAGGCGATTTTTGCGGAGTCATTGAGATCCACAATGCCGTTCTCGGTCGCAATGTGGTAAAAAAAGTTCTCGTACTGCCCGATGTAGCGCACAAAGCCGTAGTTTAAGAGGTCGCGAATATCCAGTTCCCGGACCTCCTTGCCGCGGAGCAGCTCGTGATTCATCGAGAGAAATACATAGGGCTTAAAGCGGGCAATGCTCTGAAAGCGAAGCCGCTTGTTTTCAAAGTTCCGGAGCATGCTCTCGCTCTCGGAGACGGAGAAGTGTAAGACCCCGATTTCCGAATAGCCGCTGGCCACATCATCCACGACATCCATCGCATCAGTCTCCCGGAGGCGAAGAAACAGGCTCTCTTGGTCCTGGTGGCGGCAGACAACCTCATTGAAGCAGACCGCCGTGTGGGAGAAGCGGGTCATCGAGACCACGAGACGACTGCCCTGCTGGTGCGTCTGGTTGATGAAGCGGTCGAGGCTGTCCATCTCGTCGAGAATCACCTGACAATGTGAGAGAAAACTCTCGCCGTTTCTGGTGAGCCGCACGCCCTGGTTGGTGCGCTGAAAGAGGTCAAAGCCGACTTCCTCTTCGATGCTCTTAATGATATGCGAGAGCTGGGGCTGGGAGATATACATGGCTTTCGCAGCCTGATTGATGGAACCGTAACGCGCGACACCGACAAAGTATTTCAAATTTTTAGTATCCAAGCAAGCCTCCGAACTGTCTTTGCGGCGGCAGCGCCGCCCTTATGCTGTTTCTATCATAACATAAAACCTGCCTTGTCCCAAAGGTCAATTGACAGTTCCGCAGGGCTTGCGTAAAATAGCAAGAGTCGGCGCCCGTGGCGGAATTGGCAGACGCGCTGGATTTAGGTTCCAGTGGGAGACCGTGCAGGTTCAAGTCCTGTCGGGCGCAGCAGGAGTCCTGTCACAAAAGCGGTTCACACGAGAGCGGTGTGAGCCGCTTTTTGTCATAGTGGGACAGGAGCCGGGGGGCATGGTACAATAGAGAAAAAGCGGGGGAGGTATGCGGATGAAACGGCGAGGCAGAGGCTTCGTGTTGGCCCTGACAATCGGATTTTTCAGCTGTTGGATGGCTGCCTGCGGAAGTCTTGGTGGGAAAACGAAAGCGCAGCCCTCCGCCGAAGAAGAAATCGGCAGCGAGGCGCCGGGCACCGCCTGCCGTTTTCGAGATTTCACGGCGGAACCGGTTCAAGTCGGTTGCGAACCCGGGGCAACAGAGGAGGAGACAAGGTGAAAGGCAGTAAACGGAGCGCGGTTTGCGGCGCGGTGATCATCGGAATGATAAGCGTGAGTCTGCTCACCGGCTGCGGGCATAAAAAGAACACTGCGGCACAGACATCCGCCGAGGCGCTGACCATTCAGGCGGAGAGCAGCATTCCGGACATTAAGGCAGAGGCCGCTGAGGCGGCAGAGAGCGAGGCTGCCGCAAAGACGGTGACTGTCGACCTGAAAGTCGAAAAACACAAGCAGGAGGGCAGGCATATGGTGCGCGCCGGTGCGCAGACCATCTCGGTGCCGACCTCGTTTGAGGGCCTGCAGAAAGAGGGCGCGGTATTCAGCGGTGAGAATGAAATCGTGAAGGCCGGGGCAACCGGGAGTTGCCGCGTGCAGTATCGGGGCTCCTTCGGACACATTCGGGTCAATGTGCGGAACAATCAGGACGAGGATTTACCGGTCAAGGACTGCACGATTAAGGGCATCGAGATCGGCAGTTCCGATCCGGATCCGGATCTCACCCTCTACGGGATTCCGATGGGAGCAACGAGACAGCAGGTTGCGGATGTCTACGGAGAGCCTTTTTCGAAGACCTTTGACAACGAGAAGCATATGTCCAATATGGTATATCAGTTCGGCGAGGACATTTACTCGAACCAGGTCGTGATGATTCTGTTTCAAAACGGCAGAGCGGTCGCCGCAAGTTACGACGACTTTTCGCTCTCGGAGCGCTGATTGCATCCGGACAGAAAAATCCCCGGCAGTATCGTTTGGATACTGCCGGGGATTTTTTTAAACCGCGGTGCTCTTTTCGTTTTGCTTCACCAGATTTTTCGGATGATAGCGATGTCTGGTCAGGAAGAGGTAGAGGCTCAGCGCGACGGAGGTCGTGATCCAGCTGATCGGGTAAGCCGTCATCAGGGTCAGAATATCGCGGTGCAGCGGCACGGCGAGGAAAATCCAGAACAGGCGGAGCACACAGACGCCGATCATGGTCATAATCATGGGCATCCAGCTGTTGCCCATGCCGCGCAGAGTGCCGGAACAGAGCTCAATCGGAATGTAGGTGATAAAGAAAGGCACCACATAGTGAATCAGGCGCCGGCAAATCGCGAGGACAGCGGGATCTTTCGTGAAGAAGTGCAGGAAATCCATGCCGAAGAACCAGATGACGGCCGAGAGAAAGAGGGTCGCGAATGCGGAGAGCGCGAAGGAGACGCGGAAGCCCTGAAAGGCGCGTTTTACCTGTCCTGCGCCGTAGTTTTGTCCCACGAAGGTCGTAATCGCAATGCCGAAGGCATTGATAACCATCCAGAACAGCACATCCATCTTGCCGTAGGCTGTGACGGCGGCAATGGTGTTGGTGCCGAAGCTGTTGACGGTCGCCTGCACAATGATATTCGAAATGGTATACATGGTGCTCTGCAGACCGGCCGGGAGACCGACATAAATCATTTTTTTGAGCCAGCCGAAGTCCATGCGGAGTTCCCGCGGGTTGAGACGCACTTCGCTGTCCGTGTGGAGCAGGACATAGAGAACCATAATCGCAGAAGCCGCCTGTGAGAGTATGGTTGCGAGTGCAGCGCCCGCGACGCCCATGTGGAGAGAGACCACGAAGACCAGGTCGAGCACAATGTTGCTGAGACAGCTTAGAATCAGGAAGTAGAGCGGGCGTCTGGAGTCGCCGATCGCTCTGAGCACGGCCGCCCCCATGTTGTAAAAGAGATTCGGAATCATGCCGAGGAAGTAGATGCGGAGATAGGCGGAGGCCTCCGGCATGATTTCATCCGGCAGAGACATTGCACGGAGCGAGAATCTGGTCAGCGCGAGGCCGAGCACCATGATCACGACGCCGGAAACCAGCGAAAAGGCCAGAGCCGTGTGGACACTCTTTGAGACCGCGTTCCGGTCGCGCGCGCCGTAGTACTGTGAGATGATGACGCCGCAGCCCGAGGAGAGGCCGATGAAGAAGCCGACAAACAGGTTCACGAGCTGGCCGGTCGCACCGCCGACCGCGGCGAGGGCGGTATTGGTGCCGACAAAACTGCCGACAATCACGGTATCTACGGTGTTGTAGAGCTGTTGGAAAAAGGTACCGAGCAGAATCGGAAAGAAAAACAGTAAAAGTTGTCCGGTGATGGGGCCCGTCGTGATTGACGGCGCCTGTGTCTTGGCTTTCATGGAGCGCTCCTCTGAAAAAAGAATAGGTCTAAAAAGCATAGCACAGGCGGTTGACAATGAAAAGATTCCCCACGAAAAAGAAAAGAAGTGCTATACTAAGTAGCACAGATATTATGAGAAAACAGGATTATCTCAGCCGGGAGGACGGGGAATCCGTTCGATGTTGAAGGAGAAAAGAATACGAGTTTATGAGCAAACGAAAGAGGGATGAAGGGGGGCTCTATCGGCGCCTGCGAGATTTGATTCTCGGCGGCGACGATGCGGACACGGAAGATTTTGCGTTGCCGGAAGAGCTCCAGCAGAAATACAGAAAAATTTGTGAGGAGCTGAAGGCTTGTCCGCCGGAGGAACGGGAGAGCAAACGAAAAGAATTAGAGGCTAAGTATCACATTGAAATTTCCTTTGATCCGGAAACAGACGAGTACTCCTTTCGGGAGGAGCCGCTGACCGGCAGCCTGAAAAATCGGATGCAATCACTGGGCGGACATGTGTCCGAAAGTCTGATTCCGCGCTGGATGCGCGGTGACGACGGAGAAGAGGAGGACGACGAGGAGTACGAGAATCCGGAGGGAGGCGATCCGGGCGATGACGACGGCAATCGCGGCGGGCGCGGTTTCGGCAGTCTGTTGTTCCCGTTGCTCATGCTGCTTGCGGTTGTCATGCTGTTTTTCAATTTACTGTTGCCCCTCGGCGGCAAGCGAAACAGCGCGCAGGTCAAAGAGGTCTCGTACACGGAGTTCTTGCGCCGCATCGATGAAAAGTCGATTGTCTCGGCGAAAATCGGCAATTCGGTGATTCGCTTTGACGTGAAACCGGAGGGCAAGAAATACACCTTGCACTATGTGACAACGCGCATGGACAGCGACCGGGACCTGCCCGAGAAGCTCTATCAGGCAGGCGCGGTCGTGACGCGGGAGCGCTTTGATATCGGCGGTCTGTTGCTCTCGGGCGCGGCGCTCTTTTTGCCGGTCATTCTGATTTTTGTCGCGATGAACTTCCTGATTCGGCGCATGGGTGTCGGCGGGGGCGGCGGCGGTTTCATGGGCGGTGTCACCAAGAGCAATGCGAAGATCTATGTGCAGAAGGAAACCGGCGTTACCTTTGCCGATGTCGCCGGTGAGGACGAGGCAAAGGAGAGTCTGACCGAGATTGTCGACTTCTTGCATAACCCCGAGCGTTTCCGGGAAATTGGTGCAAAATTGCCGAAGGGGGCGCTCCTCGTGGGACCGCCCGGAACCGGAAAAACGCTGCTCGCGAAGGCTGTCGCAGGTGAGGCCAATGTGCCTTTCTTCTCGCTCTCGGGTTCCGACTTTGTCGAGATGTATGTCGGCGTCGGCGCGTCCCGTGTGCGAGACCTCTTCCGCCAGGCGCAGGAGGCTGCACCCTGCATCATCTTCATCGATGAGATCGATGCGATCGGAAAGAGCCGCGATTCGCGCTACGGCGGCGGCAACGACGAGCGGGAGCAGACCCTGAACCAGTTGCTCTCGGAGATGGACGGATTTGACTCCTCGAAGGGGCTCCTCGTGCTTGGCGCAACCAACCGTCCGGAGATTCTGGATCCCGCACTCCTGCGCCCGGGGCGCTTTGACCGCCGCGTCATTGTGGAGCGGCCGGACTTAAAGGGCAGAATCGAAATTCTGAAGGTGCATGCAAAGGATGTCATGCTCGATGACACCGTGGACTTTGATGCCATCGGTCTCGCGACGAGCGGGGCAGTCGGCTCGGAGCTCGCGAATATGGTCAACGAGGCTGCGATACTCGCGGTCAAGAACGGACGGAAGGCCGTGAGCCAGAAGGATCTCTTTGAGTCGGTCGAGGTGGTTCTGGTCGGCAAGGAGAAGAAAGACCGCGTGATGAACCAGAAGGAGAGACGCATTGTCTCGTATCACGAGGTCGGTCACGCGTTGATTTCCGCGCTCCAGAAGAACGCGGAGCCTGTGCAGAAAATCACGATTGTGCCGCGCACCATGGGTGCGCTCGGCTATGTCATGTATGTGCCGGAGGAGGAGACCTATCTCATGTCGAAGAAAGAGCTTGAGGAGCGGCTGGTCTCGACCCTCGGCGGCAGAGCGGCGGAGGAGCTGGTCTTCGGCGATGTCACGACCGGCGCGCAGAACGACATTGAGCAGGCAACCAACATCGCAAAGTCGATGGTCACGATGTACGGCATGAGCGAGAGCTTCGGTCTCATGGGTTTGGCGCGCGTGGAGAATCAGTATCTCTCCGGAAGAACCGTGATGGACTGCTCGGATCAGACCGCCGCACAGGTGGACAAGGAAGTGGAGCGCATTCTGAAAGAGGCTTATCAGACAGCCCTGCAGCTGCTTCGCGAAAACCGCATGGTGCTGGATCAGATTGCGGACTTCCTGATTAACCGCGAGACCATCACCGGCAAGGAGTTCATGCGGATTCTCCGGAAGGTGAAGAACCTGCCGACGCCGCTCTCCGAGCAGGAGCCCATCCTGATCTGAGGCGGATTACAAAAATGAAAAAGTCCGGCCGGGGTTTTAAAACGGGCTAAGCGGACAAAAAGAGTCGGCAAAAATTCAGAAGGCGGACAAACTTCTCTGCCGTCATGAAGCAGCCGAGCTGTCTTTCTTGCGCAGAGCCCTGTATGCACTACGGAAAGAATCGCTTCGCATCCCGGTAATAGCGCTGTAAGGTCTGTACGATGATGATTACCCCCGGGTTTGCCACCGCGACATAAGAGCCGCAAGACTCTCGCAGAAAGAAGCGGACAGTTCACTGTTATAGTTATAGTTCGGCCTGCTTGCGGATAAAAGCAAGGGGACACCCGTCGGGTGTCCCCTTTTGTATGAGAAGAACTTCTCAGTGATAGATTTTCTTGTTCTCGTAGCGCGGCTCGCTCGTAAGTTGGAGGCCGAGCTTATTCAGAATGCGGATATCCACCTCGGAGAGCATGACAGAGGTGTGCACCTGGCAACCGCGGAGCTTTTTCAACTGTTCCAGCGCCTTGGCGGCATTCGGGTCGCTCGCGGCGTTCATCGAGAGCGCAATCAGAATCTCGTCGGTGTGGAGGCGCGGATTCTTGGAGCCGAGATAGTTAATCTTCAGCGCCTGTACGGGCTCAATGACAGTCGGGGAAATCAGTTTGATTTCGTCCGGAATGTCGCCGAGCGTCTTGACGGCATTTAAGAGTACGGCTGCGCTTGCGCCGAGCAGTTCGGAGGTTTTGCCGGTCACGATGCGGCCGTCCGGCAACTCGATCGCAGCGGCCGGTGCGCCGGTCACTTCCGCCTTGAGGAGCGCTGCGTGCACCACCGGACGGTTTGCCGTGGTCACGCCGGCCTGCTTCATCAGGAACTCAATCTTTGTGACCTCGGACTTTCGGGATTCGCCCTTCACGAGGCGGTCCATGGTGGTGTACCAGCGGCGGATAATCTCTTGGCGTCCCGCCTCGCGACACACCCCATCGTCGACGATGCAGTTGCCTGCCATATTAACGCCCATGTCGGTCGGAGACTTGTAGGGGCAGCTGCCGTAGATGCCCTCGAACATGGCAGAGAGCACAGGGAAAATCTCCACGTCGCGGTTATAGTTGACGGTCGTCTTACCGTAGGCTTCGAGGTGGAAGGGGTCAATCATATTGACATCGTTTAAGTCAGCGGTCGCAGCCTCGTAAGCGAGATTCACAGGGTGATTTAAGGGAAGGTTCCAAATCGGGAAGGTCTCGAACTTCGCGTAGCCGGCCTTCACGCCGCGGCGGTTTTCGTGGTAGAGCTGGGAGAGACAGGTTGCCATTTTGCCGCTGCCCGGTCCCGGTGCGGTCACAATGACGAGGGGTCTCGTGGTCTCGATGTACTCGTTCTTGCCGTAGCCATCCTCACTCACAATGAGCGGCACATTTGCGGGATAGCCGTCAATCGAGTAGTGGCGATAGACCTTGATGCCCATGGCCTCGAGCTTGCTCTTAAACTGGTCGGCCGCATTGGTGTAGCGGGTGATGACGACGGAGCCGACATAGAGACCGGCGTCGCGAAAAGCCTGAATCAGACGCAGCACATCGACATCGTAGGTGATGCCGAGATCGCCGCGAATTTTATTCTTCTCGATATCCGCAGCGGAGATCGCAATGACAATCTCAGCCTGATCGGCCAGCTGCAGCAACATGCGGAGCTTGCTGTCCGGCTGAAAACCCGGGAGCACGCGGGATGCGTGGTAGTCGTCGAAGAGCTTGCCGCCGAATTCGAGGTAAAGCTTGTCGCCGAACTTGGAGATGCGCTCGCGGATGTGCTCAGACTGCATGCGGAGGTATTTATCGTTGTCAAACCCAATTTTCATATCCACTCCTTTGCGCCGAATTCCGCCCGACCCTGTGCCGGGTGCATTTGACACGCACGAGATTGTATCATAGCTTTGCAAAAATGTGGTATACTTTTTGCCATGAATAAAAAAGAGAGCCCGTTGCCGGGGGCCTTTTACCGGCAGGAAGAGGGAAGTCTGTACCAGGTGCGCTGCGTCGCGGACGATGCCGCAGGCGGCGAGGCGCTTGTGATTTGCCAGAAATTGTCCGCTGATTTCGGCCTCCTGGCTTACCGCCTGTCGCAGTTTGCGACGCGGTTTTCGGAGGTGACGTTGCCGGAGGAAAAAGAGGCAGCGGCGCCGGAGGCGACTGCGTGCACGGGCGACACGCCCGGGGGCATTTCTGAAGAACAAAAGCAGTCTGCGGAACAGGAACAGGAGAGCGAAGCGAAGACGGAAACGCGGCACTCCATCCCGGAGCCCGCGCCGGAAGAGCGGGACCGTCGCTTTCTGCATTTTCTCGAGCTTCAGAGTCCGCGGGAGCGCAGAATCTACCTCGAGGAAGAGCGCGACAATCTGACCGAGCGGGACATTCTGCGGATTGCGACAACGCTCGAAATTGAGGACAGCGGCGAGCCCGAGGACCAGCTCCGGAATGCATTTGCGGCACTCCGCGTGCAGGAGCGCTACGAGAAGGAGCGCGGCGACCGCCATGTTTGATATTGAGGAGGAACTGAAAAAACTGCCGCGGAGCCCGGGCGTCTACATCATGCATGACAAACGGGACGAGATTATCTATGTGGGCAAGGCGATTTCACTCCGAAACCGCGTGCGGCAGTATTTCCAGTCCTCGCGGGGCAAGAGTCCTAAAATCATGCAGATGGTGAGCCGCATAGCCCGCTTCGAGTACATTGTGACGGACTCGGAGCTCGAGGCGCTGGTGCTCGAGAATAACTTAATCAAGGAGAATCGCCCGCGGTACAACACGATGCTCCGGGACGACAAGACCTATCCTTATATCAAGGTGACGGTCCGGGAGCCGTTTCCGCGCATCTTCATGACGCGGCAGATGAAGAAAGACAAGGCGAAATACTTCGGTCCGTTCAGTTCTTCGCAGGCGGTGCGAAAGACGCTGGACTTTATGTACCGCGCATTTCAGCTTAGGGATTGCAAGCGCGTGTTGCCGCGGGACATTGGCAAAGAGAGACCCTGCCTCAACTACCACATCCACCAGTGCGGCGCGCCGTGTGCCGGTTATATGGGAGAGAAGGCCTACCGCGCGAATGTGGACGCCGCGCTCGACTTTCTGAACGGAAAGTTCGAGCCGACGGTCAGAAAGCTGAAAGATGAGATGGAGGATGCGGCGACGCGCATGGAATTTGAGCGCGCGGGTGAGCTCCGGGATCTGCTCCGCAGCATCGAGCACATTGAGCAGCGGCAAAAGGTGACTTCGGAGGGCATGGAGGACAGAGACATCATCGCGCTCGGCAGAGATGAGCGGGAAGCTGTGGTGCAGGTCTTCTTTGTCCGCGAGGGCAGAATTGTGGGACGCGAGCACCACTATCTCCACATTGCAATGGAGGATGAGAACCGGGAACTGCTCGAGAGCTTCGTGAAACAGTTCTACGCCGGGACGCCCTTCATCCCGCAGGAAATCTGGCTCCAGGAGGAACTCACGGACAGCGCCCTCCTCACCGACTGGCTCTCCGCGAAGCGCGGCGCGCGCGTCCGGCTCGTGGTGCCGAAGAAGGGGGAGAAGGAAAAGCTCATGGAGCTCGCGGCGCGAAACGCCGACATGGTTCTCGAAAAGGACAGACAGCGGCTTCAGATGGACGAGGCGCGCAGCAAGGGCGCCGTGCACGAGCTCGAAGAACTGACGGGACTTCGGAACCTGCACCGCATGGAAGCCTATGATATTTCCAACATCAGCGGAACGCTTTCGGTCGGCTCCATGGTTGTCTACGAGGACGGCAAGCCGAAAAAGAGCGACTACCGGAAGTTCCGCATTCAGACCGTCATCGGGCCGAACGACTACGCGTCGCTCCGCGAGGTCTTGACGCGCCGCTTTCAGCGGAGTCTCGCGGCCGAGGACGGCAATTTTGTGAAGCTGCCGGATCTGATTTTAATGGACGGCGGCAGGGGGCAGGTCAACATCGCCCTCGAAGTGTTACAGTGTTTCAATCTGCAAATTCCGGTTTGCGGCATGGTCAAGGATGACTGGCACAGGACGCGCGGGCTCTGGTACCGGGGAGCGGAGCTGCCGATTTCCGAGCGGAGCGAGGGCTTTAAACTCGTGACCCGGATTCAGGATGAGGCGCACCGCTTTGCGATTGAGTACCACAGAAGTCTTCGCTCGAAGGCGGAGGTACACTCGGTGCTCGACGATATTCCGGGCATCGGTGCGGTGCGGCGAAAGACCCTGCTCCGGCAGTACGGCGGCGTCGAAGGGGTCCGCGCCGCGAGCGTAGAGGAACTCAGCACCCTGCCCAGTTTCAATCTCCGCGTGGCGGAGGAAGTCTATCGGTATTTTCATCGGGAAAGGAGTCAGGAAGATGTACGGCGTGACAGTGACGGAACTGATTCAGAGAAACCACTTTAAAAATCTGACACCGGAGATTAACACGGACGAAATCATCATCTCGGCGTCGGATATCAACCGCCCGGCACTCCCGCTGACCGGCTTTTTCGCGCACTTTGACAACGCGAGACTGCAGGTCATCGGCAATGTCGAGGCGGAGTACATAGGCCTGATGGACGAAGCGCGGCGCGAAGAAGTGTTTGACTGCATGTGCCGCTTCCGCGTGCCGGGCTTTATCTTCTCGCGGAATTTGCAGCCGCACGAGACCTTGTTAAAGAAGTGCCGCGAGTACGGCATCCCCTGCATGGTGACCTCGCAGACCACGGGCGATCTGACTTCGGAGCTGATTCGCTGGCTCAAGGCAAAACTCGCGCCCCAGCTCTCGATTCACGGCGTTCTGGTGGATGTCTACGGCGAGGGCGTCCTCATTATGGGCGACTCGGGCGTCGGAAAAAGTGAGGCGGCACTGGAACTCATCCGGCGCGGCCACCGTCTGGTTGCGGACGATGTGGTCGAGCTCCGGAAAGTCTCGGAGGTCGCTCTGGTCGGACGGGCACCCGCGATTACCAAGCACTTTATCGAGCTCCGCGGCATCGGCATCATCGATGTGCGCGCGCTGTTCGGCGCAGAGTGCGTGAAAGATGTGCAGACCGTGGACCTCGTGATTAAGCTTGAGGACTGGGATAAGACCAAGGACTACGACCGCCTCGGCATGGAGGATCAGTACACGGAGATTCTCGGTGTGCGCGTGGTCTGCAACACGCTCCCGATTCGTCCGGGGCGGAATCTCGCGATCATCTGTGAGACCGCGGCCGTGAACCGCCGCCAGAAGAAGATGGGCTACAATGCGGCGAAGGAGCTCTACCGCCGCGTGAGCGACAATATGGCAAAGAGCGCCGAGGAGCATGAAAAAGAGCGCCGCGAAGAGGAGCTGATTGCCGAGCGGAAGCGCATCGGTGAGGCGCTGAATCAGGAGGTCAAGAGTAGGATGCTCGGCCACCTCGACACGATCGACGAGAGCGATCTCCCGCCGCACTACGGCGAGTTTGAGCGGAGCGGCTACCGGATTGAGTCCGACAGCGCGGATGTCGGAGAACTGAATTAAATTAAAATTGAGGAGGAAGGCAAGTTGCGAAGACAGCTGAGAGAAGAACCGCTCTCGAACCACACTAGTTTCCGGATCGGCGGCCCGGCGGCGTTCTATTATGAGCCGGAGACAAGAGAGGAGATTCGGGACCTCCTTTTGCAGTGCAAGGAAGAGGGAATCCGCACGGCAGTGATAGGTAACGGCTCCAATCTCTTGGTTGGCGACAAGGGCTTTCGCGGCGCAGTCATACGCCTCGGCGAGGGCTTCGGTGCCATTGAAACGGACGGAAACCGCTTGAAAGCCGAGGCGGGGGCGCTGCTTGCGAAACTGGCGCGTACGGCGGCGAATGCGGGGCTTAGCGGCCTCGCCTTTGCGGCGGGTATCCCCGGCACGGTCGGCGGCGCACTGGTCATGAACGCAGGCGCGTACGGCGGCGAGATGAAGGATGTCTTAGAGAGCGCGGAACTCCTCCTGCCGGACGGCAGTGTGAGGCACTTCACCGGCGCGGAACTGGAGCTCAGCTACCGGCACAGCAACATTCCGGAACTGGGGGCGATTGTGCTCTCGGCCGTGTTTGTCCTGCAACCCGGTGAGAAAGAAGAAATTCTCGCAGAGATGAAGCGATATGCGGAGTCACGCCGCGAAAAGCAGCCGCTCGAATTCCCGAGCGCGGGCTCGGCTTTTAAGCGCCCGGCGGGCGACATAGCGGCGCGTCTCCTCGACACGGCGGGCTGCAAGGGACTCCGCGTCGGCGGCGCGGCGATTTCGGAAAAGCACGCAGGGTTTCTCGTGAACCTCGATCACGCGAGCGCGGCCGATGTGCGCGCGGTGCTGAAAGAGGCGGCCGATCGGGTCGAGGCGCAGTCCGGCATCCGGCTTGAGCCGGAAATTCGCTTCCTCGGGGAGTTCTGAGCATGTCGTTCTCGGCGGCGGTTAAGCGCGAACTCGCGGAGATGATACCGGAAGACAGCGAGCTCTTTTCGGCGGAGTTGCAAGGTTTATTGCTCTACGGCGCAAAACTGACAGAAACAGACGGCGGTGCGGTGCTTCGCGTTCTCGGTGAGAGCGAGGAAAGTACGAAGAAATACTTTACATTCATAAAAAAAACAGATAGAATCAAAACAGATTTTGCCATCACGATACAGCATCCGAACGGAAAAACTAAAAGTTACAGTGCTGTCCTGGCCCGGGAAGACGCGGCGGTGCTCCTTGAGAGTGCCGGGCTCGGCTATGAAGACGGGGAGTTTGAGATCGGCAGAAAGTCGGAACAGAAGCTCTCCGGTGAGGAGGAGCGGCGCGCCTTTCTCCGGGGAGTCTTTCTCGCGGCTGGATCCATTTCCGACCCTGCGCGCTTTTATCATCTGGAATTTGTCTGCCCGGATGAGACCAAGGCCTGGTATTTGAAGTTGCTTCTCTCCGCGCTCGATGCAACGGCAGGTGTCGTGCAGCGGAAGGGGCATTATGTCGTGTATGTCAAAGACAGCGACGACATTGTGAACTTGCTCGGCAGGATGGGCGCTTCCCGCGCGCTGCTGGCTTTGGAAGAAATCCGTGTCTTAAAGGACATGCGAAATCGTGTGAATCGCACGGTCAATTGTGAGACGGCAAATTTGCAGAAGACGGTGGCGGCAGCCCTGAAACAGCGGAAGGACATCGAGTATATTCGCGATGCGGAGGGCTTCGATGACCTGCCGTCGGCACTCGCCGAGATGGCGGAAATCCGATTAGAGTATCCGGATATGTCTCTCAAAGAGTTGGGAGCCCGGTTGAACCCGCCGGTCGGCAAGAGCGGCGTGAATCACAGATTGCGGAAACTCTCGGAATATGCGGACGAGTTGCGGGGCAAGAGAAAAGAGGGGTGAACAATGATTAAAAAGTCTATGGTAGTGAAGTTGAACGGGAAGAAAGCGGACGCCATGCCGGCAGCGATGCTGGTACAGGTTGCAAGCCAGTATGAGAGCAGCATTTATGTGGACGACGCGGACAAGCGCGTCAACGCGAAGAGTATCATGGGCATGATGACCCTTGGACTTGCAAACGGCTTGGAGATTGTCGTGACGGCAGACGGCAAAGACGAAGACGCAGCGATTACCGGCATTGAGGAGTATCTCTGCCAGTAAACGCGGATAGGACAAACTTTTGAGCCGGGCGAATTCGCCCGGTTTTTCTTGTTGCCGCAGAAAGAGATTCGGAGGTTTTCAGTGGCATTTACACACTTGCATGTACACACGGAGTACTCACTGCTCGACGGCTCGGGAAAAATTCCGGAGCTTATTCAGCGCGCAAAGGATCTGGGGCAGACAGCGCTCGCGGTGACCGACCACGGCGTCATGTACGGCGTCATTGATTTTTACAAGGCGGCAAAGGCGGCAGGCATTAAGCCGATACTCGGCTGTGAGATTTATGTGACGCCGGGTTCCCGCTTTGACCGGGACAACAAAAAGGGCGAGGCGCGCTATTACCATTTGATCCTGCTCGCGGAGAACAACGAGGGCTATGAGAACCTAACGAAAATTGTCTCGCGGGGCTTTGTCGACGGCTTTTACTATAAGCCGCGGGTCGACTTTGAGACCCTGCGCGAGTTCTCGAAGGGCATCATTGCGAGTTCCGCCTGCTTAGCGGGCGAGGTGGCGCGAAATCTCGCGGTGAACCGCTATGAGGACGCCAAGGAGGCAGCGCTCCGCTACCGCGACATTTTCGGCGAAGAGAACTTTTTCCTCGAGCTCCAGGACCACGGGCTCAGCGTCCAGAAGGCGGTGAATCAGCAGTTAATCCGCCTATCCCGCGAGACGGGAATCCCGCTGATTGCGACCAACGACATTCACTATACGAACCCGGAGGACTGGGAGGCGCACGACTTGCTGCTCTGCCTCCAGACCGGCAAGAAGGCGAGCGATGCGGACCGCATGCGCTATGAGGGCGGACAGTACTACTTAAAGTCCGAGGAGGAGATGCGTGCTCTCTTTGCGGCGGTGCCGGAGGCACTTGAGAACACGGCAAAAATCGCCGCGCGCTGCGAGGTCGAGATACGCTTTCATGAGTTAAAGCTCCCCGCGTACGATGTCCCGGCGGACTATCCGGACGCCGAGAGCTATCTGCGCGCGCTCTCGGAAGAGGGCTTCCGGGCGCGCTACCCGGAAGAGCCGGCGGCACTCCGGGCGCGCATGGAAGAGGAGCTCGGCGTCATCAGCCGCATGGGCTATGTGGACTACTTCCTCATTGTCTGGGACTACATTCACTATGCGAAGGAGCACGGCATCGGTGTGGGGCCGGGGCGCGGCTCGGCGGCGGGCTCGGTGGTCTCGTACTGCCTCGGCATCACCGACATCGACCCCGAAAAATACCAGCTGGTCTTTGAGCGTTTCCTGAACCCGGAGCGTGTCTCCATGCCGGATATCGACGTGGACTTCGCCTACGAGAGACGGCAGGAAGTCATAGACTATGTCGGCAGAAAGTACGGAAAAGAGCGGGTTGTGCAGATTATCACCTTCGGTACGCTCGCGGCGAAGGGAGTGGTGCGCGATGTGGGGCGCGTGCTGGATCTCCCCTATGCGCGCTGCGACCAGATTGCGAAGCTGATTCCGAACGACTTAAAGATGACGCTCGACAAGGCCCTGGTGCAGTCGAAAGAGCTCCGCGCGCTCTATGAGGGCGATGAGAGTGTGCGCCATTTGATTGATATGTCAAGACGGCTCGAGGGGCTGCCGCGCCACGCCTCGATCCATGCGGCGGGCGTGGTTATCTCGAAGAAGGCGGCGGAAGAGTATGTGCCGCTCGCGCGGGGCGCCGATGGCTCGATTACGACCCAGTTCGGCATGAACACCTTAGAGGAGCTGGGGCTCTTAAAGATGGACTTCCTCGGCCTCAGGACGCTGACTGTGATTCAGAATGCGGCTGCGGAGGCAGAGAAGCGGAGCGGAAAGCCGATCGACATGCTCGGCATCGATTTTAACGATCCGGAAGTCATGGCGCTCATCGGGAGCGGCAACACCGAGGGCATCTTCCAGCTCGAGAGTGCGGGCATGAAAAACTTCATGAAGGAGTTAAAACCGGCCACGCTCGAGGACATCATCGCCGGCATCTCCCTGTACCGCCCGGGTCCGATGGACTTTATCCCGCGCTATCTGGAAGGCAAGAATCACCCGGAAGAGGTGCGGTACGAGTGCCCGCAGCTTGAGACGATACTCAAGCCGACGTACGGCTGTATGGTTTACCAGGAGCAGGTCATGCAGATTGTGCGAGACCTCGCGGGCTACACCTGGGGGCGCTCGGATCTGGTGCGCCGCGCGATGAGCAAAAAGAAAGAGTCCGTGATGCGCGAGGAGCGGAAAAACTTTGTCTACGGCAACGAGGACGAGGGCATACGCGGCTGTGTGAACAACGGCATCAGCGAGGAAGTCGCAAATCACCTCTTCGACGAGATGATGGATTTTGCGAACTATGCGTTCAATAAGAGCCATGCGGCCTGCTATGCGTATGTCTCCTTCCAGACGGCCTGGTTAAAGCACTATTACCCGAAGGAATTTATGGCGGCGCTCATGACTTCGGTCATCGACAACAGCAGTAAGATTGCCGAGTACATTCTGGTCTGCCGCCAGATGGGCATTCCGATTCTGCCGCCGGATGTGAACGACGGGCAGTCTGTGTTCTCGGTCTCGGGGGACGGAATCCGCTTTGGTCTCTCGGCAATCCGCGCGGTCGGCACCGGCGTGAGCGAGGAGATTGTACGGGAGCGGGAGGCAGGCGGCGCGTTCCGCTCGTTCGAAGATTTTATCGAGCGACTCTCCAACAAGGAGGCGAACCGGCGAACGCTCGAGAGCTTTGTGAAGGCCGGGGCGCTGGATTCGATGCCGGGAAACCGGAGACAGAAGCTCTTACTGATTCCCGAACTGCTCGACAAGAAGGCAAAGCAGAAGAATGCGATTGCGGGGCAGGTCTCGCTCTTTGACTTCCTCGGCGAGGAGGCACGCGAGAGCCTCCGGACAGCGCTGCCGGAGGTCGAGGAATTCCGGAAGGAAGATCTTCTCGCCTTCGAGAAGGAGACGGTCGGCGTCTATCTGAGCGGGCACCCGCTCGACGATGTGCGCGAGCTCTGGGAGAAGACAGTGACCGCAAAGACGGTTGACTTCCTCGTGGACGATGAGAGCGGCAGCGCGGCGCTCTCGGACCACGAGCAGGTCGTAATCGGCGGCGTGCTCACAAATGTCACGACCAAAATCACGCGGAACAACGATACGATGGCCTTTCTCACCATAGAAGACCTGGTCGGCACGGTCGAGGTGTTGCTCTTCCCGAGAGCCTATGAGCGCTATCGGGAGCTCCTGACGCCGGACGCGAAGCTTTTTCTCTCCGGCCGGGTCACGCTGAGCGGCGATGAGGTGGCGGGAAAACTGATCTGTGAGCGGCTGTCCGTCTTCGGCACGGGACAGCGCACGCTCTGGCTGCAGTTTGCGGATGAGAACGAGTTTCGCGAGAAGCGCGGCGACCTTTTACTTGCGCTCGGCAACAGCGAGGGACAGGATACGGTCAAGATTTACTGCAGGGCGGAGAAAAAAATTATACAGCTCGGGCGGGACTGGCGTGTCGCGGCCGAAGAAGAGTTGCTGCAAGCGCTTCGCGCAGCGTTCGGCGCGGAAAATGTGAAGACGACCGTGAAGCAGAGCCTCTGAAATTGTAAAAGCAGGGGCGCTGTGTTATAGTTTTCACGAGAAACAAAGGCGCACTGCGAGGCGCAGCGCGCGTGGGGAACAGTGAGGAGGTTCCTGTTATGGCAAAGAAAATTGAGACCATTGGTGTTTTGACGAGCGGCGGCGATGCCCCCGGTATGAATGCGGCAATCCGCGCGGTGGTTCGCACCGCGCTGCACTACGGCATGAAGGTAAAGGGCATTATGAGAGGTTACTCCGGCCTGCTCGATGAGGAGTTTATCGACATGAATGCGCGCAGCGTCGCGGACATCATCAACCGCGGCGGCACCATCCTCTATACGGCGCGCTGCATGGAGATGGTGACCGAGGAAGGCCAGCGCCAGGCGGCGGAGATCTGCAAAAAGCACGGCATCGACGGTGTGGTGGTCATCGGCGGCGACGGCTCCTTTAAGGGTGCGGGCAAGCTCTCGAAGCTCGGCATCAATACGATCGGTGTGCCGGGGACCATTGACCTCGATATTGCCTGCACCGAGTACACGATAGGCTTTGACACGGCGGTCAACACCGCAATCGACGCGATCGATAAGGTGCGCGACACGAGTACTTCGCACGAGCGTTGCTCGATCATCGAGGTCATGGGACGCCACGCGGGTTATATTGCGCTCTGGAGCGGCATTGCGACCGGCAGCGACGCGATTCTGATTCCCGAGCACTATGACGGCAACGAGCAGGAAATCGTAAATCACATCATTGCGAGCCGGAAGCGCGGCAAGAAGCACTTCATCATCATCAATGCCGAGGGCATAGGGCACTCGAGCTCCATGGCAAAGCGCATTGAGGCAGCGACCGGCATTGAGACCCGCGCGACCATTCTTGGCTACATGCAGCGCGGCGGCTCGCCTTCCTGTAAGGATCGCTTCTACGCTTCGATCATGGGCTCCAAAGCCGTGGACCTGCTCGCCGAGGGCAAGTCAAACCGCCTGGTCGCTTACCGGAACGGCGAGTTCTGTGATTTTGACATTGAAGAGGCGCTCCGCATGAAGAAGGACATTCCGGCGTACCAGCTGGAACTCTCCGCAAAGCTGACGCGCTGAGGAGGCTTATGGCGGAACATACAGCGGAAAATACCGTTCTCTGCGGCGCGAATTCCTATGTGCAGAAGTTTTATCTGAATCCGGCGTTTCAAAAGCTCCCCGAGAGCATCAAACGCGAGCTGCAGATTCTCTGCGTGAGCATCACGGAGGAGGCGGGCGGCGTGTTGACGCTCGAATTCGACGAGGCGGGAAACCTCTTATTTAAGGCGAGTGCCGAGGACGGCGACTATCTCTTCGATGACATTGCGAGCGGCATGAAGATAGGCAGAGCGCGCTTTGACCACCAGGAACTTCTCGAGGAACTGGAGCTTTACTACCGCGTTGTTTTTCTGGGGGAGAAGATTTGAGAATCGGAGAACTTGTACTGCGGAACGGGCTCATGCTCGCGCCGATGGCAGGCGTCAGCGACCTTCCGTTTCGTCTGCTCTGCCGCGAGCAGGGCGCGGAGCTCGCAGTCACCGAGATGGTCAGTGCGAAGGCGCTGCACTATAAGAACAAGGCGACCGAAGAACTCTTAAAGAGCTGTGAGGGCGACAGGCCGCTCGCGGTGCAGCTCTTCGGCTCGGAGCCGGAAATCTGCGCGGAGGCGGCGGAGGCACTCTCGGAGCGCTCTGCATTTGCCCTGATCGACTTCAACATGGGCTGCCCGATGCCGAAGATCGTGAATAACGGCGACGGCTCGAAACTCATGACGAAGCCGGAACTCGCCGCGGAAATCATTGCCGCAATGGCAAAAAAAAGTAAAAAGCCGGTGTGCGTGAAAATGCGCGCCGGCTTTACTGAGGAAGAGAAGAACGCACCGGAACTCGCAAAGCGCTTAGAGGCTGCCGGTGCCGCGATGCTCACCGTACACGGCCGGACGAGAGAACAGTACTACGCGGGAACCGCAGACTGGGACATCATACGGCAGGTCAAAGAGGCAGTCTCGATTCCGGTCATCGGAAACGGTGACGTTGTGAGCGGCGAGAGTGCGGCGCGCATGCTGCGGGAGACCGGCTGCGACGGCATTGCGGTCGGCAGGGCGGCCGAGGGCAATCCCTGGATTTTCCGGGAAATACAGCACTATCTGGAGACGGGCGAAACTCTGCCGCCGCCGGACATCGAAGAGCGCTTTGCCGTCATGCGGCGCCACCTTGTCCTAGAGGTAGAAGCGGACGGCGAGCGCATGGCGGTGCGGAAACTCAGAAGCCACTTTGCCTGGTACCTGCACGGTTTTCCGAATGCGGCAAAGTGGAGACATGCGATTAACACAGCGGAGTCTCAGGAAGTACTCCTCGAAATTCTGGAGAGTGCCTTTCAGGCGGCGAATCGCCTTGACACGGCGGAATGTACTTCTTTATAATAGTATGACTGTTTTTATTTAACCAAGGAGGTTCGCCATGGCGGAAATCAAAAAGAATGTTTTGACCCAGGAAGGGTTAAAGCGCTATGAGGAAGAGTTGCAGGATCTGCGCGTCAATAAGCGCAAGGAAATTGCCGATAAAATCAAAGAGGCAAGAGAGCAGGGCGACCTCTCGGAGAACGCAGAGTATGATGCGGCGAAGGACGAGCAGCGCGACATCGAGGCGAGAATCGGCGAGCTCGAGGAGCTCTTAAAGCACGCGGAGGTCTATGTGACCGAGGAGACGCCGATCGACAAGGTCGGCATCGGCAGCCTCGTGAAGGTGCTTGACATCGACGAGGACGAAGAGCTCACATTTAAGATTGTCGGCAACGAGGAGGCGGACTCGATGGAGGGCCGCATCTCCAATGAGTCGCCGCTCGGCGCGGCGTTACTCGGCAAGGAAGTCGGAGAGCAGGTCACGGTCGAACTTCCGGCCGGAGATCTTTCTTATCGGGTACTCAGTATTACAAAGGAGAGCAGCGATGAGTGAGCTGAAGAAGAACAGCGAAGCGCAGGAGCAGCAAGATGTGCACCGCTTAATGCAGGTGCGCCTTGACAAGCTGAACGAGTTAAAGGCAGCGGGCAAGGACCCGTTTGAGATTACGACCTACGAGCAGAGCCACCACGCCGCGGAAATCAAGGCGCATTTTGATGAGCTTAAGGACACGGAAGTCTCGGTCGCAGGCCGCATGATGAGTAAGCGCATCATGGGCAAGGCGTCTTTCTGCGCGGTTCGCGATCTGAGCGGCGACATTCAGATTTATGTGGCGCGCGATGCGGTCGGCGAAGAGGCGTATGCGCAGTTTAAGAAGTACGACATCGGCGATATCATCGGTGTTCGCGGCAAGGTGTTTGAGACCAAGACAGGTGAGATTTCGATTCACGCGGAGGAGCTGACCCTGCTCACGAAGAGCATGCAGCCGCTCCCGGAGAAGTTCCACGGCCTCACCGACACCGACCAGCGCTACCGTCAGCGCTACATCGACCTCGTCATGAACCCGGAGGTGCGCGAGACCTTCGTGAAGCGCTCCAAGATTATCTCCTCGATCCGGAGATACTTGGATGACAGAGGATTCATGGAAGTCGAGACCCCGATGCTCGTATCGAATGCGGGCGGCGCGGCGGCGCGTCCCTTTGAGACCCACTACAACGCGCTGAGCGAGGATGTGAAGCTCCGCATCTCCCTGGAGCTCTACTTAAAGCGCCTCATTGTCGGCGGCCTGGAGCGCGTCTACGAGATAGGACGCGTGTTCCGGAACGAGGGCCTGGATGCCCGCCACAACCCGGAGTTCACGCTGATGGAGCTCTATCAGGCGTACACGGACTACGAGGGCATGATGAATCTCACCGAGGACATGTTCCGCCACGTGGCGCGCGAGGTAAACGGCAGCGCGAAGATTATGTACAGCGGCACCGAGATTGACCTCGAGAAGCCCTTCCGCCGTATCACGATGACCGAGGCGGTCAAGGAGTACAGCGGCGTCGATTTCGCGACGATTGAGACCCTCGAAGAGGCGAGAGCTGTTGCGAAGGAGAAGAGTGTCGCATTCGAAGAGAGACATCAGAGAGGCGACATCCTGAACCTCTTCTTTGAGACCTTCTGCGAGGAGCACATGATTCAGCCGACCTTCGTGACCGACCACCCGATTGAGATTTCGCCGCTCACGAAGAAGAAGCCGAACAACCCGGACTATGTGGAGCGCTTTGAGCTCTTTATCTACGGCAGAGAGATGTGCAACGCCTACTCCGAGCTGAACGACCCGATTGACCAGCGCGAGCGCTTTAAGGCGCAGGACGCACTGGCAGCGGCGGGCGATGAAGAGGCAAACCACACGGACGAGGACTTCCTGAACGCGCTGAATGTCGGCATGCCGCCGACTGGCGGTATCGGCTACGGCATCGACCGTCTGGTGATGCTCCTCACCGACAGCCCGGCCATCCGCGATGTTCTGCTGTTCCCGACCATGAAGACCATGAAGGCCGAGAACAAAGAAGCACATGGCGAGAGCGAGGGCAAGGCGGAAGAGGCAAGCGGCTTCTTTACCCCGAACGAGAAGATAGATTTCAGCGGGGTTAAGATCGAGCCCCTGTTCGAGGATCAGGTGGATTTCGAGACCTTCTCGAAGAGCGATTTCCGCGCGGTCAAGGTAAAGGGCTGCAAGGCAGTGCCGAAGTCGAAGAAGCTCCTGCAGTTCACCTTAGACGACGGAACCGGCACGGAACGCACGATTTTAAGCGGCATTCACGCTTACTACGAGCCGGAAGAGCTGATCGGAAAGACCCTGATTGCAATCACGAACCTGCCGCCGCGCCCCATGATGGGCATCGAGTCCTGCGGCATGTTGCTCTCTGCGGTCAATGAGCGCAATGGGGAGGAAGAACTTCATCTTCTCATGGTAGATAACCACATCCCGGCGGGGGCGAAGCTGTACTAAAAAATGGAAAACTAAAACATACCGAGAGAGGTATGCCGATTCAGAACAATCTGAGGAAGCGTATCTCTCTTTTTATGTGGGAGAACGCGAACAACGAAGAAAAGGAGAATCTTATAAGACAGGAGTACAGGGAGATCGGTCGTACAAGGGAAGTCAGGGAGGAAGTGGAGAAGCTTCGAAAGAAGTTTCTCCGCTATCAAGAGGCAGAAGTGGTCTACAGCATTTCACACCGCAAGTTAATAGAGCTCTCGGATCGGACGGGGGCGTTGTATCGCATTGACGGGACTGTGCTGATCAATCGCGATATCTTCGAGGCGTTTCTCGAGAACTTTCACGAGAGTAACAAAGGAATCGGAAAGCGGGGCCTCGGTAAAGCGGAGCGCGCCCAAAAGGAGACCGAGAAACGAGCGGTAAGCTGTGGATGTATTCAGACCAATTGGATGATGAGGATATTGAATTTGTGCGGCACAGCTTTTTCCGCTATGCAGAGGGAATCGCCTATTATCGCCTGACGGAGAAGACCATCACAAGGCTTGAAAAGAGCGTGGAGTCGGTGCAGAGCATACGGGAAAACGGAGAATGGTGACTCAGCCCCCACCCCTCAGTGGCGGACGTTGAGTCACCATTTGCCTATGAGGGAGATTATTTTTCTCCCATTTTTCTCCAGAGTGTTGTACGGCTCATTCCCAACTGATCAGCGACTTCTGCAAGTGTCATTCCGGCATAATCGCACATATTATTTACCATCAATGCAAATGCCTCATCGCTTTTGTCGGATGCTTCGTAGTAATCTGTTGCTTGTTGGATTAGCTTTTCTTTCCCGATAGAGTCTATCACAGCCCTATAAACCGATGACTGAGTCAAATTGGATGTCTCTAAGTGCATAGAAGCAAGTCTTGAGGCTGCGGCTTGAATCTCAGATAAATTCCCAAGCCATTCATACCAACGTAGGAGGCTCGTAGCGCGTTCAAAACGCTTCAATCGAAGCGGCTTATTGGTACATAGCTCTATCTCTCGTTCGAACAAGGGAACGATATCCTCTTTTCGGTCACGTATTGCCGGGACATTGATTATTTGAGTTGTGAGTAAGCTAAAAAGACCTGTGTTAATCTCCCCCATGTCAATGGGGGTATCAATAACTGTTACAAAGCGGATGTCTAAACCAATCTTTTTGTATCCCCCGGTAGGAGTAATCTGATGGTATGTTACTGCGTCAAGAAGACACGACTGCACGGCAGGATTTGAGTGATTAAGATTGCGCAAAACAACGGTTCCGCCATTTGCCATTTCCAATAGACCGGTGTGCGGCTCCATAGGATCACTGCAGCCCAGTAAATGGCGCCCTGCGTCGTTAACGGAAATAGTCGAGAGATTCAATATTAATAGTGGCTTTTTTGCGCGAGTGCTGCCGGAATGCAAGCACTCGGCAAATAACTTTTTATGTGTTCCCTGCTCTCCGACGATGGCACAGGGTAATGTAGAATCGGAGATTGTTTTTCCGTAGTTGATAGCCTTCTTCATAACTGAAGATTCGGTAATCATATCGTGCCATTGATAAGCAAGTTCGGTCTGTAATGCAAGTTTTTCCTTCTGTAAGGTGGCGAGTCTGGAATTATCTATTCTCAGAGTCGTAAAATGTCCAATCAATTCACCTTTTACGAGCAGTACTTGTTGTGTACAACGGAGACGAACTCCTTGAATAACACAAAAAAATTCAGAAGCTCTTTGAGCGCGCGGAACCAAGTTTTTCTGCAATTCTGCCAACAATCTTCCTTTGGCAACACCTGAATCAACCCCCAGATATTCTTCCGCTTTGCGATTAATCATTGTTATATATCCGTTTTCATTGCTGATGATAATCCCAATATTTGTGTCTTGAATAAGCGCACGATTGATGGTTGAAAAACGCTGTTCCTTTCTGATAAATGCCGCTGTATTTCTGGCACGCATGATTGCACTTCGTATTGTCTTATCTCCGGTATATGCAAGTACATATTGCCGACCGCATTGTAGCGCATAGTCCCGCACGACAGTCGTACCGATCAGAACGTCATACACTGATTTTTCAATTAAATCACGCAGTTCCAGTATATCCTCATATACCAGTAATCCGACATCCTTTCCCAATAGCTGTGATAACAGGGAAATGTCGACGGGTTGACTGTATTTATACAAAACGATGGCAGGATTGTGTCCGCATGATTCTGCCTTTTTTAGTGCAATAAGATAGTCGATTTCAGTTACCTGTAGCTCCTGAATATACAAGGTACTGATCTGCTTAAATTTGGCATAGTTACTTCCACCCCCGACAAATACCTCAAATCCGTTGCTGACGGCCTCGCCGAGCACTTCTCTTAAAGTTCCGGGAGTACAATCTCGCAACATGAACTCGGTATCTGAAAGTTTCATGTCCTCAATGGTCTTTTTTGCCATTTCAGTAAGACCCGGGTATCCCAGAAAACAAATCTTATAGCTGTTCATTTGCACTTTCTCCCACCAAATCAAATTTCTTTTTGCTTGTTTTGTGGTTTTACGACCATAGCGTTGGTTGACACCCGTTAGAAACAGTTTGATTTTAGCATAAAATGTTTCAATTTAAAAATAAATCAAAGATATGAAACGTTTATAGGCGAAGATAGAGAGGTTTTGGGCTTTATTGTTGCTATGGAAAACGTATGCTATCTTTTTGCCAAGCTGTTATGTTCTCAATGTGCAAAAGGACAGACAAACCGTAAAGCAGAAGATAAGGAGGAGCACGATGGCACAAGGATTATTGAGTGGCACAGTTGTTCTGGATCTGACAAGAGTTCTCGCAGGTCCGTATTGCGGCATGTTGCTTGCAGACATGGGAGCAACGGTCATCAAGGTGGAAATGATAGGAAAGGGGGATGACAGCAGGGCCTATGGTCCCTTTGCAGGCGGAGAAAGTTGCTATTACATGGGACTGAACAGAGGAAAGAAGGGATGTACCCTGAACCTTAAGACAGAGGAGGGGCGTGCAATATTCCTCAAGATGGTCAAGAAAGCAGACATCCTGATTGAAAACTATCGTCCTGGAACCATGGAAAAGTTGCATCTCGGATACGATGAATTGAAGAAGGTAAATCCGGGACTTATTTATGGGGCAGTATCAGGATTTGGTCATACCGGACCTTACAGCAAGCGTGCCGGATACGACATTATCGGTCAAGCAGCCGGTGGTCTTATGAGCACGACCGGATGGGAAGGCGGCTCACCTACTAGAACGGGAACTCCGATGGGAGATGTTCTGGGTGGTTTAAATCTGACAATCGGAATTTTGGCAGCTTTAAACCACAAAAATAAGACAGGACAAGGTGAAAAGGTTGATGTTGCGTTGGTCGATGCAGTTGTTTCCGCAATGCAGAATATCAACATGATTTACCTCAATGAGGGACGTATACCAACTCGTATCGGTAATCGTTACGAATCCACTTACCCGTATGATTCCTTCCGTACATCTGATGGCGATGTCATCATCGGTGCCGGTAATGACAAGCTCTATGCGACGCTTTGTGAAGAAATGGGAATGCCTGAGTTGAAGAATGACCCGAGATTTCTCACTGTATCGGATCGAGTCAAAAACCACACAGCGCTGAAAGAAATAATAGAGACGTGGACCTCGAAGTCTACGATTGATGAAATTGCGGACAGACTCAATAAAGTCGGAGTTCCTTCGACACCGATTAATACCATCGACCGCATCGTAAAAGATCCTCAGATTGCCGGTGCAAGAAAAATGTTCCCTGTCATTCAGCAACCCGGAATCGGTGGAGTACCGACTACCAACAATGCGCTGAAATTTACCAATTGCCCGGCCGATCCGGAGGAACCTGCTCCTACATTAGGACAGGACAACGACATGATTTTCAGCACTTATGCCGATCTCAGTTCCAAGGAAATTGAGGAACTCAGAGCCAAGAAAATCATCTGACAGCGCAGGAATTACAAGGAGATTTGTTATGAGTGAGAAGAAACAAACGATTGACATCATTGAAGTCGGTCCTCGCGATGGCTTTCAGAATCTCTGCAGCTATCTGCCGACCGATCGGAAGATTTATTACATCGAACAGTTGATTGCTGCCGGTCTCAAGCATTTACAGATTACCAGTTTTGTGAGTCCCAAGGCGATTCCGCAGATGAAAGATGCGGCTACGGTTGCAAGTACTATTGTTGAACGTCATCCCAACTTGGATCTCTTTGCGCTTGTTCCGAATTTTAGAGGGGCGCAAAACGCTCATGAGGCCGGACTCCGTAAAGTTAACACGGTTATTTCCTTGAGCAAAAGCCATAATATGGCAAACGTAAACAAGACGCACGACCAGAGCTTTGAGGAACTTCGAAAGATAATTGAAAATCTGAGCGATATGGAGGTTGTTCTTGATGTCGCAACAGCGTTTGGCTGTCCGTTTGAGGGAAAGCAACGCTCTGCATCGGCTGTGGTTGAGTTCTGCGGACGGGCTTATGACATGGGGGTGAGAACATTTAATCTCTGCGATACTGTCGGGCAGTCCGATCCCGCACAAGTTGCCACTTTTACGTGCGCGATGAAAGAGGCGTTCCCGGATGCTCGCCTTGAGTTGCATATTCATGACACCCGCGGAATGGGAATTGCTTGTTCTCTAGAGGGGTGGAAAGCCGGAGCAGACGGAATTCAATCTACCTTAGGAGGACTCGGAGGCTGCCCGTTTGCGCCGGGGGCCTCGGGCAACACAGCTACGGAAGATCTGGTTTTCATGTTTGAGGAAATGGGTATTGATACAGGAATTTCTTTTAAAGATATTCTTGCATTAGCTAAGGAAGAGCACTCAGAAATTCAAGGAAGTTACTCAGGGGCTAACCTTCTTGTAAAAAACACGATTTATGATTTGATTCCCCTCCCGCAGAAGTCCTGATACTTGTTGTTCACAAGTCTACATTTATGAGAGGAATGTACAATGAACATCGCATTAATTTCTCTTGCTGTCTTAATTGCAGCAATCTTGATTGGTTTTTTCCGCAAGATGAACGTTGGTTTGATTGCTATTTTGGCAGTCACAATCTTTGCAAGCTTCATCAGTGCAACAGATAAGGATGTTATAAAAGGATTTTCTTCCGGTTTGTTCATCATGTTGCTGGGTGTTTCTTTTCTGTGTGCCGTCGGAATTACGAATGGTTCACTGGAACTCTTAGCTAAAAAGGTGTTACGCCTTTCCGGAGGACATGCATTCATTGCGCCGATTATGTTATATCTGATTGGCTATGGGATTGCAGCAATCGGTCCCGGATGTGTGCCTGCGTTGGGTATTGTTGCTGCACTGTCCTTGCCGCTTGCCAAAACCACAGGATATAGCTCAACCATGTTGGCTATTATCGGAGAGATGGGGTCTTTCGCAGGGAGATTTTCTCCGATAACGCCCGAGTCGGCACTGATCAGAGAACTTGCCGCGCCGCAGGGAATTCAAGGTTATGAGATTGATGTATTGATATATGCAACCATTACGACGATTATTCTTGCTTTGGCTACGTATTTCTGGTTCAGAAGAGAGAAAAAATCGGAGGCCGTTGCTGAGCGAGAGAGCATTCCGCACTTCAACTCAAAACAGTTGCTTACGCTTGCAGGTTTTGCTGTACTTATTGTCGGCTCCGCATTTTTCAAGCGCAATGTCGGTCTTCTGGCATTTGCAATCGGAATTTTTCTTATTCTGGTTGGAGCCGCTGATGAGAAAAAGGTCTTTCAGGCAATTTCGTGGTCGACTTTGCTTATGGTTACGGGTTTCGGCATGCTGATGAACATTGTGATTTCCGTTGGTGGCGTAGAGCTACTTTCCAATGCACTTGCATCGGTTATGACATCTAAAACAGCTACCGCAATCCAAGGTTTGACTGCAGGAATTATGTCGTGGTTCAGTTCGGCCATCGGTGTTGTTTGGCCGACAATGATCCCGACAGTAGGAAGCGTTGCAACCAATGTCGGAGTTTCTCCGGTTGGATTAATCAGCATTATGTGCCTTACAGCATCGTTTGCCGGTCTCAGCCCCGCATCCACCGGTGGCGGATTGATTATGGCTGCTGCTTCCTCCGATCCTGATTTCGATAAAGAGAAGGAGAACAAGCTATTTCTGACCTTGTTTGCTGTATCGGCAGTGTGCCTTTTCCTTCTTGTACTTGCGGCACTTTTAGGACTGTACAGTATTCTGGGATAAGATACTTCCTCCGGACTACTGGACAATTTAATCTTTTGCCATATAGAAGCGAGGCCAATGGGTAATGCCATTGGCTTCGCTTTTTCGGATGATACAGAAGAGCGAGGAAGCTCGCATATGTAGCTATGATATGTGAAAGAGATTCAGCCTAATCCACATGTTTTGAGGCTTACAAGGGCATTAAAAACTTCAGGTGACAACAGGAAGCCGAGGTCAGAAATCCTAACATGAAAGCGTTCGGATTCAATCCCGGTTTCTTCTATAATAGTAGGAGATTGGGGCATGGAATGGTGTTTCCGATGTGTTGGGTTTCGTAGCGATTGTAATTGACTGCGATGTTAGGCCATGATTTGTCCCGGTCGACGACGATTGCGCATGAATAGGAGGATAAGCCGAAAATCAGATCACCTCTGTAACAACTTTGGAAAGTTACAACAAATTGACAACAAATCCATTGGGTATGGCACATCATAATAGGCCATAACATAGAATGAGAACTTAGCTCGGAATCTTGGAAAGCCCTATAACAAGCGGTTTTAGGTAATGTTAAAGGAATCGGAAGTATATTCCCGACACTCAAGTCACAAAAGACGTCTAACACTGTAGGCCATGAGGAAAAAGGCAAGGAAGAGGAGTCCAAGACCGGGTTCTTCACACCGAACGAGAAGATCGATTTCAGCAATGTAAAAATCGAGCCTCTGTTCGAAGAGCAGGTTGATTTTGATACCTTCTCCAAGTCTGATTTCAGAGCTGTAAAGGTTAAGGACTGCGTGGCAGTACCGAAGTCCAAGAAGCTGCTTCAGTTCACACTGGACGACGGAACTGGCACAGACCGCACGATTTTAAGCGGTATTCACGCATACTACGAGCCTGAAGAGCTGATCGGAAAGACTTTGATTGCAATCGTAAATCTGCCCCCTCGTAAGATGATGGGCATCGATTCCTGTGGTATGCTTCTGTCCGCAGTAAGCAACTACAAGGATTCGGAGGATGAGGAGCTTCACCTTCTGATGGTGGACAACCACATCCCGGCAGGTGCGAAGTTGTATTGAGAATTGGCGCTGAGCCTGACAACAAATTGAGTTCAAAAAATGTGTTGTAGTGGCCGATTTACAACAATCTGACCACAAAAACCCATCTGAAGTCACTTTGTGACAGGCGGTGTCAACAAGTTGCAGAATTGAATAGTCATTAGACTTCTCAAGGAGTCGCTTTTCTTAAAAGAAATTTTAAGAGGGGCGGCTTCTTTTTGCGTGTTCTACGAGCGGTGCAGATATGGAGCAGAGACGTCGGCGGGAGCTTGCTCACGCAAGACGGCTTCTGCGAACAGATCTATAGCGCGACAGCGCGACATCGAGGAAAGCGAAGCTTTTCGAGATGCACCGCCGTAGAGCACCCACGGTTTCACCAGTTTCACACCTGAATCAGTAAACAGACAGAACACAAGGAGGAAGTTCAATGGAAACAGAGAAAGATGACTATTACAGCGTAGCAAGGAGAAAGCAGGTCCGAGAGGAATCCAGGAAGCTCCGGAAGAAATACCTGAGATACAAGGAAGCAGAGATCGTTTACAGCATTCAGCATAAAAAGCTCCTGGAGCTTGCCGATGATGCAGGAGCACTTTACCGAATCGACGGATACGTGCTCATCAACCGGGATATCTTCGATGAATACCTGGAGCAGTTCCGTCAGCCGCCCAAGACGAAAGGCAAGGCTGCACCGAAGATCAGCAGGTGGAAGAAATGAGCGGGACGATCTGGATGTATTCGGACCGGATGGATGACTGGGATATCCTCTTCGCCCAGAAATCCTTCATAACCTACCGGGAGGGCTGTGATTATTACGATCTGACAGAAAAGGTAATGACCAGGCTTGCCCAGGATGCAGGAGCTGTCTATAAGATTGGCACCCGGTTCGTCAGGATCCGAAGGGATGTTTTTGAGGAATATCTGAGGGAACAGTACAGAAAGGAGCTGGCAGATGAAGGCGAGACTGACTTACCAGGAAGTGATGGCCTATATCCAGGAGCAGGAGAAGGAGAAGGAGAAGCAGAGACTGGCGAAGAACCAGCAAAAGATCGCCGGAATCTCTGAAAAGGTACAGGAGATCAGGAATACGAAGATCCGGCAGAGCAAGTATATGAGATATCGGGAGGCTAGGGCGTATTACTGCCTGGGCATGAATACCATTCAGAGGCTTGCCAAGGAAGCCGGAGCGACAATACGGATCGGCCGCATCGTCATGATCGATACGGAGATTCTGAACAAGTATATTGATTCATTCCGTGATGCATGAGGGAAGGAAAAATATGAGCAAAGTAATCGCAGTTGCAAATCAGAAGGGAGGGGTCGGCAAAACGACCTCTGTCATGAATCTTGGAGCAGGGCTGGCCTCTGCAGGAAAGAAGGTCCTGCTGGTGGACCTGGATCCGCAGGCATCTCTTACATTAAGCCTTGGCTATCGGGAGCCGGACAAGCTGGAAGCTTCTGTCGCAGACATTATCTCCAGAGTCGTGAACGATGAGGACATCCCGGAGGGGCTTGGGATCATCCATGTCTCTGACAATATGGATCTGCTTCCTTCCAATATACAGCTTTCCGCTGTGGAGGTTTCCATGGTGAATGCCATGAGCCGGGAGCTGGTTCTTCGATATTACATTGAGCAGGCCAGGGAGAAGTACGACTTCATCCTAATCGACTGTATGCCGTCCCTTGGAATCCTCACCGTCAATGCCCTGGCATCTGCAGATTCCGTTCTGGTGCCGGTCCAGGCTGCCTATCTTCCGGTCAAGGGCCTTCAACAGCTGATCAAGACTATCTACACCGTGAAGCGGAGGCTGAACAGCAGACTTTCCATCGAGGGGATCCTCTTCACCATGGTGGACCGCAGGACTCTTTATGCGAAGGAAATTATTGAGGAAGTGAATGAGGCTTATGGCAAGTCCATTCCGGTATTCTCCACGGAGATCCCGATTTCCGTCCGGGCATCTGAGACAAGCATGGTTGCCAAGAACATCTATGACTACGATCCCAAGGGAAAGGCTGCATCCGCATATTCTGCACTGACACAGGAGGTATTGAAGCATGGCTGCTAAGAGAGAAAAGATTCATTTTGAGACCGTTGAGGAGCTGCTTGGCGCTCCGGTAACAAAGGACGCAACGACCGAGATCCGGATTGACCAGATCTATCCCTTTGAGAATCATCCCTTCAAGGTAGTGGATGACGACAAGATGTCTGACCTGGTCCAGAGCATCAGGGATAACGGAGTGATTGTTCCGGTGCTGGTGAGACCGGATGATGAAGGAACCTATGAAATGATCTCCGGTCACCGCAGAATGCATGCGGCAAAGCTGGCAGGCCTGGCCACCATTCCGGCTATCATCAAGCCAATGACCAATGATGAAGCAACCATTGCCATGGTCGATGCCAATATGCAGCGAGAGGAAATCCTGCCAAGCGAGAGGGCTTTCTCACTGAAGATGAAGATGGATGCCATGAGGAGGCAGGGCTACCGGGCAGATCTTGAGAATGGAACTTGTGGCAGTGAGTGCCACAAGTCAGAGGATGCAGACACTCTGAATAAGAAGACCAGGGAGGAGGTTGGTGAATCCTTCGGGCTGAAGGGCAGACAGGTTCAGAATTATATCCGTCTGACCGAGCTGATCCCGGAGCTGCTGGACATGGTAGACAACAAGCATCTGGCCATTACTCTGGCAGTTGAGATCTCCTACTTCAGCAAGGAGATTCAGCATGCCATCTATGTAAATTACAAGGAAACGGGAGCCATGACCAAGGAGCAGATCCAGGTTCTGAAGAACCAGACCAATCTGGAGAATGCCACCGAGTACACATTGAAGCAGCTGTTGAATTCCGTTCAGCCGGAAATCAAGGAAGCAGGAAGGATCAGCTTCACGAGGAAGAAGCTGGATCAGTACTTCCCGAAGAATTACACCATGCAGAAGCGGCAGGAGATCATCTTCTCTCTGCTGGATGACTGGAAGAACAGACGGGAGGGTGCGGATGTTTGATTATATCGAGGTCAACCAGTCCGAGCAGTTCAGCTTTATCCGGATCCCCAGGGCATTGATCACGGAGGATTACTTTAACAGCCTGTCCCTGCAGGCCAAGGTGCTCTACGGAATGCTCCTAGACCGGATGTCTAAGTCCTTCCAGAATCACTGGCTCGATGAGGAAGGCAAGGCCTATATCATTTATCCGGTCAATGAGATCCAGGAGGACCTGAACCTGTCCCGGAGGAAGATCATGGACAATCTCTCCGAATTGGAAAAGGTCGGTCTGGTGGAACGGAAGAAGCAGGGAAATGGCAAGCCGAACTGCATCTATGTCAAGAATTTCATTGTGGAATCCCGGTAGCAGAAGTGCAGATTCTGCACTTCTGAATCGAAGCGGAAAGGAGCGATAAACGAATGGATGATCAAATCAGGTTCGGTTATTTTACCGGGAAAGAATCAGAAATGCTCACTTTCTATCGGGTGCCGAAGCTCCTGATCACGAGTGATTATTTCGAAAAGGTCTCGAATGATGCCAAGATGCTTTACGGTCTGATGCTGGATCGGATGTCCCTGTCAGCGAAGAATGGCTGGATAGATGCGGAAAGCCGTGTCTATATCTACTTTTCCATTGAAGATACCATGAGTCTTCTGAGAATCGGCAGAAATAAAGCGGTGAAGATCATGTCCGAGCTGGATGAGAAAACAGGCATCGGGCTCATCGAGAGAAAGCGTCCGGGGCAGGGAAAACCGGCGCTGATCTACGTGAAAAACTTCTGGAAGGGAGATGGAAAAAGCGGTTCAGAAGTTTATATTTCAAACTTCCAGAAGTCCCAAAATCAAACTTCTGGAAGTCCCGAAAGTAAACCTCTAGGAGTCCCGAAAGGGGACCCGAATAAGAATAATATTAATAATACTGAGTCTAGTAAGACCTCTTATCTGATCCGATCTGTGGATGTGGATAAGACGCCACAGACAGATGTCGCTGGATACTCAGAGCTGATCAAGGACAATATCGATTACCCGTCTCTCCTTCAGCGTTACCCTTATGAGCAGGACAACGTGGAGGAAATCTATGAGCTGATCCTGGAAACGGTTCTGTCCCAGAAGGACCGGATCTGCATAGCAAGGGACAGTTATCCGGCAGAGCTGGTACGGTCCAGATTCCTGAAGCTCCGGTGTGACCATGTGGAGTATGTGCTGGACAGAATGAAGAAGAACACGACCAGGGTGTGCAACATCAAGAAATATCTCCTGGCGGCGCTCTTTAATGCTCCGGCGACCATCGGGAATTACTATCAGGCAGAGGTCAATTACGACATGATGCATCCGGTGGTCTGAGTGGAAATTATATGGCGTATTAAAACGTAATTGACAGTACCTTGGCAAGAGAGTATGATGACAGTGAAGAGCAGTAATATAACGTAACAAACAGTAATATAGAAAGATAATTCTATGAGGTGCGCCATGGATATCCCAATAAAGTTAAAGGCCTATGAGAAAGCTGCGATTGACTATTTGAACAGGAACGCTCCAGAGGTATATCAGGAAAAAAATCCGGGATTTCGCTGGGCGTCACATACAGCAGCCCGGAAATCGGGAATCGATTGGGAGAGGATCAGTCGGATCCGGATCGAAAATGAATTTTCCTCGGAAGGATTCAGTGACGATGACAGCTCGATCAGCCATCTGACGATAGATGATCAGACCTATGAAAAACTGAGAAACGATATTAATCAGCAACTGAACATGACGCGGGGCGTACAGAAGGCTTTTCTTGCCAGAACGATTATCAAATGGGGCCTGGAGGAAATGAAACCGATAGCCAGACTAACCAGTTATGCTCACTTAGTCTATGGGGATAAACAGGATCTCAGCAATGCAGATGCATTGAAGCTCTGCGTGGATCTCTTCTGTGATTCCGGGGAAGATTCGGACAGAGCAGAGATCCGGGAGCAGATCAGGAAGCTTTTGATGGACTATCAGAAGAAGATGGAAGGGAAATAAGATCATGATCATTTTGAAGATTATCGGATGGATTTTATATATTGCGCTGAAGATGGTGATCGGAGTCATCCAGATTGTGCTGACATTCATTGCAACCTGTATTTGTTTCGGAGGTGGTGTATTTTGTACGATTTGCGGTATTATCGGATTCGTTTTTGTGGTAGCAAGTCTGTTGTGCCTCCCCTCTGGTATCGTAACAGTGAAGGAGTTCTGGCCGATGTTTTTCTTTGGAATAGCCTTAGGTGCGGTCCCGGCGTTCATAACTAATGTGGGAGTAGAAGGGATTTATGCTGTTAAGGGTCTGCTGAGCAAGATATAAATTCCAATGCCTGAATGGAAGGAGATTTCATATGATGACCAATAGACAGGTAAGAAAATTTTATATTGATAAAGAGCATACTGACCATCCGATAACCGACAGATTAATCAGTGGAGGTTACATGCAATCGTCTGGAGAATATATATCTAATGCCAGACGTGTGGGAATAGAGGCACCAAGTCAGTACTGGCATTTAATACATTCATGGTCTGATAATAAAAAGCCAGAGGCTCCATTCAATAAAACAATTCAGTGTGGAGAACTTATATTTTGGATGGCAGAGACGAGCGGCGCCGTTAGCAAGCCAAAATTGAATGAGCTGTGCGATCAGGTACTTAGTGGGAATGTCGCAGACAGAAGCTACTGGAATCGAATTATTCGAAGCGTATGTTTCGATTCAATCGAGGAAACGGTAACGAAGGCTGTGCCTTGAAGGGTAAAGGCTTGACATACAAATACGAAAGCAGTGGCTTATGGGCACAATTGCAGGTGACCCTAATTAACCCCAAAATGATACCAAACGATACTAAACGATACCAATCGATACTGTACTTCTGATTTTAGGACTGTTATTATTATCATAGACAAACGTGAATGAAATCGCCGGTGCGGCGAGGAACCTCACGTTTGTTTTTCTTTTGCAGAAGAATGAAATAGGGACTTTTGATGAGCGTCAGCTCGTGACCGGAATGGCCGCGGGTCTGGCGCTTTTCTTTTGCCCGAAATCAGGTGACGACCTGATTTCAGACAAAGCACAAGAGAAAGGAAAACAGCCTGATGGATTATGAACAGTTTAAGGCAACGTTCGCAGAGGATCTCAAAACCAATCTCCAGAAGCAGGAAATCGAGGTCGATGTCAGCGAACATTACATTGAGAAGCTGAACGATTCCTACGATGCATTAAGTGTTACGCCGAAGGGAAGTAGCATTGGTGTCAATGCGAACCTCGATGAAATTTTCCACGCAGTGGAAAGAGGAAGAGATTACAGCGAGGTGCTTTCCGGAGTTACCGAATCACTGAAAGGCAGCTTTGAACATATGCCGAAACTGCAGGTTTCGGATCTTACCAACTACGCTGAAATGAAGAACAAGCTGGCCATGGAGGTCGTATCCGCGGAGCGGAACGCAGGAATGCTTCAGAATGTTCCGCATGAGCAGATGGAGGACATCGCCGTTGTCTATCGCCTGGTGCTTGATTCGAGTAAAGATGCGAGCAGCACGGTTCTGGTCACCAATGACCTGATGGACAAGTTCGGAATCACACATGAGCAGCTCCATAATGACGCCATGAAAAATGCACCACTCATTCGCCCCGCGGAGATTAAGGGAATGGAGGAGACGCTGAATGAAATGCAGGGCGGACCTGTACTAGAGCCGGATCCGGATGAAATCCTGTTTGTGGCAGGCGTACCGGACCAGAACCACGGAGCCGCTGTCATTGCGTATCCCAATTTCTTTGAGGATGCCGCTGAAAAGCTCGGCGGAGATTATTTCATCATTCCCAGCAGTATTCATGAAGTGCTTCTGGTCAAGGATACCGGTGAAATGAATGCCAGGGATCTGGCAGCAATGATCAGGGAGGTCAATGCCACTGAGGTTGCTCCGGAAGACGTTCTGACGGACCATGCCTATCACTACGACAGCAAGGAGCACATTTTCGAATCGGCGGACAAATTCGAGGAGCGCCAGGCAGAAATGGAGGCTGCAGGACCGGAAGAAGACAGGGGATCTCTCATTGATCAGCTGAATGCAAAGAAGGAGGAAGCTGCAAAGGAGGCACCGGAAAAAGCCGCGAAGGATGCGGTCAGGAAGAGCCGCGGAGGTAAAGCATTATGAACATGAGTACTTCCGTAATCTTTGCAGGTCATATTCCTGTGGAAAACAGATACGGCGGTGGGAACTTCCTTCAGGGAGCCCCGACGCCATACCCGCTGAACTGTGAGCATCCCTGCTGTTATGGCAAGGGAAGATGCTTCTGCTGGCCCTGCATGAAAGAGATCCTGGAGAAAAGGAGAAGCGGATAGAAGAGGTGATCTCTTGGACTATGACTACTTTTATGAGGAAGAGTCAGAGCAGTTTGCCTTCTACCGGATACCGAAGGTCCTGTTTACGGATGAGCGGTTCAGACGCATTTCCACATCGGCCAAAGTGCTGTATGGACTGCTTCTGGACCGCGTTTCATTGTCCGCAAAGAACCGGTGGGTCGATGAGCAGGGCAGGGTCTACATTTACTACACATTGGAAAGTATTCAGGCAGATCTGCTCTGCGCCAATGAGAAGGCGACAAAGCTCCTGAAGGAGCTGGAACGGTACCGGCTGATCGAGCGGACAGTACAGGGGCTCTGCAAGCCGAACCGGATCTATGTGAAGAATTTTATCCGCTCACGAAAAACCGGACTCCGGAATCACGAAAATCGTGAGTCCGGGGTCACGAATTCCGTGAGTCTGGAGTCACGAAAATCGAACGGAAATAATACTGATATTACTAAGACTGAGTACAGCGATACTGATCTTATCTCTTCTGGAGACGAGAACAGAATGGAAGAGAGGAAGGCGTACCGGGAATATTTCATGGATGCACTTGCCATTGAGCTCATGAAGGAACGGTATCCCTACGACACGGATGCCATCGATGAGATTCTGGAGCTCATTTTGGATACCGTCTGCACCAGTCGAAAGACCATAGGCATTGCAGGAGAGCAGAGACCGGCGGAGGTTGTGAAGAGCCGCTTTATGAAGCTTGATTCCAGCCATCTGGAATTCGTTCTGAAAGGGCTTTTTGAAAATACGACTCTGGTCCGGAACATGAAGCAGTACCTGTTGGCGGCACTCTATAATGCGCCGCTGACAATCAATAACTACTACAAATCTCTTGTCCACCATGACATGGCGGAAGGGAATATCTGAGGAGAATGAAGGAATGAGTAAACACATTGAGATCAGACTGGATCCCCTGACGGATGGATTCACAGAAAACAAAGCGGCAGTTAATGCTATCCGGGCAGACCGTCATGCCCTGATTATTGCAACCAATGGCGATTTCAGGCTGACAGATATTAGAGAAGCTGACACTATTTTGAGAGAACTTGCTACTTCCGAGTGCAGTGGATCAATCATACTCGAGGATGTACCGGATGGTATTGATTTCCTTGTTATATTCAATGACCATAAGGCCTTTGACCTGGAGGAAAGTCGTTTTTTTGTAGGCAGTATGTTGATGCTGAAGATGGAGGGAAAGCGGCTTCATGGACTTACTGATGAGGAGGTTTATAAGGTGAAGGACATGATGGATGGAAGAATGGTCACTCTGGTTGATGAGGGCGATACTTTCTCTGCGTTGACACTTTTTAAGGAGGATCGTATGAGCAGAACAATTCCAAGAGCCTATGTGACCGCGGCATGGGACAAAAATCCGGTGGTCGCAAAGGAGGAAGCCAGGAAGTACTGCAGTGAGCTGATCAGGGAAGGGTATCTTCCTCTGTGCCCGGTACTGGCCTTTGATGGGATCTTTTCCACGGAGGATACGGAATCCCATAAGCGCAGAAGAGAAATGTCAGAGGATCTGCTTCGAAGGGCAAGATTTCTCGTGATCTGTGGTAAGGAGCAGAACGACGAGGTGAATGATGATATCGCCATCGCCAGGAAGGCAAAGGTGATCGTCACATCCCTGGAAGGTGTGATTGGATATGAATGAGGGCCGCCTCTGGCTGGCCTTTTCTTTTGCCTGGAATCAGGGAAGGAGGTGAGCCCGGATGATGAATGAAGAAATTGCAAAAGAGATCGTAGACGGGGCGGCCAGAGGGCTAAAGGAAGAAGTAGTTAAGCCAGCGCAGCGCATTGTAGTGGAATGCATTGGCAAACCGACAGCGCAGATGTTGGTCAAGGGGCTGAAAGCAGCAGTTACCGCGCCGGGAAAAGCAATCAAGAACAAGCTGCATCCGGAACACGGCGAGATGAAGGTCAAGGACCTCATCCGGAAGGACCAGGGAGCCCAGGCCATCGACATTGACGGAGCAGGGCTTGGAGACTTCCGGAAGATTGCCAACAAATACGGGATGGATTTTGCCATCGTAAAGAGTACGGAACTGGATCCGCCAAAGTATTCGGTCTTCTTCAAGGCCAGGGATGCAGATGCCGTCAATGCGGTGGTGAATGAATATACCGCAAAACAGATGCGAATCGGGAAGGAGAGCAGGCCAAGTCTTCTGGAAAAGCTCGGTAAGTTCAAGGCGATTGTAGCCGCGCTGCCGAAGAAGGTCGTGGAGAAGCATAAGGAGGTGGACCGATGAACCAGAAGGTGAAAAAGCAGATGATCCTGAACATACCCTATGCGGTTCTTGGTCTCTTTGCCACCAACTTCGGGGAAGCCTGGAGAATCTCTGAGGGGATGAATGCTTCAGAAAAGTTGCAGAGCATGATCCTGAACGGAGGTTTCCAGCAGGCCTTTTCCAATCCGCTCCCCAGTTTCTATCCGCTGGATCTGACGGTCGGCATTTGCTGTGCGCTGGCACTCCGGCTTGCTGTCTACCTGAAGGGGAAGAATGCAAAGAAGTTCCGGCATAACGAGGAGTACGGCTCCGCCAGATGGGGCACGCATGCAGATATCGAACCGTATGAGGATCCGGTTTTTGAAAATAACGTGATCCTCTCGCCGTCAGAGCGTCTCACCATGAACTCAAGGCCGAAAAATCCAAAATATGCGAGGAACAAAAACGTGCTGGTGATCGGCGGCTCCGGTTCCGGCAAGACGAGATTTGTCCTCAAGCCGAACCTTCTGCAGATGCACAGCTCTTACGTAATCACAGATCCGAAAGGCACCGTGCTGAACGAGTGTGGGAAGGCTCTTCAGATCGGTCCGGTGAAAAAGGACAGCGAGGGAAAGCCTATGAAGAACAGGAATGGCAGGCCCATCCATGATCCCTATCATATCCGGGTGTTCAACACGATCAATTTCAAACGGTCGATGCACTACAATCCTTTTGCCTATATTCATAGCGAAAAGGACATCCTGAAGCTGACCACAACCCTCATTGCCAACACCAAAGGAGACGGCAAGGCCGGTGATGAATTCTGGACGAGTGCGACACGTTCGCCAGCGGTAGAAAGTTGGCGGACGCACGACTACGGTCGTGCGGATAACTGATAGTTTGACAGGTGGAATGACGGGGTAACGCCCTGAAACGCCTGCCCTCGGTGGGCATGCATAAGCTGTAAAGGCTTTTGTATGAAGCCCCACGACAACGGCTGAGAGCAGCCGTACCGGCAGCCAATGCCGGCGAAAGCGCCCCAGAGGTGGGGTGTGCTGCCTATAAGCCAAGGGTCTATAAGACGCCCATGGTTAGAATGTTCGCCTTGGCGGGCGGACTGACGAACCCGCGAATGTACAGGTCTAAAAGAAGACCCGGTAGAAATGCCGGGGTGCGTTAAAGCGCAGTCGGTGTGGTCTAGTAAAAATTTTTCCTATGAACGACCATGCTGGGTTACAGGCACAGGCAAGCCGACAGGACTATAGTGGGAACCTAAAGGCGCGTATGTACAGATAGAACTATCGGAACGTGGAAAGGTACCGGATTCCGCAAGGAAGAACCTGACGAAGAACAATAAGCAGGTGAACCGGTGCTGAAAAGCCGTGATCGAACCTATGACAGCCCCTGTAATGGGGGAACGAGGAATGGTCACCAGTCGGTTGGTCTAAACAGGCATTATTCAGTCCATAGATAAGGATTCGAATAAGACCAAAAGGGTCACTTTCGAAAGGGGGTGATGCCTTATGCCAGGAGAAGCAAAGAGTCTATGTGTTGACGACCTTCGGCATGCAGAGTATTACGGCATGCAACCGGTCTATGATGAGCTTTACCGAAGAAGCAAAGATGGAGAGACACTCACAAATCTGATGGATATCATCATGAAGCGTGAAAATATCCTCCTTGCCTATCGGAATATCAAGACCAACGGGGGAAGTTACACGGCAGGCACAGACAACAGAAACATCACAGACATCGGGAGGATGACTCCCGAAGAAGTCGTGGAGAAAGTGAGGTTTATTGTCACAGGGAGTCGACACGGCTACCGGCCTAAACCGGTCAGACGCAAAGACATCCCGAAACCAAACGGAAAAACAAGACCGCTCGGCATCCCATGCATCTGGGACAGGCTGATACAGCAATGCATCAAGCAGGTCATGGAACCAATCTGTGAGGCTCAGTTCAGCGATAACAGCTACGGTTTCCGTCCGAATCGCTCGGCGGAACACGCCATCGCAAGAACCTATTCGCTGATGCAGGTGACGCATCTTCACTACGTCATAGAGTTCGACATTAAGGGCTTTTTCGACAACGTGAATCACAGCAAGCTGATCAAACAGATATGGGCAATGGGAATCAGGGACAAACAGCTGATATTCGTAATAAGGCGGATTCTGACGGCGCCGATCAGAATGCCCGATGGAACTACTATCCTACCGGACAAAGGCACTCCGCAGGGCGGCATCATTTCGCCGTTACTGGCAAACATTGTGCTGAATGAACTGGATCACTGGGTAGAAAGCCAATGGCAGAACAACCCGGTAGCCGTAGCCCGTGGAAGATACAGGATAATCGGTAAAAACGAGGTATTCGACAAGAGCCACGGGTACAGAACCATGAAGAGTACGAACCTGAAGGAAATGTATATCGTAAGGTATGCCGATGACTTCAGAATCTTCTGCCGCTCGAAGGAAGACGCCGAAAAGACAAGGGAAGCTGTGACACGGTGGCTGGAAGAAAGACTGCGGCTTGAGGTGTCTCCGGAGAAAACACGAACGGTGAACGTGAGAAAACGCTATTCGGAATTCCTCGGTTTCAAGATACGGGTCAGACAGAAAGCAAAGAAATACACTGTGCAGTCCCACATATGTGACAAGAAGTTTGGAATAGAGCGGGAAAAGCTCGTGGAACAGGCGAAAAGAATAGCCAGACCATCTGAAGGCAAGACGCCATTAGGGGAAATCCGGACTTACAACTCGATGGTGATGGGAATCCAGAACTACTTCGAGATCGCCACCTGTATCAGCCTTGATTGCAGGATTATCCACAGACAGGTAATGACCGTTCTAACCAACAGGCTGAATTCAGAAAAAGGATGCAAACTTCAACGCGAAGGCGGAACCATGCCCCAAGCCGAGAAGGAACGGTATGGGAGGTCGAAGATGGTACGGTATGTAGCCGGGATTGACCAACCGATATATCCGCTTGCATTCGTGAAAAACAGGATACCGCACTCTAAGCGGTCTGCCGTATGTAGCTACACGGCAGAAGGCAGAAAGCCAATACACACGAATCTCAGATTGAACCCATTTGTTCTTGAGGGATTACGGTCGATGGCATCGGGTGGACACAGTACAGAATACGCCGACAGCAGGATTTCATTATTCTCAGCCCAAGGCGGAAAATGTGCGGTCAGCGGTGAGGAATTCAGAAGTGCATCCGAAATCGCATGTTGGCTGAAAAAGCCAAGAAAAGACGGCGGTCAGGAGCGCTATCAAAACATGATTTTACTGCATTACAGGTATCTGCCATTACTGGAAATATCAGATATGGCAAAACTGACAGCCTTAACCAAAACGCTCAACATGACAAAGAAACAGGTGTCCAAAGTAAACAGACTGCGAGAGCAGGCTGGTCTGGCGGCAATAGATTAAAACGCTATTTTGGTGACTGATTAAATGCTTGCGAAAACAATCGATGGAACGCCGGATGCGGTGAAAGTCGCATGTCCGGTGTGAAGTGGGGGAAAACCCGGAGATAGTATCAAAGGGTTACCTATCACTATAAGCGGAAAAACTGCTGTACAGTGCCTTGATCGGCTACATCCATTACGAGGCGCCGGAGGAGGAACAGAACTTCTCGACTCTCCTCGAAATGCTGAATTCCATGGAGGTACGGGAGGACGATGAGTCATTCAAGAATCCGGTGGATATGCTCTTTGATGAGCTGGAGGAGAAGGATCCGGACCACTTTGCCGTGAGGCAATATAAAAAGTACAAACTGGCCGCTGGTAAGACAGCCAAATCAATTTTGGTCAGCTGCGGTGCAAGGCTTGCTCCCTTTGATATCAGGGAGCTCCGGGAGATCACAGCTTACGATGAGCTGGAGCTGGATACTATCGGAGACCGGAAGACGGCGCTGTTCCTGATCATGAGTGACACGGACAGCACGTTCAACTTCCTGATCAGCATGATCTACACGCAGCTTTTCAATCTGCTGTGTGAGAAGGCAGACGATGTGTACGGCGGAAGGCTTCCGGTCCATGTCCGGTGCCTCATCGATGAGATGGCAAATATCGGGCAGATTCCGAACCTGGAGAAGCTGATGGCGACGATCCGGTCCCGTGAGATCAGCGCGATGCTGGTGCTGCAGGCAAAATCGCAGCTCAAGGCGATCTACAAGGATAATGCGGATACCATCATCGGCAACTGCGACTCCCAGATCTTCCTCGGCGGCTCGGAGAAGACGACGCTTAAGGATCTGAACGAGGCGCTCGGCAAGGAAACCATAGATATGTACAACACTGGCGAGAGCCGGGGCAGTCAGCAGTCCTACAACATGAACTACCAGAAGCTTGGGCATGATCTTATGTCCCTGGATCAGCTGGCGGTGATGGATGGCAGCAAATGCATTGTACAGGTAAGAGGCGTGAGACCATTCTTCTCGGACAAATATGACCTGACACAGCACCCGAACTACCACCTCACGTCTGACTACGACAAAAAGAACTGGTTCGATGTGGAGAAATACCTGAAGCGGAGGCTGGTCCTGCATCCGGATGATACGTATCAGGTAATCAAAGTGTAATAGGCATCCACGGAGGGTGCCTTTTTCTTTGTGAAGGGACAGAGAATGGGTGCCGTGTTAGCATGAGTAACCGCCTGATGGCAAACAGTCAGTGGGAAGCTGGATTGGAGGAAATATATGGCAGAGGAGAAAGAGCTGATGCCGGCCGACATTCCCGACTGGGTACGGGAAGCGGAAGAGGCAATGGCAAGAGGAGAGACGCTGGATATGCCGGAAGTGAAAGAGATTTCCATCAAGTTCGGCAAGGGTCTGGTCGGGGAACCCTTTACCTCAAAGAGCGGGAAAGAGCTGGTTGAGGTGAAGATCCCGAATACGGATCCGGCAGATAAGACACCCTGGGCATTCTTTGTGATCTCTCCGAAGATGATCCATGACAACAAGTTCGGAAAGGGCGTCTGGATGAAGCTTCCGGAGGATGGGACCACCAGGGTATCCAAGCCTTTTATTGTCGCAACGGACCCGAATGGGCAGAGAAGATGGGACCGGAACGTGCGGGATATCCCCAATACGGAGCTCAAGTCAATGATGGAGGCCTATAAGACAAAGGACCGGACAGGAGACAGAGAATCGGTCCTCGGTTCCCTTAAGGAAAGGAAGGAGGAAGCTGCCCTGTAGCCGGAGAAACTGAAACCTCCTCATGTGAAATCGAAAGGAGTGGAGAAGTAGATGATACGGATACTTCCAAGACCACCCAATTAAGAAAGGGCTGGCAGATCGGGGCGGATCTGGTCTATTAAGAAAATGCCGACCAGCCATGAGAAAACTCTCGATCAGGGCGGGAAGCAGAATTACAGACAGACAACTTCATATGGAACCATTCACTAAGGACCGATCGGCAAGGTGCCGGCTGGTCTATATTTATGCAAACATTCATTAAACACATCATTTTTTGGAGGAAAAACATTATGGCATTTTTCAACAGCGCAGTTGGCGTTCTTCAGACTCTCGTTATCGCAATTGGTGCAGGTCTCGGCATCTGGGGTGCTGTAAACCTGATGGAAGGTTACGGCAATGACAATCCCGGCGCGAATGCTCATGTACGGTAAGGAAGCAAGCAACCGAAAACAAGAGATAGACCGCCAGCACTACACTATTCCGAACCAAAGACCAAAAGATAAGCATTGTGGGAAAATCTAAACTTTTGGATTTTCCTACAATGCCGACTACGGCGGAATCCCTCCCACTCCTTATATCTTTCTTTCCGTATACATTGAATTTGTATTTAGTAAATGCTATAATGTCCCTATTCAAATTATAAATGTGTTGAATTAGTTACATGTACATATTTTTTGTGCCGGAGGAAGTGAAATGAAACAAAAAATTTATCTCATTACAGGCTTAATGGCTTCTGGAAAATCTACAGTTTCCGATTTACTGGCAAAATCAATAGAAAAATGCGTCCATCTTCGTGGTGATGTGTTCCGAAAAATGATTATTTCAGGCAGAGAAAATATGTCAGCTACCCCATCAGCGGAAGCAGTCCGCCAGCTGTACCTTCGATACAAATTGACTGCTGATGCGGCAAGGTCATACTTTGACAACGGCTTTTCTGTAGTGATCCAAGATAACTACTACGGTGATGAATTAAACCGAATGATAAATTATCTGCATAAATACCCTGTTGAGGTTGTCGTTCTTTGTCCAGATGTGGAAACAATAAAAGAAAGGGAACGATACAGGGAGAAAACAGGCTATTCCGGCTTTACGGTTGAAACCTTATACGATACATTTATGCAGACAACACCACGGATCGGCTTTTGGCTGGACAATTCCAATCAAACACCACAGCAGACAGCAGAAACCATTCTGAACACCAGGAAGCCGGTATGATTGTTACATATAAGGGGAAGAAAAATTTCTTTTAAGTACTTTCTTTCCTAAAACTGATGTGATATAATAGCTTCATTCCAGAAAAGGAGTAAAAAATATGCGGCAAGGTATTCTTAAATAAAACTATAATCAAATAGTGGGAACAAAGAATTATGATAGCTCCTTTTGTGGGGGCTTGGTTTTTTGTACCCAATTTAAGAATACTTTTGCCTTATCAATTTTGACATATTCAAAAAACAGCAATCACAAATAGGTGTATGCTGTATATGTGTATGTCCGCAAATTAGAATCCCCAGTGGTAAAAGTATTTTACTGCTGGGGATTTTTATGCCCTTTGGGGCTGTAAAGGGAGGACAATCACATGAAAATAATCAATATCGGCATTCTGGCCCATGTAGACGCAGGAAAAACTACATTGACAGAAAGTCTGCTATACACCAGTGGAGCGATTGCGGAACAGGGAAACGTGGATAAAGGGACCACAAGAACAGACACTATGATTTTGGAACGGCAACGGGGAATTACCATTCAGACAGCGGTTACTTCTTTTTATTGGAATGATTATAAAATCAATATCGTGGACACTCCCGGTCATATGGATTTTTTAACCGAAGCATACCGCTCTTTATCTGTCCTTGACGGAGCTGTTTTAGTCATTTCAGCAAAAGACGGCGTACAGGCACAAACCCGTATATTATTCCATGCGCTTCAGAAAATGGACATTCCGACAATTATCTTTATAAATAAGATAGACCAAAATGGGATCGACCTGCAGTGTGTTTACCAAAGCATTAAAGATAAACTTACCAGTGATATGATTGTCATGCAGGAGGTTTCCCTGTCGCCAAAGATAACCATGACCGATATTTCTGATTTAGACAAATGGGATATGATTATTTCCGGAAGCGATGAACTATTAGAACGATATGTTGCAGAGGATTCTTTGGATATACAGGAATTACAATATGAAAAGTGCAAAAGAACCAGATGCTGCTCTTTGTTTCCTGTTTATCATGGGAGTGCAAAAGACAATTTAGGAACAGAAAAACTGATTGAAGCGATTATAGAAACTTTCATTACAGAAACGGACGATATTCAGTCTGAATTATGTGGATATGTTTTTAAGGTTGAGTATACAGAGCGGAAAAAACGGCTTTCTTATTTACGCCTGTATCATGGGACGCTCCATTTACGGGATACCCTGCTGCTGTCAAAAAAGGAAAAAATAAAGATTACAGAAATGTGTATTCCGTCAAATGGTGAAATCGTCCCGGCTGACCATGCCTGTCCGGGAGAAATTGTTATTTTAGCTGATGATACTTTGAAACTGAACGATATCCTGGGAAATGAAAAACTCCTGCCTCACAAAACACGGATTGATAATCCCATGCCATTACTTCGGACAACGGTAGAGCCGCAAAAGCCGGAGCAAAGGGAAGCCCTGTTAAATGCCCTCGCAGAGATTGCTGATACAGACCCTCTTTTGCATTTTGACATTGATACTGTTACCCATGAGATTATGTTATCTTTTTTGGGAAAAGTACAGTTAGAAGTTATTTGTTCGCTATTAGAAGAAAAATATCATGTGGGCGTGGCTATGAAAGAGCCTTCGGTTATTTATCTGGAAAGACCGCAAAAAAAAGCGAGCTGCACGATTCATATTGAAGTGCCGCCGAATCCGTTTTGGGCATCTATTGGTTTGACTGTAACACCGCTTCCTGTTGGAAGCGGAACACAATATAAAAGCGAGGTATCTCTCGGCTATTTAAACCAAAGTTTTCAAAATGCCGTCATGGAGGGTGTGCGTTATGGAATGGAGCAGGGCTTATATGGCTGGGGAGTGACAGACTGCCAAATTTGTTTTGATTATGGAGTTTATTACAGCCCGGTCAGCACCCCCGCTGATTTTCGTTTTCTTGCGCCTGTCGTGTTGGAGCAGGCATTGAAAAAAGCAGGGACACAACTGTTGGAACCATACCTTTCCTTTACCCTTTTTGCACCGCAGGAATATCTTTCACGGGCTTATAATGATGCACCAAAGTATTGCGCAATCATTGAATCAACCAGACTTGAAAAAGATGAAGTTATTTTTAAGGGTGAAATCCCTGCCCGTTGTATCGGTGAATATAGGAATGATCTGAATTTTTATACAAATGGAAGAAGTGTCTGCATTACAGAATTAAAAGGGTATCAGGAAACTTCCGGCGAGCCTGTATTTCAGCCACGCCGCCCGAACAGCCGTTTAGACAAGATCCGGCATATGTTTCAGAAGATAATGTAACGTCTTGCGCAATGCAAGCGTTCATTGCTGGCTATTGCGAAATATCATTGATAAAATCAGCATCAGAGAGGAGGAACCATTTTGAACCAGAAACAGACGGATATTACAACAGGAAAGCAAATACGTCATCTGCGAACACAATCGGGAATGACACAGGAAGAACTGGCTGGGGAATTGAATGTTACCCGGCAGGCGCTATCGAATTGGGAGAGAGATGTTAATGAACCCGATTTAAATACGTTGAAAAAAATTTGTTTTCTTTTTGGAGTCCACATGGACGATTTTGCGAAGGAGGTAATAACAAAAATGGAAACATGTGAAAAAAAAGAGAAACGACAATTTAATAAGTATGATATGGCAATTGGACTTTTTTATGGTGTCGGGATATTTCTTGGCATTGGTATTTTCTTTGTTGGCGGTTTTATGACAATGTCGGGTGCAGGGTGGGGAGCATCACTATTTGGCGGTGGCTGTTTTTCTCTTGTATTTGGCTTGATATGCCATGCAGTTATTACATTGAGAAGAAATGACAAATGATGACATATCCTGCTTTCTAGACTTTTCGGTCATATCGCGTAAAAAAGCCGCTGCTTTTGGCTTTCCAATAGCGGCGGCAAAGGGAAATATCCTTTGAATACCTTACAGAAGAAAAGTTTTGCAGCATTATAAAAATAAAAGCCTATACCATTTTGGAAAGAAAAGATACATAATAGTCAAGACGGCAACAATCAGAAGTTATGGAGGGTAACAATGGAATATAGTAAGGAAGATTTAATGGAAGCAAAAAGGCAAATTTTGGGAGTGGGAGAGAACATGGGAACAGAGGAAAGTAAAAAAATCTGGGAGAAAAACGCACAATTTTGGGATAATGCAATGGGTGACGAATCTAATGAATTTCACAGAGAGGTAGTGCGTCCCAAAGTAACGGAACTTCTATCTCCTAATCCTGCGGATTACATTTTGGATATTGCGTGTGGCAATGGAAATTATTCTTCGTATCTTGCACAAAGAGGCGCTTCGATTGTCGCTTTTGATTACAGCAAAAAAATGATAGAATTGGCTAAAAGACGGCAATCACAATATGCAAAACAAATTGAATTTTGTGTAGCGGATGCGACCAATAGAGAAAGTATATTAGAATTAAAAAGAAATCGAGCCTTTACGAAAGCAGTTTCTAATATGGCAATTATGGATATTACGGATATTGAACCACTTCTTATGGCTGTTTATGAACTGTTGGAGGAAAGCGGAATTTTTGTCTTTGCAACGCAACACCCTTGTTTTATCACGTTGACTGAAAAATATATGACACCGCACAGTTACTATGGTATAGCGATTGAAGGGCAACCGGAGGAGCAGATTTATTATCATCGTTCCATACAAGATATTTTTAACCTTTGTTTTAGAGCTGGATTTGTCATTGATGGATTTTATGAAGAATGTTTCAAAAACAACAAAGAAATTCCTATGGTAATGATAGTAAGGCTTAAAAAGGTAAAACGTGATAGCTTAAAATAAATTCAAGTTTGCCGGATAAATAGCAAACCTGGCCGAGCCAGTCAACGGTCAAGATGAACGGGCTTCGCCCGCCGTTGACAGCCCCGCCCGGTTTTGCAGTTAGGCAGTCAAGGAGCGACAGCCTAAAGTGCTGCCGCCCCTTACTATCATAAAAAGCAACTACTAACCAGCCACAGCCCTTTTGGGAGGAAAGGGGGATTTTCCATGACCTGTACAGAAGAATATCGGGAACATATCGAGTACACTTTCCATGCCTTTTGCAAAGTCGTTATCCGAAATGCAACGATCAACGCAGCGAGGACACGGAGCAGGAAGCACAAAAGAGAAATATCCCTTGAATACCTCACAGACGAAAAGCACTACCCTTTAGGCACGACAGATGAATATTTCCAAGCCCCGGAGCCGGACGAGGAATACATACTTACCCTTTGCGGCGATACGGTCATTTTCAGCAGCGGCTTACTTGCGGAAGCCCTGTCACGGCTGGACGAACGGGAGCGGGAAATGATTTACCTGTCCTTTTTCAAGCGTATTCCACAGCACGAAATTGGCAGACAGTACGGGCGCAGCCGCAGCACAGCGGGCTACCATATCCGAAAAGTCCTACGGCAGCTCCAAGCGGAAATGGAGGGAATGGCATATGAGAAATAATAGGCTTCTCCCCTATGAAACAATCGTCCAAGCCACCAGCGGGGAGCCGGAAGCGGTGGGAACTGTATTGCAGTATTACCGCCGCCGCATACAATGTGCCGCCCGTGTGAATGGACGGGTAGACCAAGATACAGAGGACTACATCACCCAGACGCTTCTCACAGCTATTTTCAAGTTCCGCTTTGGGAGATAGCCCTACCGCCTACAACTGAATAACCGCCGCTTCGCCGGCAACCAGAAAGCAGTAAATCTATTCAACAGATTTGCTGCTTTTTTTCGTTCCTGTTTGGCATTTTTGAAAATCCCCAGTATGAAAAAACAAAAGGGAAAATTGCCGCCGCAGTTGGCAAAATCCCTTACTTATCCGTGGAGGGTATCAAAGAAAAAAATACTGCCATTGTCCGCCTTTTTCGGCTTGCGTGGTGTTGTAGGGAATAAGGGGAAATTCTAAAAATCTCCGTCCATTTTGCTTTGCGTGGTGTTGTAGGTAGTGAAAGGAAAATTTTCAAGATATGCCGGAATAGCGGGTAGCAAAGCCCTTTTGAAACGTCTTGTTAGCGGAAAGTACGGAAGCCGGGGAACGCCGGAGTTTTTCAGAGCAAGATTCTACCGCAGTACCAAAATTCGCTTATCGCTCATTTTGCCCCTGCGGGAATCTTGTTGGGGAGTGCCTTCCCCAAACCCTGCTTATGCGGCTTACGCCGCTGGAAAATCCCTCAAAATAATTTTTCGGATTTTTCAAAAACAGTTCCGCTTTACACCCTGTTTTTCTCCTATTAGTGAGAGGACACCACGCACAGCCGAAGGAGGTTTTACCATGCGAAAACGATATAACACGCCGCACCGCAGCCGGGTAGTCAAGACACGCATGACCGAGGAAGAATACGCCGAGTTTGCGGAAAGGCTTTCTGCTTACAACATGAGCCAAGCCGAGTTTATCCGGCAAGCCATAACCGGGGCAGCCATACGCCCCATCATAACCGTTTCCCCCGTCAATGACGAGTTGCTTGCCGCTGTCGGGAAGCTGACCGCCGAATACGGCAGGATCGGCGGCAACTTAAACCAGATAGCCCGGACGCTGAACGAGTGGCACAGCCCCTACCCGCAGCTTGCCGGGGAGGTACGGGCGGCGGTTTCCGACCTTGCTGCCCTAAAGTTTGAAGTCTTGCAGAAAGTGGGTGACGCTGTTGGCAACATTCAAACATATCAGCTCTAAAAATGCGGACTATGGCGCAGCGGAAGCCTATCTCACATTTGAGCATGACGAGTTTACCATGAAGCCCACCCTTGATGAAAACGGGCGGCTGATACCGAGGGAGGATTACCGCATTTCTTCCCTCAACTGTGGGGGCGAGGATTTCGCTGTTGCCTGTATGCGGGCTAATCTCCGCTATGAGAAAAACCAAAAACGGGAAGATGTGAAAAGCCACCACTATATCATCAGCTTTGACCCACGGGACGGGACAGACAACGGCTTGACCGTAGACCGGGCGCAGGAGCTGGGCGAGCAGTTCTGTAAAGAGCATTTCCCCGGACACCAAGCCTTAGTCTGCACCCACCCGGACGGGCATAACCACAGCGGCAATATCCATGTGCATATCGTCATCAACTCCCTGCGGATTTATGAAGTCCCGCTTCTGCCCTACATGGACAGACCAGCCGACACACGGGAGGGCTGCAAGCACCGCTGCACCAACGCCGCTATGGAATATTTCAAGAGTGAAGTCATGGAGATGTGCCACCGGGAGGGGCTTTACCAAATCGACCTCCTAAGCGGCAGCAAGGAACGGATAACCGAACGGGAATACTGGGCGGCAAAGAAAGGACAGCTTGCCCTTGATAAAGAGAACGCTGTCAGAGAAGCCGCAGGACAGCCGACCAAGCCCACCAAGTTTGAAACGGACAAGGCGAAGCTGCGCCGGACGATACGGCAGGCACTTTCCCAAGCTGGCAGCTTTGACGAATTTTCTTCCCTTTTGCTGCGGGAGGGTGTGACCGTCAAGGAGAGCCGGGGGCGGCTTTCCTACCTCACGCCGGACAGGACAAAGCCTATCACAGCCCGGAAGCTGGGGGACGATTTTGACAAGGCTGCTGTCCTTGTCCTGCTTACGCAGAACGCCCACAGAGCCGCCGAACAGAGCAAAGCCATACTCGAATACCCTGCCGCGGTTAAAAAGCTGTCACAAGGGGAAAAAACCACAAAAACCACCCCGGCAGACAACACCTTGCAGCGCATGGTTGACCGGGAAGCCAAGCGAGCCGAGGGCAAGGGCGTGGGCTATGACCGCTGGGCGGCAAAGCACAACCTAAAGCAAATGGCAGCTACCGTTACCGCCTATCAGCAGTACGGCTTTTCTTCCCCGGAGGAACTGGACGAAGCCTGTTCTGCCGCCTATACCGCCATGCGGGAAAGCCTTACAGAGCTGAAGCAGATGGAAAAGACGCTGAACGGGAAAAAGGAGCTGCAACGGCAGGTGCTTGCCTATTCCAAGACCCGCCCTGTCCGGGACGGGCTGAAACAGCAGAAAAACGCCAAAGCAAAAGCAGCCTACCGTCAGAAGTACGAAAGCGACTTTATCATAGCAGACGCAGCCGCCCGCTATTTCAGGGAAAACGGCATTTCCAAGCTGCCGAGCTATAAAGCCCTGCAAGCAGAGATTGAAACCCTTATCCAAGAGAAAAACAGCGGCTACAACGATTACCGGGCAAAACGGGAGGAATACCGCCGCTTACAGACTGTCAAGGGCAATATCGACCAGATTTTACACCGGGAGCGCAAGCCTGTGAAAAGGCAGGAACAGGAACGATAAAAACCGCCCCAAAATGTACCCGAACCTATACAGAACAAGGGGGCTGCCCCGTACCCTATCCGCAAATACCAAAGGATTTTTTAACGGGCTTATAGGGCAGAAAAAACCCGAAAATGATACCGAGATGATACAGAATTACCGCCGATACCGCCACACCAGCGGAAACGGCAGAAAGGAGCGCACCCATGCCAAGAATGAGCAAGAAACGGCGGCTGGAATGGTCTTTTTTCCTGCGGCAAGTGAAAGTCGGGAATTCCACCTGCGATCGTATCACATACAATGACCTCTGCCGGGGCTGTACCCATAGCTGCAAGCAGAGCTTCCGGGCGGTTATCATACTCTGCCCCCACTACTACTCCAAACGCCGGAAAAAGGAGGACAGGGACAATGGCAGATAACCGCAAGTATTACTACCTCAAGCTGAAAGAGAACTTTTTTGACAGCGACTCCATTGTGCTGCTGGAAGATATGAAAGACGGGATTTTATACTCCAATATCCTCTTGAAGCTGTACTTAAAATCGCTGAAAAACGGCGGGAAATTGCAGCTTGACGAGCATATCCCCTACACAGCGCAGATGATAGCGACACTGACCCGCCACCAGATAGGGACGGTTGAGAGGGCTTTAGAGATTTTCCGGCAGTTGGGGCTTGTGGAGCAGCTTGACAGCGGGGCTTTCTATATGACCGACATTGAGCTGATGATAGGACAGTCCTCTACCGAAGCCGAGCGGAAACGGGCTGCAAGACTGGAAAACAAGGCACTTTTACCGCCCCGGACAAAAGGCGGACATTTGTCCGACATTCGTCCACCAGAGATAGAGATAGAGTTAGAGAAAGAGATAGAGATAGAAAAAGAGAGAGAGGGAGAAACGGGACACCCCGCCCCCGCCGCTTATGGCAGATACAACAATGTGATACTGACCGATACAGAGCTTTCCGGGCTAAAAACAGAGTTGCCCGACAAGTGGGAGTATTATATTGACCGGCTTTCCTGCCATATCGCTTCCACCGGGAAACAGTACCACAGCCATGCAGCCACCATTTACAAGTGGGCGCAGGAGGACGCTGCCAAAGGCAAGGCTGCCCCGAAACAGGGCATACCCGATTATTCATGCAAGGAGGGCGAGAGCTTATGAAAAACGGAATTGAAGCTATGATTACGGACATTACAGCCACTACCGCCGAAGCGGAGGACTACACAGGCGAGGACGGGCTTTTATACTGCGGTAAGTGCCATACGCCCAAAGAAGCCTATTTTGCAGAGGGAAAGACTTGTTTCGGGCGTGACCGCCACCCGGCAGAGTGCGACTGCCAGCGGGCAGCCCGTGAAAAGCAGCAAGCCGCCGAAAGCCGACAGAAGCACCTTGAAAAAGTGGAGGACTTGAAACGCCGGGGCTTTACCGACCCTGCTATGCGGAACTGGACATTTGAGCATGACAACGGCAGAAACCCGCAGACCGAAACCGCCCGCTTTTATGTGGAGAGCTGGGAAACCATGCAGGCTGAAAATATCGGCTACCTGTTTTGGGGCGGCGTGGGGACGGGAAAAAGCTACCTTGCCGCCTGTATCGCCAACGCCCTTATGGAAAAAGAGGTTGCCGTCTGCATGACAAACTTTGCAACGATACTGGGTGACCTTGCCGCCAGCTTTGAGGGCAGGAACGAATATATTTCCCGCCTTTGCAGCTACCCTCTGCTGATACTTGATGATTTCGGTATGGAGCGAGGAACAGAATACGGGCTGGAACAGGTTTACAGCGTGATTGACAGCCGTTACCGAAGCGGCAAGCCGCTGATCGCCACGACCAACCTCACGCTGGAGGAATTGCAGCACCCGCAGGACACGCCCCACGCCCGTATCTATGACAGGCTGACTTCCATGTGCGCCCCCGTCCGCTTCACGGGCAGCAACTTCCGAAAGGAAACCGCACAGGAAAAGCTGGAACGCTTAAAGCAACTGATGAAGCAGCGAAAGGAGAGCCTATGACAGAAACGAAACAGACAAGCACCACCAAAACAGACCGCCGCCCGGACTGTGTGACGGAAATCCGCATGGGCAACTCCGTCCTTACCGTTTCCGGCTTCTTCAAGCAGGGCGCAACCGACACCGCAGCCGACAAGATGATGAAAGTGCTGGAAGCGGAAGCTGCTACACAAAAAACGGCGATTTGACCGACCATAAAGAAGCAGATTTGACGCTTTTGCCGCTATACAGACAGCCGCCCCATGTGGTACAATCAAGGTACGGAATAGTGGGGCTGGCTGTCGGAAACGGAGGATTTTATGTTAAGACAGACCAACCAACAACCAATTACCGCCCTTTACCCAAGACTATCCCATGAGGACGAGCTGCAAGGCGAAAGCAATTCCATTTCCAATCAGAAGCGTATCCTTGAAACCTATGCAAAGCAGAACGGCTTTTCCAATCTGCGCTGGTACACGGACGACGGTTATTCTGGTGCGAACTTTCAAAGACCCGGTTTTCAAGCCATGCTTGCGGACATTGAAGCCGGAAAAGTCGGGACAGTTATCGTAAAGGATATGTCGAGGTTAGGGCGAAACTACCTGCAAGTGGGAATGTACACGGAAATGATTTTCCCACAGAAAGGTGTCCGCTTCATCGCTATCAATGACGGAGTGGACAGCGCACAGGGCGACAATGACTTTGCCCCGCTGCGGAATATCTTTAACGAATGGCTGGTGAGAGATACGAGCAAGAAAATCAAAGCAGTAAAACGCTCAAAAGGCATGAATGGCAAGCCCATCACAAGCAAGCCTGTGTATGGCTACCTCATGGACGAGGATGAAAATTTCATTATTGACGAGGAAGCTGCACCCGTAGTCAAGCAGATATACAACCTCTGTCTTGCCGGGAATGGTCCGACCAAGATAGCCCGTATGCTCACAGAGCAGCAAATCCCCACGCCGGGAACGCTTGAATACCGCAGGACGGGCAGCACCCGCCGCTACCACCCCGGCTATGAGTGCAAGTGGGCGACCAATACCGTAGTGCATATCCTTGAAAACCGGGAATACACAGGCTGTCTGGTAAATTTCAAGACAGAAAAACTTTCTTACAAAGTCAAGCACAGTGTAGAAAATCCCCCGGAAAAGCAAGTGATTTTCGAGAACCACCACGAGCCTATCATAGACACCCAAACATGGGAACGGGTGCAGGAGCTTCGCAAACAGCGCAAACGCCCAAACCGCTATGATGAAGTGGGTTTGTTCTCCGGCATACTGTTCTGTGCGGACTGCGGCAGCGTGATGTATCAGCAGCGATACCAGACGGACAAGCGCAAGCAGGACTGTTATATCTGCGGCAACTACAAGAAACGCACCCATGACTGTACGGCGCACTTTATCCGCACCGACCTCTTGACCGCTGGTGTACTCTCCAATCTGCGGAAAGTGACCAGCTATGCGGCAAAGCATGAAGCCCGGTTTATGAAACTCTTGATTGAGCAGAACGAGGACGGGGGCAAACGCAGGAACGCCGCCAAGAAAAAGGAACTGGAAGCCTCCGAGAAACGCATAGCCGAGTTATCCGCTATCTTCAAGCGGCTGTATGAGGACAGCGTGACCGGGCGCATATCAGACGAGCGTTTCACAGAGCTGTCGGCAGACTATGAAGCAGAGCAACGGGAGCTGAAAGAAAGAGCCGCTGCTATTCAAGCGGAGCTTTCCAAAGCACAGGAAGCCACCGTGAACGCAGAAAAGTTTATGAATGTTGTCCGGCGGCATACCAGCTTTGAAGAACTTACCCCTACTCTGCTGCGGGAGTTTGTAGAGAAAATCGTTGTGCATGAGTGCAGCTATGACGAGAACAAGACCCGCAGACAGGACATTGAGATTTATTATTCTTTTGTTGGCAAGGTGGACTTGCCCGAATAACCGCCCGACCTATCCGACACAATGCGCAAGTGCCGGATAGGAACGGCAAAATTTTTTACACTTCTATTACTTCTTTATCGCACATCAGTAAAGTCTCAAGGCATGAAGCAGCTGATGGCTGGCGGCGGTGTCGCTTTGATCGGTACTACCCTTGTTCCTCTTCTGACCGGTCTCTTTGGCTGAAGGATGCTCCAGTAACTGCAGGCCATCCGGCCGGACCTTCAGGACAAGGGCGGCGGAAAAGGGGAGGCTGGTTCTGCAGCCTCCCGGAAAGGAGAAAACGCTTGGACAGCTTAAAGGAAAAGCTCCTTGAGTGGCTGCGGGAACTTCTGGTATCCGGCATCATGAACAACCTGAACAATACCTTCAACAACCTGAATGCCAAGGTCGGGGATGTTGCCGGACAGCTTGCTACGTCACCGGCGGATTTTGAACCGGGCGTATTTTCCATGATCCGGACCATCTCAGAGAATGTCATCATGCCGATCGCCGGCATCATACTCACCTTTATCGCCTGCTACGAACTGATCCAGCTCGTCATCGCCCATAATAACCTGGCGAACTTCGAGACATGGATTTTTTTCAAATGGGTGTTCAAGACTTTCGTTGCGGTGGAGCTGATCAGCAATACCTTTAACATCACACTCGCCGTATTCGATGTGGCAGGCTATGCAATCCGGCAGAGCGGAAGTCTGATTATGGGCAGCACGGCGATCGATGCGAGTACGATCGCTTCCATGCAGAGCAGGCTGGAAAGCATGGATGTGGGCGTCCTGTTCGGGATCTTCCTGCAGAGCTTTGTCGTCCAGTTCCTGTTCAATATCCTGTCGCTCATTATTTTCGTGATCGTGTACGGACGAATGATCGAGATCTACCTCATGGTAAGCCTCGCGCCGATTCCGTTTGCGACCTTTGGAAACAGGGAGCAGAGCATGATCGGACAGAATTACCTGCGGTCCCTGTTCGCCCTGGGCTTTCAGGGATTTCTCATCATGATCTGCGTTGCAATTTATGCAGTCCTGATTCAGAACGTGGCGATCTCGGAAGACATCATGGGATCCCTGTGGAATGTCCTTGGGTATACGATGCTTCTAGGATTTACGCTATTCAAGACAGGATCCCTTGCAAAGAGTGTACTGCATGCACATTAAGGAAGGAGACAGAACAAATTGGCCAGTTATATTGCGGTCCCAAGGGACCTTACCAAAGTAAAGAGCAAGGTGGCCTTCAATCTCACCAAGCGGCAGCTGATCTGCTTTTCCCTGGCGGCGCTCATCGGAGTGCCGTCTTTCTTTCTGCTCAAGAAGACGGGAAACATCAGCGTGGCCGCCATGGGGATGATGGTCGTCATGATGCCGCTCTTCTTTGTGGCCATGTATGAGAGGAACGGGGAGCCCTTGGAGGTCATCCTCTTTCACTTCATACAGGCGAATTTCATCCGGCCCAAAATCCGGATTTACCAGACAGACAACTATTACGCCGCCCTCATGAGACAGGCCGCGGCAGAAAAGGAGGTAGAGGAGATTGTCAGGAGCTATCACAAACCTGTTCCGGAAGAAGGAAAAGAGAAGTTACCAGATTCCGGAGTATCTGAGCAGCAAAGATAAGAAAAAGGTAGCGGAGATTATCAGGAATGCCCAGAGGGATGACGGCATTCCCCGAACGACACAGCAGAGCATCCCCTTCGACCGGATGTTTCAGGATGGTATCTGCAGGGTAGGAACGGACTACTACACGAAAACAATCCGGTTTCAGGACATCAACTATCAGCTCGCCCAGCAGGAGGACCAGACGGAAATCTTCGAGGAGTGGTGCAGCTTTCTTAACTTCTTCGACAGCTCGGTACACTTTGAGCTTAGCTTCATGAACCTGGCGACGGATTCGGAAAAATTCGAGAAGAGCATCGCAATTGCCCACAGAGATGACGGCTTTGACGAGGTGAGGGACGAATACACCGGCATGCTGAAGCGGCAGATGGAAGCCGGCAACAACGGCCTCACAAAGACAAAATACCTGACCTTCGGTATCCATGCCGAGTCCATGAAAATCGCAAAGCCGAGGCTCATCCATATCGAAATGGACCTTCTCAACAACTTCAAGCGCCTGGGTGTGCAGGCAGAGACACTGGACGGGAGGGAGCGCCTGGAGCTCATACATCAGGAGTTCCATATGGGAGACGACCAGAAATTCTTCTTCGACTGGAAATGGCTGGTGCCCTCCGGCCTCTCCGTAAAGGACTTCATTGCACCCTCAAGCCTTAACTTCAAGAACGGAAGAGTTTTTCAGATGGGAGAGCTCTGGTGCGCCATGAGTTTCCTCAGCATTACGGCATCGGACATCAGCGACCGGATGCTGGCAGATTTCCTCTCGATGGAGTCCACGCAGATCGTCACTATGCATATCCAGTCCGTGGATCAGACGGAGGCCATCAAGACGGTCAAACATACGATCACGGAGCTTGACCGGTCGAAGATTGAGGAACAGAAGAAGGCAGTGAGGTCTGGCTACGACATGGACATCATCCCGTCGGACCTTGCCACCTACGGGAACGACGCGAAGGCGCTCTTAAAGGAGCTGCAGAGCCAGAATGAGAGAATGTTCCTTCTGACCTTCCTCGTACTCAACACGGGGAGAACTAAGCAGGAGCTGGAAAATAACGTCTTCCAGGTCAACAGCATCGCCCAGAAGCATAACTGCAGCCTGGTGCGCCTCGATTTCCAGCAGGAGCAGGGGCTGATGTCGAGCCTCCCGCTCGCGCACAATGAGATTGAGATTCAGAGAGGCATGACGACTTCCAGTACGGCGATCTTCGTGCCGTTTACCACGCAGGAGCTGTTTCAGTCGGGGAAGGAGGCCTTGTATTACGGCCTCAACGCCTTGTCGAACAACCTGATCATGGTGGACCGGAAGCTCTTAAAGAACCCGAACGGACTGATCCTCGGCACACCCGGTTCAGGCAAATCGTTTGCTGCAAAACGTGAGATCGCCAATGCATTTCTCGTGACGGATGACGACATCATTATTTCAGACCCGGAGGCGGAGTATTCTGCCCTGGTGCAGCGATTCGGAGGCCAGGTCATCAAAATTGCGCCGACGAGCGAGCAGTACATCAATCCCATGGATATCAACATGAACTACTCGGATGACGACAATCCGATCGCGCTGAAGGCGGACTTTATCCTGTCCCTGTGCGAGCTGATTGTCGGTGGGAAGGAAGGCCTGAAGCCTGTGGAGAAAACGGTCATCGACCGCTGTATTCATCAGATCTATAACCACCATTTTGAGGACCCAAGACCGGAGAAGATGCCGCTTCTTGAAGACCTCTACACGGCGCTTCTGAAGCAGGAGGAGCCGGAGGCAAAGAATGTTGCAACAGCGCTGGAGATTTATGTGACAGGATCTCTCAATGTTTTCAATCACCGGACCAACGTGGACATCAACAACCGCCTGGTTTGCTATGACATCAAGGACCTCGGAAAACAGCTGAAGAAAATCGGGATGCTCGTCGTGCAGGATGTGCGCTTTGTTTCTCGTTAACCTACGCAGAAATGCGTAATAAAGCGAGACGAGTTCCGTAAAAAGAACTCGAACTCTGTATCTGATTCGGCAGGGGAAGTTCCTGCCTGACCCCGTGTGAGGGGTTACAAAAATTCTAATCTCCGACGTGCACCCATCGTGTCAGGTGGGATGTGCGAAGCTCGGTGAAGAGCGGGGAAGAAGCTTGAGACAGCTTGGATAACCGCGGGAAGCTATAAAACAGTCATGCTGAGGATGTTTTGTTGCAACCGACGAATGTCCTGAATGTACGGCTCGTAAACGATGGGATGATCATACAGCCATCCTCCCCATGCGGGGTACTGCCGCCGTTGAAATTTGTCTTGGTGGAAAACGGCAGAAAACCATTAAGGTCGAATGTCACTGACACTAAATCACACTGGTCAGTGATGGCAGTCGGGTCAGAGGGACACAGCTAAAACTGTATGTAAAGCTAAGATACCAGGGAACAAAGGAACCGCGAACGGCGCCTGGCATATAAGCCAGTGCAAGTAAGGTGACACCCTTGCCGCGCAGGTAGGAAATGACCTGTTAATTCGCGGGGCATCAGCCCGTAGTAGTGATGAAGCTCCTGTAATGGGAGTGGAGCGAAGGGGCATAGTTAATACGGATTTGTATGTGAACAGAAAGTCGAGGAAGCCGTAGGCGTACCTGACTTAAACCAGAAACACGACCTCGGAAAGGGGGTGGTGCGTATGGCACAACAATTCGATTACCCGAAAACCGAAACGGAATTACGCGCTCTGTTGGATAAGTTATACCAGCAAAGCAGGGAAGCCAGAGAAGCCGGAGAAAGGCCGGCATTCAAGGGGCTTCTCGAAATAATGTCAGCGGAAGCAACTATTGTTACAGCCATCCATAACATCAAGAGCAATCACGGAAGTGATACTCCGGGCGTTGATAACAAAACCATGAAACGGGATTATCTCCAAAAATCCTACAAGTGGGTAATCAACGACATCCAGGAGGCTTTTGAGAAATTCGAACCGCAGAAAGTCCGGAGGAAATATATCGACAAGCCGGGCAAGAAGGAAAAGCGGCCGCTTGGGATTCCGACTATACGAGACCGCATCGTGCAGGAATGCATGCGCATCGTTATGGAGCCCATCATGGAAGCGCAGTTCTTCGAGCATTCATACGGCTTTCGACCCATGCGCGACACAGCAATGGCACTTGAAAGGCTGAATTTCATCACCTTCCACACCGGGTATTACTGGTTTGTGGAAGGAGACATCAGCAAATGCTTTGACCATATCGATCACGCCACACTGCTGAGAAGGCTCTACCACATGGGGATTAAGGACAGGCGGGTGTTACAGATCATCAAACAGATGCTGAAAGCAGGAGTCCTCGACGAGTGCGAGGTGAATGAAGAGGGAACCATGCAGGGCGGGATTATCAGTCCGCTACTTGCAAATGTATACCTCGACATCATGGATGAATGGATTACGAAGCAGTGGGAATTAAAACACACTGAGCATGCGTACATTCAGGATTCCGCCAAGCGCAGGGCACTGAAGAAAACAAATCTGGTGCCCGGATTTCTGGTCAGATATGCGGACGACTTTGTGATTATCACGGACAGCCGCGAGCACGCTGAATTCTGGAAAGCATCTTTACAAACATTTCTGGAAACAGGAATGAAGCTGACATTATCCAAAGAGAAAACACTGATTACAGATGTAAGAAAGAAGCACGCCTGCTTTCTGGGCTACGAATTCAGAGTAGTCAAGGGAAAAGGCGAACACGGCTACGTCACAAGGACAAGGCCGGACAGAGAAAGACTCTGCAGGAAAGTAGACACATTAACGGACAGCATTAAGAAGATCCCCCGCGAGACAAGCCGAGAGAAACTGATCGACGAGATCAACAGAATCAACAGCCAGATCAGAGGGGTGATTCAGTACTACCAATGCTGTACGTGGGTCAGCGTAAGCATGGATAAGTATGGCAGAAAACTGCAGCTTGCCGCCAGTCGGCGGCTGAAGCAGTTCAAGGGGAAATGGATACCTGCAAAAGAAACGAAGAACCTGCCTCGAATACACCAGAATTACCGGCAAAAGCTACCCTCGGTCAAATACCGCGATATTTATATCGGCGTCACTTCCCTTACGTTCTGCCAGTGGCAGGAGACACGCGGAAAGAATCCAAAGGAAACGCCCTACACCGAAGAAGGAAGGGACATCAATTTCAGGCGGACGAAGAAAAAGCGAATTCAGGCAAGACTTGACGAGCTTTATTCAGAGAATGTATCTACTGCCGTCCTGAACGGGAAATGGGGGCACCTCAATAACTTTGAATTTGTCATGAACAGGGCATATGCCTTGAACCGCGACAGGCTGAAGTGCAGGGTATGCGGAAAATGGCTGATCGACAGCACACCGTACACTCATCGCATTAATCCGAGGCTTCCTTTGGACAGGGTCAATCGAGTCAACAATCTTATATCAGTACACAGGAAGTGCTATCAGGCAATCAATATGCCGGGCATGGACGTGAGTATCTTTGACGCAGACGCGCAGAAACGAATTAGGAATTACAGGGAAAAACTGGTTATTTCGCATACAAGCAACAATTAATCCGTATTGATGGAGCGCCGTGTGCGGCGAAAGTCGCAAGCACGGTGCGAAGTGGGGGAAAACCCTGCCTGACTACTTCGCCTGACGGCGAAGCAAAAGCGCAGGGTTACCTATCACTATCAGGTCTGGGGGAGAGTTACGGAGAACCGGAGTGAGGGAAAATCCACCCGCTACTACATGGATGAGATGCACCTTCTTCTCCGCGAGGAGCAGACGGCGGCCTACACTGTGGAGATCTGGAAGAGGTTCCGTAAGTGGGGCGGCATTCCTACCGGCATCACGCAGAACGTAAAGGACCTTCTGGCATCAAAAGAGGTCGAGAACATCTTTGAAAACAGCGACTTCATCTACATGCTGAACCAGGCCGTTGGCGATCGGGCGATCCTCGCAAAGCAGCTGAACATCAGTCCCCACCAGCTCTCGTATGTAACCCATTCGGGAGAGGGCGAGGGACTTTTGTTTTACGGAAACGTCATCCTGCCGTTCGTGGACCGCTTTCCGAAGGATCTGGAGCTCTACCGCATCATGACAACAAAGCTTTCAGAGGTGAAGGCAGAGAAAGAAGCTAAGGAGGCGTAATCGTTGGAAGAAATGGAATTTCACCGGGACCCGCCGGCGGAGGAAAAAGCGCCGCGCAGGAAATCCGGTCAGAACCAGACCCGGGCGCCGAGCCACGGGCGAAAGCTTAAGAATGAATCCTCGGCAAAGAGAGCCGCGGGAAAGAAGCTTCGCTTCGGGAAAGAGGATCATGTCCTAAGTCCGGAGGAAAAGCGGGAACTGCTTAAAAAGAAAGCAGCACACCAGAAGGCAGCCAAGACTGAGTTTGCTCTTTCCAGAGCTTCCCATAAGGCAATGGATGAAGCGAATGAGGACCGGAACGTCGGTACGGAGGCACTGAATTCAGGAATAGAGACTGGAGAAGGTGTTCTGGATACGACCGGCGACCGGCTTTACAGCAGGAAACTGAAGTCCACGGAGCAAGCACTGAGGAGGGCAGAGCGAGAGACAGAAAGCGGGGCGATAAATCCTGACGGTGATTGGGCAAGCCAGGGCAGTGATACGGCAACTTCCGAAAGCAGTGCAATCCATGTGGACAACGCGGCAAATTCAGCAGGTTTTGGGGATAAGTCTGAGTCATCCGTTTTTAACGGGAAGTACTCGGATAAGCTCGGCCGCACGGCAAAATCTGCCAGTGAGAAAACCAGCCAGGGAGGCTCAACCGTCAGCTCATCCAGAACCATCCAGAAAAACCGGATGAAGAAGGAATTCCAGTGGGCGGCGAACCAGAAGTTCGATAAGGAAACGGCCAACTCCTTTGGCAGCATCGGCCGGAAATTCGTCGATAAGGCGGAGGATATCGGCGGAAAGATCGGAGAATGGATCGAGGAGCATCTGGCGGAACATCCAATGGCACTTCTGATTGCCCTGGACATTCTGATTGTCGTTCTTCTCATCGCCGGCAGTTCTTCCGGAGGGAATCTTCTCATGAACCTTCTCGGCGGCAGTACGGTGGCTTCCTCCTATACGGCAGAAGACAGCGACATCCTCACTGTCAACCAGAACTACAAGGATCTGGAGGCGGATCTTCAGAAGAAGATCGACAACATTAAGAATGACTACCCGGGGTATGACGAATACCAGGTAACACTTGCAGAGATCGGGCATGATCCCTATGATCTTGCAGCTCTTCTGACCGTACTCTACGAGGATTACACACCGGACGAGGTGCAGGGAAAACTGCAGGAGATCTTCGATCAGCAGTACAAGCTGACAACGAAGCGGATCGTGGAGACCAGAACCCGGACCGTGACCAAGACCGGGCACCACACAGTGACGCATGAGGACGGCACGACCTCCCGGGAGAAGTACACCTACACAGTGGAGGAGGAATACAAGTATTACATCCTGAAGGTTGCACTGGAAAATAAATCCCTTGGTACGGTGATCCAGAATCTTCATCTGACCGACGACCAGATGGAGCGCTACAACCTCCTAAAGGAAACCTATGGCAACAAGAAGTATCTCTTTGGCGATGACATCTATGCCAATCCGGATGCGGACGGAGGCGGAACCGGCGGAACTGGAGGCTCAGCGGGAGTAACTTATGAGCCGAGCGGCGAGGCCCTTACGGACAGCCAGTTTGCCGCCATGTGGCAGGAAGCGAGCAAGTATCTCGGACGCGCCTATGTATGGGGAGGATCGAGTCCTTCTACCGGATTTGACTGCAGCGGATTCGTCTGCTGGGTCATCAACCAGTCCGGTGTCGGTCATATCGGAAGAACAACCGCGGAGGGAATCCGTCAGTGGTGTGACACCATCCCGAAATCCGAGCGGCAGCCGGGAGATATTATTTTCTTCCAGGGAACTTACGACACCCCGGGAGCTAGCCATGTCGGAATCTACATCGGTGATGGCAAAATGATACACTGCGGGGATCCGATCAAGGTATCCAACGTGGACAGCGGGTATTTTGCCCAGCACTTCCTCTGCTATGGGAGGATCCCGCGGTAGCAAGAAAAGAACAAGTCAACAGGCAAAAGTGAACGAACAGACCGGAAGGGCAGAGACTGCCTCTTCCGGATTTTTTATGGAGGCCAGTTATGTACGAACGATTGGATAAGCTCCGCGACGAGTTAAGAAAAGCGGAGAAGAGAAAGGAAGATGCTGACAAGAAACTGAAGATCGCTCAGGACCGTCTGAGGGAGGCGGAAAGCACGCAGATTCTTGCGGATGTGGAGGCACTGCACCTCACGCCGGAGCAGGTGGGACAGTTTCTTTCCATGGCGACGAATGGGCAGCTTCCGGGAATGGGCATGGATCCGAGGAAGTCAGGTCCTACGAAGGAGAATGCAGGAGTAGAAGACATCGCGGGAACGGGTGCCGGACAGGGAGACAGCGACCTGAAAGATAACGATTCGGGCGAGGATGCGGAGGTATACGGTGCCTACAGCGATATTTCCAGAGGGACAGAAGATGAGCTGACAGGAGATAGGGAGGATGAGTACAATGCATAATTTCAAAAGAAAACTGATTGGGGCAGTGATCTGCTCCACGGCCATGTTCGGCATGCTGCCGGCGACCGCATTTGCCCACACAGGACCGGAGGCAGAATGCATCTGTGAGACAAAGTGCGAGGAGGGTGCCGTTAATGATCAGTGCCCGGTATGCAAGAAAGACATCACGCTCTGCCAGGGAACGGAGAAAGCAGAGGATTCCTCAATTGGCGAAGTGATGGAAGACGTTGATAAGGATAAGGCAGATCAGACCAACGCAGCATCTGATTCCACTACAGAATCCGAGCCGGAGGGATCGCTGACGCCGGATGGCAACATGAATCTTGTAGATGATTATGGCTGCGCTGACAAGAGCGGCAAGCAGTTCATCACTTTCACTACGAAGAATGGCAACTATTTTTATCTCATCATCGACCGCGATGACAGCGGTAATGAGACCGTCCACTTCCTGAACCAGGTGGATGAATCTGACCTTCTCTCCCTCATGGATAAGGACGAGGTCAAGGAATACGCATCTGAAAAGGCGAAGGAAGAGGATGACAAAGAGACGAGCGTAACGGCAGCATCGACAGAGAACACATCCTCTACAGTCAAACCGGTAAAGGCTGAAGAGACAGAGACGAAGGAGAAAAAGAAAGTCAAAGTCCCTGTTGGCTCTCTGGTCCTGATGATCCTGGTCGGCTTCGGAGCCATCGGCGCGTATATCTATAAGAAGATCGGAAAGAAGAACAAGAAGGACGATCGCCCGGATCCGGATGCTGATTACAGGGAAGGAGAGGAAGAGGACTATCTGGATGAGCTGGAGAAGGAAGAAGACCAGGCAGGACCGGAAAATGCGACAGGTTCGGAAGACAGAGAGGATTTCGAGCAGTAAGAAATGTAAAGCCTGATTTATATGGATGGAAGCAGATGTCAGAGAAAAATTCATTCTTTGGCATCTGCATTTTTTTAAGGAGAATCTGATGGCAAGAAAATCAAGATACATGGGGTATCAGAACGCAGTGAAAACTATGAGAAATGCACCGGAAGTAACGAAGAGGGAAAGCGGGCACGAATCGATCCACCAGCGCCTTTTGCGTCTGAAGGCAAAGGAAAAGACCATGGAAAAACAGGAGGTGGGAAGCCATGAATAAGCAGATTACAATCACAGGATCACCGGCAGACCTTGCAGAATTCCTGAATAATCTTCCGGAGGATGTGCAGGTGAACCTTTCAATCGAGCCGGAAGGTCTGTCAGATCCGGAAGGAGGTGATGCGGATGGCGCGGAAGAAGCAGACGGATAACCAGTTTTCCTTCGACGACTACCAACTGAAGCAGGTCGATGTCCGCCTGAAGCTCATGGACGGCCCTTCGTATTACAGCCAGACTCCTCTGCAGAATCCGGCAGATGCTGCCATGGTCATGCGGGATGTCATGAAGGAACTGGACCGGGAGTGGGTCTGTGTCGTCAACATGGACAATCACATGAAGCCAGTCAATTTCAACGTGGTCTCCATCGGCAGTATCAATGCCTCCCTAGCACCGGTTCAGAATATCCTGAAGAGTGCCATGCTCAGTAATTGCAATAACATGATGCTCCTTCACAACCATCCAAGCGGGGAGACGGAGCCGAGCCGGGAGGACATGCAGCTTACAAAACGAGTTTCAGAAGCGGCAAAGCTTATGGATATGAGCGTCATCGATCATCTGATTGTCGGCGGGCAGAATGGAGATCTCTACAGCATCCGGGAGCACGATCCGGAGCTCTTTACCGGAACCGAGGTCGATTTTGATTACATCCACCAGATGGAGAAGGCTGCCGACCGGGGGCTCGCGGAAAATGGAATGGCCTATACGGAAGACGGAGAACCTGGCCCTGCACAAGCCGGCGACTCTGGTATCGCAGACGGGAAAGCGTCCTACCAGGCAAAAGGAAAATATGATCCGAAGCAGGCCGCTGAGAACCGGAAAAATGAGATGAAGGAGATCACGGAGAAGCTGGAACAGGGCGTTGCGGATCTTTTCAACAGTGAAAAGTATCAGACCTTCCTCAACACCATGGCAAAATTCCCTCAGTACTCCTATAACAACAACCTTCTCATTATGCTGCAGAAGCCGGATGCGACGCTCTGCCAGTCCTACACCGGTTGGAAGAAGATGGGACGCTTTGTGAAGCGAGGAGAGAAGGGAATCCGCATTCTCGCACCGACGCCCTTCAAGATCGACCGGGAGCAGAACAAGCTCGATGAGAAGGGACAGGCCATCCTCGATAAGGACGGAGAGCCGGTGAAGGAGACCGTGCAGATCGACATGACCGGATTCAAGATGGTATCTACTTTCGATCTGTCGCAGACAGAGGGCGAGCCATTGCCGATACTTGGCGTGGAGGAGCTGACCGGATCCGTGGAGGGCTATGCAAAACTTTTTGAGGCCATGAAGGAGGCATCCCCTGTTCCGGTTGCTTTTGAGGAGATCAAGGGCGGAGCAAAGGGTTATTTCCAGACCTCGGAGAACCGGATCGCCATTAAAGAGGGAATGAGCGAAGTCCAGAACGTGAAGACCCTGATCCATGAGATGGCCCATGCGAAGCTTCACAACATGACCGCCCAGAAGGCAAGGGACGATGGCGGACAGACGAGATCCAGCAAGGAAGTGGAGGCAGAGTCGGTCGCCTACACAGTCTGCCAGCATTACGGCATTGATACCAGCGACTATAGCTTTGCCTATGTAGCTTCCTGGTCAGAAGGAAAAGAACTGCCGGAGCTGAAGGAATCTCTCGGGACGATTCAGAAGGCAGCATCGGAGCTGATTACGGCGATTGATGATAAGGTGCAGGAACTCACTGTCGGAAAAGAGCAGGTGAGCTTCTATGTCGCGGAGTGCAGCGAGTTCCATTCCCTGGGAGAGTTCGAGGAAGGGCTGACGCTGCCGGAGGCGGTGGAGCTGTATCGGAAGATTCCACCGGAGCGTATGAATGGAGTGAAGGCCATCGGCATTTCGATGAAGGATGCTGACGGCTTTTCCCATGAGTGGGATCTGGTCCGTGGAGGCAAGCTTCAGCTGGAAGAAATGAAGGAGTTCGTTCCGCAGATGGCAGGGAATCCTTCCGTGCAGAAAGCTGCGGAGGAGATACAGGACCTGATGCCGGAACTCCGGCAGGAGGCCGTGGAGAGAGACAGCACGGAGAAGGAATCTGTTCACGCAAAGCTGGAGGCAGGAAAAGAGAAGGTAGCGACGCATCCGCACCGGGAAACAAAAGCGAAGAACAAGGGTCAGGAGATCTGATCCACAATAATGATCGCAGAGCCCCTGGGAGAAATCCCGGGGCCTTTTCAGAAAGAGAGGAATAATGGGATTGAAATTAGTGATTGCCGAGAAGCCATCTGTGGCGCAGTCTATTGCGAAGGTGATCGGCGCAGATAATAAGAAGGACGGGTATCTGGAGGGCAACGGATATCTGGTCAGCTGGTGCTTTGGACACCTCATCGAGCTGGCAGCACCGGACGCCTATGACCCGAAATACCAGAAATGGAAGAAGGAGGACCTTCCGATCTTTCCGGAACCCTTTCGCTATGAAGTGACGGAGAGCACAAAGAAGCAGTTCCGAAAGCTTCAGGAGCTAATGAAGTGGGAAGATGTAATAAGCCTTGTGGAGGCGACGGATGCCGGACGGGAGGGAGAGCTGATCTTCCGACTTGTCTATCACAAAGCCGGATGCAGAAAGCTTTTCGAGCGCCTCTGGATCTCTTCGATGGAGGACAAGGCCATCGAGGAGGGCTTCCGGAATCTCCGACCATCATCTGAATATGATGCGCTCTATGAAGCAGCGCTCTGCCGGGAACGGGCCGACTGGATCGTCGGGATCAACGCCACCCGGCTTTTTTCATGCCTTTACGGTCAGACCTTGAACGTGGGCCGTGTCATGACGCCGACACTTGCCATGCTGGTTAAGCGGCAGGAGGAGATCGACACATTCAAGTCGGAGCCGTTTTACTCAGTCCGGATCAAAGCTTCCGGTGTAGTGGCGGAGGGAAGAAAATGCAAGGACAAGGCAGAAGCAGAAAACATCTTACAGGCGGTCAGGGACTCCGGAAAGGCAAAGGTGGAGAGCCTTCAGAAAACAGAAAAGTCAGAGAAGCCTCCCCTTCTGTATGACCTGACCACGCTCCGAAGAGAAGCAAACCGGCGGTACGGATTCACGGCACAGCAGACACTGGATTACACGCAGAGCCTCTACGAGAAGAAGCTGGTCACCTACCCCAGAACGGACAGCCGTTATCTGACGGACGAGATGGAGGACAGCGTGAAAGTCCTCGCCTGCCAGATGAAGGAGAAGTATGGTTTCACCGGGATTGTTTACCTGAATTCCAGCCAGGTCATCAACAGCAAAAAAGTGAGTGACCACCACGCCATCATTCCCACAGAAAATGCGGCTTCGGCGGATTTCTCCCAGATTCCGTATGAGGAGCAGAAGATACTGGGACTTGTGACAGCAGAGCTGTTATCTGCTCTTGGAAGACCCTGCTTGTCCGAGGAGTATCATCTGACACTAAGATGCGCCGGAGAAAAATTTACTGCTTTCGCAAAGAAAATAACGGATCCGGGCTGGCATGAGATCCAGGACTGGATTCTCGGAAAGGAAAGAACAAGGAAAGATGACTGCAGCAATGATGCATCCGGCAAAGATACATCCCCTGAGAATGCACCGGACGAAAACAAATCGAGTGAAACTGCATCTGGCATGAGTCTTGCAGCTGTCCTTGCTGCTGATCCTTCCCTTTTTGCAGAGGGACGTGAGGTCATCGTGCAGGATCCCGAAATCCGTGCTGGAAAGACGCAGCCGAAGAAGCCATATACGGAGAATACACTTCTCTCTGCAATGGAGCGGGCAGGAAGCAGCGAGACACCGGACGAGGCGGAACGCAAGGGTCTTGGAACTCCAGCTACAAGAGCAGGAATCATTGAGAAGCTGGTCCGAATCGGTTTCCTGGAAAGGAAGGGCAACAACAAGACAAAATATCTGGTTCCTACCCATAAGGGCATCTCTCTCCATTGGAAAATGTCCTGCCTGCGGAAGTCCCGTGATTGAAAAATCAAAAGGTTTCTTCTGCAGCAACCGGGATTGCCGCTTCGCTCTTTGGAAGGAGAATCGCTATTTTGATTCGATCGGAAAGAAGATGACAAAACAGATCGTGGAGGAGCTGCTTAATACCGGTAAGGCGAATCTCAGAAAGTGCAGGTCCAGAAAATACGGAAAGACCTATGACGCGACCTTGCTTCTGGACACAGATGACAAGGGACAGGCAGTCTTCCGTATGGAGTTCCCGGACCGGAAGAGAAAGTGATCAGACCGGATCAGACCGATAGAGAAAGTGAGGAGTGAGATGAATCAGACAGGAAGCAAAATCATGAAATGGGACGAGATCAATGGCAGGGAAGAAGAGATCACTGAACCTCATATCACACCGAAGGACCGAATGGAAGAGCCGGAGGTTGGCCTCGGCAGTAATTATTTGAAGGCTGCTGAGGAACAGATCGAGGACGATTATGACTCCATCGATGGCATCGTGAATAACGGGAAGCGAGATGACACGGATGGTCGCGCGGAATCAGAACGCATGTCAGTCAAAGAGAAGCTCCGCGAGCAGGAAGAGAAGCTGCGGACGAGACCTACCGAGCTGCCGCACCGCGAGAAGGATCCTCTCTGCCCGGACCGGAATCTCTGCTGATAGAGAAGAGCCGATGGGAAGACAGGAGAAACGCCTGGAGGTGAGACTCACGGAAGAGGAACTTCACCTCATGGAAGAGAAAATGAAACGGGCTGGCATCAAGAACAAGAGCGCGTATTTTCGGAAGATGGTGATCGACGGCTATCTGATCCAGATGGATCTCTCCTGTGTCCAGGAAATGATCCGGCTTCTCCGGATCAATGCCAACAACTTGAATCAGTACGCACGCAAAGCCAACGAGTGCGGGTTTGTCTATCTGGAGGATATCCAGAGCCTTCAGAAACAGCAGAAACTAATGTGGATCGAGATGCGGAAAATCCTTGAAGAGCTCAGTAAGCTGGGACAGCATTGAAGTGATATACCGGAACAGGAAAAGGAGGAAACCGGATGGCGGCGACTAGACTGATCGCGATGCATCAGAACAAGGGAAAATCGATCGCCCAGTGCCTGAAGGATCGGACAGATTATGCCAAGAACGGCGAGAAGACCGAAGACGGCGAACTGATTTCCTCCTATGCTTGCGACAAGGAGACGGTAGACCAAGAGTTCCTTCTGGCAAAACAGAAATATTTACGGATAACCGGAAGAAAGCCGAATGGCGACATCATCGCTTATCAGATCAGACAGTCATTCAAGCCTGGAGAAGTCACACCGGAGGAAGCAAACAGTATTGGTTATGAAACCGCGATGCGCTTCACCAAAGGCAATCATGCCTTCATCGTGGCGACACATATCGACAGAGCGCATGTTCACAATCATGTGATTTTCAATTCCACAAATCTTGACTGCGACCGCAAGTTCCGCGACTCCTGGTTTATTGCACTGGCATTGCAGCGCCTGAGCGATCAGGTCTGCCTTGAGCACGCGCTGTCTGTGATCACGCCGCGAAAGCCATCGGAGAGAGACAACAAATGTCCCTATCATCGGGAATCCTTCCGGTCTGTTCTCCGGGAAAATATAGATCGAATCCTGGAAGATCCCTGCGATTTTCAAACTCTCCTTCATAAGCTTCGGGAAGCCGGATACGAGGTGAAAGCTGGGAAACATTTCGCAATCCGCGGCCCAGGCCAGAAGCGTTTCATCCGATTCCGATCTCTTGGAGAAGGTTATACCGAGGAAGATATCCGAAAGCGGATTGCAGGGGAAATAGAATTTCAACCGGATGATCAAAGGGCAAAATCCATGAAGAGCGGGAGTAGAAGATCCGGAGATTCCAGGAAAAAGCAGAAGCGTGAATTTGATCTTCTCATCGATATCAATCAGAAGATGCAGGATGGCAAGGGAAAAGGCTATGAACGCTGGGCGAAGGTCTTCAATGTGAAGCAGGTTTCGAAGGCGCTTCTCTTTCTCCAGTCACATGGCATCAGGGATTATGCGGAGCTTTCAAAAAGGGCTGAAAATATCGCAGATCGTTTTCATACTTTGTCAGATTCAATCAAAGAGAGGGAAGATCAGCTAAAGGGAATCGCGGAGTTAAAAAAGCAGATCATCAATTACGTGAAGACAAAGGATGTTTACGCGGCCTACCGCAGGTCTGGCTACAGCAAGAAATTTTTTGAAGAGCACCGACAGGAGATCACGCTTCATCAGGCGGCGAAGGAAGCATTCAACAGGCTGGATAGCAGAGAGCTGCCGAAGGTAAAGGAACTATCCGAAGAATACGGGCAGATTCTTTCAGAGAAGAGAAAGCTCTATGAGGAATACCACACAGCCAAGAAGGAGATGATGGACTACCAGATCGCAAAGAGGGACATTGATGAATTCCTGAAACTCGATCAGGAGCAGAAGAAGCAGGAAAAGGAAAAATCAAAAACAGAAATCCGCTGAATGATGGGCAGGTGGCACCTTTACAGATGCTGCCTGCCCGCTTTTTTTTATTTCTGAGAATGCTGCGCAGAGAAGATTCTGATTACTGATGAGCACGACGGGGTCTGAGGATTTGCTATTGGTCATTGCATAAGCGCTCGCATTTCGAGTGCGCCGCCTGTCCGTCCGCGGACAGATCTGGGGGATTGGGGGTTACTCCCTCAACAAGCACAGACCGTTTGTGAGGAAACGGGCACTGCTTGCCATTACCTGGGCATGTGATGGTGGATACATTCTATTTCGCAAAAAAAAACTTCGAGAAATTAAATATGAATTGAATGATCTCATTGAAGAGACTGCGCATATAGGGTATAATCAGTGACATGAGTGAAAATTTGCATAGTTCAGAGGAAATAACAGTATCTTTCATAAACACCTTTATTTGACGAGGTAGACATTATGTCACTTTCATACAATGGGCTGTGGAAATTATTAATCGATAAGAACATGAATAAGATGGACTTGATGAAGGACGTGGGAATTAGCAGTGGAACCGTTGCTAAGATGACAAAAGGTGAACCTGTCTCAATGACGATTCTGGAGAAAATCTGCGATAAGCTGAATTGTGATGTTGGAGACCTAGTTCATTTTGTAAGCGAGAAGGGATCCGAGACAAAGTAACGGGAGTTTTATTGGGAAAACGGTTATAGAAAAAGATGGATACATTTAACAATACCACCAAGGTTGTCAAAGATGATCTTGAACGGAAAATTAAATCCGGTAGCAGGATATCTATTGCGGCGGCATGTTTCTCAATCTATGCTTATCAGGCACTGAAGAATGAGTTGGAGGATTGTGATGAGTTTCGCTTTATCTTCACATCTCCAACTTTTGTTGCGGAAAAAACGCCAAAGGAGCGCCGGGAGTTCTATATTCCTCGCCTGAATCGTGAGAAGAGTCTTTATGGTACAGAGTTTGAGGTCCGCCTTAGAAATGAGCTGAAACAGAAGGCTGTGGCGAAAGAATGTGCAGACTGGATGCGCAGGAAGGCTCAGTTTCGTACCAACACCACCCGGGAAGGCATGAACAATTTCATGGTTGTGGAGAATCCGGAAGATACCTATACGTATATGCCGATGAATTCATTCACAGCTGTGGACCTTGGTTGTGAGCGTGGAAATAACATCAGTAACATGGTCACCCGATTCGAGAATCCGGCAAGCAGAGAGTTCCTGAATCTTTTTGAAACGGTCTGGCAGGACAAGGAGAAGCTGACGGATGTTACCAATGAAGTCATCGATATGATCTCTACGGTCTATCAGGAGAATTCTCCTGAGCTGATCTACTTCATGACGCTCTACAACATCTTCAGTGAATTTCTCGATGACATCTCTGAAGACGTTCTGCCAAATGAGGCGACTGGCTTCAAAAACAGTGTGATCTGGAACAAGCTTTATAATTTCCAGAAGGACGCTGCCCTTGGCATCATCAACAAACTGGAGCAGTACAACGGCTGTATTCTCGCGGACAGCGTTGGTCTAGGTAAGACCTTTACAGCTCTTGCAGTGATCAAGTACTACGAAGGACGGAATAAGAATGTCCTCGTACTTTGCCCGAAGAAGCTCTCTGAGAACTGGATGACCTACCGTGGAAATCTCGTGAACAATCCATTGGCCGCTGACCGTTTCCGTTATGATGTCCTTTATCACACGGATCTATCCAGAAACAGCGGAATGACCCCGATTGGCCTGCCTATCGATCGGATCAACTGGGGGAACTATGACCTTGTCGTTATTGATGAGAGCCATAACTTCCGTAACGGCAATGGGACAAATACGCATGGCGGCGAGAAAGAAAACCGCTACATGCGCCTGATGAATCGGGTGATCCGTCCGGGAGTTAAGACAAAGGTCCTTATGCTCTCTGCGACACCGGTCAATAACCGCTTCTATGACCTCAGGAATCAGCTGGCTCTTGCCTATGAGGGAAATCCAGAAGAAATCAACGACAAGCTGAATACGAAGTCGGACATTGATGCAATCTTCCGGCAGGCGCAGAGGGTCTACAACGCCTGGTGCAAGCTCCCAGAAAAAGAGCGGACGACCCAGAATCTTTTGTCCCAACTTGACTTCGATTTCTTTGAAGTGCTGGATGCTGTCACGATTGCCAGATCCCGCCATCATATACAGACCTACTATGACACAAAGGATATCGGGACCTTCCCGACAAGGAATAAACCGATTTCCTTATACCCCAAACTTACGGACAAGCCAGGTGCGATCAACTACAAGGAAGTCTATGAGTGCCTGTCTGATCTGAAGCTGACCATTTATACACCGACCCGGTTCATTCTTCCGAGTAAATTGTCGAAGTACTTGTCAGAGGAGGAGACGGAGAATTTCAGAAAGGGCCGTGAAGCAGGTATTCAGCGATTGATGAATATCAACCTTCTGAAGCGAATGGAGAGCTCAGTTCATTCCTTCCTGCTGACCGTGCAGCGGGTTTATCAGTATCTGTATGATACGGAGCAGATTATCGAAGATTTCAAGAGAGGCGGCAATGCTAACCTGAAGGAAATGACCGACCTCTCTGGGGAGACCGCTGACTTTGACGATGACGATCAGAATACAGATTTCTTCTCTGTAGGCAAGAAAGTGCAGATCGATTTACGGGATATGGACTATGTCTCATGGGAGCGGGATATAAAGGCGGATATTGATACGCTTTCTGTTCTCATAAGCATGGTTGAAGATATCACGCCGCAATATGACTACAAGCTGAATCAGTTGATCGAGGTCATCCGCAAGAAGGAAGAGAATCCAATTAATCCCGGAAATCGGAAGGTGCTGATTTTTACTGCCTTTGCGGATACTGCAGAATACTTGTATGAGAACATCGCTCCGAGTGCAAAGAAGCTGGGACTCAATGCCGCGCTTGTTACTGGCAGTGTGGAAGGGAGGACGACGATCCCTGGCTTCAAGGCGGAGATGAATCATGTACTGACTTGTTTCTCGCCAGTGTCGAAAGACAGGGATATTCTCTACCCACAGGATAAACATAACGACATTGATATCCTGATTGGTACGGACTGTATCTCTGAAGGTCAGAACCTGCAGGACTGCGATTACTGCATCAATTATGATATTCACTGGAATCCTGTTAGGATCATCCAGCGTTTCGGAAGAATCGATCGTATCGGAAGTAAGAATAAGGTGATCCAGCTGGTAAACTTCTGGCCGGATCTGACCTTGGATGAATACATCAATCTGAAGGCAAGAGTCGAGACGAGGATGCGGATTTCGGTCATGACTTCTACCGGAGACGATGACCTGATCAATCAGGACGAGAAGGGGGATCTGGAATACCGAAAGGAGCAATTAAAGAAGCTGCGCGAAGAAGTCGTAGACCTCGAGGATATGAACTCTGGGATCTCCATTACGGATCTGGGACTGAATGATTTTCGCGTGGACCTGCTTGCCTACATGAAAGACCATGGAGACATCGATCATATTCCTTTTGGCATTCATGCAGTTGTCCACGGGGAAAAGCCGGGTGTGATTTTTGTTCTGAAAAATGTAAATCAGAAAATCAATATCAAGAATCAGAACCGACTTCATCCCTTCTACATGGTTTATGTGGGCAATGACGGGGAGATTATCACCAATCATCTGCAGCCGAAGGATACGCTGGATGAAATGCGGCACATTGCGAGAGGCAAGACTGAGCCAGATAAGGATCTGTGCCGGGTCTTCAATAAGAAAACGAAAGATGGACGGGATATGGGTTCTGTCTCAAAACTTCTGGAAGATGCAATTGGCTCGATTATTGAAGCCAAGGATGAAGAAGATATAGGCAGCTTTTTCTCCTCTGGAGAGACGACATTCACAAGCGGCGGCTTTTCTGGACTTGAGGATTTTGAACTCATATGCTTTATGGTGGTGATGTAAATGATCAATTTTCCGGGAAGTACGAGAGTCGGCAAGAGACTTCCAAAGGAAGCCTTTTATAAACATCTTCCATTGACGCCGGCACTGAAGGCAAAGTTCGTGTCCGATGTCGATCGGATTGTGGTCGAGAACAGCCTGACGAAAAGCAATCTGAATCTGGTCAAAGAAGCAGAAATCAAAGAGGTAATGCTTCTATCGATCACTCTGAAAAAGCAGGACTTCGATGGAAAAATTGTGGAGGCTATCGCAAGACAGAATCCACACAAACTGATTTTTTTGCTTTGCTACGAGGATAACCGACAACTGGCGGTTTATCACGGCAAGCTTTACCGGACGGACTGGGTACCGGAAGACAAAGTGAGATTGTCTCTCTCAGGAGATAATCTGGATGCCATCTGGGATGATCTGTTGCAGCAGGTGGCTGTCCATTCAGAAGCTGCTCTTGGGCAGAAAGGCAAGACCATCGATGATCAGTTGAAAATGCAGGATGAAATCGACCGCCTGAACAAACTGATCAGAAAGACAGAGACCGCTGCATGGAAGGAACAGCAGCCCAAGAAACGATTTGAACTCTACACAAGGCTGCAGGAATACAAGAAACAATTGGAGGAAATAATAAATGGATAAGCTGAAGATGCACACGCCTGATATTGCCAAGGAGAACTACAGGAAACTCGCTGCTCTCTTTCCGGATGCCGTGACTGAAACTAAGGATGAAGAAGGCAATGTCGTCCGTGCCATCGACAAGGATGTCCTGATGCAGGAAATCAATGCCCAGGTCATAGATGACGGGCAGGAACGCTACCAGTTCACATGGCCGGATAAGAGAAAGTCTGTTGTTCTAGCCAATGCTCCAATTGCCAAGACCCTGCGCTTTGAGAAGGAAAAGTCTGTCGGAAGAGATGGGACGCTCGGTGGGACAGACTCTGAGAATATTTATATCGAAGGGGACAATCTTGATGCGCTAAAGCTCCTGCAGGAGACGTATTTGGGCAAAGTTAAAATGATATACGTTGATCCCCCGTACAACACAGGCAGTGATTTTGTGTACCGAGATTCTTTCAATATTGATGCAGATGAATACGAAGATAATAGTGGACAGACAGATGAAGATGGAAATCAGCTTGTGCAAAATCTTGAAAGTAACGGAAGATTTCATACTGACTGGCTTAATATGCTATATCCAAGAATTAAGATTGCCAAAGATCTTCTTTCAGAGGAAGGGTTAATCTTTATCTCTATAGATGATAATGAGCAACAGAATCTTAGAAAAATTTGTGATGAGATTTTTGGAGAGGGAAATTTCGTTGCCACGTTCATTTGGGAAAAACGGAAAACCCGTGAAAACAGAAAGGCCATTTCAGTTAGGCACGATTATATAGTTTGTTACTCGAAAAATTATTCCGAAAGAGACCAGGCACTTGGATTAGAGGAAATGAATGAAGATGCAATTGGTAGATATAAAAACCCAGACAATGATCCAAGAGGCCCGTGGACATCAGTGCCCGCAATCGCTCAAGGTGGACATGGGACAAAGTCTCAATTTTATACATTTGAATCTCCATCGGGGAAAAAATTTGATCCACCTTCAGGTTCTTGCTGGAGAATGACCTGGCCTAAAATGCAGGAGGCAATCGCTGATAACAGAATTTGGTTTGGAGAAGATGGAAATAATGTACCTCGAATAAAAAAATTTATGACAGAAGGGAAGCAAGGACTTACCCCGGAGAGCATATTGGCTGCTGATTTTGTTGGTACTAACGACTCGGCTAAAAGAGACCTTGTTTCACTATTTGATGGGTTGGCAGTTTTTGAAACACCTAAGCCAGTTGGGTTAATTCAGCATTTTATAAGCATAACTGCAAAAGCTGAAGATGGGATCTTTCTTGATTTCTTCAGTGGAACAGCAGCATCAGCACAAGCATTGTTTGAACAAAATGTTAAAGACAATATCAAACGAAAATTTATTTTAGTGCAACTACCAGAAGAGACAGACGAAAAATCCGAAGCCTATAAAGCAGGCTATAAGACCATCTGTGACATCGGCGAGGAACGCATCCGGCGGGCTGGAAAGAAGATCAAGGAAGAAACCGGAGCGGACATCGACTACGGCTTCCGCTGCTTCAAGGTTGACTCTTCCAATATGAAGGATGTCTATTACCGTCCGGCTGAACTTGGACAGGCGAGTCTAGATGATTATACGGATAATATCAAGGAAGACCGCACCCCAGAAGATTTACTGATTCAGGTCATGCTGGATCTGGGAGTCCTGCTCTCATCGAAAGTGGAACAGACAGAGATCGGCGGTAAGAAGGTATTTTCTGTTGCGGATGGCTATCTCATCTCCTGCTTTGATAAAGATGTGACTGAGGATGTGGTGACAGAAATTGCCAAGCGGCATCCCTTCTACTTCGTCTCTCGTGACAGCAGCATGGCTTCGGACAGCGTCGCCACAAACTTTGAAGAGATCTTCAAGACCTACAGTCCCGAGACGGTAAGGAAGGTGCTGTGATGGAAAATCATCTGAACAAGAGAGAATGGGATGACCTCTACGCAGACCTTTCGAAAATCATAAGCGGAGCCAGAAAACGTGCCTATCAGACCGTAGATTATGTACTTGTACTCCGCAACTGGATGATCGGAAAAAGAATCTCGGAAGAGGAGCTGAAAGGAGAACGGTCGGAACGCTATGGAATGCAGATAATTGATGAAGTTTCGAAGAAACTGACGAGAGAGCAGGGAAAAGGTTTCGATCGTCGATCCCTGTACCGATATGTGCAGTTTTATCGTTATTTTCCAGAGATTGTGCCTGCAGCGGCGGCACAATCTTCTGATAATGACATTAATGAGATTGTGGCCGCACCGATGGCACAATCTGAGATTCTGCCATGGACGAGTTACAGAGCTCTTCTGCAGGTGAAGGATGAGCGCGCACGTAATTGGTATGCAAGGGAAGCATACGGAGAAGCCTGGAGCAGTCGGACACTGCAGAGAAATATTTCTTCTCAGTATTATTACCGGGTATTGAAGACTCAGGATCCTGTAGGAGTCAAAAAGGAAATGCAGGAGATTACGGTTCCGTATCAGGATAAACTGGAATACATGAAAAATCCGATCATAGCGGAGTTCCTTGGGATGGAGCAGGCTACGGATTATCATGAATCTGATCTGGAAACTGCTATCATCAATAATTTGCAGAAATTCCTGATGGAACTTGGAAAAGGGTATGCTTTCGTAGCACGCCAGCAGCACATTCATACGGAGAAAGAGGATTATTACATTGACCTTGTCTTCTACAACTATATTCTGAAATGCTTTGTTCTGATCGATTTGAAAACCCGAAAAATCACCCACCAGGATGTTGGACAGATGGATATGTACATCCGCATGTATGATGAGATGAAAAAAGGGCTGGATGACAATCCTACGCTTGGAATTTTGCTGTGTTCTGACACAGATGAGGATATAGCAAGGTACTCAGTTATGCACGGAAATGAGCAACTGTTCGCTTCGAAGTACAAGCTGTATCTTCCTTCCGAACAGGAACTGCGGGAAGAAATAGAAGAACAAAAATATTTCTTCAAGATTCAACAACAGAATGGGGATGGAGGTACTGACTGATGGCAGAGATGAAATTCAAATTTACAATTCAGCAGTACCAGACCGATGCTGTGGAGAGCGTAGTGAAGGCATTCGCCGGGCAGCCTTTCCATGACCGGATCAGTTACCGTCGGGATACTGGCACACAGCAGATTGAGAGAACACTTTTTAATATGAATCTCTCTGATGAAGAGCTGTACATGGGCTTTGCGAATGCGCCGGTTGCGCTCGATTCATCGCAGTTGCTCAAGAATATTCGGTCTGTCCAGAATGACAACAACATCAAGGAGTCTTCATCTCTCGCTAAGCACATGGGTGCCTGCTCTCTGGATGTAGAGATGGAGACCGGAACGGGTAAAACCTACGTCTACATCAAGACCATGTTTGAGCTGAACAAGCAGTACGGCTGGTCAAAGTTTATCGTCGTGGTTCCTTCTATTGCTATCCGCGAGGGTGTCCAGAAGAGCTTCCAGACTATGGAAGAACACTTTATGGAGCAGTACGGTAAGAAGGCACGCTTCTTTGTCTATAACTCTAAGAACCTGACGGAAATCGATAACTTCAGCTCCAGCGCTGACCTGTCGGTTATGATCATCAATGTGCAGGCGTTTAACGCCCGTGGCAAGGATGCCCGTCGCATCCGGATGGAATTGGATGAATTCGGCAGCAGAAAGCCGATTGATGTCATTCAGGCAAACCGTCCTATCATAATTCTTGATGAGCCACAGAAGATGGGCGGCGAAAAGACGCAGGAATCCCTGAAGGAATTTAGTCCGCTCTTTACGCTGAACTATTCAGCTACCCATAAGGAGCACCATGACCTTGTCTATGTTCTTGATGCACTGGACGCTTACCGGATGAAGCTGGTCAAGAAGATCGAGGTCAAGGGCTTCGACATTAAGAATCTTCGCGGAACAGATGGTTATCTCTATCTGGAGAGCATTATTGTATCTCCCAACAAACCTCCGATGGCGCGTCTGGAATTCGAGATCGGCTACGACAAGTCCATCAACCGGGAGACTCGGATCGTTGGTGTGGATGATGATCTCTATGCCCTTTCCAAAGGCATGGAACAGTATCAGGATTACCACATCAATGATATTGACCCGATCCGGGGCGTTCTAACATTCACGAATGGCGTGGAGATCCATACCGGTGAAGTGCAGGGGGATGTATCTGAGAAGGATATCCGCCGGGTACAGATCCGTGAGACCATCCGCTCCCATTTTGAAAAGGAAAAGGAACTGTATGAGCGTGGAATCAAGACTCTTTCCCTTTTTTTCATCGATAAGGTCGAAAACTATCGGAAATACGATGATAACGGAAACGAGGTGAACTCCGAGTACGGTCAGATGTTCGAGGAAGAATACACGGATATCCTGAATGAATATCTGACACTCTTCGATACACCTTACGAGCAGTACCTCAGGAGCATTGATGTCCATGACACTCATGCTGGTTACTTCAGCATCGATAAGAAGGGCCATAAGGTGGACTCGAGCCTTAAGCGTGGCACAGACGTCAGCGATGATGAGTCTGCTTATGAGCTGATTCTGAAGGACAAGGAAAAGCTTCTATCCTTCGACAACCCGGTGCGGTTTATTTTCTCACATTCCGCTCTGCGAGAAGGCTGGGACAATCCGAATGTCTTCCAGATCTGTACGCTGAAGCATGGGGGAGATTCCACTACGAATAAGCGGCAGGAAGTGGGCCGTGGTCTTCGTATCTGTGTCAATCAGACCGGAGAACGAATGGATGAGCGCGTTCTTGGATCCGAAGTGCAGGATATTAATAAGCTGACTGTTATTGCGAGCGACGGATATAAAGATTTCGTATCATCTCTGCAGAAGGAAATCAAAGATGACCTGTACGACCGTCCGACAAAGGCGACAGAGGAATATTTCCAGGGCAAACGGCTTAAGATCGGCGATGAGACGGTTACAATCACAAGCGATCAGGCACATGGCATCCTGTTCTATCTGATCAAGAACGAATACATAGATGAAGATGGACATGTAACGGACAAGTATCGCGCTGATGTTGAGAATAAGGCCCTGGCTCCGCTGCCGGAGAAGAATAGCCTCAATAAGATTGCTGACAGTGTTCACGCACTTGTGCAGGGTATCTTCGATGAGCACGCTCTGGATGGCATGATTGAAAACGGCCATGAGACGAAGGTTCAGGAAAACAAGCTGAATGAGAATTTCTACAAGAAGGAATTCCAGACCCTCTGGAACTATATCAACCACAAGTATGCTTACACGGTGCATTTCGACAGTGAGGAACTGATTGGAAAGGCAATAAAGCATATTGATGAGAAGCTGTTTGTCTCGGAGCTGCAATATACGGTTACCAGGGGAGAGCAGGGCAAGGACTGGTCTGCTGACAAGGTGAAAGCAGGCACTGGTTTTATTGCTGAAAGGAGCCATACTTACAACCTGAAGCGTGGCGAAACCAGTCAGGTGAAATATGACCTGATTGGAAAGATTGGAGCCGGTACGCACCTGACCAGAAGAACAGTGACGGCGATATTGAAGGGTATTTCCCCTTTGAAGTTTGCTATGTACCGGAATAACCCTGAGGAATTCATCTCGAAAGTGTCACGCCTGATTAACGAAGAGAAGGCCACCATGATTGTGGAGGACATCACCTACAACCAGACCGATGGCAAGTACGACTCCGAGATCTTCACGGCGGAGAAAAACAAGGACTTCTCAAAGGCATACCGGGCACAGAAGAACGTGCAAGATTATGTGTTCGCTGATGGTACGGCGGAGAAATCTGTTGAGCGGAAGTTCGCGGAGGATATGGATCTGGATGACAAGGTTGTCGTCTATGCAAAGCTCCCACGCGGATTCCAGATCCCGACACCAGTAGGCAACTATGCGCCGGACTGGGCTATTGCCTTCCAGAAGGGAACCGTGAAGCACATTTACTTCATCGCCGAGACAAAGGGCTCTATGGACAGCATGGATCTTCGTCCTATTGAGCAGGCCAAGATCAAATGTGCAAAGAAGCTGTTTAACGAGATATCAACCGATGATGTCGTTTATGACCAGGTGGATTCCTACCAGAATCTGCTGAGTGTGATGAACGCGATCTGATAATTTTGACAATGAAATGAGGAGCAGGTATAGATGCGTGGAGTAAAAATTTATCTGGCTGATGGAACTTATGACGGTATTGTCACTATCAGCAGTGATTCATCAAAGATATCGGCCATATGTGTCGAAAAAGACAAAATACCGAATTACGAAAACGAGCTGGATGGGCCGGGCATCTATTTACTTCTTACCAGAGCACGGAGGATGCGGTATTCAAGGCATTGGGCGTCGAGTAAAATACGGTCAAGAGAGGGGGTGAAGAAAGAGAATGGATGATACTAATTATCATATTCTGTTAGATGAAGTTAGACAGAATTTTGCCGGTGTTGTATGGACTCATAAAATTCAAGAAAAACAGGCAGACATTTACGCTCAAAAATATAAGTGGCTTGAAACAACAAATATCCTTTTTTCCGCTGCTACATCTTGCGGGATCGTAGCGACGATTTTTACGGGTGGAATTACAGCAAAAATTATCTCCGCTGTTCTGTCTTTCGTAACATTGTCCATAACTGCTTACTTCAAAAGCTTTGATCTGAAAGGTATGGAGCAACGTCATAGGAATGCAGCAAATAATTTTATCGTCATCAGAAATCGTTTGCTTCATGTTATTTCTAGCCTGCACATGAAAGACGATTTCGACGAGATATATGATGAATACAAAAGCACCCTAAGTGATCTTAATAAGCTGTATCCTGCATTCCCGCGATTCCACACTAGGATATCACTATGATAAGTGCCGCAAAGCCGCATAAATACTGATAAAACCGAGTATCTGTGCTTGATTTGCTTTTAGTTATGTACTCAAACTTCCCACACCAAAAGTGGGCTTGCACATTGAAAACTCAATAGTTTAACTGCCAAAAATTATCATTTTATGCTGCCGTGTCTGCCGGAAGAGATTTCTGCATATATTCCGGAAGCCGGCTGATGAAATCGTTCATGAATGTGTTGATCTGCTCTTCAGAAGCCTGAAAGACTGTCCTTATACTTGCCGGCATGGCGTCCGGCAGGATCTTCATGGATTGGCTGAACGTGATATCCGCTGCTTCATCCACCATGAAATAGAACAGCTCTCCAAGAGTGCGCTCGTCTTCATCATCGCGTTTTGCGACCGACATCAGCATATATCCGGTAAACACCAGCGCCACATGGGCAGTAAGAGCATCGTAGGAAAGTCCGTGATACTCGGAGCCAAGGTTAAGGAAACTCTTGCAGGTTTTGAAGAAGACCTCTATATCCCATCGCTTTCCATAGATCCTGATGATATCTTCCTCGCGCAGGGACATATCCGTACAGACCAGGGCCAGCCAGTCTTTCCGGTTTATACGGTTTCTGACGCAGACAATCCCGGCATCGACAGAGTGACCGTCTTTCTTATCCTGTCCAACCCTTACAGGAACAGACAGAAGATATCTTGAACGGCCGCGACGCTTTTTACAGCTGTTGTAGATCTGTTTGATGTTGCGGCGCTCACCGTTGAACTCATAGCTGATCCTGGAGCTGATCTTGACCATGGCGATTGTATCCAGACCCTTATCCTTCGGTTCTACGATCTGATGGGGATTGGAAAACCAACTGTCGAAGAGCACGTATCCGGCTTTATGACCAGCCTTCATGGCTTCATCAATTAGTTGGATCATGACGTCCGTTCCTTTGCGCTGTGCCATGATTCTTCTCTTTCCTGCAAGCGAGCGCCTGTCGTAAGACTTCACCTCTCCCAGGATGTTTTCTTCTTTCGAAGAAGCTAACAGGGAAAAGTTGATCGGGATGAAAGAGTTGGAACGGGCACTGCGGAGGAAACGGTAGTAGGTATTCCTGGAAAAATCCTCCCTGAAGCTTCCCGTTTTCTTCTGCATGTACATACTCCTGTCACGGAAAACATTGCAGAGAATGTAGGTGAACAGCTTCATGAAGGGAATGCCTTTCTCCTTCTTGCAGTTGCATTTCTTCAAGAGGGAGCCGACTTTGAAAGCATGGATAAATCGTGAGATTGAGTTAGAAATTTCCTGTTTATTTCCGGCTTCAGATGGTACAATAAACATGGCGCAAGCCCTCCAAGGTGTGATTGTTTTTTCGTCGAATCCATTATACTAAAGCATGGGGGCTTACGCTTTTTTATCGGCTAAACTATTGAGTTCTCAAGGTTCACAGACATTTCCCATGTGGGAAGTTTCAGTAACCTTTTCTTGAACGGCGGCTTTCCCGACTTTTCCGGGTTAGCCGCCGCGCTTTTATACCCTTTTCAACTTTTTTGAAATCATGATAGTTTCTTGATAATTGTCCCGTATCCTGTGGTTGTAAACAAAAAACTATAGTTTGCAAGAAAGGAACGGTTCATACGATGAGAGACAATATCCTTGAAACAAGAGAATTGACGAAAAACTTCTCCGGGCAGTTTGCTGTGAACGGTGTTTCGCTGGAAATCAAGAGGAATACCATTTATGGTTTGCTTGGCCCTAATGGTGCGGGAAAATCCACCACCCTGAAGCTGATCCTGGGTCTGCTCCGTCCCACAAAAGGGGAAATCCTCTTTGATGGAGAGCCTTGGAAGCGGGAGCATCTTGCCAAAATCGGCTCGCTGATCGAGGAGCCTGCATTATATGGAAACCTGACAGCCGAGGAAAACCTGCTTGTTCACACAAAACTGTTGGGCGTCCCGAAAGATAAAATCTACGAGGTTTTGGAAACCGTCGATCTGAAGGACACCGGCAGCAAATGTGCCTCCCAATTCTCACACGGCATGAAGGAACGGCTTGGGATCGCCATTGCCCTGCTGAATGATCCCTCTCTGCTGATACTGGACGAGCCGACCAACGGGCTTGATCCGGTAGGCATCCAGGAACTGCGTGAACTGATTGCCACCTTCCCGAAAAAAGGAATGACAGTGATCTTTTCCAGCCACATTCTTTCCGAGGTGGAGCAGGTCGTGGATGAGATCGGCATCATCAATAAAGGGCAGCTGATGTTCCAGGGAACACCAAACCGGGACGAGGATCTGGAGGCGTTCTTCATGGAGGTGATCAAAGGAGGTGCGCGCAGATGAATGGGTTACGGTCTGAACTGTTGAAATATAGAAGAACCTTCACAAAGAAACTTGTGATCCTGCTTCCCCTGTTCTTTGTCCTTCAGGCGATGCCCGGCATCTGGCTCATGCCGAAGGATGTTGTGCGAGGCTGGGAACACGTGAATACGATGGTATTCAATATCTGGACGGTCGTATTCCTGCCTCTTGGCATTGCCTTATTCGCATATCTGATCGATATGCAGGAAAGGAAGGCCGGCAATTATCGCAGCTTACGCGCACATGCGTATTCCCCCGGACAGATTTGGGTCAACAAAGTGACCGCTATGGTAATATTTACTTTCATCGCAACGCTGATCCTCTTTGTAGCGACGATCTGTTCCGGATTGATCACGATCACCGATGGGAAATGGGATATTCCGTGGAAAACGATCTTTACCGCAGATTTCCTTGCGTGGCTCTCGTGCCTTGCGATCATCCCGATCCAGCTATGGGCTGCGACGTGGAAAGGCATGTTTGCCAGCATGGGGGTAGGCTTTGCCGGACTGATCGCAGGTATGTTCGTCGTTAAAAAATCATGGTGGTTTATACTTCCGTGGAGTTGGGGGACGCGCATGATGTGTCCTGTCCTGCAATTAGATCCAAATGGTGTCATGTTGGAGGCGGGCGATCCACTCTTGGATGCATCTGTCCTGCCTGTCGGGATCATCCTTTCCGTTGTCGGCTTTTTCGTAGTGACCGGCCTCACCGCATTGTGGTTTCAAAGGAGGGAGTTGAAATGATTTCAGTATTGTCATCTGAATGGACCAAAACAAAGCGGACGGCGATCCGTTGGCTGACCTTTCTGGTTCCTGTCCTGTTTTCTCTGGCAGGAGTAGTATATATATCCATGCGAAGCGACCTGGAAGAAATCTATGTGTTTCAGGGATATTTCATCGCTTGGGCTGCACTCGTTGTTCCTCTGGCTATCAGCATTCTTGCGGCTTTCATCGTGCAGGAAGAAGAACTGGCCGGTAACTTCACAGGGTATCTCAGCACAAGCATTCCCCGAAGATCCCTGTACGCCGGAAAGTTTTGGACGCTGTTTCTCTGCAATACGGTCAGTACAGTGATTGCCCTGATAGTATTTTGTATCGGGATGAGTATCGCTTCTCCGGGAACCGTGAAAGGATGGGTCATGTTCATCTTTGCAATGATCCTCGAACTTTTCGGGACCCTGCCGCTTATGGCGCTCCATTTGTGGCTGAGTTTTAGCTGGGGAACGGGAGCGTCTATCGGCATCGGCATGGGCGGCCTTGTGACGGCTGCTATCATTGGAACAACCGTACTTGGCGATAAAGTCTGGATGTTCATCCCCTGGGCGTGGCCGTTCCGGCTGGCAAAGCTGCCGGGAACCTACTTGGGATTTACTGCCGGAATGAATATGCCTCCGGCGGAAATATCATCGGGCGCTGTTTCGCAGCAGCTTATCATTGGCACAGCTGCCGTCCTGATCTGCCTGATTGCTTGTTATGTCGGCGGAGTAATCTGGTTTAACAAATGGGAAGGGAGAAAGCATTATGAATAAGAACTTTTTCGAGTATGTTGCGGTTTTTACACTTTGCTGCACCCTGCTTTTAAGCGGCTGTGCCGTTCAGAATCTGCAAACAAAGCAGAGCGACCCAAACGCGGAAGCTCTGCCCGTGATTGAAACGATACCGTGGGCGGCACACCAAACGGCTTCCTATGTGATCTACAACAGCAAAGGCAATGAATACGGTACTGCAGAAATTGACATCACCGTGGACTTGACCGCCCAGACCTGCGATATTCAGAAAACAAAGAGCTATGAGGACGAAACGGTGATCAAGAGCGGTGTCACGATAGCGATGGACACGCTCATGCCCCTTTCCTCCTATTACAACAAAGCGGCCCCTTATGAAAAATTTGAGGTGAGTACGAAATATTCAGACCGCTGGGAGGTGGAAACAAACGGGGCGAAATCTTCGAATCAAACGGTTTCCCTGCCAGCCGCTTATTACGATAACGAATCTCTCATGGTCATTTTAGGTGCCGTCTTCTATGAGAACGGGAAAACCTACAAGCTGAACGACACCATTCCCCTGACTGCCAGCATCTCCATGCTGAAGATCAAATACGAGGGAACGGAAACTATCTCGGTTCCCTATGGCGAGGCAGAATGCTTTAAGGTATCCTTTGGAGAAACAACGCTCTGGTTCTCTACAGAAACCCGTATCTTGTATCAATACCAGGATGGAGGATCAGGCGGGATCGTGTTCAAACTGGCCGGATATACGGCCGGCTGACGGCCGCAGACTTGACTTGTGCAGATGATCCGGCGCAACCTGTATGTCAGCAGCAGTAAAAAGGAGCTGATAGTAAATGAGTAAGATACTGATTATTGACGATGAAAAAGAGCTGGTTACGCTCCTGCAGGACGAGCTTGAGGCGCGGGGTCATCAGGTTTTGGCAGCCTATAACGGAGCAGACGGCGTGTCCCTTGCGAAAAAGCAGCCGGAGCTCATTGTCCTTGATATTATGATGCCGGAGATGGACGGATTTGAGGTCTGCCGGAAAATCCGTGACGAGCTGTTATGCCCCATCCTGTTCCTGAGTGCAAAGCAGGCGGAGAGTGATAAAATCCGCGCTTTGACACTCGGCGGGGACGATTATATCTCCAAACCGTTCGGGCTCAGGGAGCTTCTGGCAAGGATCGACGCGAACCTCCGAAGGGAACAGCGGTCGCAATACATCAACGCTGAAAAGAAGCGCACAAAGCTGTACTTCAATGAACTCGGCATTGACCTGCTGGAGCATAGCGTAAAAATCAGTGGGGAAGCGATCCCCCTGTCCAAACGGGAGTATGACATCGTTGAGCTTCTGGCGCTCCATGCCGGTCAGGTCTTTTCCAGGGAACATATCTACGAAAGAGTATGGGGATACGACTTAGAAGGAGACTCCTATACCGTTGTGGAGCATATCCGAAAAATACGGAAGAAGTTTTCCGAGGTATCCCCTGATACGGAGTATATTTCCACGGTATGGGGCATCGGCTACAAATGGAACCGCATATAGGAGGTGGTGAGCGCATGAAAAAACAATCTCTTGTCGGCGGCTTCCGTATGACGGTTACATGGATCGCCGCCGCATCCATCGTGGCCACGCTGATCACATGGTCCCTTGCCGCCGCCCTGTATCTGATGGAACAGAACAGGGGCATTTACCCGGCAAACTATTATGAACTGCAGATTCCGTCCATCGATCAGTATGTGCGCGGTGAAAACACAAGATTACTGTCCCAGGAAAATGAGATGGGGCTGAAGAATTCCATCGAAGGTGACGGCATTTCCTATCAGGTCGTTGACAGCAGCGCAGCCGTCCTCTATGGGACAAATACCGACCCGATCTTCTCCTCGGAAGCAGACCTGATTAACCATCTGAACACCACAGAGGTCTATTCGGATAAGAATACATACCTGCATGTGATCCCGCTTACGGGCGAGGACGGGAAAATGGAGGGTGCCGTTGCCCTCGTTTATGAGGTGAAAATATCCGCTTCAGGCAGCGGCGGCCGATGGGTATTGGGCGTGATTGCCGTCGCCCTGTTTTCACCTGTATTATATATCATCCTGTTTACAATGTTGTTTTCCAAGCAGTTCATTAAGCGGATCAATCGGCCTTTGCAGCTTTTAATGGAGGCGGCAGGAAAGATAAAGGACAAGGATCTGGATTTCGAGATCCACTATTATTCAGAAAACGAATTGGGGAAACTCTGTACTGCTTTTTCCGAGATGCAGGAGGAATTAAAAACTTCCCTTTCCACTCAGTGGGAAATGGAACGGGAGCGTGTGGAGATGGTTGAGGCATTGGCGCATGACTTAAAGACCCCGATTTCCATTGTTCTGGCTTACACAGAATCCCTGCTGGACAGTAAAAACATGAATCCGGAAAGATCACAGCGGTATTTGTCTGTCATTGAGGAAAACGCCCAAAAATGCAGCAACCTCGTCCAGCAAATGCAGGCCGCTTCCGAGTCCGAGCAGGCCGGAAAAAAACTAGAACTCACAGAGGTGGATTTATATGAATTCCTCTCCCGGAAAGTAAAGCATTACGAATTACAGGCGAAGGAAAAAGCCGTGTCAATTGAGCTGTGTGATGATGCCAGCATATATGGTGCATATTCCCTTGATACGGACAAGCTGGATCGCATCTTTGATAATCTCGTATCCAACAGTCTGCGCTACACGCCTGCAAATGGGAAAATCCTGATCTCCGCTTCCGCAGATCAAAAAGCCATCACATATCGGGTGTGTGATACGGGGTGCGGATTCAGCAAAAGGGATTTAGAGCGCGCAACGGAACGATTTTACCGGGGTGACGAAGCCCGACAAAGCGGCGAAGGCCACTCCGGCCTGGGGCTGTATACGTTAAAACAGTTGGTACACCAGCTTGGCGGCAGAGTCGAGCTTTCAAACAGAAAGGATGGTGGAGCATGCGTACAATTCAGTCAGAAAATCTTTTGAGTGGGAACGAACAGAGTTTTTCATGAAGGGGTCAAAGTGGATTCTTTGCCCAATCTGCGGCGGAAAGACCAGGACAAAAATCCGCAAGGATACAGAGTTAAAGAACTTTCCGTTGTTTTGCCCCAAGTGCCGCAAGGAAACACTTATCAATCTAATACAGGGTAATATTACTATCATCAAAGAGCCAGACGCTAAGACGCAGAGCCGATGATCAACAGTCTATGACTGTGATCGTCGGCTCATTTCATTTATACGGAGACGGTTTGCTTATGAAAAAGGCTATGGAGAGCCAGAAACAAAAAAGCAGCCTCACAGCTGCTTTTCAGGGGCGGTATTGATAAGGGCCGTTGCAGTGGCCTTGATAACTTCCAAGGCCCTCTCATCTGCATTGAAGAGCATACGGAGAAGGTGATCGACCTCGGTATCGTCAGTCCGCTTCTCCGGGTAGAAGAAAATATCGGCAGAAACATTCAATGTCCGGATCATCCGATAGAGAATATTATAACTTGGCCTTTTCCCTTCGTTCTCGATTCGGTACAGATAGCGTTCGGAGATACCCGCTTTTCCGCCGGTTCTTCAATGCTTATTCCGGCTCTTTCTCGTGCTGATTTGACGATATGGCCCGGCGATTCAGGATTAATATGCACTCTCAGTTCACCTCCATCTATAATTTATCCTTTTCTGCCCGGTTGATAATGGCATGAGAATTCAATTATAGATGGTATAACAGTTCAAATCTTGAGAGATAAAAGCAAGACCGCCCTGTCAAAACTTCGATAGGAGGGTCTTGTTATGCGTTGGTCTCATTTTGACCATACTCAGCTCATTAAAAGCAGCTGTTTTTCCATCGGCTGACTAACAGGGCGACTCAGTTAAAAAAAGCGCTTGCGCCGCCCGGTACTCCTATGCGTCACAAGCTGAACTGTTAGTTCAGTATAAACATGAATTAAATGGCTTCTATGCACCTGTATCACGCCTTTTCAGGTTGTGGTGCGGGTGTTTTTTCATATACAGAAGGCAGCATCATTTCCACTGCCGCAGCCCTCCGAATCGTGCGAAGCCCAAAGGTTTTCACGCGATTTGGAGGTGCTAAATGGATGATAACAAAAGGAAACTATGGGTCAACGGTCAGTTCATTGAGGTTTCCGAGAAGGTCTATCAGGTCTATATGCAGGGTGATCGCAAGATGCGTTATTTTGAGATGAATTTGAAGACGGAGCGGACCATACTGGCCGAGGACGGTACTGTGCAGCAGATCATTCCCGGCCGGGAGGATTCTCTGGATCGGTTGATAGATGACAATGCCGGACAATTTTCGGATGCCGGTGAAAGTGTGGAGGATGCCGTACCTCGCAAGCTGGCTGAAGATGAGCTGCACCGGGCGTTGGAAAAGTTGACCGATGAGGAATACTGGGCGTATGACAGCACTTCTGCATCCAGTTATTCCGAGAGCCTAAGGCAGGTCAAGTACGGCAGGAACAAGGATGGGGAAAAGCTTTTGCAGATCAATCTGGCCCTGATCTTCGGAGAAAACTCCGGCCTGCCGTTCTAGAGGAATCTCTCTTTCCTACAAGCAGGAAGTCATGGATTCCGTCCGAGAGAGATATGGATTCTTTGTCCTGATCAGTAACGAAGTGAAAGATCCGGTCACGGCACTCCGCCTATACAGGATGCGCGATGTCATCGAAAAAGCTTTCCGGAACATCAAGGAGCGTCTAAACCTGCGCAGAACATTAACTTCTTCCGAAAGTTCACTGGAAGGCAAGTTTTTTGTTGAATTTGTGGCACTGATTTACCTTTCCTACATCAAGAAAAAGATGGAGGAAACAGGATTATTTTCAAGGTATACGATGCAGGAACTTCTTGATGAGCTCGATGTCATCGAATGCTTCCGGGAACCCGGAAAGGCAGCAATTCAGGGCGAAGTCCTAAAGAAGCAGGAACAAATATATCGCGATCTCGGCGTGGAGCCGCCGCTGGCAGCGCAGGAGATGAAGTAACTCTCAATCTACATAGTTATGTGCTGCGGGAATCCGGGCTGTATGTCGATGCTCCATCAACAACAGATAAGGCAGTCCATGAGGCTACCTTTGCTTTGAAAAGCAATAACGAATATACATACACCGAGGATGAGATTGACCATTTTCTGCCACCAGCATTAAGAGGGGGAATAAATTAAGGCGTGTCATTATCAAAAGACTTCGAGAATTTTTGTAAAGCTATCCGGCTGGATAATCTTTCGGACATGGAGAGTACAGCCGGTGATATCGCAAAAAAACTGAATAATTACTATTACGAACTCGATGGAGACTCAGAATCACACATGTATATTGTTGGTTCCATTGGTCGTAAAACTGCTATTGCCGGAAGCAGTGATTTGGATATCCTATTTAATCTGCCAAACAGTGTTTATAAAAAGTATGATAATTATAAGAGTAATGGTCAATCAGCGCTAATTCAAGACGTTAAAAAAGCAGTTCAGGAAAGATATCCAAATTCAGATATTAGTGGAGACGGGCAGGTCGTTGTTATTGCCTTTAATAAATATACCGTCGAATTGGTGCCTGGATTTAAACAGTCCGATGATAGATTCAAGTATCCGGATACTCATGATGGTGGCAGTTGGAAATACACAGATCCTTTGAGCGAACAAGATGAATGTGAGAATTGCAATTCTGATTCTAACGGAACGTATTATGATTTCTGCCATATCTTGAGAAGCTGGAAAAATACCATCGGATTTGAGATGGGCGGGCTGCTGATAGACACACTGATATATAACTTTTTTCAGGAAAATGAAGACTTCAAAGATAGCTCTACAGATGATTACCTTAAGATTCTGACAGATCTGTATAAGTATCTCGAAAATCAGAATCCAGATCAAAGCTATTGGCTTGCTGTTGGAAGCAACCAGCAGGTTAGCAATACCGATAACGGAGCCTTTGTTTCCAAGGCGGAAAAAGCCATATGACAAACTTGAAGGGACGACAAATGCCACTCCTGAAATAAATGACACGCTTCGGGAATTGCTTGGGAGTGATTTCCCTAAGGCTGAAGAGCAAACGAATCGGAGCGCAGGATATTCACAGCGTATACTGAAAACTTTTGACAGAGGTGCACCTTCTGAAAAATTCATAGAAGAGCTTGTACCTGTTGATATTCGCTACAGTCTACGAATAGACTGTAAAGTTACTCAAGATGGGTGGAGGCCTTTCCTGTTAAGAACACATAAAGGACTCCTACGACATAACAAGAAACTTGATTTTTATATTTCGTCAACTAACTGTCCCCGTCCCTATGATATATGGTGGAAAGTCAGAAATGTTGGTTCTGAAGCTGAAAGAAAGAATATGATTCGTGGTTCCATAGACAAAACAAATGACTCTCACCACAAGGAGCACACCGACTTTGCCGGTCCTCATTATGTTGAATGTTTTCTTGTGAAAAATGGAGTTTGCGTTGCAAGAGATCGAATAGAAGTACCTATCGGATCAGTTTAATACTTTTCAAATGAATGACCACATCGCCGTAGAAGTAGAGCTGCAATGTGAAATATAACGTGACATATCCGTAACATCACTGCTATAGCCATGTGTCATTAGGGAGATATCAAAGCGCATCCAGGGGAATACAATATTGAGAACCCGGATAAGAACATTGATTTCCGCAGGATGCAGAACCTGAAGGTCTGGTTTAAGAACAATGCGGTCAGTCTGACCACTGATCTCTCTGACATCGAAGCATGGCATGGTGGAGACATCGTGATCTTCAATAATCACATAGGAGTCATTTCAGACAGGAGGAATAAGGACGGCGTGCCCTATGTTTTCCATCATAATGACCCATTTCAGAATTCTTATGAAGAGGACATACTGGAGAAACGAGACGGCATGGTCGCTCATTATCGGATCACGGAGTAATGCAAAGAATGAAGAACAAAAATACTAAAGGCCGTCTGCTGTTCCTGCTCCGGTATCTTCAGCAGAATACGGATGATCAGCATCTGGTCACAACGCCGGATTTGCTTTCAGTATTGGAGTCCGCCGGTCATCAGGTTGATCGGAAGACGCTCTACGATGATATCAATGTTCTGAAGGAAGATTTCGACATCGATATTATTACGGAGAAGCACCGCGGAAACGAATATTTCATCGGCGGCAGGGAATTCGAGCTGTCGGAGCTGAAGCTCCTGATCGATGCGGTGGCGTCATCAAGATTTATTTCCGCAAGGGAGAGCCGGAAGCTGATCGACAAGCTGTCCTCACAGGTGAGCGTATGGCATAAGGAGGACCTGGAGCCACGCATTACGATCGGCGAGAGGATCAAAGCGCCGGTGACAAGGATCTATTACACGATTGACACGCTGAACTCTGCAATAAAGCAGAAGAGACAGGTCAGTTTTCAGTACGCGGAATACGATTCCAGGCGACGGAAAGTCCTCCGGAATGGCGGCGAAGTTTACACGAACAGTCCCTACGACTGCCTCTGGAATGATGACAAGTATTACCTGATCGGGTATTCCGAGAAGCATCAGGGCCTTGTGACGTTCCGGATTGACCGGATCGTGAACCTGGAGATTCTGAAAGAGAAGAGCCTGCCGAAGCCTAGGAATTACCGGATTTCGGATTTTGCAAATAAGGTTTTCAGGATGTATGACGGCACGCTGCAGAAAGTGGAGCTTTCCTGCAGAGAGCCCATGATGAAGCAGCTGGTAGATCACTTCGGCACGGATTTCGAGGTCCTGCCTGCAGAAGAAGGATACTTTACTGCGAAAATAAAAGTATCCGTAAGCTGTACTTTTTCAGCTGGCTATTTCAATTCGGCTGTGATGTCCGGATCATCGGACTGGAGCAGGTGAGGGAGCAGTACCGCCAGATGCTGGAGGATGCGCTCCGGGATTGAGAATGAGAAACTGAATGATCCAAGATTGTATGAGCTGGGAGTAATATTTCCCAGCTCATTGCTTTTAGAACAAATGTTCTTGACACCTGAAACGAATCAAATATAATGAAAATCAGGAAACGAAGCAAACTGCTTCCTTTAGAAAGGAGCGGCGTAATGAGACATAAATCCGAAGTCATCATGCAGTCGATTAAGGATTATGCTGAGAAATTCATTCTGAACCGCCGCCGTTCTCCGTCTACGACGGAAATCGCTGATGCTGTCGGGATTGCCCGCGGAACTGCTTACAAGTATCTGGTCGCCATGAATGAAAAGGGGCTGATCCGGTATGATGGAAGGCAGATCATCACGGACAGGACCGAAAAAGCCAGCACGGAACTGACAAGTGTGGCGATCCTCGGTTCTGTCTCCTGTGGCAGTCCTCTCCTGGAGGAAGAGCATATCGAGGAATACGTGCAGCTGCCGGTCTCCCTGTTTGGCAGAGGGAGCTTCTATATCGTAAGGGCAAACGGTACGTCCATGATCGATGCAGGTATCAGTGACGGGGATCTCGTCCTGATCCGGCAGACAAAGGATGCCGAAGATGGCGATATCGTTGTTGCTCTTGTCGATAATGAGAACACGCTGAAGCGGTTTTATCGGGATCAGGAGAACCATTGCATTCGGCTGCATCCGGAGAATAAGAGCATGAAGGACCTGATCGTCCCAGAATGCGAGATCCAGGGTGTAGCTGTCGATGTGATCAAGGCTTTAAGGTAAGCCGATGACCATATCTGCCGTTCCGCATTGTGTGGTGTTTGGCAGCACGTCGGAAAAGCCGGTGCGGAAGAATTCAGGAGGGAGTTCTTTCCCTTTCTTCTTTCTGGAAGTAACGTTGGTTTTGGATCGAAAACGGAGGGAAGATCTGATTATGAGAGAGATGGAATCCAGAATGGGCTACATTGCCAGTTGCTGCTATTGTGGCTCATTCCTTCAGGAAACCAAGGGAGATTGCTGCACGAGGGTGATCTGTCCTAAGTGCGGCCGGCAGATGGTTGTGATTATCAGGAAGGGGAAGGTGACAACGTTTATGGACCGGAGAAGCGAGACAAGGAGCGAGGCAGATCCGGGACAGGAGAATGAGCAGTGCCTGTGGCTGATTCATTATGACCGGATCAGCAGGAGCGGTACCAGCAACCATAGCACTTCGATGGTGGCTGAGAAGAGGATGGAGTATGGGAAGAGGTCCTGAGCAGAGGACCGTAGAATACCTGCATCCTGAGGACAGGAGGTTCCTGGGATAAGGCATTAAGCATTTAAGACAATTTCATAGAGTGAGATTTTCTGCGGGCGCTGCTGAACCGGCCGCCGGTCTCTGGAGAAGAACTGCAGCTTACACTGGAAGTGCAGTACAGAGGCCACCGGCGTGAAAAGACGATACGGAGGAGCAGGGCGCAGGAAATCAAGAGTTTTTGCCAAGAGCTGAACTATACGGTTGGGCATATCAATGTGCCCGGGCTGAGCGCGTAGAGAAAATGAAGCGCCAGCTGTGCGACTTAAAAATGTAAAGAGGAGCCTGCAAAACGGAAGCTGACCTGAAGAGATGTTATGGACATCTTCAGGCTTCATGCAGATGCGTTTTGCAGGTTCCTTTTTTGTACCCATTTTTCGGGGAAAATCTCGCCCTCTGGTATTCCTGCACTCTTTTCTGGAAGGCTTCCGTTCTGGAAGGCACCGGAAAGGTGCAGGAATGAATCAGAAGAACACAAAGATCAATACAAATACCATGGGAGGAAGAATCCGGGCACTGCGGCTGCAGAAGGGATGGTCCCAGGAGGAGCTGGGATTCCGAATCGGGGTGAATAACAAGTCCGTGATTTCCTTTTACGAGAACAACAGCAGGGCGGTGAGTCTGCCTGTTCTGCAGATGCTGTCCAGGGAGTTCGGGACGACGCTGGACTATCTTGTGAATGGCACGGAACCAGCGCTGAATGGGATGGATCCGGACATCCTGATGGCAATCAAACTGCTGAAAGACCTGAAGACAGAGAAGGGAAGAAAAGTGGCGATCGAGCATATACGGTTGGTGGGGATGATGGAATAAGTATTATCTACCTATTACTTCTTTTGCATCCAGGGAAATTCTTTGTTGGAATTTATCGCCTTTATTGTAGGATACCCGTATTCACTTAGATTCTGCAAAATATGATCTTTGGCATAAGGCAGAAATGGCACTATCACATACTTGTATTTGCCGGCATTTCGGGTTACTGCAAATAAAAAATTACCAAGTTATAAAATCCCAACAATATCCTGCCTGCGTACACGAATCTGATTAACTTGAAGTTCGCTCTCGGATATACAAACCATCGTCTTTTCAGGCAGGTTTCGCATTAGTCTCTTCTTGGCCAGGAGAGGTAGCAGCAACATAAGAAGAGCTGCCGCAACAACAAATATCAGTGCAATGATTCCGACGATCTTATTTGGATTATCTTCAAGCCGCATACTGAAATAATTGGTGTTAACCCTGATCAGCGATATACTTATCACGAACATCGCAGCAAGGCAGACCCATATAGTCAGTCTTTTTCTGGTCGGTAGTATTTTGAAGGCTCTGTCATACAACTCTTTTCTCTCTTCTGAAGAGATATCAACTTCAGTCTTATCCAAGAATATTTCTCCTTAACATTTGCTCACGCATTGAATTCAGTTTTTCAATCCGTGATCCTTATAAATGCGCTCCGCGCAGGATCATTGCCTGCGCTCTCAGTATACCCTTTGAAATAATCCAATCCAAGTTTTTGGAATGAACTTCTGGATTTTCTGCTTCTGAATCTTCTGATCTCGGAAGTTTACAGCTTTGCTAACCCAGTTTACAGATTTGGTAACGAGATAAATCCGAAGATAACCTAATATAATCCATGTCAGACAGATATAAACATGAAGCAGCGCGCGGCTGCGGTGTCACCACATCAGAAACTGGAGGATGGAGATGGCAACTGGAGCAATCAGAATCGTGGACGAATATGCCACGGCAAATATTAAGGAAAGAATAGAGATTATCCTGGACAACTATCCGAACTTCCTGGAGATCATGGACGGCTTTGAGGAAAGTCTCAAGTACCTGATCATCAATGGAAGAAAGATGGCTAAGCGCAGGAGCAGGGGAGACCTGGGGGTCAGAGTGCAGACGTCCGGCTTTAGTGATCCGACAGCTAATGCAGCGGTAGACAGTGTCATGCTTACGGAAGCAATCCGGAGTGGAAACATGGATGCCGAGCTGAAGGGGATCGAATGTCCGGAGCAGTATCGGAAGGAGGCAGAGGTGATCCGTGAGATGAGAGATGATTATTTTCTCGTCAAAGCCCAGATCAAGACGCTTCCCTGGCAGGATTACAGGGTCCTGGATTCCTATCTGAACGGATCTCATGATCTTGTGAAACTGGCAGAAGAAGCAGACTGCACCTATGACGGAGTGAAGAACCGGCTGAAGAGAGCCAGGAATCGCATCCGTAAATCAACAGCACTTTACCTGGAAAGAAAATACGAGAACAACTAACGGAGGATAAGACAATGAGAGCAAGAAAAGAAGTCATTATGGCCAACATGGGAAGAACAAAGAAGTTCGTCAGATACAACGAGGGGGCTCAGCTCTACAGCATGGGAGTCTGCAAGTTCAGACAGCTGGCCCATGAAGCAGGTGCGGTCTACAAGGTGGATAAGATCGCATTGGTAAACACGGAGAAGTTTGAAAAGTATCTGGAAGGCTTTGCTGAAGCCTGAATGTAAAGGCATTAAGACAGAGTAACACGAAGCACTACAAAGAGCTGCGACTGATAGAAATTCCTTGCAATTGAGTTTCCAATAAGCCATAATAAGGGATGTGAAATTGTCTGAAACCTTATAAGTCGCACCTCTTTGATCTTTAAGGAGGTTGACATGGCTCAGTCAAGAAAGGATGCCCGCGGCCGAGTTCTTCATAAGGGTGAAGTTCAGAGGTCCTCGGATGGCAGGTATCTTTACACATACACGGATCCACTGGGAAAGCGCCGTTATATCTACGCCAATGATCTGTTGTCCCTTCGGGAGAAGGAAAAGAAGCTGATCAAGGATCAGCTCGATGGTCTGGACCGTTACGCTGCGGGAAGGGCTTCGGTCAATGATATGTTTGACCGGTACATTTCAACGAAATACAACCTGCGGGATAATACCAGAAGCGGATATATCTACATGTATGACCGCTTCGTCCGGGAGGATTTCGGGAAGCATAAGCTGATCGATATCAAGTACTCGGACGTATTGCAGTACTATTTTTATCTGCTGAATGAAAGAAATCTCGCACTGACTACTCTGGATTCCATCCACTGTATTCTTCATCCGACGTTCCAGCTCGCTGTCAGGGATGACATCATCCGAAAGAATCCTACGGACGGAGTGATGGCGGAGGTCAAGAAGAAAACAGGGATGCACAGGAACATCCGGCATGCCTTAACAGTGGAGCAGCAGAGAGCCTTCATGGATTACATGGCGAATCACCCCGTGTATGTCCACTGGTGGCCGATCTTCACGATCCTGCTTGGAACCGGATGCAGAATTGGAGAAGCACTTGGGCTTCGGTGGCAGGACCTGGACTTCGAGAAAGGCATCATCACGATCGACCATGCCCTGGTCTACTACAAGTCTCAGGAGTCAGGAGACTGCAGGTTACGTGTTTCGAAGCCGAAGACGGAAGCCGGTATCCGGACGATCCCGATGCTCGATGTAGTGAGGGAAGCTTTTCAGATCCTTCAGGACGAAGAAATCGAGAACGGACCGAACCTGCAGGAAATCGACGGCTACAGCGGATTCATTTTCCAGAACCACTTTGGTGAAGTGCCGAACCCTGGAGCAGTCAACCGGGCTATCAAGCGTATCTCGGATAGCTACAATGCGGAAGAGATTCTGGATGCAAAGAAAGAAGGCAGGGACCCAATTCTTCTTCCTAATTTTTCCTGCCACCACTTAAGACATACCTTTGCGACCAGGCTTTGTGAAGCGGAGAGCAATCTGAAGGTGATTCAGTCCGTCATGGGTCACAAGAACATTGAGACTACGATGGACATTTATGCGGAGGCGACTGACCGCAAAAAGAAAGAGAGTTTTAATGTTTTAGCAGACAAGCTTGATAACGTGTTTTGAGAAAAGCGACTCTGCAACAAAAATTCTCTCTACAACAAAATTGCAACAAAATGTACTTTTCGGATATCTTCGGTCACCCGATGATAGCAAGGAGCCAAAGATACGAAAACTCATAGCTTAGAAAATGTTAGTACGGTGATAGCATGATTCCGAATGTAATCCCGACCATGAAGACCATGAAGGCCGAGAACAAAGAAGCACATGGCGAGAGCGAAGGCAAGGTGGAAGAGGCAAGCGGCTTCTTTACCCCGAACGAGAAGATCGATTTCAGCGGGGTTAAGATTGAGCCTCTGTTCGAGGATCAGGTGGATTTCGAGACCTTCTCGAAGAGCGCTTTCCGCGCGGTCAAGGTAAAGGACTGCAAGGCAGTGCCGAAGTCGAAGAAGCTCCTGCAGTTCACCTTAGACGACGGAACCGGTACGGACCGCACGATTTTAAGCGGCATTCACGCCTACTACGAGCCGGAAGAGCTGATCGGAAAGACCCTGATTGCAATCACGAACCTGCCGCCGCGCCCCATGATGGGCATCGAGTCCTGCGGCATGTTGCTCTCTGCGGTCAACGAGCGCAACGGGGAGGAAGAGCTTCATCTTCTCATGGTGGATAATCATATCCCGGCGGGAGCGAAGCTGTACTAAAAAATGGAAAACTAAAACATACCGAGAGAGATATGCCGATTCAGAACAATCTGAGGAAGCGTATCTCTCTTTTTGCGGGGGAATATGTAGGCGATAAGGCAAAGAACTCAGTGAAGCAAAGAACTCGGAATTTATTATCTTAATAGTATTGATGCGTGTTGCATTTCTGATTGGGTTTAATATACGAATTCCATTCGAGTTAATACTGGTTTTTAAATTACCGCTAAAGTCAATATTTATATGTGAATCGGTTTGTGCTACCATATATATGGAACTTTCTTTCCTGAAAGGAATCTGATTATGACAACAGCTATTTTTTCTAAAGTACAAGTTGATATGGGTCAGTTCTACGGTCGAGTCAGCGCACGAATTTTATTGAATGTGCCGCAAAGAGAATTATCCTATCAGGCCTTTGATGAAAAGCAGGAACTGAAGAACAGCATCGGACTTGTTTGGGATGAGACGGAAATGCAGTCCTTACTCCCGTTTCTTAGAACCGAATTGTTTGAGCCGTATCGGGATTGCGAAGATATGCATGACGAAGTTGGCTATCTGGAGGAGTCGTGGAGGATGTTTACCGGGATATCGGACTCTCATGTACCGATGATTCGCCTACGCATGAATGTTATTCATGACTTTGCACATCGGTGGCCCACGGAACTGCTATATGAGCAAATTGTTCGGGTCATAAGAGCGAGGAATGACAGAAGATTTCGGAAAATAGTTTTGTAGTCTGCCTTTCGGATAGATCGGTGAAAAGACAGGCGAGCGGATTATTTTAACTAGTGACTTTACATGGAGCGCGTCGGAAATAAACATGACTATCAGTACCGGAAGTGTCTGCATATACAATGTGAGGCTGGAACTATGCTGATTATTGGGAGTAACCTTGTTGTTGAAATCTCGAGGTCGCCGAAGCCGGAGATTGATTTGTGAAGGGCGCGATTCAGGTTCAAAAATAGAATGAGAGCTATGCCGGGCAGTGTTCGCTGCAACGGCATAGCTCTCGGTTTTTAGTACTCCATACTGATACCCTTTTTTCTGCCGTGTCTCATCACAAAGTGAAATGCCGATAGACCGGCGAAAAGATAGGCGAGTGAATTAAGTACGAGTAGCCCGACATCAAAAATGGGAACCATGTTCCCTTCGATGATGCTGCGTGAAATATAAATGCCCTGTGAAAGCGGCATAATATAATAGGCGAAGCCTTGAATGTTGCTTCCATCTACCACTCCCGAAAAGAACAAGAGTAAATAGCTTGCAATGGATATGAACGAAGCGGTTTTGGTAAAGATCAGTGTTAAGGCCGAAAGAAAATAGGATATTCCGACGAGCCCCAGCATAGTAATCGCAAATATGGGGAGAACCATCCATGAGAAAGCCATGGGGATAGAAAACAATACATGAATTGCGGACATGACCAAAATGATTTCGACGGACTGAAACAGCAACCAGCAGACTGCTCTGCAAAATAAAATGCCGGAGAGAGCGGTGGGCTTTATTAGCAACTGTTCAAACGTTCCGCTCTGTTTCTCGGATGAAATCGCCATGGAAGATTCGCCGATGATGCCGTTGGCGTAAAACCAATACACGAAGCCTATGTAATACGCAGAGTTGGGGCGTTCGGCAGAGTTTGAGAACAGTTTGAAGAAGCCGACGAACATGATAAAAAGCACGAATAAGTTGACGATGTGATCCGGATAATAGCATTTCGCTTCCAAATAGTACTTTCGCAACTCAGCGGTAAAGCAACGCCTTATCTTAGCCATGATGATTCCTCCAAAAAAAAATGAGAACCTCCTCCAAGGTCGGTGTTTCCGGTGTGACAGCTATGATTCTTATCTGCTTCTCTGCACACATTTGTACGAGAGAGTACGCAAAAGCTTCCTCGGACTCGGAAAGGCTCAAATGAATTTGTTTTTTTTCTTCATGGATACGGATTGCTTCCGAGGGCATAAGAGATGCGAGCGCCTCAATGGTTTCTTTCGTATAGGGCAAGGTGTATTCCGTACGTTGTTGTCCCTTGTGCGCGTTTACGAGAGCATCGACGCTACCCTGATAGGTGGCAACGCCGTTTTCTAAGATGATGAGTTTATTTGTAAGGCGCTCCAATACATCTATCTGGTGTGTCGTCAGAAAAACAGTCGTGCCCTGTTCTGACATCTTTTGGATTTCAGAAATAACACTCAACTTCGTTGTTAAATCCAAGCCTAAGGTGGGCTCATCCAGGAACAGAATTTTAGGGGAATGAATGAGTGCTGTCATCAAGGCGACTTTTTGCTGCATTCCTCTGGAGCAATAGCCCACTTTTTTGTTCTCGTGCCCCTGTAAATCCATAATGGAGAGCAATTCCTCTGTCCGGTTTCGAATGACGTTGTCGGCCAGACCCATTAAGCGTCCGTAATAACGCAAATTCTCCTTGGCAGACATATACCAATACAAATTTCGATTCCCTTCAAGTACGGCACCGATATTCCTAAAATAATCATTTCCGGCGTGTTCGATGTTTTTGCCGTTATAGTATATGTTCCCGGAGCTTGGCGTTAATATCTTTAACATCAGTTTGATAAAGGTGCTTTTTCCGGCACCGTTCGGCCCCAGAATCCCGTAAATTCCGGGTTCACTTATCTCAACACACAGATTCCTGAGTGCGGTATGATTCCCAAATGACTTCGTAAGTTGATCAACACAGTAAATCATTCGCGTCCTCCGCTGTCTTGCCAAGGGTTGTATCCGATTCGATTTCATGTGAGATGTGTTTATAAAACACCACCATGAATGTAACACAAACCGGCTTTCTTATCTACGATTCACATGTGGTAATTTTTTGAGTAAACAATTTTGAATCGGAATTATCATAATGCGCATTGCGACTTTCAGAAGCTAACGATAAAATTTCATGGTAAGAAGGACAAATAGAGAACCGTTTGGTCGACAATTAATAAAAGCGTCATGCTTTACCCATCACTACGATACGGCTCTTATGTGAGGCTGTCAGAGTCGGAAAGCCTGCGGAACCAGCTTGCAAAAGCAGTTACATGTATATATCAGAAGTATGAGGAGTGAGCGGATATGGAAGCTGCGGAACGAAATGCGGAAAAGCACATCAATCAACTATTGAAGGATGTTCGGAGAATGATCGTTTATGATCGGGCGGAGCGGTTTCGACAGGGGAAAGAATTCAATATTTTTAGGGTACAGCGCATTCTGAATGATGAAGTGAAAATATGCCGTTTGATTCGCGAATTGTTGGATCCAAAGGGAAGCCATGGACAAGGCAGCGTTTTTCTACGACTGTTTCTGGAGACTTTAGGATGGGCAAAGATTCGGCAGATTGCGGGCGAGGACTATGATAAGGCTACGGTTGCGGGTGAGGTACTCATCAAGAATGATCGGCGCATCGATCTTCTAATCAGGATAGGCAAGTACATGCTTCCGATTGAGGCAAAAGTTTACGCGACAGATCAGGAGTGGCAATGTTCTGATTATTATAACTTCGCTGTCAGTTATGATCCGGATGTCGTCATCTATTACCTTACCCCGGATGGGCATGAGCCCTCGGACAGCAGTAAAAACGGGTTGAAAGACGCGCAGATTCAGTGTATTTCGTTTGCCAAAGAAATCATTGATTGGCTGACGACCTGTATCAAGGCGGATGCGTTGGAACAGATCCATCCTGTCAGAGAGATTCTAATCCAGTTTCGTGAGATATTGAAACAGCTGACGGGAAAGGAGGAAGGAAAAGTGGCGATGGAAATTATGAATCAAATCTCATCTTCAAGAGATAATTTCGAAGCTGCGGAGAAAGTCGCGAGTGTTCTTGCGGCTGTCAAAGCGGAAAAAATGATTGAGATCTTTGATCATATCAAGCATTACATGGATCAACAGGGATATTCAAAGTATCTTGTTCATGAGGCATATAGAGATGAGGCAAACCAATATTATAAAAGCAAAAAATTAAGCTGGCCGAGCCTAAATTATTGTGTGCCTGCAGCTGAATCCGAGATAGGGGATAAAATTGCTCTACGTTTTGAAATCGGAACGAAGCTTTATTTCGGTATCGTCCCCTGGGATCCGGTCGAAAAAAAGAACTGGAAGCCCGAGAGCCGCGACGGAGACACAGAAACATATGTGTTTGAGCCTCTAATGCCTGTCAAAGTTGAGGATAGCAACAATAAGCACTGGTATTGGATGAAATATATAGCGGAAGAGATTGACTTTTGGACTTGTAACAACGCCTACAAAGAGCTGTATGACAGGCGGGCTTTTCAAGAAACAATCGAGAGTGTGTTTGCTGAAATTGCGGATACGCTTGAGGTATTGATGAAAGCGTAAACGGTACCGGACTACTGAAAAGAAATTGCAAAAAAAATGCCGCTGCCCTTTCGGCACTGGCATTTCGTATCGATTCAAGGTAAGATTGACGCATACAGTTGTAAAGCACAAAAAGAAAGGAAGGTCCGGCTATATGAAGTCACACAAGTTTTTCGCATGGGCAACGGTATTCTGCTTTGTCATGACGATGATCACCGGCTATAAGAGACAGTAAGCGCGGCTTACTTCGAAGAAGAAATGACACCCGCTTGCTGTAAGGCCTCTTCCACGGCGATTGCCAGCTGATCGGCGCAGGAGGTTCCGCGACCGTCGCAATCGTTGCCTCTGAGAAGGGAGGCTGCCTCGGCCGCATCCCTGCCCTCAAGCAGCCTGCTGATGGCAGAGGTATTGCCGGGACATCCGCCGTGAAATACGACGTTGTGCAGCCGCTTGTCTTCGAGTTCGAAGCTGATTTGTTTTGCGCAGACACCGCGTGTTTGATACGAATAGCGTTTCATTTCCGAAAACCTCCTCATGTTTTGATACCTTTATTGTACATGGTAGAAAAAACATATCAAGTACAGAGCAGATCGAAGAAGAGTGTTCGATTGCTTATTTCGCTTAGGTAGAGTACAATGCAGGCAAGTCGAAGCCTCGTGGAAAGAAGGCGTGATGTGTTCGATGCTTGGCGGGTGGTATCGGCTGCTCTGCAATAGACTTCTCTTTGGCAAGAGGGAGCGGCAGAGGGGACAGTATCTTCTCTTTTGAGAAGAACAGGTGCTTCGGTTTCAAGGCGGAATCGAAGGCAACACGAAAGGAGGAATTCCTATGTCTCTTGAAGATAAGATCGATCAGCTGAAGGGTGCTGTCAAAGAAGGTGTCGGTAAGATTTCCGGCGATGTAAAGGCGGAGAAGGAAGGCGCTGCGGAGCAGGCGACCGCGAAGGCAAAGGAAGTCGCGGAAGATGCCAAGAAGGTAGCGGAAGAAGCGGCGGAGAAGGCATCCGCCAAGGCAAAGGAAGTTGCCGGAAATGTGAAGGATGCATTGGAAGGAACGCTTGACGGCGTCAAGAATATCCTGAACAAGGACAAAGAATAAGTTTGATAGGGAAAAAGCCCCTTTACCGAGCGCGGTAAAGGGGGCTTTTTCCTTTTTGGGCCAAGAAGTGGAAGGAGCCGCAGGAGATGGAGCGCTGACGAAAGGTATCAAGCGAAATCAAAGTATGCTATAACCGTATTAAGTCAGTGAAAACAGAAGCCGATTTCCGGGAGGGTCTTTCCTTGCGATACATACTTTTACTGCGTGGCATCAATGTGGGTGGCAAGAACAAAGTGGAGATGCGTGAATTAAGCGCTTTGCTCACAGCTGCCGGGTTTGAAGAGGTAGGCTCTTACATCAACAGCGGAAATCTTTTTTTCAGCAGTGCGGAAGCGAAAGAGAGTTGCATCTCGAAAATCAGAGCGTTGTTGGAAGCGAAGTATGACTTCCCCATCCCCTTTGCTCTGCTCACCAAAGAAGAATACCTAGAAGAGCGGGACGCCCTGCCGCAGTGGTGGCACGAGGAGATGGCGAGAAGAGATGTTTTGTTCTACGCCTGCGGCATGGACACGGACAGGATACGAGACTTTATCGAAAAAGCCGCTCTGTATAACGAAGTCGTGCACCTCGGGCGACACGCGGTATTCTGGGGCAAATACGATGAGGCGGAGTACCTGAAAACCATCTATCATAAGAAGCTGATGAAGCAGGCCTTTTACAGGGAAGTCACCATACGAAACGGGAATACGTATGAAAAAATTGCGGCAATCCTCGAAAACGAAACATAAGCGACTGCTCCGATGAACTGTTGCTTGTCGCTGCGCCGTCAAGGGCGCTGCAAGCGAAACTCAACCCCCGTTTGACAAATTGACAAGCAGCTTTGGTAGCCTGCAAACGTGCAAAATGGCATGCTTAAGCTATCAAAAACGGAAGGAGAACAGACATGATTTTGGCGGATAAGATTATAGATGAGAGGAAGAAGAACGGGTGGTCTCAGGAGGACTTGGCCGAGCAGCTCGGTGTATCGAGGCAGTCGGTCTCCAAATGGGAGAGCGCGGGCTCGGTGCCCGATCTCAAAAAGGTCATTCAGATGGCAGAGCTCTTTGGTGTGAGCACGGATTACCTTCTGAAGGATGATATGGAGCGGGAAAACCGGAGTACTGTCGAAACCTCCGGGAGAGATGCGGACAGTCTCCTGCGGCGAGTGAGCATGGAGGAGGCCAACGCGTTTTTGGACGCAAAGCGGGAGACAGCGCCCCGACTCGCGAATTCGGTCAGCTTGTTCACCTTAAGTCCGGTCGCATTGCTTCTGCTTGCCGGAATCGCCGAAAGTCCGAACTACAACTTGGCGGAAGGTCCGGCGATGGCAGTCGGTTTGGCGGTTCTGCTTCTCCTCACGGCGGTAGGCGTATTCATTCAGATTACAGACCGGAATAAATTGAGCCGCTTTGAATACTTGGAGCGGGAGCCGTTTGAAACCGAATACGGTGTGAGCGGCATGGTGAAGGAGAAGAAGCGGGACTACGAGAGCCGCTATTCGCTGGGACTTGCCGGCGGCACCGTGATCTGCATTGTGGCGGTGATTCCGCTCCTCGTTGCGGGCGCCATGGATGCAAGCGCCTTGGTTTGGTTTCTGTGTACGAGCCTCTTGCTCGTGCTGGTTGCGCTGGGGATAAACCTGATTGTGCGTGTCAGTACAATCAAAGAGAGTTACGACACCGTACTTCAGGAGGGGAATTACTCCAAGAACAAAAAGCGCGTACAGGCAAAGATGGGTGCCCTTTCCGCCGCGTACTGGTGCCTCACAACCGCAATCTATCTCGGCTGGAGCACTTGGACGCAGGACTGGGAGGAGTCCCGGATCATTTGGATGGTGGCGGGCGTCCTCTATGGTGGTGTTTACGGAATCATGCGGATGATGCTGAAGGTGGACGGAGACTAAAGCTATGAAGATCCAAGAAGAACTCTTTGCGCTTCGGGACGAGGGATATGCGGCATTTCAGGCAAAATTAATACCGGGCGTGCCCACGACGCGCATCATCGGTGTCCAGGTGCCGGAACTCAGGAAACTCGCGAAACGGTATTACAAGGATCCGGAACACTGCCGGTTTTTGCGGACTTTGCCGCACGACTATTACGACGAAGACTTGCTCCACGCACTCCTGATCGCGGAGGAGAAGGACTTTGCGTGCTGCCTTGAAGAGACAGAGGCTTTTCTGCCCTTCGTGGATAACTGGGCGGTCTGTGACATCTTTTCGCCGAAGGCCTTTTCAAAGCATAAAGAAGAGCTGTTAGAGCGCATCCGTGTCTGGGCAAAATCGGAAAAGACCTATACCTGCCGCTTCGGAATCGGGATGCTGATGCAGCATTTCCTGGACGCGGATTTTGATGCCGCATATTTGGAAATCCCGGCGGCGGTACAATCCGAGGAATATTATGTCAACATGATGCTCGCCTGGTTCTTCGCGACGGCGCTCGCAAAGCAGTGGGAGGCAACCATCCCCTATCTGGAAAACAAGCGGCTTGCGCGGTGGACACACAATAAGGCGATACAGAAGGCGCGGGAGAGCTACCGCATTAGCGCAGAGCAGAAAGAGTACCTGAAAAGCTTGAAGTGCTGACTTGCTTCTCCTATCAAAAGGAGTTTCACGGCGCTCTGTTTTGGGATGAGGAAGTGGCCTTCGTCTATGTCTATGAAAGGCCGGTGGGCACGGAGGCTCTGATGCTACAGCCCGAAGAGCCGGAAGCTGTGCTCCGGCAGGATTATGAGGCGGTTGCGGAGGCCGTGGCGTAGCGGAATCCCATTTACTGCGTGCCGCGCGGCGGGCTTTTACCGGTCGGAAAGCATCCGAAATATGGTAAACTGATTTCAGCGGAAAGTTGAAATTTTTACCTTGTGCATCACAGAAATGTGAGAGAGGAGTCCCTATGTTGGCAAACGGAACCAAAGCACCCGATTTTACACTGCCGGATCAGAACGGGCAGCCGAGAAAACTCTCCGAGTACCTCGGGCAGCGCGTGATTCTCTATTTTTATCCGCGGGATATGACGGCCGGCTGCACGAAGCAGGCCTGCGTATTTGCGGAGTTGTATCCGCAGTTTCGCGAGAAGGGGGCGGTGGTGCTCGGCATCAGCAAGGACAGCGTTGCCTCGCACAAGAAGTTTGAGGAAAAGTACGGCCTGCCGTTTGTGCTGCTCTCGGACCCCGAGAAGACGGTAATTCAGGCCTACGATGTCTGGAAAGAAAAGAAGATGTACGGCAAGGTCTCAATGGGCGTGGTGCGGACCACCTACTTAATCGACGAGCAGGGTATCATCGTGAAAGGCTTTGAAAAGGTGAAACCCGCCGAAAATCCGGCGGATATGCTCGGAGAACTCGCATGAAGATACTCATCTCCCCGGCGAAAAAGATGCGCGTGCAGCGAGACAGTTTAGCGCCCCGACATCTGCCGCAATATCTTTCGGAGACAGAGGAATTGCTCGCCTGGCTCAGGGCGCGCTCGTATCCGGAGCTGAAGGCGCTCTGGGGTTGCAATGACAAGCTGACCGCGGAAAATGCGGCCCGTCTCGCGGAGATGGCACTTCGAGAGGCGGACACGCCCGCGCTGCTCGCCTATGAGGGCATTCAGTACCAATACATGGCACCGGAAGTGCTCGAAGACGCGGCGCTCGCCTATCTGGAGGAGAGACTTTGCATTCTGTCCGGCTTTTACGGCGTGTTGCGGCCGATGGATGCCGTGCTGCCCTATCGCCTCGAAATGCAGGCAAAGGCAGCCGTCGCAGGACACAAGAATCTCTACGCCTTCTGGGGCGACAAGCTGCACCGTGCCGTTCGGGATGAGAGCGGCGTCATCATCAACCTCGCCTCGAAGGAGTATTCGAAGGCAATCGAGGCGTATTTACAGCCGGAGGATCGCTTCATCACCTGTGTGTTCGGCGAACTTATAGGCGGTAAGGTTTTGCAGAAGGGTATCTATGCGAAGATGGCGCGCGGGGAGATGGTGCGCTATCTCGCGGAGATAGGCGCGGAGAGACCGGAGGAGTTGAAGCGCTTTTCGCGGAGCGGCTATACCTACCGGGAGGAACTCTCCACCGAGACAAGTTATGTCTTTGCACGGGAGCCCGGAACTTACGAGGAAGATTGATTCGGGGTAGCGTACGCAAGGCTCTGAAAGAGATTGAGAAAAGCGCTTGGCGATATAGATAGCGGCAAGTCGGTAAGTTAGGAGAGAGATTAGGGGACAGGAGGGGAGTGGCATGCACTTGAACACAGAACAGAGCGTATTCCTGCTCTGGATAGCGGCGCTGAGTTGTATCGGTTTTTTGCTCTTTGGTCTGGACAAGCGGAGAGCAGTGCGCGGAGCCTGGCGCATTCCGGAGCGGACACTCTTACTCAGTGCCTTTCTCGGCGGCGCGCCGGGCGCGCTCTTTGGCATGCATTTCTTTCGGCATAAGACGCAAAAGTGGAAGTTTCGCATACCGGTGCCGCTTGCCCTCTTACTCTGGGGCTGGCTTGCGTATCGAGTATTTACATAAAGAAGAGGACAGCACATAAGTCGTGCTGTCCTCTTCTTTATGCGGTCTTCGCCTCAGAAGCTGATTTCCTCGGGCTTTAACTTATCTGCTTCTGTGATGGGGCGAAGTACTTTGCAGGGGACACCCGCCGCAATCACACCCGCCGGAATGTCTTTGATGACAGTGCTGCCTGCGCCGATAACGGAACCCTCGCCTATGCTCACACCGCCGCAGACAGTCACATTGGCTCCGATCCAGGCGCGGTCCTCAATTGTAATCGGCGCGGAAGAACCGATTCCCTCTGCCCGCTGCGCCGGATCGATCGCATGTCCCGAGCAGGCAAGACACACTCCGGGAGCAATAAAGACGCCCGCGCCGATATGCACCGGAGAGGTATCGAGGATCACACAGTTGTAGTTCAAAAGGGCAAAGCCGTGTGTGTGAATGTTAAAGCCGTAGTCGCAGTGAAAGGAGGGCTCAATAAAGGTCTGGGGGTCACAGCTGCCAAACAACTGCTGTAGGATAGCCCGGCGCCTTTCTTCTTCCCGGGGAGAGGTCTGATTGTATTCCCAGCAAAGCTGCTTTGCCTTGTCCTGTAAATGAGCGGGTGTGCCTTCGTAGCTGTTGTGATAGGGTTGCATAGATTGCATGCGTTCTAACGGCGTCATAGAGCTTTCCTTTCAGGGTCGGTTTCGCGCAGTATGGTATACCCCCGATCGTTTACCAGGACGGCTTCGTGATTGTTGAGCGGAATCAATTTCAACGAATTCCGGTAGCGCTCCAAGGTCTCGCGGGAACTCGTTTCGAAGGGATATTCCCCGATATGCGGGAGAACGGAGTGGTCAAATACATTGAGGGCCGTGTAATCCGTGAGAGCGGGCGCAAGGGTTTTATCGTCCATGATTTGGTTGTACTCAATACCGGGTGCGGTGATGATAGCACCCGCGGATTCACCGATATAGAACATGCCCTCTCGGATGCGGCGCGCAAGAAGTTCTGTGAGATGCTTCTTTTTGAGCTCCTGCAGGAGGTAAAAGGTATTACCGCCGGAGATGCAGACACAGGTTGCGCGCTCCAGCTCCTGTACCAGCACGGGTTCTTCGAATTTAGAGATATCGAGCAAATGCAGCTGATAGCCTAAGTCCTTCAGCATCGCGATGCCTTCGTCAATAAAACCGGTATACGGCTCCACATTTCCAGCTGTGGGAATAAAGGTAATTGTCTTGGAAGACAGTTTGGAAAGATAGTTCGCCGTGATTGTTTTTGTACCGGCAAGATAGGATACAAGCAATAGTTCCATTCTAAAACCTCCTTAATTTCTCCTTTTTCGAGTCTGTTATAAAAGAAACGCACATCCGCACCGTTTCCGGCGTAGATGTGCGCTCTTTTTGGCGCTGGAGATGACGGGAGTCGAACCCGTGTCCAAAAACCGATTCCCCGTTCTTCTACTATCATAGTCGGCTGTTTGACATTCCCTCTGCCGCGCGGGAGCAGACGCCCTCGCGGTTTTGGTAGCTTCATGTTACGCCCTTGCGCGCAAAGCTTAACGCAAGTCGTTTCTCACAATGTCGACGCCCGGGTCCCAGAGTGTGAGTGCTTCAGGTCGGACGGCAAGCCCTTAGGCTGCGTATGCTAAATTTTCGTTAGCGTTTGTATTTAAGTTTGCCGTTTAACGCACCGCATGCGGATAGCTTCACCGGCTGCACGGTCCCTGTCGAAACCGGTACATCCCCGAATAGGTATGAATTATACCATATTCAGGCCTATATCACAAGCTTAGAATGCGGAGACCAGGAGTTTTCCGTCGCGGTATTCGACGAGGAAGATGCGGCTCAGATCGCGGTAGCCCATACCGGCGAGGGTCTCCGTGAGCCAGGTGTCGTCCTTGCCGATAATTTCCAGAATATCCGTCTGAATCTGCCCGTCGGTGACCAGCGGATACTTCGGATTTTCTTCGCCGTAAGGGATGATTAAGAGCTGGCCGTTCTGCTCGACGACAACGCGCTGCAAATCCTCCCAGTAGTAGTAGCCCGCTGCGCGGAGCTTGAAGGAGAGGTCGTGCGCGGAGAGACCGGCGCGGCGGCAATTTGCGATGTTCAGTTTGCCGTGGTTTACAAGCACCAGGGGCTGGCCGTCGAGTAGCTGTCCCATGAAGCGGTTGTTGGTCTTGATCCATTTGAGGCCCAGAATCACAATGCACCAGAGGAGCAGAATCAGAATGTACTGCAGCACGGTGATGGCACTGTTATAGATGGTGCCGCCGATGATACCACCGAGTACATAGTTCTGAATCTGGTCGGAGGCGTTCGAGGGCGCAAGGTTTCCCTTTCCGCTGATGTTGATGACGAAGGAGAGGGAGAGAAGACCGATCAAGAGCTTGATTGCGACGAGAAAATAAAAGTTATTGAAAAAAGAAAGCATAATTAAAATCCTCGCAGGCGATGCGTGAGAGTGGGCACTTCATTCGCGGATGAATTCCGGCTCTGTGCCGAGCAGTTCCATGGGTTCCAGATTGCAACTTGTATCGTTGATGAAGAGCACGCGGTAGTACTTGCCCTTCGCGAAAATGATGGGATTCCCGGAAAATTCCGTGGCGTTTAGGAAGACCTCTTCCGCGGGGACATCCAGCTCTTTGGCGATGCGTTCCACCGAGTGGATTGCGAGTTCCGCCCGCTGGCCACTCGCCTGCATTTCCCGGTAGCGGTTAATCTGCAGGAGTCCCATGGTAATCAAGAGGAGCAGGGCAATCAGTGCGAGTTCCCGGTAGCGGGAAATCTGCTTGTCCTTAAAGTAGCGTATGCCGTTGAAGAGCAGCACCAGAAACAGAACGGCTGCAATGACCAGCTGAACGCGGTTCATGCCGATATTGCGACGGAGCAGGAACTCATAGGAATAAAATTTCATAGAACACTCCGAAAGGGCGCTGTACGCCCTGAGACAGTTACAGTGAGTGACAGGCCGATTCTACCACAGGACAGGGCAAAAAGAGCAAGCCCTTTTTGACAGAATTCGGCAGATGTTAATTGTTATATAGAAGCATGGACTAAAATTAAGGGAAGCTTAATAAAGGCGTTGAAGTTCTGCGCGGAGCGGACGGAATCGCATTGCGGGGAGGGCGCTTATTCTTGAAAAGACTTGTTATTTTGTGTATGATTTCCCCATACGGGTTTGTGTCGTTGCCCGGGATTGCTCAGACAGGAGGATAACATGAACTACGCAGAGGAATCACTGAAAAAGCATTACGAGTGGAAGGGTAAGATCAAAGTTATCACGGATATTCCGGTCAAGACCTCGGAAGATTTATCGCTCGCTTATACGCCGGGTGTGGCACAGCCCTGCCTGGAGATTCAGAAGGACGTGAACAAGTCTTATGAACTCACGAGACGCTGGAATCTGTGCGCGGTCGTGACGGACGGCACGGCGGTTCTGGGCCTCGGCGACATCGGTCCGGAAGCAGGCATGCCGGTCATGGAGGGCAAGTGTGTGCTCTTCAAGGCATTCGGCGACGTGGATGCGTTCCCGCTCTGCATCAAGTCCAAGGATGTGGACGAGATTGTCAATACAATTTACCTGCTCTCCGGTTCCTTCGGCGGTGTGAACCTCGAGGACATCGCGGCGCCGCGCTGCTTTGAAATCGAGCGGAAGCTGAAGGAGAAGTGCGATATTCCGATTTTCCACGACGACCAGCACGGCACGGCAATCGTGGTGCTCTCGGGTCTCATCAATGCGCTGAAGGTGGTCGGCAAGGACAAGGAGAAGGTCAAGGTCGTTGTGAACGGACCGGGCAGCGCGGGCATTGCGGTCTCGAAGCTCCTGCTCTCCTACGGCTTTAAGAACCTGACGCTCTGCAACCGTGAGGGCATCATGACCGAGAACTCGAAGGACCTCAACTGGGCGCAGAAGGAAATGCTCGAGGTCACGAACCTGGATCATAAGACCGGCACCCTGAAGGACGCGCTGGTCGGCGCCGACATCTTCCTCGGCTTCTCCGGCCCGAACATGGTCACCGAAGAGATGGTGCGCAGCATGAATAAGGATGCGATTATCTTTGCCTGCGCAAATCCGACGCCGGAAATTTTCCCGGATGAGGCGAAGAAGGGCGGCGCAAAGGTCATCTCGACCGGCAGATCGGACTTCCCGAACCAGATTAACAACGTGCTCGTGTTCCCGGGTCTGTTCCGCGGTGCATTCGATGTCCGCGCGAAGGACATCAACGAGGAGATGAAGATGGCGGCGGCTGTCGCAATCGCAAATCTGATTTCGGACGATGAAGTCAACGAGAACAATATCATCCCGAAGGCCTTCGATCCGCGCGTCAAGGAAGTGGTCGCAAAGGCTGTCGCGGAAGCGGCGAGACGCACGGGCGTCGCGAGAATCTGAGGCGGATTGCAACATTTTTCGCGGCAAAGGCAGGCAAACAGGGCAAGATAGAAAGAAGGATGTAACATGGCAAAACACACCATTCTGTACGGTTGCGGTCACATTGCGGCGGCAGAGGTTGAGGGGAATGAATACGAACAGCAGGAGAAGCTCGACTACTTGAAGATTTGCGGACGCTGCCCCGCCTGCGAAAAAGCATACCGGAGCGCACACCCGTCGCTTCAGAAAGCGTAAGGTGACGCATGCAGCTCTGGATTTCCGGCACGGGTTCCGCCCTGCCGAAAAAGGTAGTGACGAATGATGATCTCGCAAAGGTCATTGAGACGAGCGACGAGTGGATTTATTCCCGCACCGGCATACGGCAGCGGCATGTCGCCGATGAGGCGGAGAGTGTCGAGAGCCTCGGCCGGGCGGCGGCGGAACGGGCCCTCGAAATGGCCGGTGTCTCTGCCGAGGAAATCGGCCTCATCATCGTCGGCACCTGCACGGACGGCAATGTGACGCCGAGCGCAGCCTGCCAGATTCAGGCGGCAATCGGCGCGATGAATGCGGTCGCTTTCGACATCAATGCGGCGTGCTCGGGCTTTCTCTACTCGCTTCGGACGGCGGAGGGTCTCATGCGCACCGGCCTCGCGACGAAGGCGCTGGTGATCGGCGGTGACCTCGTGACCCGCTATATCGACTGGCAGGACAGAACCACCTGCGTGCTTTTCGGCGACGCGGTCGGCGCTGTGGTGCTCGAGGCGACCGAGGACAGCGCGAAGGGAGATATTCTGGGCTCCGCACTCGGCGCGGACGGCGTGAAGGGACACAACCTGACGGGGCGCACGGACCCGGACAACCATTTCCTGCACATGAACGGTCAGGAAGTGTTCCGCTTTGCGGTTCGCACCGTGCCGCTCTGCATTGAGGAGGCGCTGCAAAACGCGGGGGTCGACAAAAAGGATGTGAGCGCCTATGTGTTGCACCAGGCGAACTCCCGCATCATTGAGGCAGTCGCGAAGCACCTCGGCGAGCCGCTCGAAAAATTCCCGATGAATCTCTCGGACACGGCCAACACCTCGGCGGGCAGCATCCCGACCCTGTTTGACCGTCTGAACCGCGAGGGCAAGTTAAAACGGGGCGATATTCTGGTGCTCTCCGGATTCGGCGGCGGTCTCACCTGGGGTGCGACCGTGATACGGTATTGACGGATACGCTATTGACGTAGGGCAGAGAATCGGTTAAAAAAGTAGTGAACAATATTGACAAAACAATGACAAGTGTCAATTAACTTGTCCCAACAAAGGAGAATAACATGTTTGAAAAGGTAAAGCAGATGATCGCAGAGCAGCTCAGCGCAGACGAGAACAGCATCACCGAGGAGACTTCCTTCAAAGACGATCTCGGCGCGGATTCTCTGGATCTGTTCCAGCTCGTCATGGCAATGGAGGATGAGTTCAAGGTTGAGATTCCGAGCGAGGATCTTGAGAAGCTCAACACGGTCGGCGATGTCATGAAGTACCTGAAGGACAAGGGCGTCGAGGAATGAACACAAGAGTGACAGAGCTCCTCGGCATACGCTATCCCATCATTCAGGGTGGGATGGCGTGGGTCGCCGAGCAGCATCTCGCGGCGGCGGTGAGTGAGGCCGGCGGCCTCGGCCTCATCGGCGGTGCGAGCGCGCCCGGAGAAGTGATTCGCGATATGCTCCGAGACGCAAAGCGCCTCACGGACGCACCGGTCGGCGTCAATGTCATGTTGATGTCGCCCCACGCGGACGATGTCGCGCGCGTTGTGATTGAAGAGGGCGTCAAGGTTGTGACGACCGGCGCCGGTATGCCGAGCAAGTACATGGAAGACTGGAAAAAGGCGGGCATCAAAGTCATTCCGGTGGTTGCTTCGGTCGCGCAGGCACGAATCATGGAGCGCCTCGGCGCGGATGCCGTGGTCGCGGAGGGCACGGAGTCCGGCGGTCACATCGGTGAGGCGACCACGATGACCCTGCTCCCGCAGGTCGTGGACGCCGTGAAGATTCCGGTCATCGGTGCGGGCGGTATTGCCGACGGCAGAGGAATGATGGCGGCTTTCATGCTCGGTGCATCGGGCGTGCAGATCGGCACGCGCTTTGTCGCGAGCACCGAGGCAGTCGTGAGCGAGGCCTATAAGAACCGCATTGTGAAGGCGAAGGATATCGACAGCACAGTGACGGGCAGAACCTACGGTCACCCGGTGCGCAGTCTCCGGAACGACATGACGCGCGAGTACACGCGCCTCGAGGCAGAGGGCAAGAGCTTTGAAGAGCTCGAGTACCTGACTCTGGGTTCGCTTCGGAAGGCCGTGCAGGAGGGCGATGTAATTCGCGGCACGGTCATGGCAGGACAGATTGCGGGTCTCATTCAGGACATCAAGCCCTGTCGGGAGATTATTGAGGACATGATGCGCGAGTGTCATGAGCTCGCGAGAAAGGCGGCGGACTTTGTCTAAGAAGGCATTTTTGTTTCCGGGACAGGGCGCACAGAAAATCGGTATGGGGCAGAGTTTTTACGAGGCCGATGCCGATGCGCGCGCGGTCTTCGAGGAGGCCTCGGAGATTCTCGGCTACGATATGAAGGCGCTCTGTTTTGAAGAAAACGAGAAGCTGAATTTGACGCAGTACACCCAGCCTGCGATGGTCACGACCGGCATTGCGATTCTGAAAGTGGTTGAAAAGCACGGTCTTACGCCGGACACGGCGGCAGGCTTAAGTCTCGGCGAGTACGAGGCACTCTTCGCTGCGGGCGCGCTCTCGGAACGGGATGCGATTCGCGTGGTTGCGCGGCGCGGCGAACTCATGGAAGCAGCGGTTCCGGCTGGTATCGGCGCAATGGCGGCGGTGCTCGGCGCGGAGGCGGCGCTGATTGAGGAGACACTTTCGGACATTCCGGAAGTCTGGATTGCCAATTACAACTGTCCGGGGCAGATTGTCATTTCGGGCAAGAAAGAGGCGGTCGAGGCAGCGGCGGAGGCTCTCAAGGCGAGAGGCGTGAAGCGCGTGCTCATGCTGAACGTGAGCGGTCCCTTCCACTCCGGCCTACTCAGAGAAGCCGGTGAGGAGCTCGGCAAGGTGCTTGCGGAGACAGAAATTCATCCGCTTCGCATTCCGTACTACGCGAATGTGACCGGCGACAAGGTCGAGGATGCGGCGAAGGTCAGAGAGCTGTTGACCGAACAGGTCTACAGTTCGGTGCGCTTTGAGCAGAGCATCCGCAATATGCTCGCAGCGGGCGTGGATACCTTCTATGAGCTGGGTCCCGGCAAGACGCTCGCGGGCTTTGTGAAGAAGATTGACAGAGCGGCAACGGTCGTGAACATTGAGACCATGGAGGATCTGGCTAAGTTATGAGCGATTTGAGCGGTAAGGTAGCGCTGGTCACCGGCGCATCGCGCGGCATCGGCAGAGCCATTGCCGTGCGCCTCGCCTCTCTCGGCGCTGTGGTGGCGTTAAACTACAATGGCTCCGAGGCAAAGGCCGAGGAAGTGCGCGCAGAGATCGAGGCTGCGGGCGGCAAGGCATTTTTGATTCAGGCGAATGTGAGCGAGGAAGCGGATGTGCTCCGCATGTTCGAGGAAGTGCTATCGAAAGAAAACCGGATTGACATTCTCGTGAACAATGCCGGCATCACCCGCGACGGTCTTCTGATCGGCATGAAGGAGGCGCAGTTCGACGAGGTCTTAAAGACCAATCTCTACGGCGCTTATTTCTGCATGCAGCAGGCGGCAAAGAAGATGCTTCGCCAAAAGAGCGGCCGCATTGTCAACATTTCCTCCTACTCGGGGCTTCACGGCAACGCGGGACAGATGAATTACGCGGCGGCAAAGGCGGGCCTTGTCGGAATGACCAAGACCGCGGCGCGCGAGCTCGGCAGCAGAGGCATCACAGTCAATGCGGTGGCACCGGGCTTTATTGACACCGACATGACGGCGGTGCTCAGTGACAAGTCAAAAGAGGCGATTCTCTCGGGCGTTCCGCTGGGACGCATGGGCAGCGCGGACGATGTGGCAGCAGCCGTCGCTTTCCTCGCGGGAGATGAGGCTTCCTATATTACCGGACAGGTTCTGTCCGTTGACGGCGGACTCTCTATTTAAGAGTTTCCGCCGTTCTTTGAAACTAGGCAACGCGGCTTTGCAGGAGAACGCAATACATGGAAAAGAGAAGAGTGGTTGTGACCGGACTCGGCGCTGTGACGGCAATCGGTATCGGCGCGGAGGCGTTTTGGAACTCGCTGAAAGCGGGACAGGTCGGAATTGACCGCATCACCCAGTTCGACACGGAGAAGTTCAAAGTGAAACTTGCCGCCGAAGTCAAGGACTTCAAGGCGGCAGATTTTATGGACGTGAAATCGGCGCGCCGCATGGAGCGTTTTTCGCAGTTTGCCGTCGCGGCGGCAAAGGAGGCGCTTGCGGACAGCGGCCTGGATCTCACGAAGGAAGATCCCTACATGGCCGGTTGTGCGATCGGTTCGGGCATCGGCGCTCTGCAGTCGGTTGAGCGTGAGTATAACCGCATGATCACCAAGGGGCCGAACATGGTCAATCCGCTGTTTGTCCCGATGATGATCAGCAACATGGCGGCGGGCAATGTCGCAATCCAGTGCGGGCTGAAGGGCAAGAACATCAACATTGTGACGGCCTGTGCTTCCGGCACGCACAATGTGGGCGAGGCGTTCCGCACGATTGCGCACGGCGATGCGGACATCATGCTCGCGGGCGGCACGGAAGCCTGCATCACACCGATCGGCGTGGCGGGCTTCATGCAGCTCACGGCGCTCAGCACTTCGGAGGATCCGAAGCGCGCTTCGATTCCGTTTGACAAGGAGCGGAACGGCTTCGTGATCGGCGAGGGCGCGGGCATTCTGGTGCTCGAGGAGCTTGAGCACGCCCTGAAGCGCGGCGCAAAGATTTATGCCGAGATGGCGGGCTACGGCGCGACCTGTGACGCAAACCATATCACCTCGCCGCTCGAGGACGGCTCGGGCGCGGCCGAGGCAATGCGCTTTGCGCTCCGCGACGCTGGGCTCAAGCCGGAGGACATCGACTACATCAACGCGCACGGCACCTCCACGCACTTAAACGATCTCTCGGAGACGATTGCAATCCGGAGCGCGTTCGGTGCGGCGGCCGATAAGCTCGCGGTCAGCTCCACGAAGTCGATGATCGGTCACCTGCTCGGCGCGGCGGGCGGCGTTGAGGCCGTGGTGCTCGCAAAGAGCGTGCAGGAGGACTTTGTCCACGAGACTGCGGGGCTCGCGGTCGATGATCCCGAGTGCGACCTCGACTATGTGAAGGGCGAGGGGCGCTCCATGCGGGTGCGCGCGGCGCTCAGCAACTCGCTCGGCTTCGGCGGTCACAATGCGTCTATCATCATGAGAAAGTACGAGGCGTGACATGCAGGTAAAGCTTGGCATCAAAGAAATCGAGAAGATACTGCCGCACCGGCATCCGTTTTTGCTGGTCGACTGCATCACGGAACTGGAGCCCGGCGTGCGCGCCGAGGGCTATAAGGCAGTGAGTTTTGACGAATCTTACTTCCGGGGACACTTTCCGGAAGAACCGGTCATGCCGGGCGTCCTGATTATCGAGGCGCTCGCGCAGACCGGCGCGGTTGCGATTCTCTCGCAGGAAGAAAATGCGGGGAAGACAGCCTACTTCGGCGCGGTGGATCACGCGCGCTTTCGGCGGAAAGTCGTGCCGGGCGACCGGCTGAGACTCGTCTGTGAAATTGAGAAGGTGAAGGGGCCTGTCGGTAAAGGCAAGGCGACAGCATACGTAGAGGATGAGAAGGCGGTGGAAGCAGAACTCACCTTTATCCTCGGAAAGTGACAGGGGAAAATGCGCATCGATTTTTTCAAGCGAAATACGACGGAAGCAGAACTGGAAGTAAAGCAGTGGAAGTGCAAAAAGTGCGGTGCGGTGCACAGCGTGCGGGAAGTGCGGGCAAATGACTTTGCCTGCCCGAGCTGTGGCACCCTGGTCCGCATTCATGCGAAGCGCAGAATCAAGCTGCTCGCGGATCCCGGCAGTTTCGAGGAGTGGAATCAGGAACTCCCGGTCGTGAACCCGCTCGATTTCCCGGACTACGAGCAGAAGCTCTGGGAAGTCAAGGAGACCACGGGGCTCAATGAGGCAGTCGTGACCGGAAAAATCACAATCGACGGGATTCCGGTCGCCATCGGTGTCTGCGACGCGCGCTTTTTGATGAGCTCGATGGGCCACAATCTGGGCGAAAAAATTGCGCGCATGGCAGAGCGCGCTGCGGAGGAAAAGCTCCCGGTGATTCTCTACGCCTGCTCGGGCGGCGCGAGAATGCAGGAGGGCATCATCTCCCTCATGCAGATGGTCAAGACCTCGGAGGCGCTCGGCAGACTGCAGGAGAGCGGCCAACTCTTCATTTCGGTCCTGACCGACCCGACCATGGGCGGCGTGACCGCAAGTTACGCGATGCTCGGCGACATTATTCTCGCGGAGCCGGGCGCGCTGATCGGCTTTACGGGTGCCCGCGTGATTCAGCAGACCATAGGCGGCAAGCTCCCGGAGGGCTTCCAGCGTTCGGAATTTTTGTTGAAGCACGGCTTCACGGATGCGATTGTGCCGCGGCGCGACCAGAGAGCCGTGCTCGCTCACATTCTGCGCCTCCATGTGCGCGGCGCTGCCGAGCTCTCGGCGGAAGAGGCGGTGGAAGCTGTTGAATTTGAGGCGGCCGAGCATGTCAACGAGGGAACGGCGGCGGAAGTGAAGCCGCAGAAGGCACCGGGCATTTTCCAGGCGGCGGCCTCGGCCATTCAGAATCTACAGCGCCTCGCGCTCGGACAGAGAGAGGATGAGAGCGACGAAGCAGCGCGCACGGACCTGCCCGAGGGCACGGTGCGGAGCGCCTGGGAGACAGTCAAACTGTCCCGCGCAAAGGACAGAGCGCACGCGATGGATTACATCGACGCCCTGTTCCCGGACTTTATGGAACTCCACGGCGATCGTTGCTTCGGGGACGATGAGGCCGTAATCGGCGGCATCGCCTCGTTCCACGGCATTCCGGTCACGGTGATCGGCATCCAGAAGGGCAGAGACTTCCTCGAAAACAAGAGAAGGAACTTCGCAATGCCGAATCCCGAGGGCTATCGGAAGGCACTCCGCCTCATGAAGCAGGCCGAGCGCTTCAAGCGCCCCGTGATCTGCTTTGTGGATACGCCGGGTGCCTACTGCGGCATCGGCGCGGAAGAGAGAGGCCAGGGGCAGGCAATCGCCGAGAATCTGCAGAAGATGGCGGCGCTGAAGACCCCGATTCTCTCGATTATCATCGGCGAGGGTTCGAGCGGCGGCGCACTCGGCGTCGCGACGGCAAACGAAGTCTGGATGATGGAGAACGCGGTCTACTCGATTTTGTCACCGGAGGGCTTTGCCGCGATTCTGTACCGCGACGGCAAGCAGGCAGAGCGCGCCGCGGAAAATATGCGCCTGACTTCCAAGGATCTTCTGGAGCTCGGCGTCATCGAAAAGATTATTCCGGAGAAAGAACCGGCGACCTTTGAAAACATCCGTGACATCGCGCGGGAACTGGATCCCGAACTTCTCGACTTTATCGGCCGCTACGGCGCAATGAGCCGCGAGGAACTCGCAAACCAGCGCTACGAGCGCTTCCGGAAGTTCTGAGGAGGTTCTGCATGCGACGGGAAAACGGAATGGCGCTCCTTTTACTCTCCGCCACGCTGCTGCTCTTTGCAGGTTGCGGACAGAAAAAGAGCAAAGAAGCGACAAACAGCGCGGTGCCCGGCACGGCGTCTGTGAGCGAAGAGAGCGCGGCGACCGGTACGGCGGCGGAAGCAGAAGAGACGCTCAGTGGCGTGGTGCTCGAGGCGTCGATGAACGGCTTCACGCTGCAGAATAAGGACCGGGGGCTTATCTATATCGCGACCGGCGAGGACGCCGCCGAGAAACCGGATCTCACGAGACTGGCAAACGGCATCGTGCCGGGAGAGGGTATACGCTTGCTCGGCAAGACCGAGGACGGAACTTTTCAGCTCAGCGCCGCGGCCGATGAGGCGACGGCGCTCGGCGATAAGGATGCGCTCTACACGGTCGGACAGGCGCTGCTCGCGGTGCGGGACAAGAATCCGGACGCGCTCGCCGGTATGGCGACCTACCCGCTGTATCTCGGACTGGCGTCCGGCAATGAGGTCGACAACAAAGACGAGTTATTGCAGAAGTATACGGCAGAGCAGATTTTCACCGATGCGTTCTGTGAATCTGTCCTGCACGCCGATCTCTTAACAATCAAGGCGGCCGACGGAAATCTGGTCGTCTCGGCTAACGGCGGCAGACCGAATATGATTTTCACCAAGACCGACGCGGGCTATAAGCTCAGCGCCGTGAATGTCACAAAATAAGAGAGGAGACGCCCCATGAGCGAGGACAAGAAAGCAATGGAAGCGGCAACAGAGGAAGCAGCGGGCGGCGAGCGCCGCGAGAAGAACTTCATCGAGAATGAAATTGACAAGGATCTGGCATCGGGAAGATATTCGCATGTTCAGACGCGCTTCCCACCGGAGCCGAACGGCTACCTGCACATCGGGCACGCAAAGTCGATTCTCTTGAATTCCGGTCTTGCGGAGGAGTATCACGGTCTCTTTAACCTTCGCTATGACGACACGAATCCGACCAAGGAGAAGTGGGAGTTTGTCGAGTCCATCCGCGCGGATGTCGAGTGGCTCGGCGCAAAGTTTGACGACCGTATCTTCTTTGCCTCCAACTACTTTGAGACCATGTACGAGTGCGCGGTCAAGCTGATTAAGAAGGGCAAGGCCTTTGTCTGCGATCTGACCGCGGATCAGATCCGCGAGTACCGCGGCGACTTCAACACGCCCGGCAAGGAGAGTCCGTACCGGAACCGCTCGGTCGAGGAGAACTTAAAGCTCTTTGAGGAGATGCGCGAGGGCAAGTACGCGGACGGCGAGAAAGTGCTCCGCGCAAAGATTGACATGGCGTCTCCGAATATCAACATGCGGGACCCGGTCATCTACCGCATTGCGCACCTCTCCCATCAGAACACCGGCGACAAGTGGTGCATCTACCCGATGTACGACTTCGCACATCCGATTGAGGACGCGGTCGAGCACATCACCCACTCAATCTGCACGCTGGAGTTTGAGGATCACCGCCCGCTCTACGACTGGGTCGTGAACGAGTGCGAGTTCGAGGAGCCGCCGCGCCAGATTGAATTTGCAAAGCTCTACCTCACGAATGTCGTGACCGGCAAGCGCTACATCAAAAAGCTCGTTGAGGACGGCATTGTGGACGGCTGGGACGATCCGCGCCTGGTCTCGATTGCGGCGCTGCGCCGCCGCGGCTATACGCCGGAGTCGATTAAGCGCTTTGTGGAGCTGGTCGGTGTATCGAAGGCAAATTCTTCGGTGGATTCCGCGATGCTCGAGTACTGCATCCGCGAGGATCTGAAACTCTCGCGTGCGCGGATGATGGCGGTGTTAAAGCCGCTCAAGCTGATCATCGACAACTATCCGGAGGGACAGACCGAGGACCTCGTGATGCCGAATAACCTCGAGAATCCGGAACTCGGCAGTCGCGTGATTCCGTTCGGCAGAGAGCTCTGGATTGAGGAGGACGATTTCCGCGAGGAGCCGCCGAAGAAGTACTTCCGCCTGTTCCCGGGCAATGAAGTGCGTCTCATGGGCGCTTACTTTGTGAAGTGCGTCGGCGTCGACAAAGATGAAACCGGCAAGGTGGTCGCCGTGCACTGCACCTACGACCCGGAGACCAAGAGCGGCACGGGCTTTGAGGGCAGAAAGGTGAAGGGAACCATTCACTGGGTCAATGCTTCGACCGCTGTCAATGCCGAGTGCCGCCTCTACGAGAACCTGGTCGATGAGGAGAAGGGCAAGCTCGACGCAAACGGCAACCTGAACTTAAATCCGAATTCCCGCATCATCTTAAAGGATTGCAAACTGGAGCCGAACTTTGACGGCGCCAAGGCCTATGACAGCTACCAGTTCGTGAGAAACGGCTTCTTCTGCGTGGATTCGAAGGATTCCCGTCCGGACAGCCTTGTCTTTAACCGCATTGTCTCGCTGAAGAGCAGCTTTAAGCTCTGAGACGGAAGGAGACAAGCATAAAAGCAAAGCGCGGGCAGCCTTAAGCGCTTGCTGCGCCGAAACTTTGGCGCATACCGCTGTTTCTGAGAAGGAAAGAAGAGTGATATATGATAGATTTGGACTTGCGCTCCTGTGAGCTCTGTCCGAGACTCTGTCGTGTCAATCGGGAAGAGAAGCCGGGTGCCTGCGGATGCAGCGCCCGGCTTCTTGCCGCAAGGGCGGCGCTCCACTTCGGAGAGGAACCCTGTATCAGCGGCACCGAGGGCTCCGGCACTGTCTTTTTTTCGGGCTGTAATCTGCACTGCGTCTTCTGTCAGAACCATAAAATAAGCCGGGAGCGCTACGGCAAAGCGCTGACGGCAGTGCGGCTCGCGGATATTTTCCGGGAACTCGAGGCAAAGGGCGCAAACAATATAAACCTCGTGACGCCGACGCCCTGGGTCACGGAGATCGTGAAGGCCCTGGAGCTCTACCGCCCGACTGTGCCGGTGCTCTACAATACCTCGGGCTATGAGCGGGTCGAAGTGCTCCGGGAGCTCGAAGGCCTGGTCGATGTCTGGTTGCCGGACTATAAGTATGCGGACAGCGCACTCGCTGCACGCTTTTCCGGTGCGGCGGATTATCCGGCGGTTGCGCGGGCGGCGCTGCAGGAGATGTACCGGCAGAGCGGAAACCTCACATTAAATAAAGAAGGAAAGGCAGTCCGCGGGGTGATGATACGGCATCTCGTGCTGCCGCTGCACTTAAAAAACAGCTTTGCGGTCCTGGATGACATCGCAGCGCTGTTTGGGACAGAACAGTATGTGAGCCTCATGTTTCAGTATACGCCCTTTGTAAAGACGCGTTTTCCGGAACTGAACCGCGCGCTGACCGGACGGGAGAGAGCGCGCGCCGAGGCGTATTTTTTGCAATGCGGTTTCCGGAACGGCTATATCCAGGAGGCGGACAGCAAGGGCAGCCGCTTCCTGCCGGACTTTAATTTAGAGGGCATATAGCGTTTAGCGGAAATATAGCGTGATGGGACAAAGCAAGAGCAAAACCGGGCAGTGATTCATCCATGCCGGATTGACATGGGTTGATCGGTCGGAATGTAAAAAAAAGAAAACCGCGCCGCAGAGAGGTACTTACCTCTCTGCGGCGCGGTTTGTTTTATTCTTCCTCCGTGATCTCGGTAGCGCGCTTTGCGCTGCTGCCGGCTGCTGCATAGGACTTCGCGAGAATGTTCTCGGAGGTGATTTCCTCCGCCGCGCTGTCTGCGGCCGCCTCGGCGGTCTCACGCACGGTCTCGGTCGCAGTCTCTGCCGTCGCCTGTGTTTCCGCTGCTTTCTCGCCGGAAGCCGCCTGCAGGTTGTCGGCGAGAATGTTGCCGACATCCCTTAACATGCCCGCAGCACTCGAGACCATACCCTTCGCCGCCTCCAGTGTGTTCTGGGCCGCCGCCGTGAACTCACCGCGGTTTGCGTTCAGCGAGACATAGTTCCGGTTCGGTGTCTCGGTGTGCGGGGCGTGATCGCTCTCACCGTCCTCTTCGTAGTCGTGGAATTCTTCGTCCAGATCGCGGTGGAACTCACTGTACTGGCGGTAGTAGGAGACAGCTGCCGCCGCAGCGCCCGCGATCAGTGCGAGGTGCGCAAGTCTTCCCAATAATTTAGCCATGCTTAAAACTCCTCTCTCAATCTTTTCTAGTAGTGTAAGCCAGAATGCCCAAAAAGAAAAGCCGTAAGCGGCTCCTAACGGCACAAAAAGAGGGAAAACGAAAAAATGGCACCTGTATTTCAAAGAGAATAGTGGATAAGACAGGTCTGCTATCAGGGGATTGTGAAACACTACCAGTAAAATAGAAAGATTCAGATGAAACATAGAGAAAACGACAGTTAGCCTAGGAGAATAAATAGGGAAAATCACGAAAATCGAAAAAACAGTCCCGCTTGTCAGAACATCTATAGACAGAAACAGGCAGTCGTGATACATTGATTAAGAAAGTATTAATGTGCAGAAGGGGGCTCAGCAACCTTCTGCGGGGAAAGTCGAGAGACTTACCCGGCAGTGCAGAGAGAAAGGGGAGGGACATGAAACAAACGAAACATGTCAAAGCAGCCAGAGCGTTTCTGCTGGCGGCAGCTGCTACTTGCCTCTTTCCGACCGTGACAGCCTATGCAATTGAGGGCTGGAACAAAGTCGGAGACGAGTGGCAGTACCTGAACCGGGAGGATCAGCCGGTGACCAATGCCTTCAAGAAGTCGAAGGAAGATTGGTTCTACCTTGGCGACTCCGGAGTTCTTCTGAAGAACCGCATTTTCTCCTACGGCGGGTCGGACTACTATGTCGACCAGGACGGCCGCATGGCAAAAAATGCCTGGGTCTTCATTGACCACGAGAGCGATCCCGACAGCAATTACGGCGACGGCGGTTGGCACTACTTCGGTGCCGACGGCAAGGGCTATCGCGCGAAGGGCAAGGGTTTCCGCAAGGAAATCGACGGCCAGTACTATGCGTTCGATGAGAACGGCAACATGCTGACCGGCTGGATCGACGAGGAGGGCAATGTCCTCAGCGACGAGGATCCGTTTGTCAACGCGCGCTACTACGCGGATGCGGACGGTGCGCTCTACACGAACCGCTGGCTCTACTACGACTGGGGTTCCCACCTCACGAGTGAGGTGACAGGTCGCAGCTACGAGGACTACGAGAAGATGTGGTTCTACTTCGGGGCGGACTCGAAGAAGTACCGGAGTCGCGCGGGCGAGCAGCCGTTCCAGCGCGACATCAACGGCGCGACCTACGGCTTCGATGAGAAGGGCGTCATGATCGAGTGGTGGGACAAGGTCGCAAGTATCTCGAACGCGGTTCGCTCCAACCCGACCGCCGATGAGCGCGTGCGCTACTACGACGGTTACGACGGCGGCCCGCTGATGAAGAACAAGTGGCTCTGGATGTATCCGTCGGCAAACCTCGATGAGAATGCGAACCTGGATCTCGAGAGCTCCTGGTGGAGAACCGACTCTAAGGGCAGAGCGTACCGCAATAAGATTCTGAAGGTCGGCGGCCGCGAGTATGCATTCGACGGCATCGGCCGCATGAAGACGGGCTTTGTCCTCTTTGACCGCGCGAAGAGCGAATTTGTCGCGCAGTACGATGTGGATGCCTGGAGCGCAAAGGACTTCATCGAGGGCAATATGTACGGCATCGAGAAGGCGGATCTGTACCTCTTCTCGCCGGATGAGATGAACGACGGCTCCATGCAGGCAGGCAAGGAAATCACGGTGGAACTCGCGGACGGCCCGAGAACCTTTGCGTTCGCACCGAGCGGCAAGGCTTACGGTAGCCGCAACTATCTCCAGAAGAAGGACAACAAGTTCTACATCAACGGCCTTCGCCTGGATGCACCGGAAGATGCAGGCTACGGCATTGTCATCCAGAATATCGGCACGCTTAGCACGCCGCAGTACCGTTTCTTTGTCGTCGACAAGAACGGCAAGATTGTGAGCGGCAGACGTGTGCTGAACACCGGTGAGGGCTACATTCTGGTCTACAACGGCCAGTTCATCGGCTTCTCCGGCGACGAGGACGCACCGCGCTGGAGAAACAGCGGCAGTGCGGGTGCGGGCTTCTATCACTACGACAGAAGCGAGCGCGACCACTTCGCGCGCGGCCTGATTGCCGGCCCGAACACGACTGTGACGAAGAACGATGTGCCGGATGACCTGGCACTCTTTATCGCAGATCCGAACTAAGAAGGGAGCGTGACAGAAAGATATGAGTAGCTACAAGAATTCTCTCCGCGGCATCCTTCGGAGAGCCCTTGCGCAACTCCTCGCCTTCCTCATGGTCTTTGGCCTCGCAGTCAGCGGGCTGGGCGTGAGAAATGCGTATGCGACGGAGTTGCAGCCGGGTGGAAGTGACAACGGCGCCACGGAGGCGACAGCCTTCCAGTGGATTGGCCCGGTGACAGGTGCATCGTCCGAGGGCGATGGCATATCAACAATGCGTTTTGACATCCACGGTCTGGATACGGGGCAGACGAATTACGCGACCGGCGGTATTCAGACAACATGGAGTCATGCTGGCTATGCGTCTTGGGTTGTCAAGGCGGATAACCCCAGTGCATCGGCGCCCCAGGCAAGTAGCTATTTTGGCCTGAGCGGCTATAAGGCGATGAAACCCAGCCCGGCGCATAATGGCGATGTCGTGACGGATACCAATCTGGGAGTTGAGTACCGCATGCGGGTCTCGCCGGGACCGGATAACCGCAGCATTATCGTGGACTACTATCTTCACAATACGACCAATACGACCGGGCGGTTCTGGATGGGCACCGGCGCCGACAGCATGATTAACGGCGACGACTATGCGACCTGCTATAAGACAAATGCGGGCTTCCACATGGTGAACCGATCGACAAAGCAGACGTTTGACCTGCTGACCAATGATGTGGGAACCAGCTTGAGTCTGACCCCTCCGGATGCGCGCTATGTGGGCGTTTATAGCCAGTACTGGACCTATATGTTTACCGGAAATACGGATACACAGACGAACAACATCGACTCCGGCGTTTCGTATTCCTGGCAGATTGACCTGCACCCGTATGAGACGGTGCACCGGAGAGTTGCTTTTCTGATCAAGGCGACGTCTTACTATGTAGATGACAGACCGGGCCATGGCAGCGATTCTAATGAGGGCACCTATCAGTCGCCGTTTGCGACCGTGCAGCATGCGGTCGATAAGCTCGCAGGCAAGAAGGGATATATTTACATTATTCATTACGATGGCGCGCCTGTGAATTTGAACGGCGGCGGCAACACGGATGTCGTGATTTCGACAACGGACTACGAGTACGGTCCGGGTGCGACTCCATACAGCGGAATTGAAACGATTACGGCAGCGAACGCGGGTGCGCCGTTGTTCAAGCAGACCGGCAGCGGAAAGTACACGATTGAGAAGTTAACTCTGTCCGGCAACAAGGCGAGCGTGACCCGCACAGAACCGCTGATTTCCGTGGGGGCAGGTACCCTGCGCCTCGGCGATCAGGCAGCGGTGCAGAATGCAAAGATCTCTGCCAACGACAAGGGCGCGGCTATTGACATCAAGGGTGGAACGCTCCAGATGGAGGACGGATCAAAGGTCAGCGGCAATGAGTCCGCGACCGGCGGACGCGGCGCCATCAACTTTGAGAGCGGTAGCTTTAAGCTTGCGGGCGGCAAGCTGAGCGGTGGCGCTTCCAATATTCAGGTAACCGGCAACACAGACGGCGAGAACAAGCCGAGCAATGTATTTGTTGCGGCAGGCAAAAAGCTCTCCGTGATGCAGAGCATTGCAGGCTCCAGCATCGGTGTCTCGGTGAAGAGCGATAACCTGCCAACTGCATTTAATGGCGTCGGAACACCGACTGCGGCGCAGGAGAAGAACTTCGCAGAGCCGGGCAGCGGCGTGACGCCGAGCAGCGTGATGCCGTTCAGCAATTTCTTCTCGGCAGACCAGGCTGATAAGTACGGTCTCTCGGTTGCAGATTCGGTGACCGCAACAAACAATGCGGCGCTTCGGAGAGCCGGCTACACGATGAGTTTTAAGTATGTGGACGCGAACGGCGACAATGTGACCGGCGCAGAGAACCGTGCGGCGAAGAACTTTGCGGCGGGTGATGCGGTCAACGAGGGCGCTCCCACCGTGACGCCGCCTTCTTATCGCTTGTCCAGCGTTGACACCGACGAGGCGGTGACACCGCCGGCAACGGCAAAGCTCACGGCAGACAGCACGGCGAGCAGTCCGAACTTCGGCAAAGTTACCGGCAGCATGCCGAAGCAGAACATCATTGTGACCTATCACTATGTGAGAGACAACAGCACCATTACCTTTGACGCAAAGGGCGGTACGCCGACACCGGCGCAGCTCAGCGGTCTCGCAGGAGACCCGACCAATGCACTCTCACCGACGGTCACAAAGTACGGTTATAACTTCCTCGGCTGGAACAAGAGAGGCGTGAGCCCGGCGGTTGCAGTGCCGATTCCCACGACGTTCCCGGCGACACCGGAGACTTACGATGCAATGTATTCGGTGAACCACAGCATCAAGTTTGCGTATACAACTTCCTATGAGAATCACGATGGAAGCATTGTGTTCCAGACTACAACGACCCCGTCGGCAAGCGGCTTCTCGGTGGAAGACCCGCTGTTTGGCAACCGCAAGGTGGTTCCGGGCTATGTCTGGGCACCGGTGGATTCCTTTATGAACCCGGCGACCTATCAGTTCAGCGATCAGGCTTCACCGGCGCCGTTTGGTGCCTTTGACAATGTGTCCGGCAGCGCGACGTACGGAAACTTTGCGGGACGCTTCCCGGGACAGGATGCGGGTGTTACCTGGCGCTACCGCGTTGATCCCGCGCATCCGGGCTTCCAGTTAAAGGTGAATCATGTGACAGCTTCCGGCACTGTAGTGGCAGCGTCTACGACAAGCATGGTGCATCCGGAGGATCCGGTTGTGATTCATCCGGTTAGCAGCTTTGGCTACAGCTTTGATCACATGGTCGTGAATACGGGCAATGTGGCAAACAGTACCGATCCGCTGCCGCTCACATCTGCTTTGACCGGCAGTGCGGACGCGCTTGGCAACTACAACGGCGTGATGCCGAACCAGGATGTCGAGATTACCTATTACTATACAGGCGCTGGAACCGGTCAGGAATTCACGGTTGCACACGAGGATCTTGGAACGGCAGACAGCCTCCTGAAGAACATTGTTCCGGCGAGCGTTGTGGGACATGCGACGGATGATACAGTTGAGGGCGATGCGCTCACGATGCCGCAGAGCTACGGTTACATTTTCAGTACGCATGCAGACAGCCCGACTGGTGTTCCGGTTGCAGGCGAGACGACAACGTTCAACCCGGCGACCAAGCACTACAAGGCAAAGATGCCGACTGGTGACCTGAAGCTCACGTATAGCTACACGAGAGATGCGAGCGCTTGGAGCAATATCCAGTTCTACAGCGGTAAGGATGTTGTCGGCGGCACTGAGCTCGGAATCCTGAGCTCCGACAACATGGCACCGGCAGATGATCCGACCAAGCAGGTTTCGCCGGATGTTCAGGCAAACGGCACCAACTCCTTCAAGGTGAGTGTGCTGAAGGACAACGGCGCAGGGCAAGGCTATACGTATGCAGATCTGAAGGCAAAGCGCCTGCTTCCGATCGTCACTGCGAACGATCATCATTATATGCTGGACGGCTGGTTCGTGGATACGAACAACAACCGCGTGATGGATGGCGGTGAGCATCTCCTCCAGGATACGGATCGCTTCCAGGGCGGCGAGAATCTGGTCGCGGCATTTAAGGAAGATCCGGCTTGGTGGGTTGATATCAACTTCGGACCGTTTGACGGCCATGTAACCTGGAACGCGGGTGTTCCGACCACGCTACACACTTGGAAAGAGAAGACCTGGGGACAGGTTGAGCCTGCGGCGACCAGTTACACTGGCGAGGTCAACTACCTCTACAAGGGCTGGTTCCATAACGGCACTGCGATGAACGCGGGCGATGCAATTCAGAATGGCGAGACCTATTTGGTCAAGTTTACACCGGATCCGGCGGTCTTCGGTCTTCCTGTGCACCCGGTGGATGCGGGCGGCAGTCTTGACACCCAGGGCAAGGGCGTTGTGACGGCCTACAACACGAAGCCGGGCTATAAGTACATTGTCGTGGATCCCGACGGTAAGGTCGTGGGAGTCGGCGACGGCAGCGTGGCTGGCAGAACCTACTTTAACAACCTGACGCCCGGCACGACCTATCAGGTCTATGAGGCAGAGGGCGATAACACGGCTCAGGTCGGCGACGACATTTCGAATGTTCCGGCACCGATCAGTGCGCCGAGTCCCGCACACGTGCCGGCAGTCGACACGAACAAGCAGATCACCTATAACCCGGACGATGAGACCAAGGTTGATTTCACGATTGACCCGTCCGATAAGGACGCGGATTATGCGCTGATCGACGAAAACGGCAATGTCGTGACGACGCCTGAGACCCAGGCGGACGGCTGGCAGGCAGGAACGCCGGGCAGAATCAAGTTCACGGGTCTCACTGCGAACAAGAAGTACACGGTGGTCGCGAGACCGCACGGCAGAAATGACATTACCCCGCTCAGCAAGCTTCCGGACGGCACAGAAGTCGTCATGGATCCGGGCGGCGAGATTGATATTCCGAAGTTCAGCATCACGACGACGGACGGAGAGAGCCAGATTGACACTGTAAACGGCAACGCAATCAATGCGGCTTATTTCGATGAGGCGCATAAGGACGAGCCTGTGGTGCTCACCGCACCTGCGACAAACAGCGCGGGCGAGACCTTCAAGGGCTGGAGAGTGACGACCGGTGTGATTCCGGGCATTACGGGTCTGGTCACGAACACCACTTTGACGTTCACGATGCCGGATACCAACGTGGTCCTGACCGCTTACTATAACCGCAACCTGAATGGCAACGCGCCGGTCACGGATGAGATCCGCGGCGGCAATCCGGGCGAAATGGCGCTGGATCCGAATGAAATTCCGGGTCTTGAGAACCAGCTGACCACACCGGCTGACCAGGTGCTGATGAATGTGAACCACGCGGACGTAGACTACAAGGTGGTCTACACCAAGAAGAACGTCCCGGCAAACGTGGCAAACGCATTAAAGAGCCACCCGGCAGTGGAAGCGGCAAATCATCCGTCTGCGTTTACGGCAGCATGGGAAGTGGAGACCAGGATTGAGCGCTATGTAAACGGCAGACTGGTGCAGCGCACCACACCTTCCAATGCGACCTTCCGCACCTATGTGCAGCTCGACAAGGAAGATGTGAATAACCTCGACTACCAGCTGCTCCGCTATGACACAAGTGTCAACGACTATGTGCCGGAGACGCTGACGCCGGCAGATCCGTACGCGAGCGGCGGTCTGTTCCAGTTCACCGCACAAGAGGGCGTGAAGTACTATCTGACCTACTCGAAGGCATACAAGGTGACCTGGATCAACAACAGAGACACCAATGCGCCGTGGCCGCAGTACAGCTTCCCGGTCAGAAAGGGCGATTCGCCGTCCGACGGCGACTACTCGACGCAGTACAACACGGTCACGAATAACGAGCCGACCGGCGCGGCGACGCATCAGACGGATCCGGCAACCGGCGTGGAATACGACTGGAAGGGCTGGAGCCGCAAGGCTGACAAGTTCAAGCAGTATGATGACACGGCGCCGATTAAGAAGCGCACCATTGTCTACGGCTACTGGGAAGACAACCGGCAGGTCGTTGATGACACGAGAAACGGCCTCGAGGATGCCATCAAGAAGGCATTGAAGCTCGCGGACGACTTCTTCCTGAAGCGGAAAGAGACCGCGGCGCTGATCAACGGCGTTCCGGGCGAGCACACCGGCATCAATGACGCCATTGCAGTCCTTGAGCGGACCAGCCCGAGAGCAACCGCAGCAGAGCTGCAGCAGGCACTCGATGATCTGCTGGATGTGATGAAGCGCTATGACAATACGCTGAATCCGCGCTACAACCACTACAACAAGATAACCGATGACAACCTGTCCGGCGGCGCAAGCGGCGGCGGCGGTGGTCGCGGCAACGGCGGTCGCAGCGGAAGCGGCGGTGGCGGCGGTGGCCGCAGCAGTCACGGCGGCAGCGGCGCCCTCAGTTTCAGCACGGCAGGCGGTCCGAGTCTCAGCGGCAAGGAAGGCTTTGTCGCGGACTATGAGAAGGGCTACACGGTCGGCACCAACGGCAACTGGGAGCTCATTAACCCCGAGCACTCGGAGTGGATCTTCACGCTGAACGGCGGCATCCGTCTGGTGAGCCGCTGGGCAAAGCTTGACTACGCAAATGGCGATGTCAATAAGAACGGCTGGTACCACTTCAACTCGCACGGCATTATGGACTTTGGCTGGTTCCTCGACGAGAAGCTGAACTGGTACTACTGCAACACCGAGCACGACGGTTGGCTTGGCAAGATGAAGACCGGCTGGCACTGCGATGAGGCGGATAAGCACTGGTATTATCTGGATCCGGCGACCGGCATCATGCAGAGCGGCTGGCAGGAGATTGGCGGCAAGTGGTATTACTTCGCGCCGACCACTTCGCAGGCTACCTATGAGTACGATGCGGTGAATGAGAGCTGGTTCTACAGGGCAAGCTCCACTGTGAGACCTATGGGTTCCATGTACCAGAATGAGACGACGCCGGATGGTTACCGCGTTGACGCAAACGGTGCGTGGATTCACTGAGGAGGAATAGAATGAGATTGGGACGTACATTAAAGTCTCGGATCGCCGCGGCGATGGCGGCTGTCATGGTATTTTCCATGGCAGCCCCGGCGCTGCCGGTCTATGCGGCGGCACGAACCATCACCTTTGATACAGGCGATGGCCCGGGCGTCGGGGTAGGTGGCAATGGCTACACTACCAATAGTATTAATCTGAATGAGGGCGATTACTTAAAGAATGCGCCGGGTTTCAGCGGCGTTCCACTGGAGGATTCAGTCGGCCATAGTGCTAACGCGAGCGACCCTCAGGCGAGACCAGCGCTTCCTTGGAAAGCAGGGGCTGCGCCGACTTGGACGGGTTATACGTTTGTAAAATGGTATGATGAGAATGATCACCTGGAGGATGCGATCACGGCTTTGCCGATCGTAATGCCTTTTGGGAGCAATCTCAAAATTAAAGCGAAGTGGGTGCCCGCGGGATCATCGCAGACATATCCGTTTACGGTCATGCACTACCGCATGCTGAACAGCAGTGCTACACCGCCCGCAGCAACTGCAAGCGGCAGCTTTTACCAGAATGACTATATCGCCTTTAATCCGGGCGGCGCGCCCTGGACAGATGCCAACCAGAAAGCCATGGGTGACACTGTCACGGCAGTTCCGCTCTCGGCTTCGGCAGTGCCGGGCTATACGGTCGATACCGTGACAGTAGCAAACAATAAGAAACTGAAATATGGCGAGGCGAGCGGCAGCGGTAGCGGCGCTATCACGGCGAGCGCAAGCGCGGCGCATGTGGTCAGCGGCACCATGCCGAACGATGCTCTGACTGTCCGCTATCTTTATAAGGTTGATCCAAATAAGACATTCTCGCTGAGCATGGAATATGTGGATCAGACCAACACCACGATCAAGGCGGCGACCAGCGAGGCGAAGCACGCTGAGGACAGCATTTCGTTTACGCCGCCGACCATCGCGGGTTATGTCTATGACAGCTATACTGTCGTAAACGGACAGAATGACAATGCGAGTGCCTGCGTCTATGGCACCAACACGCTGGCAGCGCACAACAACTTTGCGATCAATGCGAGCGGTGTTCTGAGCGGCAAGATGCCGAACCAGAATGTGAAGATTCGTTACACCTATCATCGCGACCCGGCATATCAGCTCCGCGTGCAGGTCAAGTATCGCGATAACCACGGAAAGCCGCTGGATGGCCAGGAGGGCAGACCGAATCTTCCGGACATTGATGAGATGCGGCCGGTCGGAACAACCGGTGCACAGACTGTGGCAGCTCCGCAGTTTCCGGGCTATAACTACCCGCCGAACCTGGATCCGGGAACCAATGGCGGGGCACAGGGGCCGACTGGTCTCTCGACAACGGATCAGAACCTGCATTTTAACCTGCAGGCTGGTTCCGACGGCATGGGCGCAGTCATCACATTGACCTATGTCGAGAATCTGGGCGATGCGGCTGTATGGGCGCGTATCAACTATCTGGGCAATACAAACGGCAACATTACTGGAAATACGGCGCCGCGCTCCATCCGCGTCGGTTCCTATACTTGGGATCAGCTGATCGGTCTCGCAGCAGACGGCAGCTTACTGGTACATGCGGATCCGGATCCGAACTACATGCTGGAAGGCTGGTATGTGGAGATGAACGGTGCCGAGACAAAGATTTACGACGCGGCGACCAACAGCTCTGTGATTCCGACTGCAGATCAGAAGTTTGTGGTTCCGGCAGGCTCGGGTACGCCGACTACCGTAAAGGTTTATCCGAAGTTTGTTGAGAATCCGAACGAGTGGTACACGTTGCACTTTACGCACAGCGCACATGGTACGCTGAGTGGTAATACGACTGTAAAAGTCGGCAAATTCACAAAGGACGCTTCTAACAACTGGAATCCGACCACCTGGGCGGATGTTCCCAAGCCGACTGCGACGCCGGCTACCAACTATGTTGCAGGGCCTTGGACCAGCAGCGTCGGCGCACTTCCGGGCGCTACGACAGTCATCGGCGGCAGCGAGACTTACACAGTAGTTTTCCAGCGCATTGGCGCAACGGATGACGGCGTGCTTGCGATGCCGAATGCAAATGGAGAAGTTGCAGCGAACGGCACCGGCAATGTGAAGGTGGATGGGGCAAACGGCCTCAGAAACTATGCGATCACCGATATGAACGGCAATGTGATTGCAACGCTTTCGGGCACAGCGCTCCAGAGCGGCGCGTTTACGGGTCTCCCGGTCAACGCGCAGTATCAGGTTTATGAGTTGCCTACCACAGACAACCCGGCGGCGGGAACACAGATTTCTGCAATTGCGGCGAACCATCGCAGTCAGCCGACTGTCGCAACGGTTCCGGCAGCCGGATCGAACGCAACTGTCGGCAACGACAGCGCAAACGCCGGGCAGAAGACCATCACGGTGAGCCCGACTGCACCGAACACGGAGTACTCACTGATTGACGCAAACGGCAATGTGGTTCCGGCTTCGACCTGGGTCACACCGGCGACATCCGGTGCAGCGATTGTCTTTGATAACCTTGACCCGAATACGACTTACACTGTGGTTGCGAGACCTACTGGCGGAAGCCAGACCCCGCAGAATCAGATGGCGCAGGGCACGGTAATTCCGGTGACCGGCAGTCCGTCCGCGACAGTGAACACCTACACGCTGAAACTTGTGAACGGCGGCAAAGTCGCTGAGATCAAGAGAACTGTCAGCGGTGTGCAGCAGACTATCCCGATTGGCGCGGACAACACGAATGTGACGTTCCAGGAGGGCGACATCATCAAGATTGATGCGGATGTCCCGGCTGGCGCAACGTTCAAGCGTTGGAATGTGCTACTCGGCGGTCTTAGCATGGCACACCCGGATGCTATGACGCAGCGTGTCACGATGCCGAGAGGTTCGGTCACCTTGGCAGCGACCTTTGACGGTCAGCCGCTGGTTCCGGCACAGCCGAAGGCAGAACTCGATTTTGCACCGAAGGACGGGCGTTTTGCTCTTGATCCGGCAAACAACGCGCAGCTTCTCAGCGAGTTGATTGATAACCCAGATGACAGTGCAACACTGGCAAGTACAGCTGTTGACCGGCTCACCTACATTGTGAAGTTTAACCGCGGCTCAGTGCCTGCGGCACAGGCAAACGAGTTGAAGACCCAGACGGGCGACAATGAGCTGAAGACACCGTGGAGCCTGCAGGTTGGTCTGGCGCGCGATGTGGATGGTGTGAATAAGACAGTGCCGGCAACCAACAGCAATGCGACCGTTCGCGTGGCAGCACGCCTCGATGAGAGCCTCAAGAACAACGCGGACTATACGCTCTGGAAGCGCACCGTGGATGGTTCGGGAACAGCAGTTTATACGGAAGTCACCATGAATCCGAGCGACCTCAGTGCAGCCGGCTTTGACGGTAACTTTAGCTTTGAGGCGAAGAACGGCGATTATCTTGTGCTGAGCTATAAGAAGGCACATACAGTGACCGTGATTGATTCGAAACGCGGTACGACTTATACCTTCCGTGTCCCGCACGGCGGCGATATTGCGAGCCATGCGGACTACACGACCATGCGCGGTGCCCTCGCTGTGAACTACACAGATCCGACGACCGGCATTGAGTATGAGTTTGACCAGTTCCGGAAGCAGAACAATGCGACAGCAGCGACATTCGCAGACACCGATCCGGTGACCCGCGACATGACTGTCTACGCGATGTACATTCCGGCGGACGACACAGCTTGGCAGAATGCGAGAAATAATCTGATCTCGGAGATCAACAGAGGCAATGGGATCATGACGAATCCGAACATCACGCCTTATCTCACGCCGACTGAGCTCGCAGATCTGACGAACGCAGTAACGCAGGCGAATGCGCTTGTAAATCGCATGCCGAGACCTACGACGGCAGAGCTGGTTACAGAGCACGCTAATTTGAAAGCGTTGATTGACGGTATTCTCGCAAGAATCGCTGGTGTCGTGCCGACTCCTCCGTCTCCTGGCCCGACCCCGCCGAGCCCGACGCCGAATGGTGGCGGCGGTGGTGGCCGCGGCGGCAGTGGCCGCAGAGGCATCACCGGCAGCACCACATCGACTGGCACGGGCAACCGTGTATACCAGAATGGTGTCGAGGGCAACTGGGTGAACTTTGATTCTGCAAACCACGGCTGGTACTTTGATCTCGGCAGTGGCAAGAGAATCAAGGGCACTTGGGCAGATATTGCCTACAACTACGATGGCAAGACAAAAATTTACAGCTACCACTTTAACGCAGACGGTGTCATGGACAGCGGCTGGTGGAAGAATGACCAGGGTGTCTGGTACCATCTCTCCACAATTCACGACGGCTGGTTTGGCTCTATGGACAAGGGCTGGTACCGCGACAGCGCGGACGGCAGCTGGTACTATCTGAACCTGCTGACCGGCTCGATGCAGACCGGCTGGCAGGAGATCAACGGAAGCTGGTACTACCTGAATCCGGCAGCGCCTGCGCCGACCTGGGACTGGGATGCATCTCAGAATCGCTGGGTATACGGACATCGCGCAGGCAGACCGTATGGCTCCATGTATGCGAATGAAGTGACGCCGGATGGCTACCATGTGGATGCTTCCGGTGCATGGATTCGCGAGACGCCGTAAGGCTCATATCGGCAGAAACGAGACTCCCCTAATTCTCGTATATGCGGGCGGGGCGGTGAAGACTTTTCGTCTTCACCGCCCCGCCTATTTTGTTAGTGGAAGGTCTCCGCTTCGTCGTCGGAGTTATCATCGGACGGTGCCGGTTGCAGCGGAATTGCCCGGCCGCCGCCTTTCTTGACAGCTTTGGTTTAGCTCGCTAGGATATTGTGAGAAAGGGAGGGGCGTATGAAGGTTTTGTTGCCAATATTGAAGAAGTACAGGAGAGAGGCAGTGCTCGCGCCTCTCTTTAAACTTGTGGAGGCGCTGCTCGAGCTGATTGTGCCGCTCATTATGGCACGGCTCATTGACCGCGGTATTGCGATGGGAGATCGCGGCTATGTGTTGCAGCAGTCGGCCTTGCTCTTGCTGCTCGGCGCGGCGGGACTCGGATTCTCGATTACCGCGCAGTATTTTGCGGCAAAGGCGGCAATGCGGCTCGGCGGCGAACTGAGGCATCAGCTATTTACCAAGGTGCAGGAGCTCAGTTTTTCGCAGCTGGATCTTTTCGGCGCGGACACGCTGATTACGCGGATGACGAGCGATGTAAACCAGGTGCAGTCCGGCGTCAACATGGTGCTGCGGCTGTTTCTCCGCTCGCCTTTCATTGTCTTCGGCGCCATGATTATGGCGTTTACGATTGATGTGCCGTCGGCGCTGATCTTTGCGGTCGCGATTCCGGTCATCGGTGCGGTTGTTTTCTGGATTCTCCTGACCACCTTACCGCTCTATAAAAAGGTGCAGGGCAGGCTCGATGAGATTATGACGAGCACGCGCGAAAACCTGACGGGTGTCCGCGTGATCCGGGCTTTCTGCCAGGAGGAGAATGAGAGACAGCGCTATGCGGAGCGGAATGCGGCGCTGTTTGCGGAGCAGATCCGTGTGGGGCGCATCTCGGGGCTCATGAATCCGCTGACCTATGTGCTCATTAACCTCGCGATTGTCGCACTGATTCAGACAGACGCCGTGCGCGTAAACGCAGGCATTCTCGCGACCGGTCAGGTGGTCGCGCTGCTGAATTATATGTCGCAGATCTTGGTGGAGTTAATCAAGCTCGCCAATCTGATTATTCAGGTGACGCGCGCCATGGCCTGCAGTGACCGCGTTGCCGCAGTGCTGGAGGTGCGGTGCGATATGCAGGACGGCAGCGAGGACACGGCGCAGGTGTTTGCGGGCGAGGTAGCGGATGCAAACGGCCGGAAGAAGGCGGTCGAATTCCGGGATGTCTCGCTCCGCTATGACGCAGAGAGCGGCGAAGCGCTCTCGCACATCAGTTTTACGGCCTATGCGGGCGATACCATCGGCATTATCGGCGGCACGGGCAGCGGCAAGTCCTCGCTCGTGAATCTGATTCCGCGTTTCTATGATGTGACGGCGGGCGAGGTAGCGGTCTTTGGAGAGGATGTGCGGAAGCTGACGCTCGAGAGTCTCCGCGCGGCAATCGGTATAGTCTTACAGAAGGCCGAGCTCTTTCAGGGCAGCATTGCCGACAATCTTCGCTGGGGCAAAGAGGATGCGGATAGTGCGGCGTTCTGGGAGGCGCTGACGGTCGCGCAGGCGAAGGAATATGTCGAGACCAAGCCCGGCACGCTCGACTTCCATCTGGAGCAGAACGCCCGGAATCTGTCGGGCGGTCAGAAGCAGCGCCTCACGATTGCGCGCGCGCTGATGAAGAAGCCGGAGATTCTGATTCTCGACGACAGTGCTTCGGCGCTCGACTTTGCGACCGACGCAGCGCTTCGCACCGCAATCCGCGAGAGCGCAAAGGACATTACCTGCTTCATTGTGTCGCAGCGCGCGGCTTCGGTGCAGTATGCGGACCGGATTCTGGTGCTCGATAACGGGCAACTGGTCGGCAGCGGCACACATGAGGAGCTTCTCCGGGACAACCGGGTCTATCAGGAGATTTACTACTCCCAGTTCCCGAAGGAGGCGTGAGATGAAACAGAAGAAGAAAAATGATTTTCAGTGGCGCACCGTCAAAAAGGTGCTCCGTTACATCGGCCGCTTCCGGCTGTACCTGATGGCATCGCTACTCTTTGCCTTCCTGACGGTTGTTCTGACTCTGCTCGCGCCGCGTTTGACCGGTGCCGTTGTGGACCACATGATAGGCGCGGGACGGGTGGATTTCCACGGTGTGCGGCGCATCATGCTACAGCTTGTCCTCGCGGCGGCGGGCGTGGGCATCTTTCAGTGGTGCATGAATCTCTGCAACAACCACCTGGCCTATGCGGTCGTGCAGGCGCTTCGAAACGATGCTTTCCGGAAGATTGAGCGCCTGCCGTTAAGTTACCTCGATGCGCATCCGGTCGGCGAGATCGAGAGCCGTGTGATTGCGGATGCCGACCAGTTTTCGGACGGCCTTTTGATGGGCTTTACCCAGCTCTTTACGGGTGTTCTCACGATACTCGGGACGCTCCTCTTCATGCTCTCGGTCAATGTCTGGATTACGCTCGCGGTCGTGTTGATCACACCGCTTAGTTTCTTGCTCGCGGGCTATATCTCAAAGCACAGCTATATTTTGTTCCGCGCGCAGTCGACGCTTCGCGGCGAGCAGACCGGCATGATTAACGAGATGGTCGAGGGACAGCGCGTCGTCAAGGCCTTTCACCGCGAGCGCGCCGTGATTTCGGATTTCGATGCGCTCAATGAAAAGCTGACCGAGACTTCGCTGAAAGCGACTTTCTTCTCTTCGCTGACCAACCCGACGACGCGCTTTGTAAATGCCTTAGTCTATATGATTGTCGGCGCGGTCGGTGCTCTCTCGGTGATCGGCGGGCATCTGACGGTCGGCGAGCTCACGGCTTTTCTCAGCTATGCGAGCCAGTACGCAAAGCCGTTCAACGAAATTTCGGGCGTTGTGACCGAGCTTCAGAACGCGATTGCCTGCGCGGCGCGACTCTTTGAGTTTATCGAGGAGGCGGAGGAGGTGCCCGACGCGGCGGATGCCAAGGCACCGGAGCGCTTCGACGGTGCGGTCGGGTTTGACAAGGTCGCCTTTTCCTATGTGCCGGAACAGCATCTCATTGAGAACTTTGACTTTGCGGTGAAACCGGGACAGAAAATCGCGATTGTCGGGCCGACCGGCTGCGGCAAGACGACGCTCATTAATCTCCTGATGCGTTTCTACGATGTGACGGGCGGCAGCATCACCCTCGACGGCACGGATCTCCGCGATCTGACGCGCACCTCGCTCCGCGGCGGCTTCGGCATGGTCTTACAGGAGACCTGGCTAAAGAGCGGCACGATACGCGAGAATATCACGATGGGCAATCCGGGCATCCGTGAGGAGCGGATGCGCGAGGTCGCGCGCATCTGCCACATTGCGAATTTCATCGAAAAACTGCCGCAGGGCTATGACACGGTGATTGCCGAGAACGGCGAGGGCTTCTCGCAGGGACAGAAGCAGCTCCTCTGCATTGCCCGCGTCATGATGAGCAATCCGTCGATGCTGATTCTGGATGAGGCGACTTCTTCGATCGACACGCGGACGGAGCTCAAAATTCAGGAGGCATTCAACAAGCTCATGGAGCGGCGCACAAGCTTTATTGTCGCGCACCGTCTCTCGACGATACGGAACGCCGATGTGATTCTTGTGATGAAGGCCGGACACATCATCGAAAAGGGCAACCACGAGGAACTCATGGCGGCGAAGGGCTTCTACTACACGCTCTATGAGAGCCAGTTCCTCGGCAAGTCGATTTAGTGGCAAAGAGCGGGTCGCTTTGGTATAATGTGGCTGTTATTGTGAAATTGCGAAATGAGGAGGCACAACATGAATATTGTTTGCTTGGATCTGGAGGGCGTGCTGGTTCCCGAAATCTGGATTGCGTTTGCGGAGGCTTCGGGCATCCCGGAACTTCGCCGCACAACGCGGGACGAGCCGGACTACGACAAGCTGATGCGCTACCGCATTGACATTCTGAAGGAGCACGGCCTCGGGCTCAAGGAGATTCAGGAGACCATCGCGACGATTGATCCGATGCCGGGCGCCAAGGAGTTCCTCGACGAGCTCCGGAGCTTTACCCAGGTCATGATTCTGAGTGACACGTTCACGCAGTTCGCGTCTCCTCTCATGAAAAAGCTCGGCTATCCGACGATACTCTGCAACTCGCTTGAGGTCGCGGAGAGCGGTGAAATCACGGGCTTCAAGATGCGCATCGAGCACTCGAAGCTCACGACGGTGCGCGCGCTCCAGTCAATCGGCTATGAGACGATTGCGAGCGGTGACAGCTACAACGACCTCGGCATGATCGAGGCGAGCAAGGCGGGCTTCCTGTTCCGGACGACGGAGGAAATCAAGAAGACCTACCCGCAGTATCCGGTGTTTGAGACCTATGCGGAACTGCTCGCGGCAATCAAGGCAGCGCAGTGACGAGATGAGCAAAGGACAGCTTCCCGAAAGGAGGCTGTCTTTTCGTGTGCGGGAAATCGGAGCGTTTGCACATTTGCCGCGGCGGGCGGAGAGGAGATTCGTATGACAGAGGCGATTTTTGACAGAGATCCGCGGGAGCTCTGCTTTACGGCGGAAGTGCTCTCTTTAACGGAGAGAACGGCAGACGGCGAGACTTGTTTTGCGGTGATTCTGGACCGGACGGCCTTTTTTCCGGAACAGGGCGGGCAGAAGGCGGACCGCGGCACGCTCGGCGGGGCAAAAATTCTGGATGTCACGATACGGGATGGCATCATCACCCATCTGGTCGACGCGCCGCTATCGGTCGGCAGCACGGTCACGGGGACGGTCGACTGGGCACGCCGCTTTGACTTTATGCAGCAGCACACGGGCGAGCACATGTTGTCGGGGCTTGCGCACCGCCTCTTCGGCGCGGAAAATGTGGGCTTTCATCTGAGCGAGCGCGAAGTGCAGGTGGATCTCAGTGTCCCGCTCGGCGCGGCGGATCTCGCAAAGCTTGAGAGCGCGGTCAATGAGGCCGTTTTCCGGGACATCCCGGTGCGAGCCTTTTATCCGGACGCGGCGGAGCTTGCGGCGATTTCTTACCGGCAGAAAAAGGAACTGACGGGGGCAATCCGCCTCGTCGAAATCGGGGATGTGGACACCTGCGCCTGCTGTGCGCCCCATGTCGCGCGGAGTTCGGAGGTGGGACTCGTAAAGATTCTGAGCGCAATGAACTATAAGGGCGGCACCAGACTGTATCTTGCCTGCGGAATGCGGGCGCTCACAGCGTTTTCGGCCTGCCTCGACGAGGCAAAAGAGATTTCGGCGCGACTCTCGACGCCGCTCGGCGAACTGGACAGTGCGGTTATGAAAGTGCAGGAGAAGAGCGCTGCCGCCGAGAGCCGCGCGGCTTCGCTTGCGGTCGAACTGATTCTTGCCAAGGCAGAGACAGCGGCGCAGAGGGGTGAGCAGGCACCCTGCCTTGTTCTGCCGCCGCTCCCGGAGAGTGTGCTCCAGCGCGCGCTAAAGCCGCTCAGAGAGTGCTTTTCCGGTGTACTCGGGCTATTCTCCGGCGCGGAGGAGACGGGCTATGCGTTTCTCCTGTCCGGCGACGGGGTTGACCGGGAGTCTTTTCTCGCCGAAATCCGCTCGCGCGGCGGCAAGGGCGGCGGTGGAAAAGATCGCATTCAGGGTCGTATCTTTTGTAAAGCGACAGAAATACCCACTCTTTTTCATGATTTTGTAAAAAATGAGAAGTAAGACTGTGATAAAATTATAAGAAAAATGAAATAGAACTGAGAGCGGAGACGGCATCTCAGGGGAGGGAGATTTCGTTTTGATGCAGGAAAAAATCAAAAAAGGGCTCTGTTGTCTCATCGCGGCACTGCTGCTTTTCGGCGGCTCTATCGGCGTAAAGCCAGCTTATGCGGCGACCGCGCCGCAGATTGCCTCGGAGGGCGCGGCGCTCTACAATGCGACGACGGGACAGTTTTTGTATGAGAAGAACGCAAATCAGCAGTTCTATCCGGCTTCAATCACCAAGTTTATGACGGCACTTCTGGTGCTCGAGAACAGCTCACAGGACGATGTGGTTGTGTTCTCCGACAGCGCGACCGGAAATCTGGAGTCGGGCGCGGTGAATCTGGAGCTCACAAAGGGCGATCGCGTCAAGGTGCGGGACTGCCTCTACGGGCTCATGCTGAAATCCGCGAACGAGGTCGCGAACGGGCTCGCCGAGCATGTCTCGGGTTCGGTCTCCGCGTTCGCACAGAAGATGAACCGGAGAGCCGGACAGCTCGGATGCACCAACACGAATTTCGTGAATCCGAACGGTCTGAACAACGCAAACCATGTCACGACACCGCATGACATGGCGCTGATTGCGAAGGCCTGTTTTGATCGCGCCGATTTCCGTGCGCTGGATCAGACGACTTCGTACCATTTTCCGGCGACCAAAAAGCGTCCGAACGGCACGGACATCACAATGGGACACCGTATGATTGCGCCGGGCGGTTCGGACTATTATCCGGGCATTCTCGGCGGCAAGACAGGCTATACGAGCGCGGCTGGCAATACGCTCGTAACCTGCGCGGAGCGAAACGGCGTGCGTCTCATTGCGGTGGTTATGAAGAGCAAGCGGACGCAATACGCGGACACAAGGGCGCTGCTCGACTACGGGTTCCAGCTCGCGGGAGAGTCCGGCGGAAAAAAACAGGAAGCCGTGGGCGGGGAAACGGCACAGGAGACAAGCGGCAGAGTACAGGCGCTCACGGCAAACAGTCAGGCTCAAAGTCAGCAGGAAAATCCGGCGGAAAATCAGCAGGCGGTAAGCCGACAAACGGTAAGTCCGGCGGGAAGTCAGGCAAATCCGGCAAGCAGACAGGAAGCAAATCCGTCGGCAAATCAAAATCAGGCACTAAGCGGACCGGGGGCAAAGTTGCCAAGTCAGGCGGGGTGGCTCCAAAGAAACGGCGTGTGGGCGTACAGAGAAGCAAACGGTGAGCTCGTGAAGAATGCTCGCCGGGAGATTAACGGTGCGCAGTACTGGTTTGACGCGGACGGCAATATGAAGGAGGGCTGGCAGCAGGATAGCACGGGCGCCTGGTATTACCTGGCACCGGGGCAGGGCGCACTGCAGCAAAACTGCTGGCTACAGTATCGAAATCAGTGGTATTATCTTGGAAGTGACGGCAAAATGTTGACAGACAGCCGCACACCGGATGGATACCGAGTCAACAGGGAAGGGGTTTGGATTGGATAAGAAGAAGCTTTTCTTCTCGTTCGGTTCGGCGGCGGTCGGCATTGCGGCGGCCGCCCTTTTTGAATCCGAGCGGGAGCGTCGGAGCCTCATTGTGCGCCGCTATGAACTGCGGAGCCCGAAAATCGAAAGACCGCGCCGCATTGTATACCTCTCGGACTTTCACGAGCGCCGTCTCGGCGACATTGCGGCGCGGCTCCTGAAAGAAACGGAGCGGCTTCGGCCGGACTACATCTTCCTCGGCGGAGATATGGTGACGGCAAAGCACGGTGCTTCGATTCAGGCGACCCTCGCGCTGACGGAGCGGCTTGCGGAAATCGCGCCGGTCTACTACGGCGAGGGAAACCACGAGGCGCGGCTGGACCGCGACCGCGGGCGCTATTTGCAGCTGTTCGACGACTTGCAGGCGGGGCTTAGTTGGCAGGGCGTACACTATCTCTCGGATGAGACTGTATTGCTCGGCAATGACCTTGCACTCTCGGGGCTCCATATCACCGAGAACTTTTACCGGCGAGCGCCGCACGATGAGATGCATGCGGACTATGTGCAGGAGCACCTCGGCGCGGCAAATGCGACGCGCTTTCAGCTTCTTTTTGCGCATAGCCCGGCTTTTTTTGACGCCTATGCGCGCTGGGGCGCGGATCTCACATTCGCGGGGCATTGGCACGGCGGCACAGTGCGGCTCCCGGGGAACATAGGTCTCATGACGCCGCAGTTTGAATTTTTCCGCCGCCCGGCGAGCGGGCTTTTCTACCGGGGAGAACACGCGATGCTCCTAAGCCCGGGCATCGGTACGCACAGCATCAACCTCCGCTTTATGAATTTGCCGGAGCTCATGGTGCTGGAGCTTCGAAAGGGGAGAGGACATGGCAGATGAGGCGCTCTCGCTGCGGCTTGAAAAGTATGAGGGGCCGCTCGATCTTCTCTTAAGGCTGATTGAAAAGAATAAAATCAATATCTACGACATTCCGATTGCCGAGATCACGGAGCAGTATATGGCGTATCTCTCCGGCATGGAGAGGGAGGATCTCGATCAGCTCTCGGAATTCCTTCTGATGGCGGCGACTTTGCTCGATATCAAGGCGCGCATGCTCCTGCCGCGCGAGGTGGATCAGGAGACCGGCGAAGAGGTGGATCCGAGAGCGGAACTTGTGAATCGCCTCTTGGAGCACAAGAAGTATAAGCTCATGGCGGAGGAACTCGCCGACCGCGAATTTGACGCCTACAAGGTCTTTTTCCGCGAACCCGCGCTTCCGAAAGAAGTCGCGGAGTGGACGCAGCCCGTGGATCTCGACGAGCTCTTTCAGGATGTGACGCTCACGCGACTTCAGTTTGTGTTTCAGGAGGTCATGCGTCAGCGCGAAGACAGGATCGATCCGGAGCGGAGTCGCTTCGGGACCATCAAACGCGAGCCTATCAGTCTGAAGATGCAGATTGAAGCGGTCATGAGTTATGCGCGCGCGCACGAGAGTTTTTCGTTCCGGGACTTACTTGAAAAGCGGCGCAGCAAGCTGCTCCTCGTGGTCACGTTTCTCGCGGTGCTCGAACTCATGAAGGCGGGAATTCTGACCGCTTCGCAGGAGAGCCCGGCGCTCGACATCTACCTCGAGGTCTCGGCGGAGGAGTTGGAGAACCGGCACGACTTCTCGGAGCTTTTTGACGGCTGAGCTTGCGCGCGGCTTCCAGGTCGTGGTATGCTCTCTTTGTATCGATAAATGTACAAGGTCTCGGAGAGACCGGAGGTGAATATGGAATTTCGGCATGTATTGGTGGCGGGCGGCGGCGTGCTCGGCGCGCAGATTGCGTTTCAGACGGCGTTTAAGGGCTTCCCGGTGACGATATGGCTCCGGAGCGAGGGCTCGATCGGCAGAACGGAGCCGAAGCTCACGCGACTTTACAATGTGTACCGCGCGGAGCTCGCGCGGATCGGCGAGGCGATGCTCGCGGGCAAACCGCTTGATTTGCCGCGCGGTTTCGGCGACGCGGCGGCGGTCAAGAGCGCAGAGGATCTCGCGCGCCTCGAGAAGGCTGTCGAGGCGGCGAAACAGAACATTCGGCTCTCGCTGGATCTTGCGGAGAGTGTCCGCGAGGCGGATTTCATCATCGAGAGCATGGCGGAGGACAGGGAGGCCAAGCGGGAATTTTACGCGAAACTCGCCCCCTTTCTCGACGAAAAGACGATTGTCGCGACCAATTCCTCGACGATGATTCCGAGCATGTTCTCGGATTTGCTGCCCTATCCGGAGAATTATCTCGCGCTTCACTTTGCAAACAATATCTGGCGCAGCAATACGGCGGAGATCATGGGGCACAGCGGGACTTCGGAGGCGGTCTTTGGCCGCGTCGTGGAATTTGCCAAGGAAATCGGCATGATTCCACTGGAACTCAAAAAGGAGCAGCCGGGCTATATTCTGAACTCAATGCTTGTGCCTTTCTTAAGTGCCGCGGAGGCGCTTTGGGCCAATGAGGTCGCGGATCCGGAGACCATTGATAAGACCTGGACGCTCGGCACGGGTTCGCCCTACGGCCCCTTCCGGATTCTCGACATTGTGGGGCTTCAGACCGCTTACAACATCGTCTCGATGAACCCGGAGGCAAAAAATCCGGAGAGCACGGCCGGCAAGATTGCGGCGGGACTCAAGGCAAAAATCGACGCGGGCAAGACCGGCGTCAACGCGGGCGAGGGCTTTTACCGCTACGAAAAATAAGAGGCAGGGCAAACGGTTCCGTGCTATACTGGTACGGACAAGAGTTCTTTAACAGATTTCAGAAGTGGAGGAACCAATATGTTGACACATCTTTCTATTGAGAAGGTAATCGGAAGAGAGATCATTGACTCCCGCGGCAATCCGACGGTCGAGGCAGAGGTCACGCTTTCCGACGGTTCGGTCGGCAGAGGCACCGCACCGAGCGGCGCTTCGACCGGTGAGTTTGAGGCGATTGAGCTTCGCGACGGCGACAAGTCCCGCTTTGGCGGCAAGGGCGTGAGAAAGGCAGTCGAGAACATCAATACCGTGATTAACGAGGTGCTGCACGGTCTGGATCCGCAGAATGTCTACGCGGTCGATGCCGCAATGCTCGCGGCGGACGGCACCGAGAATAAGTCGAAGCTCGGCGCAAACGCGATTCTCGCGGTTTCGATTGCTTCGGCAAAGGCTGCGGCCGAGTCGCTCGGCATTCCGCTGTACCGCTTCCTCGGCGGCGCAAACGGCAATAACCTCCCGGTGCCAATGATGAATATCTTAAACGGCGGCGTACACGCGACGAACTCCGTGGACACCCAGGAGTTCATGATTATGCCGGTCGGCGCGCCGAGCTTCTCCGAGGGTCTCCGCTGGTGCACCGAGGTGTTCCACAGCCTCCAGAAGATTCTGAAGAGCGAGGGCAATACGACGGCTGTCGGCGACGAGGGTGGTTTTGCACCGAACTTAAAGGATGACGAGGACACGATTGAGCACATTCTCGCGGCAGTCCGCGACGCAGGCTACGAGCCGGGCAAGGACTTTGTGCTCGCGATGGATGCGGCTTCCTCCGAGTGGAAGAGCGACAAGGGCATCGGCTTCTATCATCAGCCGAAGTCCGGCAGGGACTTCACCTCGAAGGAGCTCATTGCGCACTGGAAGAGCCTCATTGAGAAGTATCCGATCTGGTCCATCGAGGACGGTCTCGACGAAGAGGACTGGGAGGGCTGGAAAGAGATGACGAAGGAGCTCGGCGACAAGGTTCAGCTGGTCGGCGACGATCTCTTTGTCACGAACACGAAGCGCCTCAAGAAGGGCATTGAGCTTGGCTGCGGCAACTCGATTCTGATTAAGCTTAATCAGATCGGTTCGGTCTCCGAGACCCTTGAGGCAATCAAGATGGCGCACAAGGCGGGCTACACGGCGATTACCTCCCACCGTTCCGGTGAGACCGAGGATACGACGATTGCCGATCTCGCGGTCGCGCTGAACACGCGTCAGATTAAGACCGGTGCGCCGAGCCGTTCCGAGCGTGTCGCGAAGTACAACCAGCTGCTCCGCATCGAGTCGGATCTCGGTGTCGCGGCGGAGTATCCGGGCAAGAACGCGTTCAACCGTTAATCACACGAAAAAATAAAGGCAGGGTGCCGGAGAGAGATCTCCGGATAATCGGGAAGCAGCAGAATCTGCGCGAACTCGTCACCGTATGCGGGGAGTCCGTCTGTCACTGCGAGAGCGGGAAGGCAGACAAGGGGCTGTGAGCCGCGAGCCGGGAGACCGGCCCTGTCTTTTAAGTACCTTCCTGAGCACGAGTGCCTGTCCGGGAACGCAGAGAAGAGGCGAGCTGCCTCTTCTTTGTGTGACAAAGAGAGGCTCTCTGCAAAGATGAGTCTCTCTTTGCACTTTATTTGGAATTTTTGCGCGGATATGTTACAATGAAACGGCATAATTTCATGCAAAGGGAGGAAATTGAAATGAAGAAAGTTAAAGTTGGAGCAGTTTTAGTGGCAGCAGCGCTCGCGGCAGTTCTGGCGACCGGCTGTAGCAGCAAGAAGGACGAGAGCAAGGCAGCTTCCGAGTCGGTTTCCGGTGCTGTGGAGTCCGCTTCCAGCATGGTGGAGAGCGCAAATGCGGCAGCTTCCAGCGGTGTCGAAGAGGCGAGCAAGGCAGCTTCCGGCGCGGTTAAAGAGGCGAACAAAGTAGCTTCCGACGCGGCAAAGGCAGGCTCCGATGCAGCTTCCGCAGCAGCGGAGGGCGCAAACAAGGCGGCTTCCGATGCGGCGAAGGCAGGCTCCGATGCGGCGAAGGCCGGCGAGAAGGCTGCGGGCGAAGCGGCGGAGAAGGCCGGTGAGGCAGCCGACAAGGCGGGCAAAGCGGCAGAGAAGGCAGGCGAGGCAGTAGATAAAGCTGCTGCGGGTGCTGACAAGGCCGGCGAGACCACGGTTTCCGAGTCCAGATAAGATACTGTTTGCTGAAATGCCAGAGGCTCTCCGCGAGGATGAGCCTCTTTTTATGCGAACAGAGACGGTTTTGAGGAATAAATAGACAGAGGGGTTAGGCAATGAAGAAGAAATACGGAGTAGCGGTGGCAATAGCGGCGCTCGCAGCCGTTCTCGCAGCGGGTTGCGGCGCAAAGAAGGCGGAGAGCGCGGCTTCGGCTGCCGAGAGCACGGCGGCAGCGATGTCTTCGGCAGGCGAGAGCGCAGCATCCGATGCGGCATCGAAGGGCGAGAGCGCGGCGAGCGAAGGCGAAAAGAAGCTTGCGGACTTCAAGGCAGAGGATTTCAAGGCGGGCGACGATATCACGGCACAGGCCGAGGCAGCGGCACAGATGCTCGCGGAGAAGCACGAGAAACTGACGGTTGCCGACGGAACCTATCAGGTCAATGTGACGCTTTCCGGCGGCAGCGGCAGAGCAAAGATTGCGAGCCCGACCGAGCTCACGGTGAAGGACGGCAGAGCGACGGCAAAGATTGTCTGGAGCAGTGACAAGTACGACTACATGGAAGTCGAGGGCATTCGCTTTACGCCGGAGATCCAGAACGGCCACTCGGTCTTTATGGTTTCGGTCACGGAGCTCGATAAGCCGCTTGCGATGGTCGGCGATACGACGGCGATGAGCACGCCGCATGCAATCGACTATCAGCTCACATTCGAACTGCAGAAGTAAGGACTTCGGCAAACAGCACATTCATAAAGGAGCGGAGAGATGAGAAAGACAAAGCTTGCATTGTTGGCATTGACGGCGGCCCTGGCGGTCACAGCCTGCGGCGGCAAAAAAGAAGAAAAGAAGCCGGAGACCGTGAGCGCGGCGGAGACGCAGGCAACGGAAGCGACAGAAGCGACGACACTGGCCCCTGCGACCGATGAAGAGAAGGCTAAGGCGGCAGAGGTCGGCAAGAAGATTGATGCAATCTATGTCCAGAACTGGAGCGAGGACACGGAGAAGCTTTGCAAAGAGGCAAAGGAGGCTTGGGACGCTTTGAGTGACAGCGCAAAGGCAGAGGTGAAGGGCGAGCACGCGTCACCGGAGTATTTCGGTCTGGACACCGGCGATGTGACAAAGGACAATCCCTTAAACCAGGATGAGATCGGTGGGAAGGAGATTCTGGTGGTGAGCTTCGGCACGTCCTATAACGACAGCCGCGCGAAGGATATCGGCGGCATCGAGTCCTATCTCGCAAAGCAGTTCCCGGACTACAGCGTGCGCCGTGCCTTTACGTCTCAGATCATCATGAACCACATCCTCGCGCGGGACGGCGAGAAGATTGACAATGTGGAGCAGGCACTGGAGCGCGCCAAGAAGAACGGCGTCAAAGAGCTCATTGTCCAGCCGACCCACCTCATGCAGGGCAAGGAGTACGATGAGTTAAAGGAGACGCTCGACAAGCACAAGGCGGACTTCGCAAAGGTCGCGCTCGCAGAGCCGCTGCTCGGCGAAGTGGGCAAGGACGCGGAGGAGATCAATGCCGACAAGGAGCAGGTCGCGACCTTGCTTGTCCAGGCGGCTGTGACCGACGGCGGTTTTGATTCTGTCCAGAAGGCGGGACAGGAAGGCGTGGCGTTTGTCTTCCTGGGACACGGCACCTCTCACACCGCGGCAATCACCTATTCCGAGATGCAGACCGCGATGCGGAAGCTCGGCTACAACAATGTGTTCATCGGCACCGTCGAGGGCGAGCCGGAGGAGACCGCGGTCGACGCTGTGATTGAGGCGGTCAAGAAGGCGGGCTATAAGAAGGTCACGATTCGCCCGATGATGGTTGTCGCAGGCGACCACGCACACAACGATATGGCAGGCACGGAGGACGATTCCTGGGTGCAGAAATTTATCGCGTCGAAGAACTTTGACCGCGTCGAGACCCAGATTCTCGGCATGGGCGGTATCGTCGACATTGAGAAGGTCTATGCGGCGCACACGCAGGCAGCCATCGACCAGGCCGAGGGCAAGACGGCAGAGAGCGGCGCAGCCGAGACCACGGCGGCCGAGAGCAAGGCAAACTAAAGACTGACAGGGAGAGAAGATGAAGAGAAACAGCAGGATGCGAGGCGTCGGCGGCTTACTTGCGCTGGCGCTCGGGCTTAGCATGCTTGTCGGCGGCTGTCGGGCGAAGACGCCCGAGAGCAGCGCCGGTAGCAGCGAGACGGCGGCGAAGGAAGAGACGACAGCGGTGACGGCGGAGAGTCAGGTCGCGGCGACCGCTGCATTGCCGGACGGCGTCTATACGGCGCGCTTTGAGACGGACAGCTCGATGTTTCATGTGAGCGAGGCGATGCACGACCGCGGGACACTGACCGTAAAGGACGGGAAGATGACCCTCCATGTGTCGCTTCAGTCGAAGCGCATCCTCAATCTTTTCCCCGGGCGCGCCGAGGATGCCAAAAAGGACGGCGCCGTGCTCTTACAGCCAACAACCGACACGGTCAAGTTTGAGGACGGGAGTACGCAGGAGGTCTACGGGTTCGATATCCCCGTCCCGGCGCTCGACACGGAATTCCCGCTCGCCCTCGTCGGCACCAAGGGTGTCTGGTACGACCATCAGGTCAAAGTCACAGAAGTCAAAGCAGAAGAGGTAAGTCAGGCGGCAGCTCCGGAGATTCCGGGGCTGCGCTTTGTTAAACGGATGGACCTTCGCTATGCAAAGACCTTTGACATATACTTCTACGAGAAGAATTTCGCGCTGATCGATGTGCACGGCGCGGCGCGCTATCTGGTGATTCCGGAAGGAGAGACAGCGCCGAAAGAGCTGCCCGGTGATGTGGTGCGTTTACAGCAGCCGCTGGACCATATCTACCTCGCGGCGACGGCGGCAATGAGTCTCTTTGAAGTAAACGGGGCGCTCGGCGATGTCCGCTTTACCGGCACGAGAGCGGAGGGCTGGCACATTGACGCGCCGAAGCAGGCGCTTTCGAGCGGTGCCATGCGCTTTGCGGGAAAGTACAGCGCGCCGGACTACGAGCTCCTCACATCGGAGGGCTGCAATCTCGCCATCGAGTCGCTGATGATACTGCACGCGCCCGAGGTGAAGGAGATGCTCGAGCGGCTCGGGATTCCGGTCTTTGTCGACTACTCGAGCAACGAGAGCCACCCGCTCGGGCGCACCGAGTGGGTGCGGCTCTACGGCGTGCTGACAAATCATCAGGCAGAGTCCGAACGGTTTTTTGACGCGCAGTGCGAAAAAATGGACACCTTACGGAATGTCGCGGACAGCGGCAAACAGGTCGTCTTCTTTGCGATGAACCGCGACGGCAGTTTTGTCGTCCGGCGGCGCACGGACTATGTGCCGAAGATGATACAGCTTGCGGGCGGGCATTATGTCGGGGTCGGCGCGGATGAGGCCGGCAGGAGTTCGGTGCAGCGCGTGTCGCGAGAGGCATTTTTCGAGGCGGCGCGCGATGCCGATGTACTGATTTACAATGCGACCGTGGAGGCGCCGCTCAAAGATCTCGCGGAGCTCAAGGCAAAGGATGAGCTCTTCGCCGATTTCAAGGCCGTACAGGCGGGGGAGGTCTATCAGCTCGGCGGCGACATGTACCAGTCGGCGGATGCGGTCGCAGGTCTGACGCTCGACTTTTACCATGTGCTGCACGGCGAGACCGATGTCCCGCTGCAGTATCTGAGGAAACTCTCATGAGTGCGGGGAGAGGGCGGAGCGCGCTGGTATTTCTGTTTCTCGGCCTTGCGCTGCTTTTGTTGTTCTACTGGAATCTCGCCGCGGGGACGGTGCTCTTTTCACCGGGGAAGCTGTGGGCGCTTCTCAGTACGCCGGGCAGCAAAGATCCGGCGGCGAGCATTTTATTCAAGATACGCCTGCCGCGCGCGCTGATGGCCTTGCTGCTCGGCGGCGCGCTCGCGGTCTCGGGTTTTCTCCTGCAGACCTATTTTGCGAACCCGATTGCGGGCCCCTTTGTGCTCGGTGTCTCCTCGGGCGCGCGGCTTGCGGTGGCAATCTGCATGATGCTCTTTTTCGCGCGAAACCGCGCGACGAGTTCGCTTGCGCTGGTGCTCGCCGCCTTTCTCGGCTCGCTGGTCTCGCTCGGCTTTCTGCTTGCGGTCTCAAGCCGGGTGCGCCATATGGCGGCTCTCCTGGTGGCCGGCATCATGATAGGGTATATCTGTTCGGCCGCGACCGATTTTTTGCTGAGTTTTGCGGCGGACTCGGAGATTGTGTCCCTGCACAGCTGGTCGCAGGGCAGCTTTTCCGGCATGAGCCTCGCAGAGGTCAGGACAGCGGCACTGCTCATTGCGGGCTGCGCGGTAGCGCTCCTCTTTCTCGCCAAGCCGCTCGGCGCCGTGCAGCTCGGCGAGAGCTATGCCGAGAGCCTCGGCGTCAATGTCATGCGGCTTCGCACGCTCTTAATTCTCCTCGCAAGCCTGCTCGCCGCGACCGTGACCGCCTTTGCGGGGCCGGTCTCGTTTGTGGGTGTGGCCGCGCCGTTTTTAATTCAGCGCCTGCTCTGTACCAACAAGCCGCAGCTCGTGCTACCGGCCTCGTTTCTCGGTGGCGCGGTCTTCTGCATGGCCTCGGACTTTATTGCGCGGACAGCCTTTCAGCCGACCGAGCTTGCGCTCAGCACGGTGACTTCTTTTTTCGGCGCGCCGATTGTGCTGTGGCTACTGGTAAAACGGCGGGGAAAATGAGGCAGCGGTACACAGTCGGAACATAAGAGGATATGCGGAGGGAACATGTCGGTCACTAGTTTTTTACACTTGCGCGAAACAGGCGGAGAATTTGACATCCGAACGTTCGGGGAGGAGATTGCAAAAATATATCCGGGCACAGAGACGGAACAGCGTCAAGGCGAGTCTGTGGCCTATGATATTGCTTGGAGTAGGTATGCGAATCGCTTCCGGTTTGAACTGAGACTCGATCGAACACGTCGCACGCTTGCGGTGGAGTATTTTGATTCGGAACATAGAATCCGGGATTACGCAAATTTCATTCTATGGATCAGGCGGTACTTTCCGCGTGACGAAGAAGTGATTTTGGTAGATGAAACCAATGCGGAGACCATGCTGCTTTCCCCGGGGGCAGCGACAGACGATATCGAAGCGTGGCTCTTGAGAGTCGGTGTATAAAAAGAGACGTAGCAAACGCCGTCATTGTTTTTCGCATTCAAATGCATTCCAATAGACGCGATATTGCGGCAACGCTTTGTCATCGCGCAGCGGTTAAAAAAGAAAAAGAACGGTGCTGTCAGGCAGAGGGCGTATCGAGAGGAGGAGAGGCTATGCGGAATAAGCAGCGGGAAAAACTAGCGGCAGAGGGGGTCAAAACGGGCTACGGCGCGCGCGTGGTGCTCTCGGAGGTCGCATTTGAACTTCACCCGGGTGAGGTTATGGCCCTGCTCGGGCCGAACGGTGCGGGCAAGTCGACCCTCTTAAAGAGCGCTGCGGGACAGCTTGCCCTGCAGGGGGGCAGCATCTACCTGGAAGGCAAAGATTTGCAGGCCTATTCCGGGAGAGAGCGCGCGGCGTGTATGGCGCTTTTATTTACCGAGCGGAGAGAGCCGGAGTTTGCAACGGCGCGCGAGGTGGTCGAGGCAGGGCGCTACCCCTACACGGGGCGCTTCGGCACCTTGCGGGAACAGGATCACGCGGCGGTGGCGCGCGCCATGGCCTATGTGTGCACCGAGGAACTCAGAGAGCGCCCCTTTGCGGAGCTGAGTGACGGCCAGCGCCAGCGCGTGCTGCTCGCCAGGGCGCTCGCGCAGGAGCCGCGGCTCATTCTGCTCGACGAGCCGACGGCGTTTCTCGACCTTCGTCATAAGATAGAGCTCCTCGGTTTGCTGCGGGATTTCGCGACCCGGGAGGGACTCGCGGTTCTGGTTTCGCTCCACGAGCCGGACCTCGCGCTCAAATGTGCCGACCGCGTGCTGCTTGTCGCGGACGGCAAGGTGCTGCCGCCGGCTGCACCGGAAGAGGCGCTTTCCGAAGAGAATATGCGCCGCATTTACGGACTGGGCGCTACCTACGACGCGCTCTCCGGCAGTGCGGAATTGCCGCGGCGCACGGAAGGCACGCCGCCGGACACGCTGGTACTCGCGGGCGGCGGGAGCGGCATACCGGTTTACCGGCGGCTTCGGCGCGAGGGCACTTCTTTTGCGGCCGGGATTTTCAGCCCCGCGGATCTCGATTATCCGGTGGCAATCCGCCTTGCCGAGAAGGTCATTGAGACCGCGCCTTACGAGCCGGTTTCGGCGCCCGACCTGCAAGCGGCAAAGGCCTGTCTCTCAAAGGTCAGGCGGGTCATCTGGGCGGAGCCGCCGCTCGGAAGCGGCAATGCGGCCCTGCTTGCCTTGCGGGAACTTGCGGAATCAAAGGGGATTTTAGAGCAGAAATAAAACGAGCTTACTGCATCGCTTGGGCCGAATCGCGAAGAGTCGAGGAGTGTTCGCAAGGGCGAGCCTGCGAGCACGGGCAACACGCGCTTCCTGCGGGCGTGCGAAAGAACGGCCGAAAGCCAAAGCATCGATGTGGGAAAAGACCGTAAGTGCGAGAGGGCAGAGGGCATCAAAGAACTGTCGCAATCGCGCCTGCAGGGACGATAGCGAGTGTATATCTGCGGAAATGACAGATTATCGGAAGGAAAGCGGGATAGGAGGAAAGGTGGAATATGAACATTCAGATTTTCGGCGGCGGCAAGAATTTTGACGTCAAGAAGGCAGAGCGCTATTTTAAGGAGCGCCGCATCCCGGTACAGCGCGTGGATCTCTTTGAGAAGGGACTCAGCAAGGGGGAACTCCGCGCGGTATGCCGGGCGCTCGGCAGCGCGGAAGCTCTGGTCGACACCGCCGCGAAGGCGAAGGAGACTGTGATCTGGTTTCAGCACACGGCGGAAGAGGACAGGGAAGCCTTTTTGCTGGAACACCCGGAAATTTTAAGACAGCCCATCGTGCGAAACGGCGCGCAGGCGACGGTCGGCTATCAGCCCGAGGTCTGGAAGAACTGGGCGTGAGATAGTGCCCGATTTAACCGAGCCAGCTCCAGTTCTCCTCGCGGGGCAGGGTGAGGGTCAGCATCACAACTTCGCCCGCATTGTCTCGGCAGAGATCCTCCGGGAGAGAGCGGAGCGGGAGCGGATTGCCCTCCTCAAGTTCCTGGAGAATACAGCGGACGCCCTCCGCGCGCGCGTCATCGATCGCGTCGGCGCGGTCTGCGCCTTCGCCGTAGCAGCCCGGAAAATCCGGGAAAGCAGCCCGAAAGCGGCCGTCACGTTCGGTGAGAATAATCGGGTAATCAAATGCCATGGGGTATCCTTTCCGGAGACTCAAAAATGTTTCGCTCCATTATAGCATGAATGACAGATCGCATAAATGACAGGAAAACAGCGGCACCCCCTGCCCCGCGATTCGCGGTAGGAATGAGTTCAAACTGTCCTACTTGATCTTGCAATCGGCGAAACTGATTTTGCAAAAAAATAAAAAAGTGCTTGCATTCTCCGGAACGACATAGTAGAATTACAAAGTACCGAGCGGGGATGCTGGAATTGGCAGACAGGCTAGACTAAGGATCTAGTGGCCACAAGCCGTGTGGGTTCAAGTCCCATTTCCCGCAGCGTATGAGAGGGTTGTGACGAAAGTCACAGCCCTCTCTTTTTATACCCGCGGCGCAGCTTGAATTCATTTCTGTAAACCAGTATAATGAAGATTAAGGTTCAAGAGCAAAAGACAATGGCAGGTAAATGACGGGAGGTTCTATATGAGAAAAGCAGGATTGTTCTGCGTTGCGGCGCTGGCGGCACTCAGCATCAGCGCTTGCGGCGGTTCGAAGCAGGAGAGCACGGCGGCGGAGACCACGGTTGCGGCTTCTACGGTCGAAGAGGGAACCACGGCGGCAGGCGGCAGCATCATTGCACCCGAGGCGGGCAAGACCGATCACCAGAACGGCGGTTTCCCGGTGCAGCTGGATGCGGACAGCTTCAACGGCAAGACCGTAAAGGCAGAGTTCTTTGCCTTTGACCGCTATGATGTGGCAAAAATCAATGCGCTGAAGGCGGGCGATGTGATTCAGGTCGCGAATCACAATGTCGCAATCAAGACCATCGAGAAGAAGAACGCCGAGACCGGCAATTTCCCGGAGGTCATCATCAACGGCGGTGTGGCAAACGGCGGCGTGAGCCTTTTGCAGGACGGCGACTACTTCCGTACCGAGAGCGAGGACGGCACGCCGCTCTACTACTCGATCGGCACGGAGGAGCTGAAGCTCGCGAGCGATGTGGTCTACATGGACTACTCCGATCTGAACCAGCAGAACGGTGTCACCTATCAGGCCGACCAGATTAAGAAGGCGTTCGAGGCCGACAAGGCCAAGGGCTGGGGCCCGCAGGTCATCTCGGTTGTGATCAAAGACGGCGAGGTCAAGCAGATTTTCCGCACCTTTGCCCAGGACAGCGCGAAGAAGTGAGCGGAATCCAAAAAGAGGGGGATGCGAAAAAACTCGATTGAGTTTTTTCACATCTCCCTTTTTGCATTTATTGTGTATAAATGACTGAAAGCATACCAAAAAAAAGCGCAGTCCCCCTACCCCATAGAAATTCTTTTTTGAATCTATGCGGCAGCTCTGTTTCTCATCTTTCCCCTAACATCTTTTATTTCATTGATGAAATATCCAAAGGTTCTGTATGACGGAGTCCGGTGATCCATGAGATACATGAACCTGATATTAACGTTGCAGTTGTCTTCCGGTTCTCTTAGAGAGCAGTAACCGCTAGTCATAAATCCGAAAAGTACTGTTTTTAACATGTTGACTGGATTATATCTGAATCGTCCGGTTGTGTACGCCGGAATATCGGTCAGATACTTGTTTAAATCGATTCCTCCCATCAATCTGTCAGATGTTAAAACAGGATCCAGCAGATCCAAACAATCTGAAAGAAACAGTGGTAAATATCCTTGTTTTGAATTACAACAATTAGTATGTAAAGTTTTCATTCCAAGTTAATTTTACCACAAAAATAGGACCTTTCGCATTAACGAATGGTCCTATTTCTTTCAGGGACTTATTTCACAGCCCCCTCTTGTATTCATTACATGGAGTTACAAAGCAGTAAGAAAGGTTAAGCCCCCTAAAATCACTCCTGCTGAATTAGGAATAATGAGAATCCAGTCCTTTTTCGGTTCTTTAGTCCACCCATAAATAACCCAAATCAGGCAAGAAATTGCAGCAAATAACGGCTGAAACGGTTGCGCTTTGCTCCCTTGTAAATTGGAGTAAATTTGAGGGATATAGGCAATAAAGACAAAAATTCCAATAAATGCTCCAATAGACCCTACCAAAAGATTAAGTTTTTGCTTGGTCATCTGCGTCTCCTTTCAATGGACACGATTTCTACAAATTATTAAATCATATCGCAAATATCCACTTTTAACAAATCAATGGTAATAAATTATAATATTTTTGTCAAATGTTATTTAGTTGGCGAATTGTTTAAGAAACTGACTGTTTGGAATATAAAAAAGCACTTGCAATAATGCAAGTGCCTGATCTTGTCAAATACAAAAGCAGAGAGGTTTCTACATATACATGAATTGACACGACTAATCCCAAAAGACATGGTTCCCGCGCTGGGTGTAACAGAACCGGGAGGTATTGCCTTCTGTGTGGCAAAGGCAAAGTCCTATGCCAAAGGCGAGCTTCTTCACCTGAATGTTGCTATGAACAGCGGCATGTATAAAAACGCCTTTACCTGCGGTATTCCCAATTCCCTCTTTTTGAATCATCAAACGCTTGTTGCGGCTGGGCGAACAAAAAGAGACAGTGTCACAGCGAAGTTTGCTGTGCGCTATTTTTGCCGCCTTCGAAGCAGGCGGGGCGCACCGAATACTTTTCCCACTCGGGCTGCACATCTCTGCCCATTGCGCGAAGCATCGCCTTATCCTGCTGAATTGTGGAGCCGCTTGTGGTCAGCATGTTGCCGGTGATGGTCGCGCTGACGCCGCAGGCAAAGCTGTGCGCGCCGTTGTCGGAGAGCGCCGAACGGCCGCCTGCGAGGCGGATATTCGCTTCGGGGTTGATCATGCGGAAGATTGCGAGTGCGCGCAGAATTTCTTCGTCTTTCAGAATCTCGCGCTCGCCGAGCGGCGTGCCCTTGATTGGCATCAGGACATTGACCGGAATCGACTCGATGCCGAGCTCGGCGAGGGTCAGCGCCATGTCGATGCGATCCTCCCAGGTCTCGCCCATGCCGATGATGCCGCCGGAGCAGACGCAGAGCCCCTCTTCCTTGGCGGCGCGAATGGTCTCGAGCTTCTGGTCAAAGGTGTGGGTCGTGCAAATCTCGGGGAAGAAGCGGCGCGAGGTCTCAATGTTGTCGTGATAGCTCGTGACGCCCGCGAGGTGCAGCTCGTGCAGCTGCTCTCTCGTCAGAAAGCCGTGGGAGGCGCAGAGATCAATCTTGCACTCCTCGGCCATGCGGCGGTAAGCGGCGAGCGCGTGCTTGAACTCTTCGCCGGTCAGCGAGCGCCCGGAGGTCACGATGGAGAAGCGATCCACGCCCTCGCGCTCGTTCGCCTTACAGGCAGCGACAATCACATCCTCCGGCAGAAACGCATACTCTTCGCAGCCGGTCTTCGAGTGTGCGGACTGCGCGCAGTACTTGCAGTCCTCGCTGCAGCGGCCGCTTCTGCCGTTGATAATCGTACATAAATCGACTTTGTCCTCACAATAGGTCTCGCGGAGTTTATCCGCCGCCTGACAGAGCTCCGTGAGATCTACGGTCAGAAGCTCCTCGAGTTCCCGATCGCCCCGCTTCAGACGGCGCCCGCCGATGATTTCCTCTGCCAGTTTCAATGCGTTCATATCGCATGCCTCCCGAATGTATTTAATGGAATCCTTGCCCAGTATAGCCAGTTTGAACGAAATTTGTCAACCGAAATTATGTTCGAGGTTGACAATCGGAGTCCGGACGGGTATGCTAGGCGTTAGTGCAAAACGCACAGGAAGAGGAGAGTAGAGAATGAAACGTTTGGATATTCGCAACATGGCATTGATTGCAGTGATGACAGCGCTGATGTGTATCTTTGGCCCCATGTCGATTCCGATCGGCGCAGTACCCTTTTCGCTGACCCCGCTTTTGGTATACCTCGCTGCCTACATTCTCGGCATGCGGAACGGCACCGTTGCCTATCTTATCTATCTGCTGATCGGCTTTGTCGGCGTTCCGGTCATGTCCGGCTACAGCGGCGGCCCGGCAAAGATTCTGGGACCGACCGGCGGTTATCTGATGGCCTTCATCCTGATGGCGCTGATGACGGGCTTCGTGGTGGAGCGCTTCTACCGGAACATCCCGCTCCAGGCGGTTGTGATGTTTGTCGCGCTGATTATCTGCTATGCGGCCGGCACCGCGTGGTTTGTCGGACAGACCAAGATGGCGCTCTCGAAGGCGCTCGCGGTCTGCGTCTATCCGTTTGTCCCGCTCGACTGCATTAAGCTCGGCCTCGCGATTATCATCGGGCGCCCGGTCAGAGAGCGGCTGCACGGCTTCCTGCAGGCAAGATCAGCGGCGAGCCTCGCCTGACGCGTTTTCAAAATCGAAGAGAAAGAAAAAAGAGCGAAGAACCTTAGTTCTTCGCTCTTTTTCTGACACTGGATTCTTTTTAAAACTTTCGTTATACTAAAAAGAGCTGAAAAGTTTGGCTGTTCAGCGCAGAAAAGGAGGAAATGTCATGAAAGGGAATGTGCTGGTCGGGCAGTCGGGCGGTCCCACCGCTGTCATCAATTCGAGTCTTGCGGGTGTCTTCAAGACAGCAAAAGAACGTGGCTATCAGAAGGTTTACGGGATGCGCTTCGGCATTCAGGGCTTTCTGGATGAGCAGTATGTGGATCTCTCGGACTATATCCGGAATGAGCTGGAACTTGAGCTTCTGAAGCGCACGCCTTCGGCTTTCCTCGGCACCTGCCGCTACAAACTGCCGGAGATTCACGAGGACAAGGAAGTCTTTGACAAGGTATTTGCGTTGCTCGACAAACTGGACATTGAAGTCTTTATCTACATCGGCGGCAACGACTCGATGGACACGATACGGAAGCTCTCGGACTACGCACTCCTCACCGGCGCGAAACAGCGCTTTGTGGGCTGCCCGAAGACCATCGACAACGATCTCGCGATTACCGACCACACGCCGGGCTTCGGCTCGGCGGCAAAGTATATTGCGGCCTCGACCAAGGAAGTGATTCGCGACGCGCTCGGCTTTTCCTATAAGAAGAAAAATGTGAACATCATCGAGATTATGGGGCGGAATGCCGGCTGGCTCGTCGGCGCAACGGCACTCGCGCGTCAGGAGGACTGCGACGGCCCGGACCTCATCTACCTCCCCGAAGTGTCCTTTGACATTGAGGCCTTTGTGGAGCGCGTGACGGGATTGCTTGAGAAGAAGGATGTGATTGTCGCGGCGGTCTCCGAGGGCATACGGACGGCGGACGGCGCCTATGTCTGTGAGCTCGCGGACGGGGCGCACAGCAAGGATGCGTTCGGGCACATTCAGATGACGGGCACGGCCTCCTATCTCGCGGGGCTCGTGCATGAGCGCCTCGGCATCAAGACCCGCGCCGTGGAACTCTCGACCTTGCAGCGCGCGGCAGCGCATCTCGCGAGCCGCGTCGACGTGGACGAGGCGTTTGCAGTCGGGGGTGCGACGGTCAAAGCGGCGGATGAGGGCTCGAGCGGCGTGATGGTCGTGATAGACCGCGTCTCGGACGACCCCTACCAGTCGGCCATCGGCGTCTACGATGTGCACCGAATCGCAAACGGCGAGAAGCTGGTGCCGCGCAGCTGGATCAACGCGGCCGGAGACTATGTGACCGATGAGTTCGTGAGCTATGTGAAGCCGCTGATTCAGGGGCACTATAACCCGATGATGGTCGCCGGTCTGCCGCGCCATCTTGTGATGAACCAGAAGAATTACAGCGACTACCAGATCTGAGACGGCGGGTAAGGCGAAAAGATGCGCTTGACGGAACTCCTGTGCGCTGGTATCATTCTGTTACATAACAAATATAACAGTAAGCGCAGAGGAGGTTGATACATGGCAGTTGTACCGGTTTATAACATTCTGGCAGTGCCCGGCGCGAGTATTCCGCTCTCACTGGAGCGTTTTGATAAAATGATAGGCAGAGTCCCGGTCTCGGGAGAGCGTGTGACTCTGATTTTTATGAAGGAGGACAAGACCAGAGAGGAGCTCACCGCGGACGATTTCTATCCGATCGGCGTGAGCGGCACCGTGGTCGAGGTCGGCGAGCAGGGCGTGCTGGTATTCCGCAGCAATACGCGCGTCGACCTAAAGTCGGTCAACATCTACCCCGATCACAGCATTGATCTCGATGTGGAGCGCAGGCCGGACATTGAGGATTTCGACGAGGCGGTCTCGGCGGAGCGGCTGAAGCAGATGAAACGACACATGCTCGAGGCTTACGGCGACAATCCGCAGTTCGGCCCCATGCTCCGCGGCATGATGTCCCGCTGGGCGTCGCTCGGCGACATCGCGGGCATTGTGAACCGCTGGCTCATCAATTCGCCCGAGGAGAAGATGGACATTCTCGCCGAGGACAGCCGAGAGAAGCGGGAGCAAAAGTTAGAGGAACTGCTCCGCGAAAATCTGGAGTTTCACAAGGTGAACAGCGAGGCAAGCAGCGCGCAGGAAGAGGAATATCAGAAGATGTACCGCGAGAACGCGCTGAAAAAGCAGATTGAGTATCTGCAAAAGGAGCTCGACAACCTGCACCCCGAAAAAGTCTCGGATCTCCGGAAGTTTGAGTTGAAGATCCAGGACCTCGGGATGAACGAGAGTGCAAAGGCGGAGGCCGAAAAGGTCTTGAAGCGCCTCAAGCAGGAGGGGCAACAGAGTGCGGAGAGCGGCCTGCTCTACGATTACCTCGACTATGTGACGAATCTCCCGTGGAAGAAGGAGGCAGCGGCGGCGATTGACCTCGCGGCGGCGGAGCAGGTGCTGAACGAGGATCACTTCGGTCTCAAAAAAGTGAAGGATCGCATTCTGCAGCAGATTGCGGTGATGTCTCTCAAGGGACAGCAGTCCGGCTCCATTCTGCTCTTTGTCGGCGCACCCGGCACGGGCAAGACCAGCATAGGCGCTTCGATTGCGCGCGCGCTCGGCAGAAAGTATGTCCGCGTGAGTCTCGGCGGTGTGCGCGACGAGGCGGATATCCGCGGTCACCGGAGAACCTACATCGGCGCGATGGCGGGGCGCATCATGGACGGCATCAAGAAGAGCGGCGTCTCGAACCCGGTCATGGTGCTCGACGAGGTGGATAAGCTCTCGACAAGCTTCCACGGCGATCCCGCGAGCGCGCTGCTCGAAGTGCTGGATCCGGAGCAGAATCACAGCTTCACCGACCACTATCTGAATGTACCCTACGATCTCTCGGATGTGCTCTTTGTCTGCACGGCGAACAGTCTCGAGACCATTCCGGCGCCGCTCTTAAACCGCATGGAAGTGATTTCGTTTCAGGGCTACTCGCCGCTTGAGAAGAAAGAAATCGCAAAGCGCCATCTGCTCCCGAAGGCACTCGACGGCGTTGGGCTCACGGCGGAGCAGGTGCTGATTCCGGATGAGATTTTGGACATTCTGATTTCGGATTACACGCGGGAGGCGGGCGTGCGCGGCTTAAAGCGCTGCCTCGACAAGCTCTGCCGCGGAGCGGCCGTACAGTATCTCCGCAACAGGCAGCCGCTCACCGTCACGCGGGATAATCTGCGCGCTCTGATGGACACGCACCCGATGCTGCACCGCAAGGTGCGCGAGAATACGACGCCCGGCATTGTGACAGGCCTCGCCTGGACCGCGGTCGGCGGCGAAATTCTCTACATTGAGACCCTGTTCACGAAGGGGAGCGGAAAGATTCATGTGACCGGACAGCTCGGCGATGTCATGAAAGAGTCGGCGGAGCTTGCGGTCAGCAAGGTGAAGGCGCTCTTTCCGGAGAAGGCGCAGCTTTTTGCGGAAAACGATCTCCACATTCATGTCCCGGACGGCGCGACGCCGAAGGACGGTCCGAGCGCGGGTATCACACTGACCACAGCGCTCGCGTCCCTTCTGACCGGCAAGGCGGTTCCCTCGACGGTCGCGATGACGGGCGAGGTGAGTTTGCAGCGCGAGGTGAAGCCGATCGGCGGCCTGCCGGAGAAACTGATGGCGGCCGAGCGGGCGGGCGTAAAGACTGTGTTCATCCCCGCGGACAATGCGGAGGATCTCGAGGATGTCGCGCCCGAAGTGCGGGAGAAGCTCGAAATCATTCCGGTCCGCGAGGTGAGCGAGGTACTGAGGAGGCTTGGGCTGCTCGAGAAAGCTTGAGACGAAATAATCAGACGCGTATCGCGAAAGCGAAACGAAGAAAAGCAAAAGCCCTGAATTGCTGGGAAGGTCGGCAATGCAGGGCGTTTGTTTCATTTGATTTCTTCGAAACAGTTTCCCTGAAAAAAGAGATGCGATTCAGGAGAAATGCCCTGAAAGGGCTATACTTTCCCTTAATTCATGATACTATTTAAGGGAAAGTAAGAAGAGGTAAGGGAATGAGAGAGTTCAACTATTCCTTAATCAGGGATAAAACGTGGGATTCCGAACTGCTGGGGCTGATCGCAGCCATATACAAAGAAGCAGGAAAGCAGGAGATGTATCTGAAGCAAAGACCGGAGGAACTTGAAAAGCTGGTGGAGATTGCCAAGGTGCAGAGTACAGAGGCGTCCAATGCCATCGAAGGCATCATTACCACGAATACGCGCATCCGGCAGCTTGTGGAAGAAAAAACCAAGCCGATGAACCGAGACGAGCAGGAAATTGCGGGCTACAGGGATGTGCTGGGAATTATTCACGAGAGTTTTGACGCGATTCCGATTACGCAGAGCTATATCCTTCAACTTCATAAAATGCTCTACAGCCACATGAACAATCCTGTGGCGGGCAGGACGAAGACAGTGCAGAACTATATCAGTGCGACTTACCCGGACGGGCATACGGAGACGCTTTTTATTCCGCTTGCGCCGTATGAAACACCGGATGCGCTTGACAGGCTGTGCGCGGAATATAATCGTGTTATCGGAAATCTGGAGCTTGAGCCGCTGATTGCGATTCCGGTTTTCATCCATGATTTTCTATGCATCCATCCGTTCAACGATGGGAACGGGCGCATGAGTAGGCTACTCACAACGCTCCTTCTTTACAGAAGCGGGTTCTTTGTCGGAAAATATATTTCGCTGGAAGCGAAGATTGCAAAGAATAAGGATTTGTACTATGATGCGCTATCCGCATCGCAGGAAGGCTGGCATGAGGGAGCGGACGATCCCGTTCCGTTCATCAAATACCTGCTTGGAACAATTCTTGCGGCCTACAGGGATTTTGAAGACCGTTTCACCCTGGTGGAAACCAAACGATCTGCGCTTGAGACGGTGAGGCTTGCGACGCAGAACAAAATCGGGCGCTTCACCAAACAGGACATTCGGGAGCTTTGCCCCTCACTCAGCGTAAGTTCAGTTGAGGGAGCTTTGCGGAAGCTCGTTGCATCCGGTGAACTGAAGCGCGAAGGCAAGGGCAAAAGCACCTGCTACTACAGAATAAACTAGGATTCCCTTAACAAGGATGACTTTCCCTTAAAATGACGGAGACTATACTATCTTTTTCTGCAGCGAGAGCCGTTTGTATATCTCCGCGTTACTTAAAAAGACCCCGGCGCTGCCTGCGAAAAGCAGGCAGCGCCGGGGTCTTTCTCTTTCTTGAAGCTTTATGGTAGGTAGTGTAACGAAAGGAGCAAATTAATTTTGGCTGAGGTAAGCAGCTGCCTGCTTGCCCGCAATGCGGCCGTAGACCACAAAGTCTGCGACGGCATTGCCGCCGAGGCGGTTCGCGCCGTGCACGCCGCCTGTCACTTCACCCGCCGCGAAGAGACCCGGAATCGGGTTGCCGTCTGCGGTCAGGACTTCGGTGTTCGGGTTAATCCGGAGACCGCCCATCGTGTGGTGGACGCCCGGCGTGACCTTGATTGCGTAGTAGGGCGGCGTGCTGAGCGGTGCCGCAAAGCTTGTGCGCCCGAACTGACTGTCTGTCTTTGCCTCGACCGCTGCGTTCCACTCGTTCATCGTGGTCTCAAAGGCGGTCGGGTCAATCTGCAGGGCGGTAGCGAGCGCCGCATAGCTGTCGCCCTGCGTCGTGTAGCCTTTCTTGATATAGCCCTGAATGACATTGGAAGCGTCGGTCATCGCCTGATCGACGATCAGATAAGCAAAGCTGCCGGGCTGCTGAATCTCGGCGGCGGAGACCGCGTCGCGCGTGCCGACTTCGTCGGTGAAACGCTTGCCGTCGCTGTTCACGAGAATCGCACCGTCGCCGCGGAGTCCCTCGGTAATCAGTGCCGCCGTATTCATCTCGACGGTCGGGTGAATCTGAATCTGGTCGAGATCCACGGTGTCTGCGCCGACGGCCTCGCCCATCACAATGCCGTCACCCTGTGCGCCCTTTGCGTTGGTGGTCATGAAGCCCTTTAGTTCCGGACGGTACTTGGTGACCATCTCGAGGTTTGCGCCGAAACCGCCGCTCGCAAGAATCACAGCCTTTGCATGGACGGTGACCTTCTCGCCGGTCGGGCCGACTGCCTCGACGCCGACCACCTTGCCGCTCTCATCGGTGAGGAGCTTCTCGGCTCTGGTCTCGAGGCGGAGATCCGCGCCGATTTTCTTTGCGTTCTCCTCGAGAATCGGGAGCATGAAGGTGCCGACCGAGACGGTCTTGCCCTCGGCATTGACCGGGCGGTGAATGCGCTTCACCGAAGCGCCGCCGAAGCTCGAGACGGAGGGCAGCGGCGCGCCGATGCTCTCAAGCCACTGAATGGCGTCCGCCGAGTTTTCGGCGAGAGCCTTGACGAGTTCGGGGTTATTCCGCCCCTTGCCGCCGATCATCGTGTCGAGCTCAAAGAGCTCCACGGAGTCAAAGTAGCCGTTCGGGGATGCCTGGTAGGCCGCCCACTGTTCGCGCACGGTAGCCGCAAGCGCGGTGATTGCCGCATTGTCCGTGTATTTTTCCTCGGCGGTCTTCAGGGTCTTCTCGACACCCGCCGCCTCGTCGAAGCTGTTCTTATCCTGCTCCGGGGTCTTTGCCGCGTTCATGCCGCCGGTCGAGCGAATCGAATTGCCGCCCGCCATGGCCTGACTCTCGAGAATCACAATCTTCTTGCCGGCATTTGCCGCCTCAATCGCAGCGGTCATACCGGCGCCGCCGCCGCCGACAATCACGATGTCGGTGTCGAGGGTCTGATCCGGCTGCTTTTCGCGGACCTCGTGGACTGCGGTCGAGAAGGGCTTCGGGTCAATGCCGCCCTGTTCGAGCGCCGCTTTCACGGCGTCGTGGATTGCGTTGCTGGTGAGGGTCGCACCCGAGACGCCATCGAGCTCATAACTCTGGTTTTTGAAGATTTTCTCCGGGAGCTCGCCGATCGCCACGGTACCGATGCCCTCGGTCTCGTGGTGATCCAGGACTTTGACGGAGTAAATCCGGTCCGGCGTCGCAATGACTTCGACCTCGACCGGTCCGTTCATGCCCTGCGCCGAGGCGGTCGCAGTGACGGCATCGGCCGGAATATCCTTTTTCGCGACGCCGCCCTTATGCGCTGTGGTCTGCATGAGGTGCTGCATCAGAAAAATCGGAAGTATGATGCCGATCAGAATGAGGAGATACGGCAAGAAGCTTCGCTTCTGTTTCATGGGGTGTCCCTCCCTGTTTTGTTATTTTTTTATCATATCATAGAGAGGGCTGTCTGAACATGTGAAAACAGGAAGAATTTTGCTAAAATACAGGGGAAAATGAAAGCGCTGCCCGGAGTTCTCCGGGCAGCGCAGAGAGACAGGTGACGGATGAAAGAACAGAGGGAAATGACGGAAAAAGAAGAGAAGCAGCCGCGTCTTATGTGGCTCGATGTCTGGCGGGGAATCGCGGTGATCAACATGTGTCTGTACCACGGTCTCTGGGATCTGGTCTACTACTTTCGCTTGCCGGGCTTTGACTGGTACAGCGCTCTGCCCGGCTATGTCTGGCAGCAGAGCATCTGCTGGAGTTTTATTTTTCTGTCGGGCTATAGCTACGCGCTCGGGAAGAACAAGTTCCGGCGGGGCGCGACGATTTTGTTTGCGGGCGCGCTCGTCGAGGCGGTTGCGGGCGCCTTCGGGCAGGAAATCCACTACGGCATTCTGAGCTTTCTGGGGCTTTGGCAGTTGTTGCTCACCCTGCCGGAGGATCAGCTTTCGCGCGAGATGCGTCTCCGCTCCTGGTGCCGGATCGGCCCTCTCGGCTTTGCAATCTGTCTCGGCCTGTTTTTCCTGTGCCGCAATGTGAATCAAGGAAGTCTCGGCTTTGAGAGTTTGAAGCTTGTCACGCTGCCGGGCGCCCTGTACCGCAGTCGTTTGACGGCCTGCCTCGGCTTTCCGCCTGCCGATTTCTTTTCGCTCGACTATTTTTCGCTGCTGCCCTGGGGGTTTTTGTTTCTCGCTGGCTATTTTCTCTCACAGTACCGTGCGGAACAGCGGCGCGATGCGGCGGAAGCGGAAGGGTCTCGGCCAGTGTACGGCGTGAACGGCGGTTTCGGGGGCGTTGCGCCCGCGGAAGAGGGCGGCACGCTCGGGGAGGTTCTGGTGCAGCGGCTTTCGGGGCAGGCGCTCTTTCGCCGGAGAGGGCGGTTACTCGGCTGGGTCGGCAGACACGCACTGCCGATTTACCTCCTGCACCAGCCGATCTGGATGGCAATCTTTGAAATCGCGATCCGGCTGCGGCGTTGAATGCGCCGCTTTGCTCAGACGAACACAAAGTGCTTTAGCAGGACGAGAGCGGTGAGGTGCAGCGGATAGTAGAGGTAAAAAAACCACTGCGAGACGCCTGCGGCGCGCGGCACAGTGCCCGCGGGTGTCTTTTGCGCCGTCTCTTCGGCGCGCGGGTCCGGGAGCGTGAAAGCGGGTTCCGCCGGGTAGGCGATGAGGAGCGCGAGAAGCGGCCCGGCGTTCACGGAGAACAGGCGGAAACAGAATAACGGGAGTGGCTCGTGTAAGGCGAGGCCGGTTATGACAGCGTCAATCGAGAGACCGAGCATCGCAAAGAGAAAGCCGTAGCGCTTTTTTTCGCGGACACCGCGCGCGGCGAGAAAGAGGAGCACCATGGCGGGCGCAAACGCGGACCAGTCCGAGAAAAAAGTGCAGACAAAAAAGAGGAGAGCGAGGAGCGGCGTTCGGTACGGGCTTTCCTTCATTTCCTCGGCGACTGTCAGAAGTAGAAGACAAAAGGTGAGCGAAAAGAGCATGTTCAGCTGAAACGGAATGTGAAACGCGAGCCAAAACGGGAGCTGCGAGAGGAGCGCCGTGACAGCGAGACGCCAAAGATACTTTCGCCGTGAGCGGGTGTAGAAGTAGCCGTCCACAAGGTACATGCACATGACGGGCGCGGTGAAGTAGCCGAGTCCAGTCAGGACCATAGCGAGCGGGCTGCTGCCCGGCAAAAAAATGTGCGCAAAGTGGTTGAGGCTCATACAGAGCAGGGCGAGAAGCTTTACGCGGGAGCGGGGACTTGCAAACATAGGGTACCTCCGGGAAAATCGCAGACGTTGTGTATTCGTGCGCGTTTCAGATATGCTTCGTTGGTATCAGTATAATATATCAGTATAATATATGTGAAGAGGCCTATCCACCCGCCGCACGCTGACATTACGGCTTTTCGGTTCTTTGCCCTGTCGCGTGCGGCATGGTATACTGAAATTTATCCAAAGTAAGACAAGTCGCGGTCAGCGCGCGGAAATGAGGACGAATCATGAATGCAATGGTCATTTACTGTAGCAAAACGGGCAGCACGGAGAAAATCGCAAAGCGGATTGCGAAGGACTTTGAGAGTCCGCTGCTGAAGGTCGAGGCGGATGTGCTCTACGGCGGCTTCTTCTCCGCCTGCGCGCGTGTGGTCGCCGACCGCCTGCAGAAAAATCTGCCGAAGTCCGTCACCGAGACGCCGGATGTCTCGGACTGCGACACCTTATTCCTCGGCTTCCCGATCTGGTGGGACGATATGCCGGACTATTATAAAGAGTTTCTCGGGAGACTCGAGGCGGACGGCAAGTGCCTGATTCCGTTTGCGACTTCGGGCCGCTCGGACATGAGCCGCGCAATCGAGAGTCTCCGGGCGCTCTTTCCGAATGCCGAGATCCGGAATCCCTTCCACTTCGGCATCATGCAGCGCGACGACTATGCACTCTGGAAGCGGGAGCTCTCGGAGGACGCGGCCATTGAGGACGCAATCCGTTGAGACTGGTCTTTTTGAGCATCGCGCCGGAATTTTTTGAGAGCTATCTTGCCTCGCATGCGGTGCAGCTCGCAAGGCGGCAGGGGCATTCGGTCGAGGTCTCGGATCTCCGCGACTTTGCGGACGGGAGTTTCCGGCAGGTCAGCGACTCGCCGTTCGGCGGCGGCAGAGGCGTGGTTCTCCGCGCGCTGCCCATCTTTCGCGCGGTTGAAGCTCTGACCGGGCGGCGCCTGCAGGAGAGACCGGGACAGCCCGGCGGTGCGGACGGCAGTCTGGTCGCAGCGCTCACGCCGACCGGAGTCCCGTTTGTTCAGCGGACAGCGCACCGCTATGCGGCCTGCGATACGCTTGTGCTGCTCTGCGGGCGCTTTGAGGGTATCGATGAGAGAGCGCTCGAGGCGGTGGATGAGCGCATCTCGATCGGCGACTATATTGTGACGGGCGGCGAAATTCCGGCAATGGCGGTCGCCGACGCCGCGCTCCGGCTCCTGCCGGGCGTGCTGAAAGCGGGCAGCGCGGAGGAGGAGTCCTTTGAGACCGGACTGCTCGAGTATCCGCAGTACACCCAGCCCGCCGAACTCTTCGGGCAGCGCGTGCCGGAGGTTCTCTGTAGCGGCGACCACGCAAAAGTGGTAGCCTGGCGGCAGGCGGCGGCAGTCCGCGCAACGGCGCGCTTTCGCCCGGATTTGCTGGAAACGATTGACCTTACCTCGCAAAAGAGATAAAATCAGCAGATATGACGACAGAGGATACTTCGCTTTTCTTCGCCCCGTGAGCGAGTGCTCACGGGGCGTTTTCGGCGGTATGCTCGCAGTACAACAGGGGAGGTTTTCAGATGAAGAAGAACAGACTGGCGGCGGCAGCGCTCCTTGGCTTTATGACCTTGGCGCTCGCGGCCTGCGGCGCAAAGAGCGACGGTGCGAAGGCGGACAGCAAGACAGCGAACAGCAGCGCAAAGGTCTACAAGGTCGGCATTCTCCAGTTTATGGATCACCCGTCCTTGAACCAGATTGAGCAGAATGTGGAGAAGGAACTCGACGCCCTCTCGAACGATGAGGTTCGCTATGAGTATAAGCCCTATACGCTGAACGGCCAGGGAGATTCCGCGACCTTAAACCAGATGGCGGCAAAGCTCCTCGACGACAAGGTGGATGTGATCATTCCGCTCGCGACCCCGGCGGCACAGATTGTGCAGTCTACGGTCGAGGGACATTCCGAGACACCGATTGTGTTCTCTGCGGTCTCCGATCCGGTCGGCGCAAAGCTCGTGAAGGATCTGAATGCACCGGGCGGCAACATCACCGGCACCTCGGACAGCCTGAACACGGACGCGATTATGGAGCTGATTCTCGCGACCAAGCCGGACACCAAGTATGTGGGTCTTTTGTATTCCAAGAGCCAGGACAGCTCCGAGAAGCCGATTGCGGACGCAAAGGCCTTCCTCGATGCGCACGGTATTCGTTACATTGAGAAGACGGGCACGACGAACGATGAGATCAATGCGGCGGTCGACGCGCTGATTGCCGAGAAGGTCGATGCGATTTTCACGCCGACCGACAACACGGTGCAGAATGCGGAGCTCTCGTTCTACGAGAAGCTGATCACGGCGAAGATTCCGCACTTCGGCGGCGCGGATTCGTTCGCGTTAAACGGCGCGTTTGTGGGTTACGGCGTCGACTACGCGCAGCTCGGCAAGGAGACCGCTGATTTAACAGCGGAGGTGCTGAAGGCTGGCAATGCGGGCAGCGTCCCGGTCAAGACTTTTGACAACGGCATCGCGACCGTCAACACCGACACGGCGAAGGCGCTCGGCTATGACATTGAGACCCTGAAGAAGGACTTTGCGCCGCACAGCACGGCGGTCAATGAGATTACGACCAAGAAAGAATTTGATAAGAAGTAAGGAGGCGCTGTGGGAAGTTTTTTGACGCCGGTTATGCTGCGGACAGCGCTGGAAGTCGGCCTGATTTATGCGATTGTCGCGCTGTCACTCTTTATCAGTTTCAGTATCCTGAATATCTGTGATCTCTCGACGGACGGCTGCTTTACGCTTGGTTGCGCGGTCGGCGCGGTTGTGACGATGGCGGGGCATCCGCTGCTCGCAATCCCGGCGGCGATGCTGGCCGGTGTGCTCTCGGGCGCGGTGACCGCCTTGCTGCAGACCAAACTCGGCGTGCCGAGCATCCTTGCGGGCATCATTGTGAATACGGGGCTCTATACCGTAAACCTCGGCGTCATGGGCTTTTCCTCGAATGTCTCGATTTTCGGGACGGACACCCTCTTTTCACTCTGGGGCAAACTGTTTGACGGGACGGTGCTCGGCGACTGGTCGAGAAGCATTTTGCTGCTGATTCTGGTCGCTCTGATTTGTGCGGCCCTCAACTGGTTCCTGAAGACCCGGATCGGTCTCTCGATTCGGGCGACCGGCGACAGCATGGAAATGGTGCGGGCCTCGTCAATCGATCCTTCGTTTATGATAGTCGTGGGACTCTGCTGCTCGAACGCCCTGACCGGCCTCGCGGGTTCGCTCTTTGCGAGCTACAACAAGTCGGCGGACATCAACCTCGGAACCGGCATGGTCACGATAGCGCTTGCCGCGCTGATCATCGGCGAGACGCTGTTTGGCAAGCGGCGCATGCCGGTCCGGATTGTCGGCGTCGTAATCGGCTCCTGCCTGTACCGCTTCATGATTTCGATTGCGCTCCGCTTAAACGCGCCGACGGAGGCCTTTAAGCTGGTCTCGGCCCTGATTGTCGCGATTGCGATTGCGGCGCCGGAGGCACAGCGCGCCCTTGCCCTGCACCGCCGGAAAAAGGCGGCCATGCGGCGGCGCCGGGAGAGAGGAGGCAAGGCATGCTGAGAGTTTCGCATTTAAAGAAGACGTTCAACGAGGGCACGGTCAACGAGAAGGTCGCGCTGAACGACCTCTCGCTCACGCTGCCGGACGGCGATTTCGCGGCGATTGTTGGCTCGAACGGCGCCGGTAAGTCCACCTTCTTCAACGCGATTGCGGGCAGCTTCTATGTGGATGACGGCGAGATTTTTCTGGACGATCTGGATATCACCTTTATGCCAGAGCATAAGCGGAGCCGCATCATCGGGCGCCTGTTTCAGGACCCGCTGCTTGGCACCGCGCCGCACATGACCATTGAGGAGAATCTGACGATTGCCTACCTCCGCGCCTCGGGGCACACGAGCGCCTTCAGCCGCAGCGCGGCGAAGGACAGAATTTTCTTCCGGGAACAGCTCAGCGAGCTTCATATGGGTCTTGAGGACAGAATGGAGCAGCCGGTTGGCCTCCTGTCCGGCGGACAGCGCCAGGCCCTGACGCTTCTGATGGCGACCGTGGTAACCCCGAAACTGTTACTGCTCGATGAGCACACGGCGGCGCTGGATCCGAAGACGGCCGAGAAGGTGCTTGACCTGACGGCCAAAATTGTCCGGGAGCGGCACATCAGCTGCCTCATGGTCACGCACAACATGCACCAGGCGCTTGCGCTCGGCAACCGCACGCTCATGATGGACGGCGGGCGCATTGTCTTCGATGTGTCTGGGGAGACGAGAGCCGCGATGACGGTGCAGGACCTGCTCGACCAGTTTAAGAAGGGCGCAGGCAGTGAACTGAACAATGACAGAATTCTGCTCTCCGAGTGAGCAAAAAGCTCCGCTGCACCAAAGGGATCGGTGCAGCGGAGCTTTTTGCGTTTACAGTTTGATTTCTTTTGGGAAAGCCTCTTTCCGCATGATACCCCACATTTTGTCAATATACGACAGCGTGTAAAAATTCTCGTAGTAGTGGTAGTAAAATGCTCCCTTCAGGGTCATCTCATAACTGCCCTTATGCTCGGTCAGAAAGCCGAACTGTTTTGCGAGCCAAAGCTCGAAGCCATACATTTTTTTCAGAGGCACACCGAAAAATGTTTGAAAATCGGCTGCCCTTACTTTAGTGCTGTAGGCGGTCCAGAACAGCCAGTAAATCATTCTCTGCCGTCTGGTAAAGCGTAGCGTCAGTGAAGTGGCAGGCTTTCTGGAATGAATTCTCTTGCAGTAAGCGTCCGGATCAAAGGTATTGATTTTGAATTGCCGCTTGAACAGACTTGTGGCGGAACATCCGAACCCGAGGAAGTTATCTCTGGTCATAGAGGAATAATTGGAGGCAGCTTCGCTGGAAAAGGTCCAGATGGAATTGCGCGAATACCCCTTTTTGAAACAGTAGTTCGTGATGGCATCCAGCAGCGCACGTTTTTCCTTTTTGGGCATAGCCGAAACAGGGCTCTCCGTAAATGTGAAATCGATAAACGGGTATATGGCAATGTGGTTTGCCCCGAATGAAAAGGCCAGATCAATGTCGGATTTCAAATCGTTATAGCGCTGTCCCGGCAGAGCAAAGATGAAGTCCATGGAAACGGTTTCAAACGGGACAGCCGCCAGAGCAGCCGCCAGGGCAGCGGTATCAATTTTCTTTCTGCCGAGCAGCTTCTGATATTTATCGGAAAAGGACTGGACGCCAATGCTGATTTTCGTAACGCCCGCATCTTTTAGCGTTTGCAGCAGTTCAACCCGCACATTGTCTGGGTGAAGCTCCAGGCCGATGCCCTCTGTGATGATAAAGTGCTCATTGAGTGCAGACACAATCTCTTTGATCCGATTTGCTGCGAGTGCCGGCGTTCCTCCTCCGAAGTAAAGGCTGGTAACTTTCTTCCGCCCTTTATGCTGGCGGCCAATCAGATGTATTTCCTGAATCAAGGCATCTATGTAGCGGTTACATAGCGGGGCGGAATACGGCACCTTGCAGTAGGGACAGAAGTTACAGATGCTTTTACAGAACGGAATATGGACGTAGAGTCCCAAATTTTCGCATTCTGCAAACGGCAATAGGCGGTCATACTCGCGTTTGAACGTAAATGGCTGTATGGTTCTGGTGAACCACATGCGTGTCAGATTTGTGATAACACCCATACTCCTCCTAAATGTACTTCAGATATGTATGAAGCATCTCCGAAATGATTTTGAGATTGCCCTGGAACAAGAGCGTGTATTCGGCAACAAAGAAATATCCGCATTGCTCACAGAGACCGGGAATATCAATACAACGTCCGCAGGTGTATAATTTCCCGCGCTCCATAACAACACATTGATGACAGGGAGTGGGGAAGCTGTTTTCGATGAGATAGGGGAAGGCGCTTTTTAAATTAAATACAGGCGCGCCTTCCTTCATCATCCGGCTTATTATATTGCAGCAGCCGGCCTTTTCCTCCCGGGATAAAGCCAGTTCCTTGGTGTCAGGGTAGGGGGTATGAAAATTGAAAGACACAGCACGAACATTCTTTGTATCGCGGGCAGTCTGGCACACAGCCCTCACACAGTCTTTGTTGATCTGATTGATGGCCATATAAAAGCAAATATTGTCTGCAGTGGCATTGCGGATGTTGTTCATGATGATGTCATAAGTCTCACCGCGTATTGCATTATGATGCTTCCGATCTCCGTCCAAGCTGAGAAGAATCAAATCGGCCTCCGGGAGATCAATGGGAAAGGTGCCGTTTGTGACAACATTCACGATGAGAAAGCCCATATTTTTTGCTTCAATGACCAAATCTCTCAGTCTGCGCTGCCCGTCTTCCCAGAGAAAGGTTTCGCCGCCGCAGAAGAATAGGATTCGCACTCCCATAGCATAGAGTTCCTGCATTTCTCGACGGATCTGTTGATACGGATGGATGATTGCCGTGATGTTGTTGACGGAACAATGCCGACAGTGTAGGTTACACTTATCTGTGACGATGACAGTTCCAAGAATCGGCGCTTTTCTTCCAAACAAAATGGTTTTGGCGCCAAATGCAGCGAAGTATAAAAAAGAGGACAGCTTCATAACGGATCTCCATAGATTGGTCGCAACAGTATGTCATCTCCCGATAAACCAAGGAGCTTTGATCGGAGTCTGGGAAACATGCTTCTCGGAGAACTGTAATTTCGGAAAACGGTATTTTTAGAGAACTATATTTATTATAGCATGAACTGCCATGTTACGGAAAAGATAGGCGGGAAAAGCGGGGGAAGTTCGACACACAAAAAAGACGGCATCAATCAAAGTTGAATGCCGTCGTATTGTCCGAGTTCATTTTTCTGAGCTGTGCCTTTGCATAGAATTTTGCGGAGCAGGAGATCAGCACTGTTTTCAAGAGATAAAGAGTGTCGTCCGCAGCTGGGACGGAGGCGTAGTCGGTTTTCTCGCGGGTGCAGACCAGAATCTGCTCAAAGAGCGCGCAAAAGCGGTCGTAGGCCTTCGGGAGCTCTGCGCTGTCCAGGGCAAAGGAGATGAGCGCGGCAATCTCCGAGATGCTGTAGACCTGTTTCAGAATGCAGAGCACAATCGCGGTCGCGACCTGCTCTCTCGAGTACTGTTTTTTGACCGGCGCTGTCAGAATGCGGAGTTTCACATAGTTATTCAGCATCGACGCCGTGAAGGGCTGCGCTTCCTTTTTGCTGTGGCTGTCGGCGGGCAGCAGGGGAGACAGCACTTCGTTGACAAGCGTCACAACCTGATCGGAATAGAGGCCGAGCTGCGGCAATTCGCGAAAGCGCGGCAGTAAGTATTCGGTCTCCATGGCTCAGCGGGTGTGAATGATGCGGCGGGCCGCAAAGTGCGAGACCCGGTTCCGGAGAAAGTGAACGCCGAGCAGAACTTCGTAGAGCGCGACTGCCTTGTCCGCGAGCAGCAGCCGGAAGGCGAGTTTGGAGCTCGGCAGATGTACGCTCAGCGGAAACATGTGCGCGCGAATGGCCCGCGCCTCTTTGCGGGTCAGACCGAATTCCCGCATGGCATTGGCCGCGGCCTCTTCGGGATGATAGAAGCAGTAGAGCCCCGGGTGGTCGTTTTTCCGGGTGTAGTCGACAAAGCAGAGGTCGTGAAGCAGGCCCACCTTGACGGCGCTGTTCGGGTCGGCGCCGCTGCGCGCGGCAAGCCAGGCCATGCAGACCGCGACGCGGACCGAGTGGTCATAGGTATTCGTGTAGATATGGCGCGGATAATGTAAGAGAGAGCGGAAACTCCGGCTCTCCAGAATGGCAGCGGCTTCGGGGGCCGTCTGCTCCAAATAGTCAAAATACTTCCGATTCATAGAATAAAACCTTCTTTCTTGCGCGGCGAAAACGCTGCATACCGCGCCGACGCTCCCCAGTATAGCGGAAAGCGGGCATTGAGACAATGCTCACAGGACGGACGCCCGGATTTTATTTCGAGAAGTCCGAGAAAATGTGAGGCGCATTGCCTTGAAAACAGGTATACTGAAAGGCAGAAACCAGCGTTTTTTTGTTTTTCCGGTGGGAGGTGTGAATGCCGAAAGTTTCGATTATCATTCCCGTCTACAACGCCGAAAAGGTTCTTGCGCGCTGCCTGGACAGCGTGCTCGCGCAGACTTTTACGGACTTTGAGGTGCTCGTCATGGACGACGGCAGTAAGGACGGCACGGCGGCGCTCTGTGACGCCTATGCGGCGAAAGATGCCCGCATCCGCGCGGTTCACAAGGAAAACAGCGGCGTCTCGGACACGAGGAATCAGGCGCTCTCGCTCGCAACCGGCGACTATCTCCAGTTCCTTGACGCCGACGACTGGATTACGCCGGAGGCGACGGCTCTCTTTTTTCACGCCGCCGAGACAAACCGGGCGGATCTCGTGATTTCCGACTTTTATCGCGTCGTGGACGGCTGGACCGCCAGAAAGGGTTCGATTGACGAAGAGGGACTGCTCACGCGGGAGGAATTTGCATCCTGCATGGCAAAAAGCCCAGCCGACTACTATTATGGCGTCATCTGGAACAAGTTTTTCCGCCGCGACATCGTGGAGCACTATCATCTCCGCATGGACGAGAAGCTGCGCTGGTGCGAGGACTTTATCTTCAATATGGAGTACATCCTGCACGCCGAGCGCATTTTTGTGCTCCGCGCGCCGACCTACTACTATGTGAAGACAGAAGGCTCGCTCGTGCAACAGGGTCTGAATATCCCGAACATCGTCCGGATGAAGATGAATGTGCTGAACTACTACCGGGACTTTTACAAAAAAGTCTTTTCGGAGGAGGAGTATGCAAGCCACCGCCCGGAAATTTACGGTTTTCTGCTCGACTACTCGCACGACGACGGTGTGATTCCGTTTTTGCCCGGCTCGAAGCGGCTCGGCGAGGAGAAAGCCTTTGCGGCGCATGCGCCGCTTAGCGCCAATGTCTGGACGGAACACTACTATGTCGAGCGGCTGTTCCGGCGTTACGCCGACACGATAGGTGCGCGCTTTGACCTTGAGCAGCGGGAAATCGCGGCGGTCATGTTCCTTGCGAACTTTGAGAAGATTGAGAGTATGCGCGAGTTTGCGGAGTACCTGAACTCTACGCAGATCGGCGCGAATGCGCTGCTCGAGTATCTCGCATTGAAAGGCTATGTGCGGACGGAACTCGGCCAGCCGGAGAGTGCCGTGCTCACGGAGAAGGCGGAGGAACTGAAAAAGGCCGTACTGCAGGCCGAGGAAGAGGCGGAGAAGACTATATATCAGGGATTCACCGAAGAAGAAATGCAACAGCAGCCCGAAAGCCGCCTGCGCAGAATGGAAAACATGCGCGCCCAGCTGGAGCGCTGAACAAACGACAGTCACGAAGGAGGACAGACAAATGGACCTGCAACTCAGACCGCGCGAGGAATGTCGCTTTGATGCCGTGAGTCTCGGTGAGATTATGCTTCGCTTCGATCCGGGCGAGGGAAGAGTCAGAACGGCGCGGAGCTTCCGTGTCTCGGAGGGCGGCGGCGAATACAATGTGGTGCGCGGCCTCCACAAGTGTTTCGGTTTAAAGACGGCGGTCATCACGGCTTTCGCCGATAACGAAGTCGGAAAGCTCCTGGTCGACTGCATTGAGCAGGGCGGCGTCGCGACCGATTTTATCCGCATGGTGAAGACGGACGGCATCGGCAGAAGCTGCCGGAACGGCCTCAATTTTACGGAGCGCGGCTTCGGTGTCCGCGGCGCGCTCGGCTGCTCCGACCGGGCCAACACGGCGATCTCCCAGATGGGGCCGGAGGACTTTGATTTCGACTACATCTTCGGCGAGCTCGGCGTCCGCTGGCTGCACACCGGCGGTATCTACGCGGCGCTCTCGGAGCGCGCCGGGGAGACCGCGATTGCGGCCTGCGAGGCTGCGCACCGCTACGGCACCGTGATTTCCTACGACTTAAACTACCGTCCCTCGATGTGGAATGCAATCGGCGGCAAGGCAAGAGCGCAGGAAGTGAACCGCGCCCTCGCGCGCTATGTGGACGTGATGCTCGGCAACGAGGAGGATTTCACGGCCTGCCTCGGCTTCGAGGTTCCCGGCAACAGCGAGAGCCTTGATCAGCTGAATCTGGAGGGTTACCAAGAGATGCTCCGGCGCGGCGCGGCCGAGTTCCCGAACTGGAAGGTGGTTGCGACAACGCTCCGCACCGTGCACTCGGCGACCGTGAACGACTGGAAGGCCATCTGCTTTGCCGACGGCGCGCTCGCCTTTTCGCGCGGCTATGAGGCCATGGAAGTGCTGGATCGCGTGGGCGGCGGGGACAGCTTTGCCTCGGGTCTGATTTACGGGCTCATGACGACGGGCGACCCGAAGAAGGCGGTCGAGTACGGCGCGGCGCACGGGGCGCTCGCGATGACCACACCGGGCGACACGTCGATGGCAAGTGTCGACGAGGTCGAAGCGCTGATGGCGGGCAAGGGCGCGCGCGTGAAGCGCTGAGACTTGCAAAAGGGCAAGACTTGTGCTAAAATCTTGCGCTTTGAAGAGGGATGTTGTTGTTTCAAGGTCTCGGGAGAGACTTCAAAGGAGAGAATTTTGAGAAAGACAAAGATTATCTGCACGATTGGACCTGCAAGTGACAGCGAGGAGATGCTGAAGAAGCTCATGCTCGCGGGCATGAATGTGACACGTTTTAACTTTTCTCATGACACGCACGAGGCGCACGCCGAGAAATTCAAGCGCGTGGTGAAGCTCCGCAGAGAGCTGGGTCTCCCGGTTGCAACGCTGCTCGACACGAAGGGCCCGGAGATTCGTCTCCGCGACTTCAAGAACGGTTCGGAAGTGCTTGAGAAGGGCGCAAAGTTCACACTGACTACGAGAGAGCTGCTCGGCGACAACACGATTGTCTCCGTGAGCTATAAGGATCTGCCGAGCGATGTGCGGAAGGGCGGCGTCATTCTGATTGACGACGGTCTGATTGGTCTCCGCGTCGACGAGGTGGATGGCACCGAGATTCACTGCACGGTCGAGAACGGCGGCAAGGTCTCGAACCACAAAGGTGTGAACATTCCGGGCGCCGATCTCTCGATGCCCTTTATCTCCGACCAGGACAGAAGCGACATTGAGTTCGGCTGCCAGATGGGCTTTGACTATATCGCGGCTTCGTTTACGAGAACCGCTGCGGATATCCGCGCAATCCGCGAGATTCTCGATGCGCACGGCAGCAAGATGAAGATCATCGCAAAGATCGAGTCCGTACAGGGCGTGAAGAACATCAAGGAGATCTTTAAGGAGGCCGACGGCGTCATGGTGGCGCGCGGCGACCTCGGTGTTGAGGTTCCGGCTGAGGATGTCCCGGCAATCCAAAAGGACATCATCAAGCTCGGCGCGAAGATGGGCAAGATTGTCATCACGGCGACCCAGATGCTCGACTCGATGATTCACAACCCGCGGCCCACGCGCGCCGAGGTCACGGACGTCGCAAATGCGATTTACGACGGCACGATGGCAATTATGCTCTCGGGCGAGACCGCAGCCGGAAGCTACCCGGTCGAGGCGGTCGAGATGATGAGCAAGATTGCCGAGAAGACCGAGCAGGACATCAACTACAGCGAGCGCAGAAGAAGACTCGAGACCGAGAAGCAGGAGGATGCGACGACCGCAATCAGCCATGCGACCTGCACGGTCGCGGAGGATGTCCGCGCAAAGGCGATTGTCACGGTCACGATCTCCGGTTTCACGGCGAGACGGCTTGCGAAGTACCGCCCGGAGTGCCCGGTCATTGCCTGCACAGTGAGCCAGACGGTTGCCTGCCAGATGAATCTGCTCTTCGGTGTGATCCCGGTGCTGATTCCGCAGGAGGACAATGCCGACATGCTCTTCGACGCCGCACTCCACGAGGCCAAGAAGCTCGGGCTGGTGTCCGAGGGCGACACGGTCATCCTGACCGCAGGTCTGCCGCTCGGCGTGAGCGGCAACACGAACATGATTCGTGTGATGGAAGTGATTTAACGCAAATTGTTGCACCGGCAACGGAAATAAAAAGACGCCGTGTGGTAGACTGCTCGGGTAGGGCGGATGCCGCACGGCGTCTTCCTGTATACAGGGAACCGTTCAAAAAAACGAAGACCGCAGAGCTTGCGGAGAAATGAGGAAAGTATGAGCTTATTTTTAGGACCGATTCACCACTGGCTGTATCACAAAATCCGTCTCCAGGAGGAACTGATCACAACCCTCGCCGAGCGGGAGGGCGCGAGAAGCGGCGACAGCGGCAAGTACGAGACCTATGTGAACCGCGAGCTTCGCCCGCTCGAGGAGCTGATTGACACCGACAACATTCACGGCTGGCTGCAGGCGCGCATTCACGACGCCGAGAGTCGCTATGCGGCGCTTGTCGCGGCAATTCTGAAAGAGGACAGCGGCGCAAAGTCCCGGATTGAAGACGAGGTCTTTGCGTTCGGCGCGTCGAATGCGGCGCCGGCGGAGGCGAGCCCCGCGGAGGCGTATCGTTTTTACGGCGACAACCTCGTGAACGGCATGCCCTGCGACCATGTGGATCGCGTGACGGAGCAGGCGGAGGATCACATTGCCTGGATCCTCGATCAGGATCTGCACGGCGATTTCTGGATTCAGGCCGGTCAGTCTCCGGAACTCTACTATGCGCTGCGTCTCGCCGAGATGCGCGGTATGCTCTCCGGCACCCGTTTAGAGCTGCTCTCGCCTTCCGAGATGAGCTATGTGTTAAAGGAGAAGGCATGAACGAGAGCATCTCTCTCATGGTCGAAGAGCATGAGAACATAAGGCGCATGTTGCGGGTGCTTCGCGCGATGTGCCGTTCGGTGATGCACGGCGAGGAAGTGGATCAGGCGGACTTTGCCGCCGCAATCGACTTCATTCGGAACTACGCGGATCACCACCACCACAAGAAAGAGGAGGAACACCTCTTCAAGGCGATGGTCGCCAATATGGGAAAGATCGGCGAGAATCTGGTGACTCACGGCATGCTGGTCGAGCACGATCTCGGCAGAGGCCATGTGCTTGCCCTGACCGAAGCGTTGGAGCGTTTCCGGCAGGACCCGAGCGATGACAACCGCCTCGATATTATCGCCGAGGCGATGGGCTATGCCGCGCTCTTAGACCGCCACATCGAGAAGGAAAATACCGTCGTCTACCCGTTTGCCGAGCGCAGTCTTTCGCCGGAGATTTTTGCGGAAATCAATGCGGCTTCCGCAGCCTTTGAGGCGGATTCCGCGGAGCAGGCGCTGCGCGACAAGTACAAGGCAATCGCGGACCGTCTCGAAATGAAATACGGCACGGCGGCCTGAGACTTGTTTTATTCCTAGAACTATGCTAGGCTTTGCCTGTTTGGTATCTACCGGAAAGGACAAGTTATGAGCATTTACAATTACAGTGTGCCGTCGGTCGGCGGCGGAGAATTGAAACTCTCGGACTACAAGGGCAAGGTTATGCTGATTGTCAACACGGCGACCGGCTGCGGTTTTACGCCCCACTACGAGCCGCTCGAGGCAATGTACGAGGCGGATCACGACAAGGGACTCGAGATCATCGATATTCCCTGCAACCAGTTTGCGGGACAGACGCCCGGCACGGACGAGGAAATTCATGAGTTCTGCACGCTGAAGTACCACACGACCTTCCCGCAGCAGAAGAAGTCGGAGGTGAACGGCGAGCATGAGCTCCCGCTCTACACCTTCTTAAAGAGTCAGCAGGGCTTTGCGGGCTTCGGCAAGGGGCCGAAGGCGCTGATGATGTCCGCGCTTCTTCTGAAGCAGGACAGACACTACGCCGAGAAGCCGGACATCAAGTGGAATTTCACGAAGTTCGTCGTGGATCGCGACGGAAATGTCGTGAAGCGCTTTGAGCCGACCGCGGACATGGCAGAGGTCAGCGCGTTTGTGGAGAGTCTGCTGTAACATAGAATACGACGCACAGTCCCGAGCGGACTGTGCGTTTTTGCGTGAGAGAAAAGCAAAGTGGCGGGGTTGTCCGCGCAATAAATACAAATGTGCGCATACCGCGAAAACATACTTGCCAACTCGGAAAAAGCAGAGTATAGTTATGAGCCATACGAAAGAGTAGTTCGCGCGATGGCGCATGTCACGGAGGATTTGAGGATGAAAAGAGAATTTCACGCACCTGAAAAAAAGCTGAGAGTTGGTGTTCTCGGCGCAACGGGCATGGTGGGACAGCGTTTTCTGACAATTCTGGAGCAGCACCCGTGGTTTGAGGTCACGGCTCTGGCCGCGAGCCCGCGGAGCGCCGGCAAGACCTATGAGGAGGCGGTCGGCGACCGCTGGAAACTCGACATTCCGATGCCGGAGCGCTACAAGAAGATGGTCATTCACAATGTGAATGAGGTCGAGCAGGTGGCGCGTGAGGTGGACTTTGTCTTCTCGGCGGTCGATATGACGAAGGAAGAAATCCGCGCAATCGAGGATGCCTATGCAAAGCACGAGACGCCGGTTGTCTCGAACAACTCGGCGCACCGCTGGACTCCGGATGTCCCGATGGTCATTCCGGAGGTGAACCCGGAGCACTTTGAGATTATCGCCGCGCAGAGAAAGCGCCTCGGCACCGAGAGAGGCTTTGTCGCGGTCAAGCCGAACTGCTCGATTCAGAGCTATGCGCCGGTCTTTGCGGCGTGGAAGGAGTTTGAGCCCTATGAGGCGATTGTCACGACCTATCAGGCAATCTCCGGCGCGGGCAAGAACTTTAAGGACTGGCCGGAGATGGTCGGCAACATCATCCCGTACATCGGCGGCGAGGAAGAGAAGAGCGAGAAAGAGCCGCTCCGCATTTACGGACATATCGAGGGCGATCATATCGAGCCGGCGACGGAGCCGAAAATCAGCAGCCAGTGCATCCGCGTGCCGGTCTTAAACGGTCACACGGCGGCGGTCTTCGTGAAGTTCCGGAAGAAGCCCACGAAGGAACAGCTCCTTGAGAAGCTCGCGGCGTTCAGCGGTCTGCCGCAGGAGATGAAGCTCCCGAGCGCACCGCAGCAGTTTATCCGCTACATGGAGGAGGAGAACCGCCCGCAGGTCGCGCTTGATGTGAACTACGAGGGCGGCATGGGCATCTCGATCGGCCGTCTCCGCGAGGATACGATTTATGACTGGAAGTTTGTGGGTCTCTCCCACAACACGCTTCGCGGCGCAGCGGGCGGCGCGGTCGAGTGCGCGGAGGCGCTGACCGCGCTCGGCTATATCGCGGCGAAGTAACCGTAAGGCAGAATCCGAATTGTAAGAACAGCGAAAAGAGTCGCTCTCCCGAATTTGGGCGAGCGGCTCTTTTGTGTTGTGGCTGAATCCGGGCGCTTACGGTAGAATAGAAGCGGTATGGAAGCGGAACTTGGTAGCTGCAAAGCGCGGCATAGCAGTGCGCAAAGAGAAACAGAGAAAAAGAGAAAGCCAACAAAATAAAAGCGACAAGCTGACGGCAAAGGCATACCATAGAATCGCAGAAGATACAGAGCGCTGAGCGGAAACGGTATCACAGGGGAACAGAACTTGAAGGTAGCGCAAAGGAGAAGGGGGATGGCATGAGAGCAAAGGAAATCGACGGAATGAAGGGGGCACTGATTTTTTTGGTGGTGCTCGGGCACTTTCTCTTGCCGCTACTCGGCTTCGGGGCAAGGAGCATCAACCTGCCCTTTGATTTGATCTACAGTTTTCACATGCCGGCCTTTGTCTTTCTCTCGGGGCTTTTCGCGGGGCATGCGCTGAGGAGTCCGCGGCACTGGTGTAAGCGCTGCCTCACCTTACTCTGGCTCTATGTCTGCTTTAAGTGGCTGGTCTTTTATCCGGAGCGGGCGGCCTATCAAACGGGCGGAACCCGGCCGGATTTTTGGCATGAAAGCGGCACCCCCTGGTTTGTGCTCGCGCTCTTTCTCTGGACGCTCGCTTTGCCGCTTTTTTCTCTGTTACGGCGCGCCTTTACGACAGCGCCGGTGTTGCTCCTCATCCTTGCGTTAAGCCTGTGTCTCGGTGACTTGGACGGACGTTTACATCTCACGGATTTTCTCGCACTGGACCGTGTGATTGCCTTTGCCCCCTTCTTTTACGGCGGCACCTTTCTCGAGGAAAAACGTTTCTCTGTATGGATCAAGAATGGAGGGCGCTCGCAATGGGGAATCATGTTTGTCGCTGCCGTCCTTGCCCTCTATTTTGCGTTTCAAAGCGGCGGATGGCTGCACCCCTATCAAAATCTGATTTACGGTGTCTGGTACACACGCTTGGATACTTCCGCGATGCCGGAACTTGTTCGGACGGCGCCCTGGCTTTTGCGTCTCTTCTGGTATCTAGCTTCGGGAATCATCAGTGCGGGCTTTTTTGTGTTCGGAAAACTGCTTGTCAGACTTCCGAACTTCGGCGCGGGACTCGCCGCGCGCGGTGAACGGAGTCTGCCGATTTATATGCTTCACCGGCCGCTTCGAGACATAGGGCTCCTGCTCGGATACCCGGCCTATTTTGCGACGAACCTGCGACTCGCATTCCCGCTGCTCTTTTTGCTCTCCCTGCTTTTGGTCAGGCTTTTTGCGGCGGAGCCCGTGTACCGGCTCTTTCTCGCAGTGCAAAAGTTACCGGGGAAAGCCTTGGATGTCCTTCTCGGACCTGCGGAAAAACAGAGAAAAATGTGATAGATGTGCTAAAATAAAAGATTGAGAGTTCGAAGCAGAATGCCCGCAGGCAGGGCACTCAGACAGCGGAGGTGAGAAAAATGGCGGTGAAACAGAGAAGTTTCGGTACCTTCTCGGGGGGCAGGGAGGCAAAGCTCTATGAACTCAGCAACCAAGCAGGTGCTTGCGCACGCTTTACGGATCTCGGCGCGGCGTGGGTCGGCATGGAACTGCCCGCAGAAGGCGGAAAAACGGTAGATGTGATACTCGGTTACGACGACCCGGCAATTTACGAGAGGAATCCGGGCTGTCTCGGCGCAATCGTCGGGCGGCACGCAAACCGCATTGCGGGGGCCGGTTTTACGCTCGACGGCAGGCGCTGTCAGCTCGAAAAAAATCAGGGCGAGAACAATCTCCACTCGGGGCCGGACGGCTGGTGGAAACGCCTCTTCCGCGCAGAAGTGCTCGAGGAAGAGAATGCGGTGCGCTTCTCCATCGAAGAGCCGGACGGCGCACAGGGCTTTCCCGGTGCACTTTCGTTCTCGGTGACCTATGGTCTCACGGAGGAAAATGCGGTCGAGATTCACTATGCGGGAACCCTGACAGCGGGAGCCGCGCACACAGTATTCAATCCGACGAACCACGCCTATTTTAATTTGGCGGGGCACGATGCGGGCGAGATAGACGCACAGGAAGTTTGGATTCACGCTGATTATTTCACGCCGACTGATGCGGTCTCGATTCCGACCGGCGAACTGCGGGAGGTCGCGGGGACAGCCTTTGACTTCCGGCAGATGAAGCCCGTAGGGCGGGACATCGGGGCAGAGGAAGAGCAGCTGCTACTCGGCCACGGGTACGACCATAACTTTGTCGTCAAGGACTACGACGGCCTGGTGCGCCTGGTCGCGGAAGCCTGCGATCCGGCGAGCGGCAGAACCCTCGCTGTCTACACCGACCGCCCGGGACTCCAGTTCTATACGGCGAACTGGCTCGGCGAGGGCACGCCGATCGGCAAGGAAGGAGCTGTCTACCGAAAGCGCGGCGGCTACTGTTTTGAGACCCAGTGTTTTCCGGACGCATTGCATCACCCGGACTGGGTACAGCCTGTCATTCCGGCAGGAGTGACCGTGCGGACTACCAGCATCTACCGATTCGGCGGCTTTACAGAAGAGGAGGGGAGAAACTGAAGCGGCTGTTTATTGCGGAGAAACCGAGTGTCGCGCAGGAGTTTGCGCGCGTACTCGGGGTTTCGGGTCGGCGGCAGGACGGTTACCTCGAGTCCGGTGACAGCATTGTGACCTGGTGCGTCGGGCATCTCATCACGATGAGCTATCCCGAGGTCTACGACGCGCGCTATCAAAAGTGGTCGCTCGACACCCTGCCTTTTTTGCCGGAAGAATTCCGCTATGAGGTGATTCCGGAGGTCAAAAAGCAGTTTGAGATTGTGAAGCGACTGCTGACCCGAGAGGATGTCGACACGATTTATATCTGTACCGACTCGGGGCGCGAGGGCGAGTATATCTACCGCCTGGTCGATCAGATGGCCGGGGTTCCCGCGGAGAAAATAAGAAAGCGGGTCTGGATCGACTCCCAGACCGAGGAGGAAATACGGCGCGGCGTCGCCGAGGCAAAGGACTGGAGCGCTTATCGGAATCTCGCGGCGGCGGCCTATCTCCGCGCGAAAGAAGACTATCTGATGGGCATCAATTTTTCCCGGGTACTCACGCTCCGCTACGGCGCGGCGCTCGCCTCGTTTTTACAGCAGCGCTATACCGTGGTCTCGGTGGGACGCGTCATGACCTGTGTGCTCGGTATGGTCGTGCGGCGGGAAAACGAAATCAGGGTCTTCCGGAAGACGGTCTTTTACCGCATCTTCGGACAGTTTGAACTCTCGGGCCAGCGCTTTTTCGGCGAATGGCGCGCGGAGAAGGGCTCTGCCTATGAGGGCTTTCCGGGGCTCTATAAGAACAACGGCTTCCTGAAAAAGGAGGATGCCGAGGCGTTCCGGCAGAATTTAACGGCAGCCCTCCCGGGAACGGCGACGCTCCTAAAAAACGAGAAGAAGAAGGAGGTCAAGCGTCCGCCCTTACTCTACAACCTCGCGGAACTCCAGAACGACTGCGCGAGGCGCTTTAAGATAAGCCCGGATCAGACCCTGAAAGTCGCGCAGGAGCTCTATGAGAAAAAGCTCGTGACCTATCCGAGAACCGATGCGCGCGTCCTCTCCTCGGCGGTCGCAAAAGAAATTCAGAAGAATCTGAGCGGCCTCACGCGGGTGCAGGCCGTCGGCGGCTTCGCGCAGGAGGTGCTCTCAAACGGTAGCTACAAAGGGATTGCGAAGACGCGCTACACGGATGACAAGCAGATTACCGACCACTACGCGCTGATTCCGACCGGACAGGGCCTCGGAGCTCTCCCGGGGCTTACGCCGCTCTCCGCGCAGATTTACGAGATGATTGCGCGGCGTTTTCTGGCTGTTTTTTATCCGCCCGCGGTCTATGAAAAGCGCTCTCTGGAACTTCTCTTCGGCAGAGAACACTTCTTTGCCGGCATTCGCTCCCTTGTGGAAGAGGGCTGGCTCAAAGTGTCCGGCGAGAAGAAACAGAAGGACAAAGAGGAGAAAGAAAAGGAAGAAGAGGGGGAGGCCGAGAACAGCGGCACGGCGGCGCTCGCCGCCGCACTCGCGGCAGCGAAAAAGGGCGCGGCGGTCGAAGTGAAGGGCTTTGATCTCCGCGAAGGCGAGACCTCGCCGCCGAAGCGCTACACCTCGGGCAGCATGATACTCGCGATGGAGAATGCGGGTCAGCTGATTGAGGATGAGGAACTCAGGAGCCAGATCAAGGGCTCCGGCATCGGCACGAGTGCGACCCGCGCGGAAATTCTGAAAAAACTCGTCAACAACAAATACCTTGCGCTGAACGGAAAAACCCAGATTATCACGCCGACCCAGCTCGGCGAACTGATTGTGGAGGCAGTGAATCTCTCGATGCCGCCCCTCCTTCGCCCCGAGCTCACGGCGAGCTGGGAGAAGGGGCTCACGATGGTACAGCAGGGCGAAATCAGCGAGGCCGACTACATGGCAAAACTTCGCGACTTTGTGGCGCGGCGCACTGGTCTCGCGGCGGGGCAGAGCGCAAGCTATAAGCTCCGCGAGGCGTTTGAGGCGAGCAGACAGTATTATCCGGCCGTCACGGAAAAAAGGCGCGCGGTACGGCGAAAAGGAGGCAGTAAATGAAGGCAGCAGAGATCGAAGTGAAGGCGCTGTTTGACCTTAGTCACAGCATGGCGGGAGAGTTTCTCGCGAAGTTTCGCTATCCTTACGAGGCGCTCCCCGAGCTCGGGGCGTGGATTGCCGCGGTCGGCCCGCAGCTCTCTTCGGATGAGTACGAAAAGCGGGGCGAGCAGATTTGGATTCATAAGAGCGCCAAAGTTGCGCCGAGTGTGAGTCTCACGGGGCCGCTCATTGTATGCGCAAACGCAGAACTCAGGCACTGCGCTTATTTCCGCGGAAATGTTCTGATCGGCGCGGGCAGCGTCGCGGGCAACTCCTGCGAGTTTAAGAACTCACTGCTCTTTGACAGTGTCGAGGCGCCGCACTATAACTATGTCGGCGACTCGATTCTCGGCTACCACGCGCACATGGGCGCGGGTTCGATCACGAGTAACATCAAGTCCGACCGGAAGAATATCGTGATCCGGACCGACGACGGGGCAATCGAGACAGGCCTTCGGAAAATCGGCGCGATTCTCGGCGACTATGTCGAAGTGGGGTGCGGTACGGTCTTAAACCCCGGTTCTGTCGTCGGAAAAAATACGATGATTTATCCACTCACTTCGGTGCGCGGTCCGGTGCCCGCGAATTCGATTGTGAAGAGCGCGGAGAACATTGTCATAAAACAGAATTGAGAGGAAACGGATGCTTTTATATTTTTCGGCGACCGGAAACGGCAAGTACCTTGCGGATCGCTTATGCGAACGCGAGCCGCAGGAACAAAAGAGCATAACCGACTGTATGCGCGCGGGAGAATTTTCTTTTTCGGATGAAAGCAGCATAGGCTTGATTGTGCCGACGTACAACTTCGGCCCGCCGAGCCTGGTGCTTGAATTCCTGAAAAACGCGAGCTTTGAGACGCCCTATCTCTATCTGGTCGCGAGCTACGGGACCACGCCCGGTGCAATCGGCGCCATAATGAATCGTGCGATACAAGGCAGAGAGATAGACGCTTATTATTCCGTTCGCATGCCGGATACTTGGACGCCGATTTTTGACCTCTCGACGCCGGAGAAGGTCGCAAAATTTACCGTGACCACCGAGGCGCAGGTGAATGAGCTCTTGCAAAAGGTGGGAGAGCGGCACCGGAACCGGGGCATGCGGCCCCGCGTGCCGACATTCGTGGCCGACCTGATTGCACAGCCGATTTACAATCGGATTGAGCGTAAGACCAGGCATTTTTCTGTGGAAGACAGTTGCATCGGCTGCGGCAAGTGTGCGAGAAACTGCCCTGTCTCGGCCATAACAATGGAAAATAAAAAGCCGGTCTGGGTCAAAGAGAAGTGCACGCTCTGTCTCGGCTGCCTGCACCGCTGTCCTGTGTTTGCGATTCAGTACGGGAAGCACACAAAGGCGCACGGGCAGTATGTGAATCACATGAGAGACACAGCGCGCTGATTCGGCATCAGCCAATATCAATAGAATGAGGGAAAAGCGTATGAATGCTGTACTGAAACTGGTGGATTATGCAAAGAAAACAGGGCTTATCGAGGAAGAAGAGCAAATCTGGGCGGTCAATACGCTGCTCGATGCGCTCGGCCTCGACGCGCTGACAGAGCTCCCGGTCGCGGAGAATGCAACCCTGCCCGAGATTCTGGACACCCTGCTCAACGACGCGTACGCGCGCGGCGTGCTGAAGGAGAATACGACCACCTACCGGGATCTCTTTGACACCGAACTCATGGGACGGCTCACGCCGCGTCCGGCGGAAGTCAGACGAAAGTTTGAAGCGCTTTACCGGGAGAGCCCGAAAGCCGCAACCGACTGGTACTACAAGTTCAGCGGCGACACGAATTATATCCGTCGCGACCGCTGCGCGAAGGACCTCCGCTGGACAACCGAGACAGCTTACGGGACGCTTGACATCAGCATCAACCTCTCGAAGCCCGAAAAGGATCCGAAGGACATTGCGGCAGCCAGAAATCTGCCGGCGTCAAACTATCCGCGCTGTCTGCTCTGCGCGGAAAATGAGGGCTATGCGGGTCGCGTGAATCACCCCGCGCGGCAAAACCTCCGGGTTGTTCCGATTGCAATCAATGAAAAGCCCTGGTTTTTGCAGTATTCGCCCTATGTCTATTATAACGAGCACTGCATCTGCTTTAACCGCGAGCACACGCCGATGAAGATTGACCGAGATACCTTCGCGAAACTCCTCGATTTTGTGCGCCAGTTCCCGCATTATTTCGTGGGTTCGAATGCGGATTTGCCGATTGTGGGCGGCTCAATTCTCGCGCACGATCACTTCCAGGGCGGTCACTACAGCTTTGCGATGGAGCGGGCGGAGATTGAGACAGCGTTCCGTTTCCCGGGCTTTGACGATGTGAGTGCGGGCATTGTGAAGTGGCCCATGTCGGTCATTCGCCTCTCCGCATCGGACAGACAGCGGCTCATTGAGCTCGCGGATCGAATTCTAAAGGCGTGGCGCAGTTATACCGATGCCGACGCGATGATCTTTGCGGAGACCGACGGCGTGCCGCACAACACAATTACGCCGATTGCGCGCATGCGGGACGGCAAGTACGAACTGGATCTCGTGCTCCGGAACAATCTGACCACAGAGGAGCATCCGCTGGGGCTCTATCATCCGCATGCGGCTCTGCATCACATCAAGAAAGAGAACATCGGTTTAATCGAAGTCATGGGACTTGCGGTGCTGCCCGCCAGACTGAAGACCGAGCTCACGGCAGTCGCTGCGGCACTTGCAAGCGGCCGGTCGCTCCGCGAAAATCCTCTGACCGAGAAGCATGCTGACTGGGCAGAGCAGTTTGCCCCGCAGTACCGGATTACGGCGGACAACGCCTTTGAAATTGTGCGGAAGGAGACCGGTCTCGTGTTTACGAAGGTCCTCGAAGATGCGGGCGTCTACCGGCGAAACGAGGCAGGCAAGCAGGCGTTTCTCCGCTTCTTAGAGACGGTCTGAGAGAAAGGGCGAATATGGAGAGGCAAGTGACGGATATGAGCCCGGAGAAATTCCGGGAACTGTTCCCCATCTTTCTGGTCAAACATGATGACAACTGGGACACGCAGTACACGGCGATGGAAAAGGCGCTTAAGAAGACTCTGCGTGCCTTCGCTGTCGCAAGAATCAGCCATGTCGGCAGCACCGCAATTCCGGGTATCCTGGCCAAGAATATTGTGGATATCATGGCGGAACTTGCGCCGGGAGAGGATATGGAGCGGGCGGCCGAGGCCATAGAAAGCCTTGGCTTTGTGCGAAAATACACGGAGCCCGGCAGGATTTTTCTGCGCCTCGGCTACACCGAAGAGGGCTTTGCAAAAGAGGTTTTTCACTTACACCTCAGGTATCGCGGGGACTGCGATGAGCTCTACTTCAGGGATTATCTCCGTGAGAATCCGGCGCTCGCAAGCGAATACGAGGCGTTGAAACAGCAACTTTGGAGACAGTACGAGCATGACCGGGACGCCTACACAGAGGGCAAGACCGCTTTTATCCGGAAGTGGACGAAAGCAGCGAAAGTAGAATATGCGGGGAGATATCATTGAACGTAGAATGCCGATTAGCTGCAAAGGGCAGTGAAAAAGCGACCAGGATTCTGGTGATTGACGATGACCGGGAGCTCTGTGAGCTGCTTCATCGCACAATCTGGCAGGAGGGAATGGCGGCTGACTGCTGTTTCTCGGGCAGAGATGGACTTGACAGGTTGGAAGAGGGAGAGTATCAGCTTGTCATCTTAGATGTTATGATGCCGGGCTCTGATGGCTTTGCAGTATTGGAGCAGATCAGAGGGAAAAGTCATCTGCCGGTTCTGCTTTTGACGGCGAAAAATGACAGTGCTTCAAAAGTGAGAGGGCTGCGGAATGGAGCGGATGACTATCTGACCAAACCTTTTGACATGGGGGAGTTACTGGCGCGCATCACCTCTCTGATTCGCCGCTATACAAGGTTCAATCAGAACGAAAATCATATCGAAAAGCTTTTTTACGACGGCTTGACGATTGATATGGATGCGCATCTGATTGCAGTGCAAAACGGGACGTTTGAGCTTGCACCAAAAGAATTTTCCCTGCTGTTATATTGTGCAAAAAATCAGGGGAGGATTTTGACAAAAAAGCAGATCTATGAGGAAGTATGGGGAGCGCCATATGTCTACGACGACAGCAATATTATGGCTGTGATCAGTCGTCTGCGCAAAAAGATGGAGGTTGATCCCGGCAATCCTCAATATATACAGACAGTCAAGGGGGTTGGTTATCGCTTCAATAAGAAAGTATGAGATTTGATATGAATATTTCAAACATCATTCTTTTTGCCATCACTGTGATTGTGAGCGTGTCTGCAGTGTTTATGCTACGCAGGGAACGAAGACAGATCAGAGAACTTGTCGAGGCGCTGGCGGATGTGAAAAATGGAAATGGCAACCGCCGAATTCTTGCTCGCACAGACCAGGCCCTCTCTCCACTTGTGTATGAGATCAATGATATTGTCTGCATGTATGAGGAAAAAATTGTGATTCTGCAGCAGATGGAAGAGACAAGCAAACAACTTATGACAGATATTTCTCATGATGTGAGAACACCTCTGACAACACTGATTGGATATTTGGATGCAGTACATCGAGGAAGTGTCACAGGAATAGAGCGGGAGAAGTATATAGAAACTGCCCGGCGGAAGGCCTATGATCTCAAAGAGTATATTGATGCTCTGTTTGATTGGTCTAAGCTTAGTTCGGATGAGTTTTCTGTCACGATAAAACGAGTGGAGCTGGCGGAATTGACACGCAATATCATGATCGACTGGATTCCAATTCTGGAAGATCATAAGATTGAATATTCCATAGAGATCCCAGAGTGTGCAGTTACGGTGAATCTGGATTCTGACAGTTACAGGAGAATCATCAATAACCTGCTTCAAAATAGTATTTCACACAGCCATGCAGATTGCATTGTTGTAGCTCTCATCGAGCGTGAGGCTGAGATACAGATTTCCGTCGCGGACAATGGCGTTGGCATTCAAAAAGAAGATCTGACAAGGATTTTTTCCAGGCTTTATAAATGTGATAAGGGGCGAGGTGAAAGAGGCAGCGGTCTCGGCCTGTCGATCGCCTGTCGATTGGCGGAGAAGATGGGCGGGAGACTTACTGTGGATAGCACTGTCGGGCAGGGGGCTACATTCATACTGACTTTGCCTGTTCCCCGATAAGGATTCAAAATTGCAAGGTTTCTGCAAGGTTCCCGCAAGGTTCTCACAAGGTTGCTCCGCTACTGTTAAGAAGAACTGTAAAGGAATGCGGAGGGACTTTGTTATGAGTGAGATGATCATAGAGACAAGGCATTTGACAAAACAATATGGAGCGCAAAAGGGTGTTTCTGATTTGAATCTCCATGTGCGGAGAGGACGAATTTACGGCCTTTTGGGGAGAAACGGAGCCGGCAAGACCACAACAATGAAGATGCTGCTGGGGCTGACGCCTCCGAGTGCCGGCGAAGTCATTCTTTGGGGAAAAGCATTGCGCGGCAATGAGAAGAAAGTGCTTCCAAGGATTGGAAGTATGATCGAGTCCCCGGGGTTTTATCCCAATCTGACTGGAACAGAAAATTTGCACATTTTTGCGACATTGCGCGGGATTCCAAAGGCAAGTGCAATTCAGGATGCGCTTACGTTTGTCGGATTGCCCTATCGGGATAAAAAGCTGTTCTCTCAATACTCGCTTGGTATGAAGCAGCGTCTTGCGCTTGCACTTGCAGTAATGCACGATCCGGAACTTTTAATTCTTGATGAGCCGATCAATGGACTTGATCCGATCGGAATTGCAGAGGTGAGAACCTTTATTCGCGATCTCAGTGGGAAAAAGGGGAAAACGATTCTGCTTTCCAGTCATATTCTTTCTGAGATTGCTCTCCTTGCGGATGACATAGGAATTATTGATCAGGGGGTATTGCTGGAGGAAGAGAGCTTTGAAGAACTGGAGCGAAAGAGCAATCGCTACATCCATTTTATTGTTTCTGACACCGCCTCGGCAGCATTGCTTTTGGAAAGTGTATTTCAAGAGACACACTATACTGTTCAGGATGATCATCATATTATTCTCTACAATCTTGAACTGCCGGTAGAAAGGATTATTTCTACTTATGTGGAGAATGGATTGGAGGTATTCGAGGCTCACACCTGTGAAGAGACATTAGAGGATTATTTCAAGCATGTGACAGGAGGTGAGGGAATTGCTTAACCTGATTCGATGCGAATTTTGGAAATTAAAGCGATTAAAGCTCATACAAATCACGCTTGTGATGGCTCTCCTGTTCCCAATCATTCTGACTATTTATGTCTTCTATAAAAGAAGCAGCTTTGCATTGCTGTATCGCTTTGTCTTTTTGTATGGAGACCTGCTTTTCAAACCCTGCATTCTTGGAATTCTCTCTGTGCTGCTGCTTTCTATGGAGCAGAGAAATGACACATTCAAAAATTTAAGAGCAATCCCAATCACCAGAGCACAATTATTTCACACGAAAATGGCTTTACTGCTCTGCCTGTCAGTTCTATATTCTTTGATTGAATTTCTGGCAACTGCCCTGGGAGGGCTGCTTTTGGAACGGCAGCATGGAGCTTTGGCAGTATATATATACTGCAGTCTGATGACTGGAATCATGCTGTTTTTTGACATACTGCCGCTTGTTTTATTTTTCTGCCTGTGTCGCGCGAGCAGCTTTTTTGCCGTTATTCTTTCGCTGTTTTATGCCATCGCAGGCTTTCTGCTGGTCAATTCTTATGCCTCAGGTATGGTTGCCTCGGATGGAGTGATTGCAAACTTGCCCCGCATTGTTATCTTTCGCTGGTTTTTATACGTATTTGACTTGGAGCGCACAGCTGTTTCATCTGGCCTCTCTGCGTTGCCGACAGTCAGCGCAGGATTGTTTCTCTTTTGTACAGGGGGCGCTGCGCTGCTGATCTCTGCTGTTTTATACCATCAGAAGGGGGATAAGGATGAGTGGCATGATATGTTGTGAGTTCATGAAAATCAGACGCAATAAGGTTCTGATGGTTGGATTGATTGCAGTGTTGATTTCCGCAGGATATTCTGCTTTTCAGATGTATCTGGGAAATCATTCAGGCGACACAATGAATTTTGATCTGTTGAACTATGTCATGGTTTTCAATAATACGACGCTGGTTTTTCCAGCTATGTTGACATTGTTTGGAGGACATCTGATCAATCTTGAATACGAAGCCGATACGCTGAAATCTCTTTTGACAGTACCGGTCTCTATGCGAAAGATTCTTACGATCAAACTGTTGGTAACTGGATTTTTCGCTGTAGTATTTGGCATGGCAAGTTTTGTACTCGCCATACTTTTGGGATGCCTGTTGTTACACTTTGATATCACAGGAGAGCAGGTACTGCTTTCGCTGAGACAAATATGCGGAATGGCATTCTGGAATTATATTGCGGTTTCTCCAATTATTATAGTATCCTCCAGGAGACAGGGATATTATATGTTTGGCACAGGCATATCTTTTCTGCTTGGCCTGATCAGCTTGTTTATTGGAAAATCAGCATTGACAAATATTTTTCCCATTACAGCGGGATATAGACTGGTTCATTATGCAGCGGCTTATGAGGCATCTTCTCCGCTTGTCTCGATAGCAGTCTACGGAGTGATTGTGTTGTTCCTGATTCTTTACGTGTTTCATTTGCCGGAGCACATTTTCCTTTGCAAGAACCCGCCTTACTTTTCAAATATGCCTATGTCACGCTAATATAGCGGAGAAGGTCTCATTTTGACGAGACTTGATCGGACAGGCGGAATATTGCTGGAAGTACGAGAACGTGAACGCATTGGATTCGATCACGGTTGTATTTGCTCTCACACAGAGTGTGAGAGTTGCTATTCAATATGACAAGCGTACAAATCAATATAACAAGCGTATAAAGGCGCGCGGACAGTCTGTGAATCGGCTTGGGAAGCGGTAAAAACAGGCGTTTCAAAAACAGGTTTTACTTTGGGGGAAAAGAAAATGATTGACACAAAGCTGATTGTTGCAATTGTGGTGGGCGTCTGGGCGCTGCTCTTTGTGGTTATGATGAGCATTCAGAAGAAGCGCAAAAGTAAGGCAACGGACTACCGGGCGTCAAATGCGGACAAGGCGCTTCTGCATCTCTACGGAAAGAAGTTTTCGATTGACGGTCGGGACCTATCTCTCTTTGAGACGGTGAGCGGAGAGAACCTTGAGAAGATTGTCGCGCTTCCGGAGGGCCCTCACAGAATTGCCGGCGTTTATCAGAGCACGGAAGTCAGCGCTTTGGGACAGAATATCAACCTCGAGAGCGAGAAGGTGGAGTTTGATGCAGAGCTCGAGAAGGGGCACAGCTACTCGGTTGCGATGTATGCCTACTCCCCGGAGGAGCGGAGGGAATATTACAAAGGCGATGTGCCGCGCGATGTGCTCAGCATTCCGCTGACGCTGGTGAAGGGGAGCGAGAATGTGAAAGCGTATATCATTGTCTATCAGGAGAACTGAGACAAAAAGGGGAAGAGCTTTGACGGCTCTTCCCCTTTTTTGGCAGAGCAGAGCCGCAGCGTCCATAGAGCCCTGCCTTGCTTTTCAAATATGGCTATGTTACGATAATGTAGCAGAGGAAGTCTCATTTTATCGCGACTTCGTCAGAAAACGGCGCAGCGCCGGATGTACGGAAAAGTAAACGCATTGGATTCGATCACGGATGTGAAGACGGAGGAAATGCATGGAAAGCATTTTTGAGGGCTCCGGTGTTGCCCTGATAACACCGATGAATGATGACCTCACGGTCAATTACGAGAAGCTTGAGGAGCTCATTGAGGAGCAGATTGCGGAGGGCACGGACGCGCTGATTGCCTGCGGCACCACCGGCGAGGCTTCGACGCTCACGCACGAGGAGCATCTCAAAGTCATTCAGAGAAGTGTTGAGATTGTAAATCACCGGATTCCGGTTGTGGCCGGCAGCGGCTCCAATTCGACGGATACCGCGGTAGAGATGTCGATTGAGGCGGAGAAGTACGGTTCGGACGCTCTCCTGCTGGTTTCGCCCTACTATAATAAGGCGACGCAGAAGGGACTCATTCACCACTACACCGAGATTGCCAATGCCGTGAAGCTGCCGTGTCTGCTCTACAACATTCCGAGTAGAACCGGACTCACGATTCAGCCGGAGACGGCCGCCTATCTCGGAAAGAATGTGCCGAACATTGTCGGTATGAAGGAAGCGAGCGGCAACTTTACGAATATTTTGCGCACGCTTGAGTTTTTGGACGGTCACGATTTTGACCTCTACTCCGGCAACGATGATCAGATTATTCCACTCATGTCGCTCGGCGCAAAGGGCGTCATTTCGGTGCTCGCCTGTGTGGTGCCGCGGAAGACCCATGAGCTCTGCCGCGCCATGCTGGACGGCGATGTCAAGAAGGCTGCCGCAATGCAGATTGAGGCAGCGGAACTCATTCACCAGCTCTTCATCGAAGTGAATCCGATTCCGGTGAAGACCGCGCTGAACCTGATGGGCAAGGAGGTCGGCCCGCTGCGTCTGCCGCTCTGCGAGATGGAGCCCGAGCACCTGGAGAGCCTGAAGTCTGCGATGAAGGAGTATGGAATTTTATGATTCGTATTTTACTGCACGGATGTTGCGGTCATATGGGACGGGAGGTCAGTGCCACCGCGCTCGCGGATGCAGGCACGGAGATTGTCGCCGGTGTGGACCGCACGGCGGGACCGGCCGACTATCCGGTCTATGCGGATTTTTCGAAGCTTACCAAAGAGAGCGCGGATGTGCTGATTGACTTTTCGGTCGCGGCGGCCGTGGATGCCGTGCTCGACTTTGCGGAGCGCACGGGTATGCCGGCGGTCATCTGCACGACGGGACTCAGCGAAGCGCAGCTTACGCGCATTGCGGCGCTGCAGGAGAAGGTGGCAATCCTTCGGAGCGCAAATATGTCGCTCGGCGTGAATCTTCTGATGAAGCTCGCGGCGGAAGCGGCAAATGTGCTCGCGGCGAAGGGCTTTGACATTGAGATTGTCGAGAAGCACCACAGAAGAAAGGTGGATGCGCCGAGCGGCACCGCACTTGCGATTGCGGATGAGATCAATGCGGCCTGTGACGAGCGTTTTCACTATGTGTACGACCGCGAGTCGCGCCACACGGCGCGGGAGCAGGATGAAATCGGCATTTCCGCGGTGCGCGGCGGCACGATTCCGGGCGACCACGATGTGATTTACGCGGGCGATGACGAGGTGTTGACCCTGAGCCACCGCGCGTACTCGCGCCGCATTTTCTCGCAGGGCGCGGTCGAGGCGGCAAAGTTTCTCGCGAGACAGAAGCCGGGGCGCTATACGATGGCGGATGTGATTGCCGCAAGTTTACAGGGGTAAGAGGAAAGACGGGATGGAGAAGAGAGAGAGTATCGGCGGCACGGCCGTGACGCGGTGCTATGCGACGGACACCGAGGGCGTGACCCTCGTCGAGTGGCTGGATCAGGTCGCGGATGCGGACGGCAGAACCGAGACCGTCGCCGACAAGGGAATTGTCGCGAGCCGCATGACAGCAAGCCTCTTTCGCCATCTCGAGACCAAGGGAATACGGACAGCTTTTCTGGAAGAGATTTCGGCGCGGGAATTAAGTTTCCGCGCCGTGCATCGTTATTCCTTTGATCTCGTGGTGCGAAATTTCAGCGCGGGCAGTTTTGCGGAGAGAACCGGCGTGGCAGAGGGCAAGGCGCTCTCGCGCCCCACGGCGGAGCTCCGGAACCGGAAAGACGGCGGGCAGCGGTATTTCTTAAACGGCTATGACGCGCTTGCGCTCGAACTGGTCAAAGAGGAGGACTTGCGGAAGATGACACAGCTCGCCTTCCGCATCAACGAGATTCTGATTCCCTACTTTGCGGAGCGCCGGGTGGACTTAATCGACCTCTCGCTTGCCTTCGGCAAAAACAAGGAGGAAGTGGTACTGACCGGGGCTCTGTCGCCGGACAATATGCGCCTCTGGGACAGAGATACGCACGAGCGCCTAGATGCGGATCGCTTCCGCCGGAATCTCGGCAATGTGCGAGAGGCCTATCTTGAAATTTACAAGCGCCTCGGCATCGGCTCCTTAAAGCCGGAGGAACTGCTGGGCGAGTAAGGAGAAAGCGTTTGGAAGAGACCAGAATTGCGGTGATGAGTATCATCGTGGAGGACAGAGACAGCGCGGAGCCCCTGAACCAGCTGTTGCACAGCTACGGGAGCTATATCATCGGGCGTATGGGACTGCCGTACGAAAAGAAGAATATAAGCCTCATGGCGATTGCCCTCGACGCGCCGGAGAACACGATTGCGGAGCTCGCCGGTAAAGTCGGTAATCTGCCACATGTGAGTGTCAAGACTGCCTATGCGAAGCGCTGACGAGAGAGCCCTCGTCCTGCTCGACAAATTGGAGCGGGAGCGGGGGCTTACTTTTTCGGAATATGCGGAATTAATCGATGCCGAGACGGAGGCACTCCGGAAGGAGGCAGCCAAGAGAGCGGTGCGGCTTCGAAAACAAATTTACGGGGATCAGGTGTTCACACGGGGGCTCATCGAGTTCACGAGTTACTGTAAGAACGACTGTCATTACTGCGGCCTGCAGCGGAGCAACGCGGAGGCAGAGCGCTATCGGCTCTCTGAGGAGGACATACTGCTCTGTTGCAAGGAAGGCTACCGGCTCGGGTTTCGCACCTTCGTCTTGCAGGGCGGGGAAGACCCGTACTTTAACGATGACAGGCTTGTCCGTATTGTCCGCGCAATCAAGGCGCAGCACCCGGACTGCGCGATTACGCTCTCGATCGGCGAGAGGACGCACGAGAGCTATCAGCGGCTCTTTGATGCGGGGGCGGAGCGCTATCTTCTTCGCCACGAGACCGCGGATGAGGCGCACTACCGGAAGTTGCATCCGGCGGAACTCTCGCTCCGCCACAGGCTCGACTGTCTCGAGGATTTGAAGCGCATAGGCTATCAGGTGGGTTGCGGCTTTATGGTCGGCTCGCCCGGACAGACGGTCGAGACGCTAGCGGAGGATTTCCACTTTATTCAGGAATTCAAGCCCGCCATGTGCGGCATTGGCCCCTTTATTCCGCAGCACGCGACTGTGTTTCGGGACGAGAAGCAGGGGGATTTGCATCAGACCCTGTTTTTGCTCTCTTTGCTCCGGATTTTGCAGCCGAATCTCTTATTGCCTGCAACGACGGCGCTCGGCACCATTCACCCGCTTGGGCGGGAGATGGGCATACAGGCGGGAGCAAATGTCGTAATGCCCAATCTGTCTCCGGTCGAAGTCCGGAAAAAATATCTGCTCTACGATAATAAAATCTGCACCGGAGATGAGTCGGCGGCCTGCCGCTCCTGTTTAAACCGGCGCATGGAATCCATCGGCTATCGGCTGACCGAGACACGCGGGGACGTGAAACCGCTCCCTTCGCCATCGGCGCTCGAATAGTACCCCAATACAATTTCAATCTGAACGGAACGGGAAAACCCGGACCGCAAGAAAGGAAACCCTTCATGGCTACATCTGCAAGCACATCGTATAACCCTGCCTCTCTTTCGGCAGAGGAGTTTATTTCCCACGAAGAAATCTTAGAGACCCTTCGCTACGCGGAGGAAAACAAGCGAAACGAAGAACTGATCGATCGCATACTCGAGAAAGCGCGCCCCAAGTATGAGGGCGGGAAAGTCCGCTGTGAGGGACTTACGCACCGGGAGGCCTCGGTCTTATTGGCGTGCGATCTTCCCGAAAAAAATGCCGAGATGATGAAACTCGCGGAGGAAATCAAGCTCGCCTTTTACGGAAACCGCATCGTTCTCTTTGCGCCGCTCTACCTCTCGAATTACTGTGTGAATGGCTGCACCTACTGTCCCTACCATGCGGAAAATAAGCACATCAAGCGGAAAAAGCTGACGCAGGAAGAAGTGCGGCAGGAGGTCATTGCGCTTCAGGATATGGGACACAAGCGCCTTGCGCTTGAGGCGGGCGAGGATCCCTTGCATAACCCGATCGACTATATTTTGGAGTGCATCCGTACGATTTACGGCATTCATCATAAGAATGGCGATATACGCCGCGTCAACGTGAACATTGCGGCGACCACGGTCGAAAACTACCGGAAACTCCGGGACGCCGGCATCGGCACCTATATCTTATTCCAGGAGACCTACCACAAGGAGAGCTATGAGGCACTGCACCCGACCGGCCCGAAGCACGACTACCGCTACCACACCGAGGCGATGGACCGCGCGATGGAGGGCGGCATCGACGATGTCGGTATCGGCGTGCTCTTCGGGCTTGACAAGTACCGCTATGAATTCGCGGGACTTTTGATGCACGCGGAACATCTGGAAGCCGTACACGGCGTGGGACCCCATACCATCAGCGTGCCGCGCCTCAAAAAGGCGGACGACATTGACCCCGCAAAATTCAATAACGGCATCGACGATGAGACCTTCCTGAAGATTATTGCCTGCATCCGCATCGCGGTCCCCTATACGGGCATGATTATCTCGACCCGCGAGTCGGAGGCGGTGCGCGGCAAAGCGCTCCGGGTCGGCATCTCGCAGATTTCGGGCGGCTCCCGCACCTCGGTCGGCGGCTATGCGGAGGAGGAGAGAGTGCACGACACCGAGCAGTTTGATGTCTCGGACCAGAGAACCTTGGACGAAGTGCTGCTCTGGCTTATGCGGGACGGCTTTCTGCCCTCATTCTGCACGGCCTGCTACCGCGAGGGGCGTACAGGCGACCGCTTCATGAGTCTCTGCAAGAGCGGACAGATTCAGAACTGCTGTCATCCGAACGCACTCATGACGCTCGCGGAATACCTGACCGACTATGCGTCCGAGGAGACCAGGGAGACCGGCAAGGCGCTCGTTGAAACCGAGCTCACGACCATCCCGAATGAGAGAAGCCGCACGATTGCGGCGGAGAATATCAAAGAGATTTACGCCTCGAACCGCCGGGATTTCCGCTTCTGAGATTCGGCACTGTACGGATGCCCTGTTCTGCTGGACAAGAGAGATATGATAAGTTAAGATTGACTATCGGTAGTCAAATCTAATCAAAGAAAAAGGAGGTATACGCTACGAGACAAACAAAATGGCTTGTTCTCTGCCTGATACTCGCAGCGCTGGCCTCGGCGGTCGTCACGCTTTGCATGGGGGCGGTGCGAATTCCGGTCGAGACGACCTGGGCTGTCTTACTGCGCCACCTCTTCGGACAAAGCGGACGCAGCATACCGGTTTCGATGGAGCAGATTGTCTGGCAAATCCGGGTGCCGAGAATTATCCTCGGCTTTCTCGCAGGGAGCGGACTCGCGCTCTGCGGCTGTGTGATGCAGGCGGTCGTGCAAAATCCCATGGCAGATCCCTATATCCTCGGCGTTTCAGCCGGGGCGACACTCGGCGCAACGGGCTCTCTGTTCCTCGGTGTCGGCGTTGTGTCCGGGTTCTGGGCGTTTCTCGGCGCGGGTCTCGCCTGCTTTCTGGTGCTTGCACTCGCCTCGGCGGACGGCAAAACCACCTCGGTCAAGCTGATTCTCGCCGGCATGATCGTGAACGCGCTGCTCACCGCCTTTTCCAATTTCATCATTGCCGTCGCGGGCAATTCCGACGGTGTGCTGTCGATTAAGTTCTGGACCATGGGAGCGCTGACGCGCGCCGGTTGGAAGAATATCGGGCTCATTGCCGTGATTGTCGCACTTGCGGCGCTCTATTTCATGAGTCAGGCGAGAACTTTGGACGGCCTCTTGCTCGGCGAGGAGGCGGCTGTCACAATCGGCATCGATACCTTCCGTTGCCGCCTCGCGTACCTTCTGGTGCTCTCGCTGCTCACGGGCGCTCTGATTTCAGCTTGCGGCACCATAGGCTTTGTGGGGCTCATCATTCCGCATCTCGCGCGGGCGCTGGTCGGCACCGCACATCGAAGACTCTTGCCGGTCGCGGCGCTTTCCGGCGGCCTCTTTATGCTCTGGGTCGACGCACTCGCGCGGAGTTTACTGCCGAACACGGAGCTGCCGGTCGGTATATTCACGGCGTTAATCGGTGCCCCCTTCTTTGTCTATGTGATGGTGCGAAAACGCTACGGATTCGGAGGCAAATAAATGAGACTCGAAGCAGAAAATATCGCGGTCTCGATCGCCGGAAAATCCATTGTGAAAAACGTGACGCTCGATGTGCCGGAGCACAAGTTCTCGGCGCTCCTCGGTGCAAACGGGAGCGGCAAGACCACCTTGCTTCGCGCGATTTATAAGACCCAGAAGACGGACAGCGGCACAGTGCGGCTCGACGGTGAGGACATCGCCCGCTTTTCGGGAAAAAAAATCGCGCGCCGCATGGCGGTCATGGGGCAGTTCAATCAGATTAATTTTGACTATACGGTCATGGACATTGCGCTGATGGGGCGCTATCCGTTCCACACGCTCCTTGAGCGGGAAAAGGACGGGGACTATGAGGCGGCGCTCGAGGCGCTCTCGAAGGTCGGCATGAAAGACTACCGCGACCGGAACTTTCAGTCGCTCTCGGGCGGCGAGAAGCAGCGCGTCGTCCTGGCGCGCGCGCTCACGCAAAACCCGAAAGTCCTGATTCTGGATGAGCCGACGAACCACCTGGACATTCGCTACCGACTCGAGATCCTTTCTATCATCAAAGATCTCGGCATCACGGTGCTCGCGGCGCTGCATGACCTCGGTCTGGCCGCGCAGTACTGCGACTATCTGTATCTCATGCGACAGGGCGAAATCGTGGAGAGCGGCGTGCCGGAAGCGGTGATGACACCCGAAACCATACGGCGGATTTTTGAGGTCGAGGCAGCGGTGTACCCGAGCCCCATTGACGGAAAGCTCATGATTCAGTATCTCTGACAACTGTGTTTGGCAACAGAGGTTTTAGCAGAGATTTCGCAGAAAAAGGAGAGCTATGAAGAAAAAGACCATGCTTTTACCGCTCGCGGCAGTCGCGGCGGCACTGATGATTACCGCTTGCGGACAAAAGGCAGCGAGTTCCGAGACGAGCGCCGCAAACGCTTCGGAAACAGCGACCACAGCAGGGAGCGAGACCAAGGCAGTGGCAGAGAGCGGCGCGGCGGCGAAGAACAGTGCGGCTGCAAAGACCGCTTATCCCCTGACGCTCAAGATTTACGACGCCGAGGGCAAGGAAGTCGAGATGAGCTATGCCCATGCACCGGAGCGCGTACTCTCGACGCAGCTCTCGATGACCGAGCTCTTGATTAAGCTCGGGTTAAAAGATAAGATTGTCGCGGTCTTTGACAACGACAATGCGTTAAAGGGCGACATTGCGACCGAAATTGCCTCCTTAAAGAGTCTCGGCGACAAGAAGTCGGTCTCGAAGGAGAGCATACTTGCACTCGAGCCGGATCTGATTCTCGGCAAGGGGCCTCTCATGTTCACCGACACGGCAATCGGCACGGTGCAGTCCTATCAGGAACTCGGCATTCCGGTCTACACCGAACTCGCGAGTGCTTCGATTGACCAGTCGCTCAAGAACATTCCGGAAGATGTCCGCAACATCGGCAAAATCTTCGATGTGCAGGAGAAGGCGGATGCCTATGCGGCGGAACTTGACAAGCGAATTGACGCGCTGCTTACGAAGGTCAGCAACCAAACGGGAGAGCCGAAGAAGGTGCTCTTTATGGCCGGTTATACGGACGGCACCTTTGCGGGCTTCAACTCGAAGATGAGCAGCTGCATGTTAAAGACTCTGAACGCAGAGAATGTGCTCGAGAAGGGCGGCAACGGCCTCACGCTCGAAAATCTGATTTCGATGAATCCGGATGTGATTGTCTATGTCCGCTCGGACCGCTTTGCGGCGGCGGATGTCAACGCGGTCGCTTCGCTCAGCGAAAATCAGGTGGTGCAGGATGTGCCCGCAATCAAGAGCAAGAAGATTATCGAGATGGACTATGACGATGTGATGGACTACGGCGCGCGCGTCATTGACTCCGCCGAGAAGCTCTACGACTTCATGTATGAGAAATAAGCGATTTACCTGAGAGAAGGCGGATGGGCGGAAGGCTCATCCGCCTTTTTTCGGAAGCATACGAGAATCATGCGGAACGAAGAAAGACAGGCTCAAGAAAGTCGGGAGTCGGAAAGACAGAAATCAAGAGAGACAGAAATTAAGACAGAAAGAAATTAAGACAGAAAGAAATCAGAGAGGAAGCAGTGCATGCAAGAATTCGGAGCAAGCGAAAAATTTCGCGCCTGTATCGGTATTTTCGGCGCGAGAAATGCGGGTAAGTCAAGCCTGTTTAACGCGCTGAGCGCGCAGAAGGCCGCATTGGTCTCGGATACGCCCGGCACGACCACGGACCCGGTCAAAAAGACTATGGAGATACTGCCGCTCGGACCGATTACCTTAATCGACACCCCGGGCATCGATGACGAGGGGGAACTCGGAAGAGAACGCGTGCGGCGCGCTGAGGAGATGCAAAAGCGCTGTGACGCGGCCATTCTCTGTCTTGCGGGAAAAAGGGAGGCAGGAGAGGCCGAAGAGCAGCTGTTTCGCGCGCTCGCGGCAAAGGGGATTCCGCTCTTAGCGGTCATCACCAAGGCGGAAGCGCTCACGGAAAAGGAGCGCGCAGAGTCTGTGGCTTACGTTTCCGGGCTGCTTACGCGCTGCGGGGCAAAGGTCAAAGAAATTATTCTTTGCTCTGCCGTGAGCGGAGAAGGCATAGAGGAAGTAAAGACTGCCATCGGTATGCTGCCGCGTAAGGCAGAGAAGAAACCGCTGCTCATGGATCTCGTTGCGCCCGGTGACACAGTCGTCCTGGTCTGTCCGCAGGATGAATCCGCGCCGCGCGGTCGCCTCATTTTGCCGCAGCAGATGGCGGTGCGAGAGCTTTTGGACGGCGGTGCCTTTCCCTTTCTCTGTCAGCCGGAGGGGCTGCCCGCTCTGCTTTCGGCCCTTCGTGAGCCGCCGACCCTCATCATCACGGATTCGCAGGCTTTTGCCGAAGTCGCAGCCTGCATTCCCGCGGAGCAGCCGCTCAGTTCTTTCAGCATGTTGCTGGCCCGGCAGAGCGGTGTGCTCGAAGAGGCGTTAATCGGTGCGGCGGCGATCTGGAAGCTACGGGACGGCGACGCCGTTTTGATATCGGAAGGCTGCACCCATAAGAGACAGTGTAAGGACATCGGCACGGTGAAGCTCCCGAAGTTACTCGAAAAGGCCGCGGAGAAAAAACTCCGCTTTTATTTCAGCTCCGGCCACGAGTTCCCGGAGGACATGCGCGAAAAAGAGATACGGCTGGTGGTGCACTGCGGCGCCTGTATGCTCGGGGATACGGAACTCTTATCGCGCTTTCAAGAGAGCCGCAATGCGGATATTCCGATTACCAATTACGGCGTGGCGCTCGCCGCGATGCAGGGCATACTGCCGCGCGCGGCTGTACCGCTGCTGAAAGAAAAGCGATCCCGTGATTGAGACGAAGTGTATTCGTGATTGCGACAAAGCGTGTAGGGCAGAACAAAGCGGGAGGCGATTGTCACCGGTAGCGCTGCCTGAAACGATAGTGTCGGTTCGTTCATGGCGGAGAAGCACGCTTTATTGCGTGCTTTTTTGTATGCGGCATCCGATTGGGACTCGATTGCGCGTGAGAATCCAGGAGAGGCTGTTTCGGTTCGGAGTATGTTTCCTGTATGCAGTGGGACGGGGCGGGCTGTCTGTCACGGAGCGGCTCGATGGAGCATGTTTCCTGTATGCAGTGGGACTGGAGTTAAGCCTGTATTCGTGTTAAAATACAGAATGTCATGGAAATTGGAGTCGTCTGCCAATCGGAACAAGAAGGAGACCGCATATGCAAAAAGAATACAATAAATACCTGAGTCCGCTCTCCGAGCGCTATGCCTCGGCGGAGATGCAGTATTTGTTTTCGCCGGAGAAAAAGTTCCGCACCTGGAGAAAACTCTGGATTGCACTTGCCGAGACAGAGAGGGAACTCGGACTTCCGATTACGGAGGAGCAGATTGCGGAATTAAAGGCACACGCCGAGGATATCAACTACGAAGTCGCGGAGGCGAGAGAGCGGGAAGTGCGCCACGATGTGATGAGTCATGTCTATGCCTACGGCAAGCAGTGCCCGAGCGCAAAGGGCATCATTCACCTCGGTGCGACCAGCTGTTACGTGGGCGATAACACGGATATTATTCTGATGACGGAGGGGCTCCGCATTGTGCGCCGCGAACTTCTGAATGTCGTCGCGGAGCTCGCAAGCTTCGCGGAGAAGTATAAGGACCTCCCGACCCTCGCCTTTACCCACTTCCAGCCGGCGCAGCCGACCACGGTCGGCAAGCGCGCAACGCTCTGGATCAACGAACTGCTTCTGGATCTCGAGGATCTGGACCACGTGCTCGCAAACATGAAGCTGCTTGGCTGTAAGGGCACCACGGGCACGCAGGCCTCGTTCAAGGAGCTCTTTGAGGGCGACGAAGAGAAGATTAAGAAGATCGATCCGATGATCGCGGAGAAGATGGGCTTTTCGGCCTGTGTACCGGTCTCCGGCCAGACCTACTCGCGGAAGATTGACACCCGCGTTCTGAATGTGCTCGCGGGCATTGCCCAGAGCGCGCACAAGTTCTCGAACGACATCCGCCTCCTGCAGCACTTGAAGGAAGTCGAGGAGCCGTTTGAGAAGAGCCAGATCGGCTCCTCGGCCATGGCCTACAAGCGGAACCCGATGCGCTGCGAGCGCATGGCGAGTCTCGCGAACTATGTGATGAGCGATGTGATGAACCCGATGCTCGTCGCGAGCACGCAGTGGTTCGAGCGCACGCTCGACGACTCCGCGAACAAGCGCCTCTCGATCCCGGAGGGCTTCCTCGCAATCGACGGCATCCTCCACCTGTACATGAATGTCGTGGACGGCCTCGTGGTCTACCCGAAGGTCATTGAGAAGCGTCTCATGGCAGAGCTTCCGTTTATGGCGACCGAGAACATCATGATGGACGCGGTCAAGGCGGGCGGTGACCGCCAGGAACTGCACGAGAAGATTCGCGAGCTCTCGATGATTGCCGGACAGCATGTGAAGGCAGAGGGCAAGGACAACGACCTTCTTGCGCTGATTGCCGCAGAGCCTTCGTTCCACCTGAATTTAGCGGATCTCGAGAAGACCATGCAGCCGGAGCGCTACATCGGCAGAAGTGCGGAGCAGGTCACGGATTACCTGAACGAAGTGGTCAATCCGCTACTCAAGGAGAATCAGGATGTGCTCGGCGAAAAGGCCGAGATTCAGGTCTAAGGGACGAAAAGAGAGAGGAGTTTATCATATGTCAGTTAAAGCAATTGTCGGCGCCAACTGGGGCGATGAAGGCAAGGGAAAGATTACGGACGTGCTCGCGCAGGATGCGGACATTGTGGTGCGCTTCCAGGGCGGCGCAAACGCGGGGCACACGATTATCAACCACTACGGCAGATTTGCGCTGCACCTCTTGCCGTCGGGCGTGTTCTCCGAGAATATCACCAATGTCATCGGCAACGGTGTCGCGTTCCACATTCCCTCGTTTGTGAAGGAACTCGCGAGCATCGAGGCGCAGGGCGTGCCGGCACCGAAGATTCTGGTCTCCGACCGTGTGCAGCTCCTGATGCCCTATCACATCTTACAGGACAGCTACGAGGAGGCGCGCCTCGCGGGTAAGGCCTTCGGTTCCACGAAGTCCGGTATTGCGCCGTTCTACTCGGACAAGTACGCGAAAATCGGCATTCAGGCGGCTGAGCTCTTCGACGAAGAGGCGCTGCGCGAGAAGGTCGAGAATATCTGCACCATTAAGAATGCCCTCTTTGTGCATCTCTATCATCAGGAGTCGCTGAAGGCGGATGAGATCATGCAGACCCTGACGGAGTACCGCGAGGCGATTGCCCCCTATCTCGCGGATACAGGCGCTTTCCTCACCGAGGCGCTCCGCGCGGGCAAAACCGTCCTCGTCGAGGGCCAGCTCGGCTCCCTCAAGGACCCGGATCAGGGCATTTATCCGATGGTCACGAGCTCGCACACGACGGCAGCTTTTGCGGCGGTCGGTGCGGCGTTCCCGCCCTATGAGTTAAAGGACATTGTGACGGTCACCAAGGCTTATTCGAGCGCGGTCGGCGCGGGTGAGTTTGTCTCCGAGATTCTCGACGAGACCGAGGCAGAGGAACTCAGAAAGCGCGGCGGCGACAAGGGCGAGTACGGTGCGACCACCGGAAGACCGCGCCGCGTCGGCTGGTTTGACGCGGTCGCGACCCGCTACGGCTGCCGCGTCCAGGGCAGCACGGAGGTCGCGCTCACGGTGTTGGATGCGCTCGGCTATCTCGACGAGATTCCGGTCTGCACGGGCTATGAGCTCGACGGAAAGGTCATTGACTATTTCCCGGTCACGCCGCTCTTAAAGCGTTGCAAGCCGGTGCTCACGGTGCTGCCGGGCTGGAAAGAGGATATCCGCGGCATCACGCGCTATGAGGAGTTACCGGAGAACTGCAGAAAGTATGTCGAGTTCATCGAGAAGGAGATCGGCGTGCCGATTACGATGGTCTCGAACGGACCTGGCAGAGAGGAACTCATTTACCGCAAGAAGTAAGAAAAAAGTTTTTTGGCAGCGGCACAGTCATTTGAGAAAAGGAGGATTTTGTCATGGATCTTGCATTGCTTCGCACCCTTGTTCCTGTTATCCTCATTGTTTTCTTTCTGATCGTCGTACTCTCGGGATATGTCAAAGCGCCGCCGGACAAGGCATTCATCATTTCGGGCTACCGGAAGACGCCGAAGATTTTAATCGGCCGCGCGGGCGTCAAAATTCCGTTCCTTGAGCGCCTCGATGTCCTTTACCTCGGCCAGATGACGGTCGATATCAAGACCGAGCAGTCGGTGCCGACGACGGACTTTATCAACGTCAATGTGGATGCGGTCGCGAAGGTCAGAATCGCGCCGGACAGCAAGGGCATTGAAAAGGCTTCCCGCAACTTCCTGAATAAGAAACCCGAGCAGATTGCTATGGATCTGCAGGACTCCCTGCAGGGTAATATGCGTGAAATCATCGGCACGCTGACCTTAAAGGACATCAATACGAACCGCGATTCGTTCTCGGATCAGGTGATGATGAAGGCAGCTGCCGACATGGAGAAACTCGGCATCGAGATTCTCTCCTGCAACATTCAGAACGTGACGGATGAGAAGGGTCTCATCAACGACCTCGGTGCGGATAACACTTCTAAGATCAAGAAGGATGCCGCGATTGCGAAGGCGCAGGCGGACCGCGACGTCGCGATTGCGCAGGCCGAGGCAAATAAGGCCGCAAACGATGCGCGTGTGCTCGCGGACACCGAGATTGCGCAGAAGAACAATGAACTCGCAATTCGCCAGTCTGAACTGAAGGTCATTTCCGATACGAAGAAGGCAGAGGCGGATGCCGCGTACGAGATTCAGAAGCAGGCACAGGAGAAGAATATTCAGATTGCGACGGTCAATGCCGCAATCGCAAAGGCAGAGCGCGACTCCGAGCTGAAGAAGCAGGAAGTTGCGGTCATGCAGCAGGCGCTGGATGCCGAAATCAACAAGAAGGCGGATGCCGAGAAGTACCGCGTGGAGCAGGCGGCAGCCGCAGAGCTCGCAAAGCGCCAGAGAGAGGCAGAGGCGAGAAAGTACGAGCAGGAGAGAGAGGCAGAGGCGAAAAAGGCCGTTGCCGAGGCTGCGAAGTACGCCGCAGAGCAGGAGGCCAGCGGTATCCGCGCGAAGTACGAGGCAGAGGCAAGCGGTATTGCTCTCCGCGGTAAGGCGGAGGCTGAGGCGAGAAGAGCCGTGGGTCTTGCGGAGGCCGAGGCCATGGAAAAGAAGGCCGAGGCTTACCAGAAGTACAACAATGCCGCAATGGCGGAGATGCTGATCAAAGTGCTCCCGGACATTGCAAGTGAGATTGCGAAGCCGCTCGCGCAGATTGATAAGATCACAATCATCGGCGGCAGCGGTAGCAATGAAAACGGCGTATCTCAGCTTGCGTCGAATGTCCCCGTCGTCATGGGCAAGCTCTTCGAGTCGATGAAGGAGACCACGGGCATCGATCTCGGCGAGATTATGCGCGCGGGCACCTATGACGCAAAGGTGAATCGTAACCTCAATGTGACCGGACTTGAGCGTGCCAATGTGAGCGCCGAGGGAACGGCGGAAGTGCCGGCAGTGCCTGCGGAAAAGCGGGAAGCTGCGCCGGAAGCTCCGGCGGTAGAGCCGAGAAGTACGAATGACACGAATTCGACAAACAAGCACAGCGGACGGAAGGCACAATGAGTCGTTTTAAGCCCCAATACGTCAGCAGATCCTAGCAGGCAAAAGAAATTCAGAATATGATGAATCGAATTCAGAGATGAAGCGAGGGACGGCAGAGTGGCTCTGCCGTCCCTTTTCTCTTTTTTGATTTCAGGATAATAGAGTAAACATGGGGATATTAGTTGACTCTATCAAAACTTGGTGCTACAATAAAACCGACAAAGTTGTCGGTTTTTTTACTACGAGGAGAAATCTATTTTTGGAAGAGAAAAAACAGAAAGCCGGTCAAATCAGGAAAAAAGAGATTTTAGATGCGGCTAAAAAGGTCTTTTTGAGCAAAGGGTTTGCCGACACGGTAATGGAGGATATTATCACCGAAACATCCCTTTCAAGAGGAGGTGTATATTACCATTACAAAAACAAGGTAGAAATATTACATGATCTAATGCGGGAGGGCATGGCTTATCGGATTGAGAAAATCAATGAATTTTTATCGTCCTATTCGGGAGAACTGGACGGAAATGCAGTGGCACAGATGATTGTCGATAAAATGCTCGGTGAAAGTGAGCTTATGAGCGTATATGCCATATATCTACAATCGATGAAAAACAATGAAGAGTTGAGAGCTTTGTTCCCGATCTTGGTTGAGGAATCCTTAAAAGCGAGCTACAGCGGAGTGAAAGGGGCAAGAGAGGATGTATACAAGTATTTTCGCAACGACTTTTTGATATTTCTTATAAACACGATTGTGCTAGGATGTGAAATTCTGGATGGAGCAAGGGATAGCTTTGTGAGGAACAGAGAGTTCTTTCTGAATACAGTAAAGCTGTTTATTGATGGTTATGATAAAGGCAAAATCAAATAATTTTTTCGACTGCTAGTTAGTCAAAACTAAAACATGAGGATAAATTATATGGAGAAGAAAAAACATCATGATGAAATGCTTAAACGTACTTCGGGCGGTACGAAGCTAGGGAAGGATGAAGCGTTAATAAAAGAGGTCGAGAGTCTGAATCTTGACGTTCCGCAGGAAATTATGCAGCGGATCGAAAGTGATGTTGCGCAAAGTGAAAAGCAAGCTAAAATCAGCATGGATGGTTTAACCAAAGCGCTCATGAGTGTTGCTCCGGAGTACAAGGGCAGAATGCGGCTTTCTGTCATTTTTGCTTGCCTCGGAGAGATTTTCAGTTTCGCCACTTATTTCTTTAGCGCTTACGCTGCCGCATGGCTTATAAAAAGAGCCGGAGGCAGTTCGATCGGTTTTGATGAACTTCTGCAATACGCTTTTTTGGCAATGGGCTCGTTACTGCTTTATTTTGTGCTTACCGGCCTCAGCACAACTATTTCGCATAAGACGTCCTTTTCTATATTGGAAAAGCTCCGGCAGACGCTATTCGAGAAGTTAAAAGTAATTCCCATGGGATACTTGGTGGATAATCCCGTGGGGAAAATCAAGGTGATCATTATGGACCGGGTAGCGGATATGGAAGATTGGGTAGCTCATCTCATGCCGGAGCTGCCAAGCCGTCTTTTACATCCAATCCTTTGTGTGATCATTTTATTTTGCTTGGATTGGCGTATAGGATTGTCGATTTTCGTTCCTCTACCTGTTGTTCTTATAGGAATGGCGACAATGATGCATAAATACCGCAGTAGGATGGCTGTTTGGTTGTCGAGCTATGCCAATGTTGCGGATAGAAGCGCTGAATATGTTCGCGGAATCCCTGTAATCAAAGCGTTTGCACAAGATAAGGCTTCTTACGGAAAATTTGCGGATGCAGTAAAATTCTATCATTTTTCCACAATGAAGTGGTGGAAGCAAAGTTGGTTGGGCAAAGCCTTGATGACTGCGGCAATGATGACGCCGCAAATTGTGAGTATGCCTTTTGCATTTTATTTATACGGAAAGGGGGAAATCGGTATAGAAACCCTGCTCTTATCGCTTATTCTGCCGATTTCCATTCTTCCGCAGGCCTTGGCAATCATGATGAGCTTTGAACTCTTTCAGATGGCCTCCAATACCTGGGTCTCAATACAGGAGCTGCTTGACATGCCTGTCCAAAAGCGTCCTGATGCTGACAAGAGAGCAGTCATCGATAACACTAAGGGGATTAAATTTACGGATGTAAGTTTTTCTTATCACGATGGCACTGAGGTGTTGCATAAGATCTCCTTTGAAACGAAGCCGGGAGAAGTAACCGCGCTTGTCGGTCCTTCCGGCGGAGGAAAATCCACGATTGCAAAGCTTTTGGCTGGCTTTTGGGATCCAGCGTCAGGTGTGATTTCTCTTGGCGGTGTGGATACAAAGAAAATACCGTTTCATCAGCTTGCCGAAGAGATTTCCTTCGTTTCTCAAGATAACTTCCTGTTTGATGTAAGTATCAGGGATAATATTCGTCTCGGCAAGCCCGACGCAAGCGAGGATGAAATTATAAGAGCCGCAAAAGCTGCTCATTGCCATGAATTCATCATGGCGCTTCCCGGGGGATATGAAACCAAAGCGGGCGTTGCAGGTGGCGCAATGTCAGGCGGTGAACGCCAACGTATAACCCTTGCCAGAGCCATCCTGAAGCCTGCCTCAACCATTATTTTAGACGAAGCGACCGCTTACGCTGATCCGGAAAACGAAGCGCTCATTCAAGAAGCAATCTCTCATCTCGTAAAGGGAAAGAACCTTGTGGTCGTTGCGCATAGGCTGAATACCATCAAGCAGGCCCATCAGATCATTTTAATTGATAAAGGCCAAATCATAGCCAAGGGAAGGCATGATGAGCTGTTGCAGGAGCCGCTCTATGCAAGTCTTTGGAGACAATATTTAGGAGAGGAGTAAGAGATGGAGTTTATTAGATTGTCATTTAAAATGGCAGGGCGCTATAAAAATCGCCTCAGGGCGGGAGTGTTCCTTATTTTTCTGCAAAATGCGTCCATATTGTTTAGCTTTTGCGCGCTCTTCCTTGCATTTGGTTGGATGAATGAGACTACCGGGAAGCATATTCGGACGATTTTCGGCGTGTTGTTTGCTTCCTTCCTTTTCAATTTTCTGACGGGGTGGGCAAAAAGCAGTCTCAGCGACGGTGTTTTCTTTGGTATTTTCAAGGATTACCGACTTGCAGTCGGTGAAAGGCTAAAAAAAGCTCCTATGGGATACTTTGCAGAACAGAGTCTTTCAAGAATCATGTCAGCTTTTACCAATGTCATGAAAAGTCTTGAAAACTACTCATCAATGAGTATAGACTTTACTGTTTCCGGTATTTCAATATCTTTTTTCCTTTTGATAGGTATGTTTGGTATAAATTTTAAAATCGGAATTTTAACTCTAATTTGCTTAGCTCTTATTTGGCTCTGTGTAATTCTTATGGTAAATCAAGCAAAGAAAGAGATAGCTCGGGAACACGCTGCAATTACCAAAGTTGGAGACGCCCTCGTTGACAGCATCAGCGGTATTCCCGTACTCCGCAGTTTTCCGCTTGCGGATGCCGGAGTTGTGGAAGAAGTGCATTCCAAATTGAAGAATTCTTCTGAGGAGCTCAGGCTTTCTCAAGTACATTTTGAGATGGTTTTTGTTGTCTATGCGAGAATTTTTTCTACTGTTATCAATCTATCGAGCCTGCTTGTTACCTTGTTTTCCTGCTATCTCTATACAAAAGGCGAAGTCTTATTACCTCAGGCGCTCACCGTTTCGGCGGCCGGATTTATGATTTTCGGCGGTCTAAAGCAGCTTGAAAATGCGGCAATTCTGATGGTGAAAAATCCTGCCAATATGCAATATTTGGATGAGGTTTTGGATATTCCCGAGATAAGTGACGGTACTTTGGAAACCGTGGAAAATCAAGATATTGTCTTTGACAAGGTGAGCTTTAGCTACGACAAAAGAAAACCGGTCTTAAAAGACCTGTCATTTACGATTCCGCAGGGGTCAAAGACGGCCATTGTAGGACCCTCCGGTTCCGGAAAAACGACCATTATCAATTTGATATCCCGTTTTTACGATGTGGACAGCGGTACAATCAAATTGGGAAATAGGGATCTACGAGATTATAAAGTGGAGAGTTTACTTAAAAATCTTTCCCTCGTTTTTCAGGACGTGTATCTTTTCCGGGATACCATAGAAAATAATATCCGTTTTGCAAATCCGCATGCAAGCCGCGAGGAAGTAGTGGAGGCCGCAAAAAAAGCGCGCTGCCACAATTTCATCATGGAACTTTCCGAGGGATATAACACCATGGTAGGCGAGGGGGGAAGCTCCCTTTCCGGCGGAGAAAAGCAACGGATTTCGATTGCCAGAGCATTACTTAAAAATGCTTCGATTATTCTTTTGGATGAAGCGACCAGTTCCGTTGATCCCGAAAATGAATATGAGATTTTAGCGGCTATCGAGGAATTGTCCAAAGGGCATACAGTGATTTCCATAGCGCACAGACTTACTACCGTGAGAAAAGCCGATCAGATCTTGGTGATTGATGACGGTAAATTAGTGCAAGAGGGAAAACACAGCGAGCTGATCAATCAGGAGGGCATTTATTCTGCGTTTATTCAGGCAAGAGAGCGAGCAGCCAACTGGATATTATAAAAGCATAAAGAGCAGCCAAATGATAGTAGTCCGCATCCCGAACAGCCCATTTTACTTGAGGGTGGCAATTTTAAAGCAAAAGACAAGGTAAAACCTCAGATCCGGAGCTTTATTTTGAAAACAGGAGAAAATGCTTATAAAATAAATGAAAAGTCAGTAAAATAAGAATAGAACCTGAAGAAGCGCGGAAGAATGCACCCGTGGGAGCAAAGATACAAAATGGAGGGCTAGCAATGAGACATCAAAGCGTAAAAAATGGCAGCAGTTCTGTTGGCGGTGACCCTGTGTTTGCCGTTTGCTCCGGTATCTGTGTTTGCAACTAAGAAGGTTCAAACGGTGAGTGTCACGGTGACAGCGCCGGAGATTGGTCAAAATGCCGACAGTGTCAGCGCGACAACTACCACGGAGGGCGCGGATTATGCCAATGTTCAAATGCGCATCAACGGCGTGAATGCAGCGATGGATTCGTCGGAGTGTTTCAGGGTGGGCGGTGTTTATGCGGCGGATGTTTTCGTAAAGGCGGATCAATTGGAAGGCTATGTGTTCACAAATACCAGTAAGTTGGTTGTCAACGGCCGCGAACTGAAGCGAAAGTCGTTTGGGGGGACGGGCGATACCAATGTAATGGCAGGCACTTATTATTTTGACGGTTTAGGGTCTGTTCCGGAGAACTATGGATACACGGAAGGTGTCTGGCGCTATGATGGAAGAGGCTGGTGGTTTCAGTACAAGGACGGCACTTATCCGAGAAACGGATGGGTATTTCTTCCCGACTCTGACGGCATTAGCGAGGGACGCTTCTATTTTGTTTGATGCAAACGGCTACTTGAAGACGGGTTGGTTGCTCGATCCATCGGACGGCAATTGGTATTACTTGGATCCGGAAAACGGTTCGATTTTGACGGATTGGCATGAAATCAACGGCAAATGGTACTGCTTCAGCTGGGGCGTGTATGGGAAAAAGTTCGGCGTCATGTATTGCGACGAGAGGACGCCGGATGGCTATACCGTCGATGCGAGCGGAGCCTAGACCGGAAACTGAGGACAAAAAGGAGGGTATGAGTGGTTTTGGTCAGCGTCTTGTGTGGCGCGTGATCAGTAAAAAGCCGTAAATCACGACCGGTATTGTGATGTCTATGAAGATCAGAGCACGGAGTAAGGGAGCGCCGTCGGGACCGCCGAAGAGCCCCACAATGAGGGTTGCAAGCAGAATGAGAATCAAAAAGAGGGCCAGAGCAAAGCTGAATACACGTTTCATCGGGATTCTCCTTTGAGCTTTCTCAGTCTGCGAGCGTTTCCCAGCGCTCGTAGCAGTCTGCGAGTTCTTCTTCCGCGCTGTCCTTTCGCTTTTGAATCGCGAGGAGAGCGGCGGCGTCCCTCTGGTTTTCGGGGAGCAGGAACTCCTCTTCAATGCCGCGGAGTGTTTCCTCGAGTTCGGCGATGCGCTGTTCGCAGGCCTCAAGTTCGGCGCGGCGCTTTTTCTCCGCGGCCTTCTGCGCCTTCTGCGTCTTATAGTCCTCGGCGCTCGTGGAGGAACCCTCGTTCTCTTCGCCCTTTGGTGCAGGCGCAGTTACCGGAATGGCGGCGCGCTCGGCATCGGCCTTTTTCTCGAGGTAGTAGTCGTAGTTGCCGATGTAGTTCACAAGACAGTGCTCGGTCAGGTTCAGAATGCGGGTCGCGGTGCGGTTGATGAAATAGCGGTCGTGGGATACATAGAGCACCGTGCCCGGAAAAGCGCGGATGGCGCGCTCCAGGATTTCCTTGCTCTCCATGTCGAGATGGTTTGTCGGCTCGTCGAGAAGCAGAAAATTCGCGTGCGAGAGCATGAGTTTTGCGAGCGAGACGCGGCCGCGCTCGCCGCCGGATAAATCCCTGATGCGCTTAAAGACATCGTCCCCGGTGAAGAGGAAAGCCGCGAGCATATTGCGGACCTCGGTGTTGGTCATGTCCGGCCAGGTGTCCTGGAGTTCCTCAAAGAGTGTTTTCTCGGGGTGCAGCACCTGATGCTCCTGATCATAGTAGGAACAGAAGACTTTGGTCCCGAGGGTCACCGTGCCGTTGTCCGGCGGAAGCAAACCGTTGATGATTTTCAGAAGCGTGGTCTTGCCGGTGCCGTTTCCGCCCATAATCGCGACATGTTCGCCGCGTTTTAAGGAGAAATTGAGGTCGGAAAAGAGGACATTGTCGCCGAAGGCTTTGCTGAGGTGCTCGACCGAGAGTACATCATTGCCGCTGACCTCGTCCGGCGTAAAGTAGAGCGCCATGTCCTTTTTCGCTTCATACGGATTGTCGAGGCGCTCCACCTTGTCGAGCAGTTTTTCGCGGCTCTCGGCGCGCTTAATCGATTTCTCCCGGTTAAAGGCGCGGAGTTTCTGAATCACGGCCTCCTGGTGTTTGATCTCCACCTGCTGGTTTTCATAGGCGCGGGCGGCGGCTTCGGCGAGTGCTTCCTTTTTCTCAGTGAATTGCGTGTAATTGCCGTCGTAGCTTGTCACCTTGCCGTGGTTTAAGTCAAAAATCTTATTGACGATGCGGTCCAAGAAGAAGCGGTCGTGCGAGACAATCAGGACTGCGCCGGCGTAGTTCATGAGATAGGTCTCGAGCCACTCGATGCTCTCAAGATCCAGGTGGTTGGTCGGCTCGTCGAGCAGAATCAAATCGGGTTGTTCCAGCAGAAGTTTGCCGAGAAACACACGGGTCTTCTGACCGCCGGAGAGCGAGGAGAGGGGCCGCGTTGCATCGGCCTCGCTGAAGCCGAGACCCCGGATAATGCCGGTCACGCGGCTTCTCGCCGCATAGCCGTCCATCAGCTCATAGCGGTGCTCGGCCTCGGTGTAGGCGGCGAGCAGTTTTTCGAGCGCGGCGCCCTCGGCGTGCTTCATCTCCCGCTGCATGAGAGACAGCTCTGCCTCGAGATCCAGAATCGGCTGAATGACCTTGGTCAGCTCCTCCTCGATGGTGAGCTCGGAGTCGAGCGTGTTGTCCTGGTGAAGATAGCCGAGCGTGCAGTCCTTTTTCAGCGTGACTTCGCCCTCGTCCCGCGGCAACTCCCCGGTCAGCAGATTTAGGAGCGTGCTCTTTCCGGCGCCGTTCGGACCGACAATCGCCGCCTTGTCATGTTCGTTCAGGAAAAAGGAGGCGTCGTCAATGACGGTCTCCCCCACAAAACTCTTTTTTAAATGCGCGGCATTCAGTATCATAAGCACCCCATTTTCATGCAAGCTTTACAATGAATACTCCGCTGTAGTATAGCGAAATGCCGTCGGATTGACAAGGCAGAGAAAACTCCCTATACTTTCTTAAGCGCCAAACGGCAACTGGGTTCTAAGACACAGGAAAGCAGGAAGTGAAAGCCTTGAAAGACAAAGTATCCACGGCGGTCATTCAACGCCTACCGCGCTATTATCGTTATCTCTCGGATTTGCTGGAGGAAAATGTAGAGCGCATTTCTTCAAGCGATCTCGCGGCGCGCATGCACGTCACGGCGTCACAGATACGCCAGGATTTGAATACCTTCGGCGGATTCGGACAGCAAGGTTACGGTTATCATGTGCCGCATTTGCATGCGGAAATCGGGAAACTGCTTGGAATTGACCAGCAAAAGTATTTGATTATCATCGGCGCCGGGAATCTCGGACAGGCGCTCGCAAATTATCAGAATTTTACAAAGCGCGGATTTCAGGTCAAAGCGCTTTTTGACATCGATCCGGAAGTAATCGGCAGAACCATTCAGGGCGCGCAGGTCTTCCCGTTGGAATATCTGGAGGCGTATCTCGAGAAGAACGCAATCGATATCGCGACGCTGACGCTTCCGAGAGACCGCGCAATCGAGGTCGCCAAGCGGCTGTGTCGTTGCGGTATCAAGGCGATTTGGAATTTTGCGCACACGGATCTCCAGGTGGATGAGGATGTGCTCGTCGAGAACGTGCACCTCTCGGAGAGTCTCATGCAGCTCTCCTACCGGATGATTGCCGCCAGACGGAAACAAAAGAAGACGGAGGAGACGGGTGATACTGGGACTGGGGAGCGATCTGATTGAGATTGCCCGCGTGGAGAAAGCGGCGCGAGAGGAGCGTTTCCTCGCGCGCACCTTTACAGAGGAGGAACGGCGGCAGTCGGGGGGAAACATGGCTTTTCTCGCCGGCTGTTTTGCTGTCAAGGAAGCAGTCGTGAAGTGCTTCGGAACCGGGTTCCGGGGGATTGAACCGGCGGAGATCGAAGTGTTGCGCGATGCGCTCGGGAAACCCTATGTGCGGCTTTCGGGCGCGGCGGCGACGTACTGTGCGGCCCTCGGCGGCCTGACACCGCTGGTCAGCATCAGCAATACCAAGACGCATGCGATGGCGGTCGCCGTGCTCGAGCGAGGAGACAGAGGAGGAACAAAATGAGAAAGGAAGCAGACGACGCGCTGGTGCTGGAGGAGAGTGATCTCTGCAGAATTCCGGCGAGACAGCGGGAGTCCAACAAAGGGACTTACGGTCCTCTGCTCTGCATTGCGGGAAGCGAGGGTATGGCGGGGGCAGCGTATCTCACGGCACTCGGCGCCTATCGGAGCGGCGCGGGACTGGTGCGCATTCTGACGCCGGAGGTGAACCGTTCGGTGCTGCAGATCCAGTTGCCCGAGGCCATCGTGGAAAGTTACGATCTGGAGACAGAGGCGGTCACGGCGGAAAACCCCGAGAGACAGTTTCTCGCGCAGCAACAGGGCAGCATTACAGTCTCCGAGGAGGAGGAACCGGCGGGACAGGCGAAAAATCAGCGTCTGCCTCTCCCGCTTGCGCGGCTTGAAGAACTGCTCGCTTCGAGCAAGGCGGTGGTGATCGGGCCGGGGCTCGGACAGTCGGAGGCCGCTGTTGCCCTCGTCAAAGAGACCCTTTCCCGCTGCGAGGTTCCGCTTGTGGTCGATGCCGACGCGCTGAATCTGATTGCACGCCGTCCGTCCCTTTTGTCCTGTCGGAAGAGCAACTGGATTTTTACGCCGCATCCCGGCGAGATGTCCCGGCTCACGGAACATGAGATTCCGGAAATACTGTGCGAGAGCCGTGCGATTGCGGCGGCCTATCGTGACCACTACGGAGTGACGGTCTGCCTGAAGACTTCGGAGAGCATCATTGCGGCGGCGGAGAGTCGGAAAATTTACCGGAACGAGAGCGGAACGCCGGCGCTTGCCAAGGCGGGGAGCGGCGATGTACTGAGCGGCATCATTGCGGGCTTGCTCTGCCTCGGCATGGAACCCGGTGCGGCGGCGGCCTACGGTGCCTACCTGCACGGGCGCGCCGGACAGGTCGCGGCGGGCCAGTTCTCGCTGCACGGCATTCTCGCGCGGGACATTGCCGATGCGGTTCCGACGGTGATGCGGTCCGCGCAGACCATCGAGCTGGAAGATATGGGAGAGGAGTGAGCGGAAGTGCAGCAGGAAGAGAGAGAAAAGCGCCGCGTCTATGCCAAAATCAGCAAAGCAGCGCTCTGTCACAACATGGAGGCCATGCAGGCTTCCCTGCCGGCGGGCATCAAAATGGCAGGCGTCGTGAAGGCGGACGGCTACGGGCACGGCGCGGCTTCCGTCTGTGAGGTGATTGCGCCCTATGTCGCCTTTTACTGTGTTGCGGCGGCCGAGGAGGCCTTGGAGCTGCGGGAAAAGGGAATCGAGAAGCCGATTCTGATTCTCGGCCCCGTGCCGGGCGACAACTATGCGTCGTTGATTCGCGCCGGAATCCGCCCGTCGATTTTCACCGAAGAGCAGGCTGCGTCGCTTTCGACCGCAGCGGTTGCGCTCGGCATTCGAGCGCCGTTCCACCTTGCCGTCGATACGGGCATGAACCGCATCGGGCTCCGGGCGGACGAGACGGGCGTTGCGCTGGCCGAGAAGATTACGGCCTATCCGATGCTCGACTTTGAGGGGATGTTCACACATTTTTACCGCGCGGATGAGTGGGATCTCGAGACCACGGAGCGCCAGACGGCGCGCTTCCGGAACTTTAAGACAGCACTCGCTGAGAAGGGATTAAAGCCTCGAATCTGCCATGTCGCGAATTCCGCAGGTATTCTGAACCTGCACGGGACGGACTTTGACATGGTGCGGGCCGGCATCGCGCTCTACGGCATTTATCCCGCAGAGGAAATGGCGCACACGGTGCGCCTCAAACCGGCGCTCTCGCTGCACAGCACGGTGACCTACGTGAAAGAAGTGCCGGCCGGAGAGGCAATCAGCTACGGCGGCACCTATGTCGCAGCGTCGGCAAAACGGGTGGCGACGGTGCCGGTCGGCTACGGCGACGGCTACCCGCGCTCGCTCAGCAACAAGGGCGAAGTATTGATTCACGGCAAGCGCTGTCGCATTCTGGGGCGGGTCTGCATGGACCAGTTCATGGTCGATGTGAGTGAGGTGCGAGAGGCAGCGCCGGGATCGCCGGTTACCTTGCTCGGCGCGGACGGAAACGAGCGCATCACGCTCGAAGAACTGGCGGAGAAATCCGGGCGTTTTCCCTATGAGTTTATGTGTTGTCTGAACCGAAGAGTACCTCGCATATATTGCTGAGGCAAAGAGAGGAGTTTTTTTGGACAGTTTACTGCCGAGTCTAATCGGCTTTTTGCTGGCACTGGTACTGTGTAACGCGGGCTTTTCGTTTGGCGCGGCCCTGCAGAATCTGAGTGAGAAGGAACTTGCGGCAGCCCTCGAGGCGGGCGACAAGCGCGCCGGGGAGCTGCTCCGGCAGAAAGAGCGCCCGGGCAGGTTTGTGCGCAGCCTCCAGCTGCTCACGGTGCTCCTCGGTTTTCTGGTCGGTGGCGTTTGTCTCCTGCCGCTCACGGCACTGCTTGCGAAGGCGGCTTTCCGGAGCGGCCTGCCCGCGGCGCGAGCTGTCTCGGCGGTGCCGGTTTACGGGCTTGCGACCATACTCTTTGCGGCTTTCGGCACAGTGCTACCGAAACGGCTCGCCGAGCGAGATCCGGAAAAGACAGCGAGAAGAGCCCTCAGGCTGGTACACATCTTCATGGCAGTGCTCTTTGTCCCGGAGTGGATTGTGCGGAATCTGGTGAATGTGGTGCTAAGGCTCTGCGGCATCAATCCCGAGAAGAGCGGCGAGAATGTCACCGAAGAGGATATCATGTCCATGGTCAACGAAGGCCATGAGCAGGGTGTTGTTGAGTCGGATGAGGCCAAGATGATCACCAACATCTTCCGCCTGAACGACAAGACAGCCGAGGACATCATGACACAGAGAAAGCGCGTCATTGCGCTGGACGCCGAGATGAAGCTCTCGGACGCAGTCGCCTTTCTGTTGCAGGAAAATGTCCACTCGCGCTTCCCGGTCTACAAGGAAGATATTGACCACATCATCGGCATTCTGCATCTGCGCGATGCCATCAGCTTTGCACAGACACCTTCGCGCCGCAACAAAATGCTTTCGGAGCTCCCGGGGCTGCTCCGCGATGCCCACTTTGTGCCGGACACGCGCGCGGTCGATGTGCTGTTTCGCGAGATGCAGTACCGGAAACTGCAGATGGTGATTGTCGTCGATGAGTACGGCCAGACGGACGGCGTGGTCAGTATGGAGGACATTCTCGAGGAGATTGTCGGCAACATTGCGGACGAGTACGACCGCGACGAGGAGGAAATCCGCGCGTTGCCGGACGGCAGCTGGATTATGCACGGTTTCACGCGTCTTTCGGACGCCGAGGAGGCGAGCGGTATTCCGTTTACCGAGGAGGAACTCGAGGATTTCGACACGCTGAACGGCTTTCTGATTGCGAAGCTCGACCATTTCCCGGAGGACAATGAGAGGGCCAGCATACAGGCTCACGGCTACCTGTTCCAGATTCTGAAGGCAGAAAACAGGATGATTAAGACGGTCAAAGTCGAGTGGCAGGAGGACTAAACCTTACAATTTTCAGTCGTCTTCGCTTTCCGGCGCGGAATCTCTTTACAGAAATTTAAGTTGTCGCTATGATAGAGACAAGAAAGTCCGACAGTAAAGGGGGAAGCAGGCATGAAGATTGCAAAGTTGGCTGTGGCGTCGGTGGCGCTCACACTTGCACTCAGTTTTACGGCATTTGCGGGCACCTGGAGACAGGGCGAGAGCCGCCCGGATGCTTGGTGGTATGACTACGGTGACGGACAGTATCCGTCGAACACCTGGGTCTGGCTGGATGGCAACAAAGACGGCATTGCGGAGTGCTACTATTTCGACAAGGACGGCTGGCTGCTCACGGACACCACGACGCCGGACGGTTACCAGGTCAACGCGGACGGTCAGTGGATTACCTACGGTCAGATTCGCCGCGTCTATTCGACAGCTGCGACGAGAGAGGCTGTGCGCACGGCAAACGATAAGACCTACCGCCCGAGAGAGGCTGTCCGCAACCACGGCAAGGACGGCAGCTTTGACGAGGATACGGGTAAGCGCGTCGGCGGACCGGAGTCTCCGTTCACGCAGCAGACTTTTTGATTCGGAACAGAAGTGGGAAAGCGCGCGTCAGTTGACGCGCGTTTTTTCGCGTGTTAGTATGGGACGGAAACGACGGCAAAGCGCCGTACAGAAGATTAAGACAAAGGAGTTTTTGGCATGTCAGGACATTCCAAGTTTGCGAATATCAAGCACAAAAAAGAGAAGAACGACGCCGCAAAGGGCAAGATTTTCACCGTAATCGGCAGAGAGATTGCTGTCGCAGTCAAAGAGGGCGGTCCCGATCCCGCCAACAACTCGAAGCTCCGGGATGTCATCGCGAAGGCGAAGGCAAACAACGTCCCGAACGATACGATCAACAACGGCATCAAGAAGGCAGCGGGCGGCCTGGACAGCGTGAACTACGAGCAGAATGTCTACGAGGGCTACGGCCCGTCCGGCGTCGCGATTATTGTTGAGACCCTGACGGACAACAAGAACCGCACGGCGGCAAATGTGCGCGCGGCGTTCTCGAAGGGCGGCGGCAATGTCGGTACGCCGGGCTGTGTCTCTTTCATGTTTGATCGCAAGGGGCAGATTATCATTGACAAGGAAGAGTGCGAGATGGATCCGGACGAGCTCATGATGTTCGCGCTCGATGCGGGCGCGGAGGATTTCGCGGACAATGAGGACAGCTACGAGGTGCTCACGGATCCGGAGCAGTTCTCGGCGGTGCGCGAGGCGTTCGAGCAGAAAGGCATTCCGATGCTCGAGGCGGATGTCAAGATGATTCCGCAGAACTGGGTCAGCTTAAAGAGCGAAGAGGATCAGAAGAAGATGCAGCGCATTCTGGATCTGCTCGATGAGGACGATGATGTCCAGGCCGTGTTCCACAGCTGGGACGAGGAATAAGACAGTTTGGGTTTCAGAAGGGGGAGAGGAGGAAAAGAACCTCTCCCCCTTTGTCATGGCGAAGAAAGGGAGGTTTGTTTGGGAGAGTTTTTAAATGCAGTGTCGGCGGTGTTTGTGATTTTCAGTCTGATGGCCGTGGGAATTTTGCTGGGAAAGCTCAAGTTTATGACGGCGACCGAGAAAAAGTTTGTAAGCCGCTATGTCATCAACATTGCGGTGCCGCTGAATACGATTGTCGGCATCCAGAAGAATCTGAAGCGCTCGGATATGCTCGAGATGGGGCAGCTCCTGCTGGTGCCGCTGATCACGATACTGATTTGTCTCGCGGTCTCAATTTTGGTCGCAAAGATGCTGAAACTTCCGAAGCGGCGGAGCGGCGTCTTTGTGGCGCTCGCGTTTCTCTCAAACACGCTTTTCATCGGTCTTCCCATGGCGCAGGAGTTGTTCGGTGATGTCAGTCTGCCCTATGTGATGATTTACTACATGTGCTCGACGGTCTTCACCCAGACGGTTGCGCTGATGCTGGTGGAGCGTTCGGGCGAGGCCGCGGAACAGACGGGAAAGAAACAGAATCTCTTGGTTTCGCTGTTTACGAAGCCGCCGATTCTCGGTATCATTGCGGCCTATGTGCTGCTACTCCTGGACATCCGCCTGCCGCGCATCGCAATGAGCTTCATGAACTATGTGAGTGCGACCGTGACGCCGCTCGCGCTGTTTTACTGCGGCTTTGTGATTTATGAGCTCGGAAAAAAGAGCCTGCGCTTAGAGCACGGCATTCCGGCCATGATAGCGCTCCGCCTACTCTTTGCGCCGCTGGTCTCGATTCTGGTGACCCGGGCACTCGGCGTCACGGGACTTCCGCAGAAGGTCTTCCTGATTGAGGCAGCACTGCCCTCGGTCTCGCAGATTACGGTCATGGCGGGCGCCTACGGCGCGGATGAGCAGTATGCGGCCATCGGCTCGGTGCTGTCGACCATCGGCATCTTTATCACGGTGCCGATTCTGATGGTTCTGTTCTGAGGGCACGGCAATTTGTTTTGAGGCAGTGCAAACAAGAAAGGCGTTAGTGATGAAAGCTGAAGTTTGGAGTTTACAGGCAGACGAAGTGCTCGCGGGACTCTCGACCGCTGCGTCGGGACTCTCGTCGGCGGAAGCGGAAAAACGGCTCGGGACCGACGGCAAAAACCGCCTGACCAAGGGGAACGGCGACAGTGCGCTTCGGGTGTTCCTCAGGCAGTTTGAGAGTCCGGTCACGCTGCTTCTGCTCTTTGCAACCGCGATTTCATTTTTGATGCAGGATACGACGGACGCTCTGATTATCTTTGCGATTGTGCTCTTTTCGGCGGTGCTCAGCTTTTTCCAGGAGTATCGCGCGGGCGTCGCGGTCGAAGAGCTTCTCAAAGTGGTCGGCGACAAGGTGACCGTGTGCAGGGACGGCAGGGAACAGGAAATCTCTGCCGAGGATCTCGTCCGCGGCGATGTGATTGTACTCCGGGTCGGCGATCTCGTCCCGGCGGACTGCTATCTCCTGTCGGCGAGCAGTCTCACGGCAAATGAGAGCGCTCTGACCGGCGAAACTTTTCCGGCCGAGAAGCGCGCGGGCGCGCTCGACGCCGGAACCGTGCTCGCGAAGCGCAGCAACTGCCTCTACATGGGAACCGGCATCAAGACCGGCTCCGGGCGGGCGGTCGTCGTGCACACGGCGCCGGAGAGCGAGTTCGGAAAGATTTCGAAGAGTGTGCAGGGCAAAGAAGCCCCGACCGACTTTGAGCGCGGCGTGCAGAAATTCGGCGCGTTTCTGATTCGCATTACGGTTGTGATGCTTGCGGCCATTTTCCTCTTCAATGTTCTGATGAAGAAGCCGATTTTTGACTCCTTTATGTTCGCGCTGGCACTCTCGGTCGGACTGACGCCGCAGCTTTTGCCGGCGATTATCAGCATTAACCTCGCGAAAGGCGCAAAGCGGATGGCAGAGCAGAAGGTCATTGTCCGGAAGCTCAATGCGATCGAGAATTTCGGCAGCATGGATGTCCTCTGCTCCGACAAGACGGGCACCATCACGCGGGGCGAGGCTGCGCTCTCCGGCGCGGTCACGGCGGGCGAAGGTTTGCAGGATGAAATTTCGGAGGGAACGGCGTTGCCGGAGTCGCTCGCAGTCGAGAGAGAGCGCCTGTTGCTTGCAGCCTATTTAAACGCAAAATTACAGGAGGGCTACCGGAATCCGCTCGACGACGCGCTGACCAGCCGGGCGCGTCCCATTGACGGCTACCGGAAAGTCGCGGAAATTCCCTACAGTTTCGAGAGCCGCTGCCTGACCGTCACGGCGGATACGCCGGAGAACTCGCTGTTTCACGGCGCACGTATCATGATCACGAAGGGCGCGCTCGAGGAGATTCTCGCGCGTTCGGTCTCGGTCGTGAACGCCGAAGGGCAGGGAGTCCCGCTCGATGAGATGAAGAATGACATCGAGACCCAGTATGCGCACTATGCGGGGCTTGGCTACCGCGCAATCGGCGTCGCAACCCGCACACTCTCCGCGGACGAAGATGCCGCGGCGGCCAAGGATCAGGGACTCATGTTCCAGGGGATGCTGCTCTTTCTCGATCCCTTGAAGGACAATGTACAGAATACGGTGGCTGCCATCCGGCGGGAGGGTGTGAGCCTCAAAATCATCACGGGCGACAATGCGCTGATTGCGGCAAACATTGCGGGTCAGCTCGACATGGATGTGAAACACATTATGACGGGCGGCGAAATCGCGTCGCTCTCCAAGGAGGAATTAAAGGCGCGGGTACGCGAGGCCGAACTCTTTGCGGAGGTGGATCCCGGGCAGAAGGAGGCCATTATCCTCGCGCTGAAGGACGCCGGCGCAGTCGTCGGCTACATGGGCGACGGCATCAATGATGCGCCGGCTCTGCACGCGGCGGATGTCGGCATTTCGGTGGAGAGCGCGAGCGATATCGCAAAGAGCGCGGCCTCGATTGTGCTGCTCGAACAGGATCTCGGCGTGCTGCTCGCCGGCATCCGCGAGGGCAGAAAGACCTTCGCGAACACCCTGAAATACATCTTCATGACGACGAGTGCAAACTTCGGCAATATGTTCAGTATGGCGGGTATCTCGCTGATTTTGCCCTTCCTGCCGCTTCTGCCGAAGCAGATTCTCAGCACGAATGTGCTGACCGATATGCCCGAGGTGCAGATTGCGGACGATGTCGTGGATGCCGAGTGGGTCAGCCACCCGATTCGCTGGGACTTCCGCATGATACGCCGCTTTATGTTGCTCTTCGGTCTCATCAGCTCTTCGTTTGACTATCTGACCTTCTATGTGTTGCTCCGCGTTTTCCACGCGGACGCGGGACTCTTCCGGAGCGGCTGGTTTGTAGAGTCTGTCGTCTCGGCGGCACTTGTGGTGCTGGTGATCCGGACGGCGAAGCCTTTCTTCAAGAGCCGCGTGGGCAAGGGACTCTGCTTTGCAACCATTCTCTCGATTTTCGCGGCGATCGCCCTGCCCTACACGCCGCTCGGCGCGCTGCTTGGGCTCGTGCCGCTGCCGGGTTCTCTGCTCGCGGCACTGGGGCTGGTTGTGGTATGCTATATGGTGACAGCCGAGATTGCAAAGCGCTGGTTTTATCGGAACGGAAACGGCATCTAAGCGAACAAAAAGCAGGAGGATAGACCATGAAACAGCATCTTGTCATCACGATCGAGCGGGAGTACGGGAGCGGCGGACGTCTGCTCGGCAAGGCACTCTCGGAGGAGCTCGGCATTCCCTACTATGATGATGAAATTATCCGCGCGGCGTCCGAACATGCGGCGGTCGGCGAGAAGTATTTCCGTCTCCACGACGAGAAGCCGGGGAAGCGTCTCTTCGGACAGGCGCGGGATGTGGTCGGAAAGCCGCGCCTCGCGGGCAACATCACCCACCCCGACAACCTGTTCCGCTTTGAGGCGGAGACCATACGCGAGATGGCGGACAAGGGGTCCTGCATCTTCATCGGGCGGAGTGCGGATTTTGTGCTCGATGCGACGGAGTTCGGAGACTTTGTGAGCCTTTTTGTCTACTGCGACATGGTGAACAAGATGAGGCGCGTCATGGAGGTGGACGGTGTGGATGCCAACGAGGCGATGGCGCGCATCCAGAAGATTAATCGTCAGCGCCGGGAGTATTGCCGCTACTTCACCGGAAACAACTGGGGCGATCCGATGCTCTACGATCTGCCGCTCAACACGACCCATCTCACGATTCCGGAGACGGCAGAGCTTGTGAAGACCTATCTCAGACTGCGGGGACTCCTGAAGGCCTGAGGCCAATTCACAGTTTTTTTACAGACAGGACAAGTGCGTCAAGGTATAATATAGGCGCTTTCGTCTGGAGGGAAGCGCTATGAACAATGATCCGAGAAAAAATCTGGGCGGTGGACTGACGCCGCAAAAGCGAAGAAGACGGCGCGCGGCGACCACCGCGCAAAAGACAGCGGCGGGACTCGGCGCTGTTCTTTTGGTCTTCGGAACTGTCTTTTTTGTGCAGGGGCGGTCGGGCAAGGGAGCCCGGAACAGAAGCGCCGCACAGAATGCGGCGCATGCGTCGACGGCAGCCGGCGAGAGCATTGAGGCGACGCTCTCACCGGAAGAGTCGCGCGCGGCCGAACTCGAGGCCAATGCGCGCACCGTCGTGGACGGCTATCATAATCTGGGCATCGTCAATGTCGAGGGCTACCTCAACATGCACAAAGAGGGCTCTCAGAAGAGCGAAATCAACGGAAAGCTCTACGGCGGCTCTGCCTGCGAGATTCTCGATAAGACGGCGGACGGCTGGTATCATATTTCTTCGGGCGGTTTCGAGGGCTATGTGCACAGCGACTATGTGAAGACCGGCGAGGAGGCGAAGACCCTTGCGCTGCAGAATGTGAAACGGCGCGCGATTGTGAAAGCCGACAAGCTGAACATCCGCTCCGCGCCGAGCAAGGACGCGGACAGCGTCGGAACGGCGCTGCAGTACGAGCGCTATGAGGTGCTCGGCGAGGAGAACGGTTTCGTGAAGACGCGCTCCGGTTACATCAGCGCGGATTATGTGGAAATTCGGGACTGTCTGAACGAGGCCAGGAAGCAGGATCTCCGCGCGATGGTTCTCAATATGTATGACAACCTGGGGGTCTCCGAGGTGACGGGTTACTTGAATATCCGCGAGGAGCCGAAGGAAGACGGCAAAATTATTGGCAAGCTGACCTCGAAGGCGGGCTGTGATGTCCTCGAGAATGCAAACGGCTGGCTGAAAATCAAGTCCGGCGGCATCACCGGCTATGTGAAGGCCGAGTACATTGCGACCGGCGAGCAGGCCAAGGAGGAGGCAATGCAGAACGCCTCTTTGATGGCCATTGTGCACACCGATGTTTTGAATGCGCGTTCCGAGCCGAAGGAGGACAGCGCCATCTGGACGCAGATCAACAACAGCGAGCGCTATCCGGTTGTGGAACAGCTGGATGGCTGGGTCAAGCTGGAACTCGAGGAGGGCGACGATGTCTTCGTGAAGAGCGAATATGTCGATGTGCGCTATGCGCTGAATGAGGCGATTCACTTCAGCCCGCAGGAAGAGGCGGAGCATGTTTCGCTCTCAAGGCGTCAGCAGATTGTGAACTTCGCGCTCCAGTATCTCGGCAATCCTTATATCTGGGGCGGCACGAGCCTCGAGCACGGCTGCGACTGCTCGGGCTTTACGATGAAGGTCATGGAACACTACGGTGTCTCGCTGCCGCATTACTCGGGCTCTCAGGCACAGATGGGCAAGAAGGTCACGAAGGACGAGATGCGGCCGGGCGATCTGGTCTTTTACTCGAACTCGCGCGGCACGATTAACCATGTCGGCATTTACATCGGCAACGGTCAGATTGTCAACGCGGCGAGCCGACGCTCCGGCATTAAGATTTCTACCTGGAACTACCGCACCCCGCGCGCCATCCGGAATGTGCTCGGCGACTAAGGGTAACAGGCAAGTGACAGGACTAAGTGTGTCAGAAAGGCAGCCGCGAAATGCGGCTGAAAGGGTATTCGGTATGAAAGAGCAACGTGTGGAGCGGATTCTGAAAGCACTGGAGGAACAGGGACTTTCCCAGATGCTGATTGTAGATCCGCTGTCGATTTACTATCTGACGGAGTATGCAAACGATCCGTACGAGCGTTTCTTCGGGCTTCTGCTTCGGAAGGACGGACAGCATGTCCTCTTCCTCAACAAGCTCTTCTATGCGCCGGAGAACAGCGGCGTCAAGGAAGTCTGGTTCTCCGACACCGATCCGGTTGCGGAGGTGGTTGCACCGTATCTCATGCGGGATGCTGTCCTCGGCGTGGACAAGGAGCTCACGGCGCGCTTCCTGCTGCCGCTCATGGAGAAAAAGGCGGCGGCCGGCTTTGTGAACAGCTCGCTCGCGGTCGATAAGACCCGCGGCGTGAAGGATGCAGAAGAGCAGGAGAAGATGCGCCGCGCCTCGGACATCAACGACGCAGCCATGGCAAAGTTCCGTTCCCTTGTGCACGAGGGCGTGACCGAGCGGGAGATTGCGGATCAGATGCTGCAGATTTATCAGGATCTCGGCGCCGAGGGCTTTTCCTTTACACCGCTCGTTGCCTTTGGGGCAAATGCCGCCGATCCGCACCATGAGCCCGATGACACGGTGCTGAAGGAAGGCGATTGCGTGCTCTTTGATGTCGGCTGTGTGAAGGATCACTATTGCTCGGATATGACCCGCACCTTTTATTATAAGAGCGTGAGCGAACACTGCCGCGAGGTCTATGAGACCACGCGCGCGGCGAATGAAGCGGCGACCGCCATCATCCGCCCGGGCGTGAGACTCTGCGACATCGACAAGGCAGCGCGAGACCTGATTACGGCAAAGGGCTACGGCCCGCAGTTTAACCACCGCCTCGGGCACTTCATCGGCTTAAAGGATCACGAGTTCGGCGATGTCTCCTCGGCCTTCGACTGGAAGGTGGAGCCCGGCATGATTTTCTCGATTGAGCCGGGCATCTATCTGGTCGGAGACACAGGTGTCCGCGTCGAAGACCTCGTGATGGTGACCGAGAACGGCGTGGAGCCCTTAAACCACTATTCACATGAACTGGATATAATCGACTAAGGACAGAAAAAACGAAAATCCGGCCGCCCGGCAAAAGAGGGCGCGCCGGATTTTTTGGCAAAGGCAGTCGGCGGGCAGCTATGCTATGATAAAGCCAGCGTTTCATAGGCATCAATCATAGCATTGAACAAGAGGAGACCGAGACATGGAACTCAAACTTCATTTAAAGTCCTATCTCAAGCTGTATCTTAAGAGCGGCGCAAAGATTGTCATAGACCTTTGGTCGGAAGCGGCCCCGAATGCCGTGAACAGTCTGATTTATGTGGCCTCTCACGGCTGGATGGATCACCACGCGATTCAGCGTATTGCGCCCGGGAAGTGGGTGGATCTGAGTTACAATGCGTTCGGATACGAGGAATGTCGCTATTTGATTCCCGATGAATTTCAACTGAATCCTAACTTGGAGCCTCTGACTCCGCGCCCCGGCGTTATCTGCATGGGAGGCTACGATGAAGCCGGTCTTGCGAGCGCGGAAATATTCTTTCCGCTGAAAGAGTTCCCGGAGTTTCGCGGCATCTATCCGGTGCTCGGCGAGGTGATCGAGGGGATGGATGAGATACGGCGCATTGCGGAACTTCCGACCCGCGAAGTGATTTACCCCGGTACCGATAAAAAAATCCTGGAGCCCGCGGAGCCCCAAATCATCGAGCGGGCAGAGCTCGAGCTTTTCGGAGAAACTTATCCCGCACCCGTGCGGATGGAAAAGCAGAACCTGCCGCCCTGCTGGCGCTAAGGTGAATGCAAATCACATCAAAAATCCCTGAAGTACGGATATTCGTGAGTACTTCAGGGATTTCTTTTTCCTTTTATTCGGCAAACGGGAGTTATAGGACAAAAAGAGCTGGCAGAAGGCCATGAAATGTTAGTAGAATGATATGCTCCCCATATGTAGACATCGGAAATATCCAAAATCTATCATATGAGGAGCATATTCATGTGTCTACTTGACGGGATGTATACCAGAATCAAGCGTTGCGGGGAGTTTATCTTCTCTGAATCAAGATGAAGGCTGGACAAAACGAGTCGGAAAAAAGGCATCTTCCTTAAAACAGTGTGTTTGGAGGAAAGTGGTATAAGGCCTGCAAGCTGTCCTCTTTGCAGTAAGCTTTTATTCTCCTTTATAGCATGTTTTTGAGATTCGCGTTTCGCATCTTGGGGAAACGGATTGCCATGGTGGTGCCCGTCTCGTTACTTTCCTCGACCCGAATTTCCGCGTCGTGGAGCAAGGCTATCTCCCGCACGAGGGCGAGGCCGAGCCCCGCGCCGCCGTAGCGGCGGCTCCGCGATTTATCCACGCGGAAAAAGGGCTGAAAAATGCTCTCGCGGTACTGCGCCGGTATCCCTGTGCCGCTGTCCGCAACCCGTATTTCGATGCAGCCCGCTTCTTCCCGCACGGAGAGCCGCACGCTGCCGTTTCGGCGGTTATAGCGTATCGCATTTTCGGTGAGATTAAAGAGCAGGCGGTAAATCAAGGTATCACTGCCGATCAGCATAGCATTGCCCTCGTAGCGGAGTTCAATGTTCTGTTTTTCCGCGAGCGGCGTGAGATCGGTGCAAAGTTCTTCCAGCAGGGGTTCCAGCTCTATCCTGTCCTCACAGGGCACGGAGCGGAGCTCGCTCAGTTCCAGGAGGGTCTTACTCATTTCCGCCATGCGCTCGGTCTGCTCTCCGAGCAGGCGAAGAAAGTCCGCGGTTTCGGCATCTGCATTCGGGTGCTCGGCGGAAAAGAGCTCAAGCTTTGCCTGCATGAGGGCAAGCGGTGTTCTGAGTTCGTGGGCGGCATTGCCGGTAAACTGTTTCTGCGCGCGAAAGCCCTCGTCCAGTCGGTCCAGCATGCGGTTAAAGGCATCGCGGGAGCGGCGGAACTCAGGCAACAGGTCCTCGGGAAGCTTCATTTTTCCGAGATTGTTCGGCTCGATTTCCTCGAGGCGGGAAGCAAAGCTGTGTAGGGGCCTAAGTGCCCTTCCGCTCACAAAGTAGGCGAGCGCCGCGCTGAGTAGCGTTACGGCGGCGGTGATGAGCCAATTACTTGCGGTAAAAGCAGCCTGCGCACCGTCGATCACGATGACCAGATCGGAGTTCGGTGCGAGCGTCGCTGTGTTCGGGATATCATCGGTGTGCTCTGCGGTATCGTTTTCCGAAACGGATTCGCCGTAGGCGGAGATCGAAGTGCCGATGCGGTCCATATAGTGCCTGCCGGAATAGCCAAGTAAGAGGCTCATGCTGATGCAGGCTGTGGCAATGAGCAGCGCTGTCATCAGCGTGATGCGCCACTGTAGAGAGAGCCGTTTCATTCAACTGCCTCCGTGAGCACATAGCCCTCGCCGATACGGTTGGTAACCGGGTCGTAGCCGAGCGCAGCGCGCAGTTTTTTGCGGAGCGTCGAGATGTGAACGCGGATTGAGTTACTGAAGCGGTCCGCATTGCTGTCCCAGACGTGGTCCAGTAATTCCTCCTGACTGACCGGACGCCCCCGGTGGAGTAGGAGATACTCGAGGACACCGAGTTCTTTTTTGGTGAGAGAGAGCAACTGTCCGTCCGCGCTGACACGCCTTGCCTTCGTGTCGAAGGAGAGTTTTCCGAGGCAAAGCAGTACATCCTGCTGGGTAAACTGCCTGAGGGTAAGGCTCCGTATCCTGGCTTCGAGTTCGGCTAAGTGAAAAGGCTTCGCAAGGTAGTCATTTGCCCCGGCATCCAGTCCCGCAACTTTGTCGCTGACTTCGCTCCGCGCGGAGAGAATCAGGACGCGAGTGTCCCGGTCGTGCGTACGGAGCGTTCTGAGTACGGTCATGCCGTCCGTGCCCGGTAAGTTCAGGTCGAGGACGATGAGATCAAAGCGCTCGCTCTCGAGTAGAGAGAGCGCTTCGTCCCCGTCAAAACAAAAATCCACGCTGTAGGCAAGGCGGCGAAGACTCCGGACTATGGTCTCACAGAGAGCGCGCTCATCCTCAACGACTAAGATATGCATAAGAAATCCTCCCTCCGTATTTATGGGTTCAAATTCAAGGATGCAGCTTCAATGGAAGTCTTCTTAAGTTGTATCATAAGCCGGCATAAAATCCGCGTTAAGTTTTCTCTTAACGGAGATTTTACACGCCCCGCGCTAAAATGGGGACAAATGAAAGGAGGAATTGCGGTGAAGCTCTCAAAGAAAACGATGCTGCAAGCGGTTTTATTGCTCTCTTCGGTCGCAATGATAGGCTTCGGTGCCTGGCGCGGGGAGGCAGATACCGTGCTGAGTAAGGCGATACGACTCTGTCTGGAGTGTGTCGGCATTGGATAGAAAATGGATTCAGGCGGCCGCCGCTTTGCTCACCAACATTCATCTGCCGAACTTTTTGAAGGGGAGTATCTATCAGGGCAAGGGAAAACTCGCCTGTGCGCCCGGTCTCAACTGCTATTCCTGTCCCGCGGCTTCGGGTTCCTGTCCGATCGGGGCGTTTCAGGCGGTCGTCGGGAGTTCCAAGTTCAGCTTTTCCTACTATGTGACCGGCATCCTGATATTTTTCGGCGTTCTCCTGGGGCGCTTTGTCTGCGGCTTTCTCTGCCCCTTCGGCTGGTTTCAGGAGCTGCTTAATAAGCTACCGGGAAAAAAGCTGTCGACCAAGAACTTGCGCCCCTTGACCTTCCTCAAATACGCGGTGCTGCTTCTTATGGTGATGATTCTCCCCGCATTTGCGGTCAATGATCTCGGCATGGGAGAACCCTTTTTCTGCAAGTACCTCTGCCCGCAGGGCGTCTTGGAAGGCGCGATACCGCTCTCCGTCGTGAACACGGGGATACGCGCGGCGCTCGGCAAACTCTTTGCCTGGAAATTCGGCATTTTGATCACGTTTATCTTGCTGAGCGTGTTCATCTACCGCCCCTTCTGTAAGTGGATATGTCCGCTCGGCGCTTTTTATGCCTTGCTCAACAAAGTCTCGTTGGTCGGTATGCGGGTGGATGAAAGTCGCTGCATTTCCTGCGGGAAATGTGCGCGTGCCTGCAAGATGGATGTCGATGTGACCAAGACGCCGGACCACAGTGAGTGCATACGCTGCGGCATGTGTGTGGACGCCTGCCCGACCAAGGCAGTGCATTTCCGCTGCGGCTTCGGGGCCGGAAAAACGATCGAAAATAAAAAAATGAAAATCAAACGGGAGGAAGCAAAATGAAAAAGACAAAACTGTTGACCGGAATCGCACTCGCACTGACCATGGGGAGTCTGGTTGCCTGCGGCGGCAAGGAGACAAAGGCGGCGGGGACAAGCAAGGCCGAAACCAGCGCGGCTGTCTCGGCGAGCGGCAGTCTGGACGGCACGGCGAGCACGGATCTCGACACGCTCTTAAACCTGGAGATCGATAACACCGAGGCAGCCATGGCCCTGCACCAAAAGCTCACGGAGGCAGAGACCGCTATACTCACGGAGAATCGGGCGCTCTGGGAAAAGGTATTTCTCGCGGCGGATAAGGGCTCGACGATGATTGAGGACGGCAGCAACTACGGGGATTTCCTCTTAAAGACCATCGAGGACGCAAAGGGGCAGTTCAGCGAAGAGGAACTGAAAACCCTGCGCGAGGGCGCGGAGAAGATTCAAAAGATTGAGGGAAAGCTTACCATCCTGGAGCAGAAGTATCCGGAGAGCGGCGCGAAGCCGGATGGCGGCAATAGCGCTGTTCCGGCGGAAAACGGTAAGCCTGTATCCGAGAGTTCCCTCGGCAGCTTTCCAGCGTTTGAGGGCAAGGATTTAGACGGCAATGCAGTGAAGAGCAGCGAGCTCTTCGGCGGAAATACCGTGACGGTCGTAAACTTCTGGTTTACAAGTTGCAGACCCTGCGTGGAAGAACTCTCGGCGCTGGATGCGCTGAACAAGCAGCTCGCGGAAAAAGGCGGCGCCGTGGTCGGCATCAACAGCTTTACGCTGGACGGCGATGCGGCGGCGATTGCGGAGGCAAAAGATGTGCTTGCGAAAAAGGGCGCGAGCTACCGAAACCTTCGCTTTGATGCGAACACGGACGCGGGGAAGTTTGCGATGGGCATTTACTCTTTCCCGACCAGCTATGTCGTTGACCAAAAGGGGAATATAGTCGGGGAGCCCATTGTCGGTGCAATTACGGAGAAAAAGCAGGCAGAGCGCCTCAATCAGCTGATTGAGAAGGCGCTCGCAAACAGCAAGAAGTAAGAAATAATGGTATAATCCTGTTGACGCGGTTTCTTAGCGGAATTTGGGAAAACGAGGTTACTGTGCAATGGGCTTTTATATCGGTGCGCTGTTGTTTGTCGGAATGACACTGGTTTGCGCCTTTATGGTGCCGGTCGTGTATATTACGCTTCGAAATGCCGTCATGGCGGAGAGAGAAGTGCCGGACTGGGTTTACAAGCTCGGACACGCGGTACACGGTCGCGGCACGGATCACTATGAGGACTTGACAACGCCCGAGGCGCTCAGGGAGGCGAGACTCTTCCTGTTCGGTATCCTGCTCAGCAATCTCCTGGTCATTGCCTACAAGTACCACAGCGGACTTAATCTCTATGCGGCCGGTTATTTTGCGCTGCGCGCGGAATTTGGGATTGTCCTCGTGATGCGCATTCTCGTGGTGCAGGGAAAAAATCTTTGGTGGCTGTTTCATCGCCATGAAGAGATACATTACTATTCTGCTTCCATGGCAGTCTGGGGCACGGCATTTTTTACCTCCTTTCTCCTCATGCTAACGGTTAGCATAACGGGAGTTCCGGCGCCGCCGCTTCGGGTACAGATTGCGGAGAGCACACTGACGCCCGGTTTGAGCCGCGGAAGGGATTTGCTGGCCGAGGGATTTTCGCTCGACGGAAACAGCGCCGATACGGAGGTGGAATACGCGGAGATCAAGGGGGTCTATGATTATAAAGCGCTCACGATGGAACTTCGGCGGGACGGAAAGCGCTACGGCAGGGTCAGGCTGGTGCCAGACGGAAAGCAGCAGGCCAAGCTGAAAGACTGCGTGCTGGTTTCCTGCTATTTCACGCCGGAAGACGAGGGCTTTTCGGAGGTCGCCGTGCAGGGCAAAAAGATAGCGGAACTGAAGGCGCAGGATTTTCAAAAACAGCCCCCCGCAGAGCTGTTTGCGATTGAGGCGCCGGAAGTGAAAGAATCGGTGCAAGCGGATTTTGTGTTCCTGCGGCTGCAGACCGAACCCTACACACTCTTTACGAGCTATGTGTTTGAAGGCAGCTTTACCATGGAGGGAGAGCCGCTCCGCTATAAGGTTCATGCGGATCACACGCTTTGGGAGTAAGGGGAAAACAATCCGAAAACTGTTCGCGTGACTTTGACTGTGCTTGACAGAGATATACCTATACGTAAGAGACGGATGCTACTCGGAATGGGTGGCATCCGTTTTTCAACCAAACAATCAAAAACAATTGAAGAAAATAAAATAACGAAAACACTTTGCCTTTCTCAAACGTTATAAGAGTGAAAGCCGAAGAAAGAAAGGAGGAAGCCATGATAGCCGAGCTGTACAGCTTGCATCGCACTGAGCTTTTGAAATACTGCTGTATGATATGCGGCAATGTGAGCGATGCCGAAGATCTGTTACAGGAGACCTTCGTAAAGGTGCTCTCTTATCAGGACTTTCTCGAAGACCTGGGGGATCGAGAGCGGAAGGCCTGGCTCTATAAGGTCGCGCGCAATTTGTTCTTCGACGCCTGTCGGCGACGTGCGCTGGAACAAAACAAAATGCCGAGACCCGAGGATGTGGTAGAGGGAGGATTCTCTGATGTAGAAACCGCAATGCTGCTCTCTCTGCTGCCGCCGGATACGGCGGAACTGTTTCGAAGGCGCTACTTTGAGGGCTACAGTTCGCGGGAACTCGCGGAACTTTATGGGCTTTCGCCCTCCGGGGTGCGTGCGGCCCTCAGTCGGGCCAGAAAAGAGTTGCGGGAAAGCTTGAAAACATAGAAGGAGGAAGCTCTTATGAAAAAGAATCAAGTAATCAACGCGGTTTGTTGTGATGCGAGACGGGTGACGGAAGAGAGTTTCAGCGGCTATGAGAATATCTCGATTAATGCGGCAATTCTGATTGCGGGAGAGAGCGCACGGGCGCTGTTGAATCGCTACTGCGTGAGTCTTAATGTGGCAAACAGTTTGAATCTTCCGGACAATGAGAAACTGGAGGTACAGTTTGTAAACGGAAGAGGGGAACTAAACGCCGAGACGGACGGAACCGGGAAGGTTCTCGTGGTCAACGGACGACTCACGCTTCGAAACGGCAGTCTGGACGCGGCAAAGCGCTATCATCGCATTTTGGTGAACGGCAAGCTTTTAATGCCGAAGAGCTATGAGGGCTGCCTCACAAATTTGCAGGTGAACGGAAAGACCGACTATTACCCGGAGGGAGCAAGTATCTTAAAAGCGGATACGGAAATCGACGCTCTCTTTATTCGGAGAGCACAAAAGGCGAGTTACTATTGCAGCGGAACACTCTATCTTTTGGACCCTGCAATTGATACGGAAGCGGTACTTTCCAAGGGAATACAATTTGCGGCAAAGAAAATCGTAATCACCGATAGCCTACTCGAAAAGCTGCTTCCCTGTATCGACGAAGAGACGGAACTCTGCCGGGTACCGGACGGCACAAGGCATATTGCGGATATCGAAGAGCTGACAGTGAAGCTTGTTCGAAAGTATGGTCCCAAACTCTGTGTCAGCGGGGATATCTTTATTCGCGATGCCGAGGCGCTTGCCGAGCTCAGCTACCTGTCGGTCGAGGGGACGGTTCGTGTTGCAAAGGAGCTGGAAGCTGCTTTTGATGAGCTCGATGCGATTTATCGGGAGCTTAGCATTGTCGACACAGAACTCGGTTATATTGCGGATCGCCCCGTACTTGGCATCAGTGCGGATATCCTGAAGCGTTATCCGAAGGGACTTCGAGTAAAAGACTGCGCAAAGATTAAGCTCGATGCGAATTTAAGTCCGGAGACTATTTTGGAAAAACTGAAAATTTCGGACTGCGCCATGGTGAAGTGTACGAAAGAACAGGCCGATGCTGTTCGCATGGTTGCAGAGGATGTAGCTATGATTGTGACCGCGGACAGTGAAGAAACGGAGGAAGGTGGCCTGAACGCCTTTCTCGGCAGTCTACGGGACAGTCACGTCATCAATGCGGTCGAATACAAGCTGTGAGGCCCTGCGTTACTTATTTTCGGAAATAAAAGTCATCTGTCGTATTGTCTAAAATCAGGGACAAGAATACTTAAATTTCGGCAAATGCATAAGTTGACGGAGAATGAAACGAACTGCTAGTATCTAAGACACAAGTTACTGTGTTGCGCGCTTGATGAGCGCGGTTTCCTGCCGCGGCAGAGAAAGGATACTATGTCACAAAAAGCGTTAACGGCTCTCGGATGGATTGCAACCTGTGTCGCCGTCATGATGTATGTCTCCTATATTCCGCAGATTATGAACAATCTGCACGGAATGAAGGGCACACCGATTCAGCCCTTGGTCGCGGCAGTCAACTGCACGCTCTGGGTCACCTATGCGCTCTTAAAGAAGAACCGCGATTATCCGGTCGCGCTGGCGAATGCGCCGGGCATCGTTTTCGGCCTCATCGCAGCGATTACGGCAATTATCTGAGCAGAACAACAAAGAGTCCTTTGTCACCGGCAAAGGACTTCTTTTTAAAGTGAAAAATTGTATACAAGAGAGGAAGGAAACGGGGAAAAGCACATGCGGGAAAACGAGAGACAAGAGCTGCCGATAGCCGGGGACAAGGGGCAGGCAGCGGCACAAAAAGAAACCGTGAAGACGCCCGAAGCGAGAAATCAGGGTATTGTAAGAACCAGTGTAATCGGCATCATTGCCAATCTGTTTCTCGTGGTTTTCAAGGGGGCGGTCGGCCTCGCATCCAATTCCATCGCGATTTTACTCGACGCCGTCAACAACCTGACCGATGCGCTGTCCTCGGTTATCACAATCGTCGGCGCGAGAGCTGCGGCAAAAGAGCCCGACCGGGAGCATCCGCTCGGACACGGTCGCATTGAATATCTGAGTGCGCTGCTGGTGGCAGCGCTGGTTCTCTATGCGGGCTTAAGTTCGCTCGTCGAGTCGGTCAAAAAGATGTTGCATCCAGAGACGCCGCAGTACAGTGCGGTCGGTCTTGTCATTATCGCGGTGGCGGTTCTCGTAAAGATTCTGATGGGGCAATATGTAAAGCACCGGGGGAAACTGCTGAACTCGGATGCGCTGGTCGCCTCGGGTTCCGACGCCTCATTTGATGCCTTGCTCTCGGCGTCTGTGCTCGCGTCCGCTCTCATCTTCCTCCGCACCGAAATCTCCCTCGAGGCCTATGTGGGCACCCTGATTTCGGTGATGATCGTGAGAGCCGGATATGGCATGGTATGTGATACCCTCGATGAGATTCTCGGCAAGCGCCCGGATACGGAACTTGTCCGGAAGATTCGCGCGCTGATTATGGAGGAACAGGTTGTAATCGGGGCGTATGATCTCTTCATCACGGACTACGGCCCGGAGCGGCGCTACGGCGTTGTGCACCTCGAGCTCCCGGACACGATGACCGTCGAAGAGGTCGACGCGCTGACCAGACGCATTCAGAAGCGCGTCAAAGAGGCGACCGGCATCCGCATCAGCACCATCGGTGTCTATGCCCACAATACCAAAGATCCGGCGGCTGCAGAGATGCGCCATACGATCGAGCACATTGCGCTCTCGCATGCCTGGATTTTGCAGATCCACGGCTTCTATGCGGAGCCCGCGAAGAAGTATATGCGCTTTGACGCCGTGGTGGACTTCACCAAGAGCAGGGCGGATGCGGTCGATGTCTTGCGGCAGGAAATCGAAGCTGCTTACCCGGGGTACCGGGTCGATATCACCCCGGATTCGGATGTTTCTGACCTCTCGAGCTGAGGGAAATACTTGCATATTTTGTATTCTTGGGATAGAATGTAATAAATTCGTAAAGATTATAACCGGAGTCGAGAGGAAGAGCATGAAGAGAAATATGGGTGCGGGAAAAAAAGTTATCACGGCAGTTGTCATCAGCGCTGCGATTTTTGCCGGCAGCTTTGCGGCGCTCGGCGCCAAGAAGAGCGCCTATACCTTCCAGAGCGGCGGCGCAAAGATTACCTGCGGCCAGAGCGCCAAGGGGATTCTCAACTCACTCGGCAAGGCGGATAAGATGATTGTCCAGGAAGCGGTGCAGGGCAACGGCAAGGAGAGAATTTACAGCTTCAAGGGCTTTGAACTCTGTACTTTGAGCGAGAACAACGGCGCACAGAAGGTGCAGTCGGTCTGCATTCTCGATAAGAATGTCAGCACCCCGGAGGGCATACGCCTCGGTTCTACGCGCGAGGCGGTCGAGAAGGCGTACGGCACGGGCTGCAAAGAGGACGAGGGCGTGCTCTATTACACGCTCGGAGACACCGAACTCAAAATTTATCTGACCAATGATGTGGTCGACGGCATCGAATATCTGATCGCGGACAAATCGTAAGCGGAAGCGGCGCTCGAAAGGGTGCCGTTTTTTATTTCTTGCAACAAAATCAAAAAAAGTTAGCACTCAAACCTTGACACTGCTAACAACAAATGTTATAACTGCTCTTGTTGAGAAGATAAAACAAAATGCAGTTCATGTTTGGTGAAGGAGGCATTGTATTATGAAGCTGGTACCGTTATTTGACCGTGTCGTGCTGAAGAAGATGGTTGAGGAAGAGACCACCGCATCCGGAATCGTGTTGCCGGGTCAGGGCGACAAGGAGAAGCCGGGTCAGGGCGAGATTATTGCAGTGGGTCCGGGCGGACTTGTGGACGGCAAGGAAGTCAAGATGCAGGTCAAGGCAGGCGACAAGGTTCTGTACTCGAGATATGCGGGTTCCGATGTGGAGCTCGACGGCGTGAAGTATGTCGTAATTAAGCAGAGCGATATCCTTGCGGTGATGGAATAAGAGAGCGGACAGGAGGAGAGTGGAATTATGGCAAAGGAAGTAAAGTTTGGCGTTGAGGCGAGAGATGCGCTGATTCAGGGTGTCAATGAGCTTGCAAATGCGGTGCGTGTTACCATCGGACCGAAGGGCAGAAACGTGGTTCTCGACAAGTCCTACGGTGCGCCGCTCATCACGAATGACGGTGTGACGATTGCAAAGGAGATTGAGCTGGAGGATGCGTTCGCAAACATGGGCGCTCAGCTCGTCAAGGAAGTTGCGACGAAGACCAACGATGTCGCAGGTGACGGCACGACGACCGCAACCGTTCTCGCACAGGCTATGATCAACGAGGGTGTGAAGAACATTGCGGCAGGTTCCAACCCGATTGTGCTCCGGAAGGGCATGAAGAAGGCTTGCGACAAGGCTGTCGAGACCATAAAGGAGATGTCTCAGCCGATTTCCGGCAAGAAGCAGATTGCGAGAGTCGCGGCGATTTCCGCTTCGAATGACGAAGTCGGCGAGATGGTCGCAGACGCTATGGAGAAGGTCACGAACAATGGCGTCATCACAATCGAAGAGTCCAAGACCATGAAGACCGAGCTCGATCTGGTTGAGGGCATGCAGTTTGACCGCGGCTATATCTCCGCGTACATGGCAAACGATGTCGAGAAAATGGAGGCGACCCTCGAGGATCCGTACATCCTGATTACCGACAAGAAGATTTCGAATATCCAGGAAGTGCTCCCGCTGCTCGAGGAAGTTGTGAAGAGCGGTGCGAAGCTCCTCATTATCGCAGAGGATGTCGAGGGTGAGGCACTCACGACTCTGATTGTGAACAAGCTGCGCGGCACCTTCAATGTGGTTGCGGTCAAGGCACCGGGCTACGGCGACAGAAGAAAAGAAATGCTGCAGGATATCGCGGTTCTGACCGGCGGTACCGTAATCAGCGAGCAGCTCGGCCTTGAGCTCAAGGATGCGAGAATGGCTCAGCTCGGTCGCGCGAAGTCGGTCAAGGTCACGAAGGAGAACACCGTGATTGTGGACGGCCTCGGCAAGAAGGCGGATATCGATGCAAGAACCGCGCAGATTAAGGCGCAGCTTGCAGAGACCTCGTCCGAGTTCGACAAGGAGAAGCTCCAGGAGCGTCTGGCAAAGCTCTCCGGCGGTGTCGCGGTGATTCGCGTCGGCGCGGCAACCGAGACCGAGATGAAGGAAGCAAAGCTCCGCATGGAGGACGCACTCAATGCGACGAGAGCGGCTGTCGAAGAGGGCATTGTCGCAGGCGGCGGCACGGCGTACATCAACGCATCGAAGGAAGTTCAGAAGCTGGTGGACAGCCTCGAGGGCGATGAGAAGACCGGCGCAAAGATTGTCATGAAGGCACTGGAGGCTCCGCTCTTCTACATTGCGGAGAACGCGGGCCTTGAGGGCGCTGTCATTGTGAACCAGGTCAAGGAGAGCAAGAAGGGCATCGGCTTCGACGCTTACAACGAGGTCTATGTCGACATGGTCAAGGAGGGCATTCTGGATCCGGCAAAGGTGACCAGAACGGCACTCGAGAACGCGACGAGCGTTGCGAGCACCCTGCTCACGACCGAGTCTGCGGTTGCGACCATCAAGGAGCCCCAGGCGGCACCGGCAATGCCGGCAGGCGGCATGGGCGGCATGATGTAAAAGAGCCGCTTCGGCAAAACAAAAACAGAAACAAAGAAAGCGGGCAGTCCGGAAAATCCGGGCTGCCCGCTTTTTGTTGAAGCTTTTGGCTTTCGCCTGCTGAGCATGGTTCGCTTGCAAAGCAAGTGAACCGTTGCGAAGCAAAAACCCACCCGCTATGCGGGGGAAATAAATCGTTTCACAAGGAAATCACCTTTCCGTATAAGAGAAGTGTCCAAGCCACGACTGAGAAAGGAAAATAGATGAAAAGATGGTGTAATCCATATAGGGAAGATTCGGCGCACCCCTTGCCGATTCTTGTTCGCAAAGAGGCGTTGATGGGGAAGCAGTAAGATTTATATCTCCGCCCGCGGTTTTGCCATCATGGACCAGTTGCTGTGGTAGATCACAAAGCCGGGCGGTGCGCCGTTTACCTTTTTCACATTGCGGCGCTGCAGGTAATCGATTTCCACCTTGTCCTGATCCCGCCCTTTGGAATAGTAGGCGGCGAGAGCGGCAGCCTCTTCAAAGCAGCGGTCCGGGAGTTCCTGTCCGTTCGCTTTGACGATCACGTGGGAGCCCGGCATGCCCTTCGCGTGGAACCACCAGTCGGAGCCGGAAGCTACTTTGAAGGTGAGCTCTTCGTTCTGGAAATTGTTCTTGCCGACATAGATATCAAAGCCGTCACTGGAGCGGAAGTGAAGCGGGTGCGACTGGATTTTTTGCGGGCGTTTTCCTTTCGGCGAGCGCTGGCGTTTCACATATTGGAAGGCAGCGAGTTCCTCCCGAATTTCGGCGAGATCGCTCTCCTCGGTCGCGAGCTCCAGGGCAGTCAAAACGGAGGAGAGGTGTGCTTCTTCCTGCACGGTTTTTTCGAGCTCCTGATCGACTGCAAGCTCGGTGCGCTTTAACTTGGCGTAGCGGTCAAAATATTTTTTGGCATTCTCGGCCGGCGTCAGATTTTTGTCGAGCGGAATCCGAAGAGGCTTGTTGTCATCGTAAAAGTTTTCGGCGACGAAGGAGTCTGCGCCCGGCGGTACCTGAAAGGCGTAGGTATTCAGGAGGTCACCATAGACGCGGTACTTCTCTTTTTTCTGACTGTCGGCGAGCTGTTTTTCCTGTAGGATACGCTTCCGCTGGCTGCGCTCCAAATGGTTCTGCACGAGGCGACGGAGATCCGCGGATTTTTGCCGCATCCGGGCGCTCTTCGCGCGGAGCGAATAGTAGGAATAGAGAAGTTCGCTCATCGAGTCATAGGCGCGCAGAGAGAGTCCTTCGGCTTCGAGCATTGCGAGCGGCAGTGCGGCAAATTCGACGGGGAGTTCATCCCTGACATACATGACGGGAGAAAACTGTCCGTTGCGAACTTTTTCGATGACGCTCTCAAAAGTCGCAAAGAGCCGCACCGTTTCTTCGGGCCGCAAATCGGAAAACCCGGCGCGCGGGTCAATCGAAGTGCGGTACAGGATGTCCTGGGCTGCGAGCGAAGAGATGCCGGAGAAGGCAGCGGAGAGAGCGCGGTCCAGCGGAAGGCCGCTCTCCGCGGCGAGGGCGGCGGCAAAGGTCTCTTCCGTGAGCGAGAGCGGATTGGTTTTCTGTAATTTCTCGGGGACAAAATAGGGGCGGCCCGGCAGCACTTCGCGGAGCGAACTCACACTCGCGGGGACGCGGCGCATGCTGTCTAGGATAACATTGCTTTCATCGGTAAAGATAATGTTCGAATACTTGCCCATGAGCTCCACATAGAGGGCGCGCGGCGCAATGTCTCCGAGTTCATTGAACTGCGTCGTCTCAATGCGGACAATGCGCTCCAGCCCCAGCTGTTCGATCGCGGTGATCTTGCCGGAGCCGATGTGTTTCCGGAGTAACATCGCAAAGCCGGGCGCCGTGAGCGGGCTCGGTTTGTTCTCGCGCTGCAGATAGAGGAGCGGGAGGGCAGCCTCGCAGGAAATCAGGAGGCGGTGCTGGGACGCATTGTTTTTAATGGTCAGAAGGAGCTCATTGTTCTCGGGCATCGCGATTTTCTGGATATGCCCGCCGAGCAGAGTGCGTCGCAACTCTTGCACGAGTGCGGCGATGACAATACCGTCTAAAGCCATAGGTTTTCCTTTCTGTAATCGGATATTTATCGGCGTAAAAGCCTAAAAATGATGGCTTGCAAGGGAAACATACTTGCAAACTTTTGAGAAATGCGGTAAGGTAAAACACGCTTTCTTACTATAGGAGCTATTTCGCATTTTTTCCGCGGAAATAACAATACTTTTTGAGAGGAATGCAATCACATGGCGTCAAATTTAGTGATCGTAGAGTCACCTGCGAAGGTGAAGACAATTAAAAAGTTTTTGGGATCCAATTATGTGGTGGACGCGAGTCAGGGACATGTTCGCGACCTCCCGAAATCACAGCTCGGCATCGATGTCGAGCACGGATATGAACCAAAGTATATCACAATTCGCGGAAAAGGAGATGTACTCGCAAAACTTCGGAAAGAAGTGAAGAAAGCGGACAAGATTTATCTTGCAACGGACCCGGACCGCGAGGGAGAGGCCATCAGCTGGCATCTGCAAAAAGCGCTGAAACTGGAGGAGACAGGGAAAAAGGTATACCGCATTACGTTCAATGAAATCACAAAGAACGCTGTTCGCGAGAGCATCAAGCATCCGAGAGAGATTGATATGGATCTGGTCGATGCACAGCAGACACGCCGCATCCTGGACCGCATGGTGGGCTACAGCATAAGCCCCCTGCTCTGGGCCAAGGTGAAGCGCGGGCTCTCCGCCGGCAGAGTGCAGTCGGTCGCGCTTCGTATGATATGCGACCGCGAGGCGGAAATCGAGGCCTTCGTGCCGAAAGAGTACTGGTCCCTCGAAGCAATCACGCACGCAGCAGGCGGCAAAAAGCCGCTGAAGGCGCGCTACTACGGGGTCGGTAAGGAAAAGATGGAACTTCACAGCGAGGCGGAATGCCTTTCGGTCATCAAAGACTGCGAGGGCAAGCCGCTTCTCGTGCAGGAAATCAAAAAGAGTGAGCGGAGCCGGAAAGCGCCGCTGCCCTTCACCACTTCGACTTTGCAGCAGGAAGCATCAAAACGCCTGAATTTCTCGACGCAAAAGACCATGCGTATCGCGCAGCAGCTCTACGAGGGCGTCGAGGTCGAGGGCAGAGGTACCATCGCACTGATTACTTATCTGAGAACCGACAGCACGCGTGTCGCCGAAGAGGCGGATGCCGCGGCGCGGGCGTATATCCGTGAGAACTACGGGGAAACGTATGTCGCTGCCGAGCGAAAGGAGAAACAGGGTGGGCAGAAGATTCAGGATGCCCACGAGGCCATTCGCCCGATTGACATCACGCTGACACCGGCGACGGTAAAAGCCTCGCTGTCCCGCGACCAGTTCCGCCTCTATCAGCTGATCTGGAAGCGCTTTGCGGCGGGACGCATGCAGGAGGCGGTCTATGCCTCCACTTCGGTCAAACTGGTCTGTGGCGAGCACCGCTTTTCCCTCTCCGGCTCTTCGCTTAAGTTCTCGGGCTTCATGGAAGTCTACAGCGACAGCGAGGAGGAAGAGGAGGAGAAGCCGGATGCGGCGCTTTTAAAGCTCAGCGAGGGCGAGGAACTTGTGCTCGAGGGCTTTGACAAGGAGCGGCATTTTACGCAGCCGCCGGCGCATTACACCGAGGCAAGTCTGGTTCGCGCGATGGAGGAACAGGGCATCGGTCGCCCGAGTACTTATGCACCGACCATCACGACGATACTGGCGCGGCGCTATGTGATCAAAGAGCAGAAAAACCTCTATGTCACGGAGCTCGGTCAGGTCGTAAACCGCATGATGGTGAAGTCGTTTCCGGTTATCGTGGAGCCACAATTCACGGCGAATCTGGAACGCTTGCTTGACTCGGTCGGAGAGGGTAAAATGAATTGGAAGACTGTCGTTGAGAATTTTTATCCGGATCTCAACGCAGCCGTCAAGCAGGCGGAAAAAGAGCTGGAGAGCGTAAAAATTGCAGACGAAGAGAGTGATGTCGACTGCGAGCTCTGCGGCAGACGCATGGTGATCAAGTACGGACCGCACGGCAAGTTTCTCGCGTGTCCGGGCTTTCCGGAGTGCCGGAATACGAAACCCTATCTCGAAAAGATCGGGGTCAAATGTCCGAAGTGCGGCGGTGAGCTGGTACGCAAGAGAACGAAGAAGGGACGCATTTACTACGGCTGCGAAAACAATCCGACCTGTGAGTTCATGAGTTGGGCCAAGCCGTCGGAGAAGCGTTGCCCGAAGTGCGGCGGGTATATGACAGAGAGAGGCAATAAGCTGGTCTGTGCCGATGAGGCGTGCGGTTACAGCGAGGTGCTCGGAAAGGAGGACAAGGGCTGAGAAGTTTAATTGCAGCAAAGAAATAACAACCGGGTTAACGACATACGAGGAGAGACATCATGAGCGTGCAATTACTTGATAAAACCAGAAAGATAAACCAGTTGCTGCAAAACGGCAGAAGCATGAAGGTAAAGTTCAGCGACATTCTGACTGTACTGAGCAATGTACTGGATGGCAGTACCCTGGTCATCAGCAAGAAGGGTAAGATTCTTGGTACAGGCGGTATCGGCGGGGGAGAGAAGGAAGAGTTTTGCGGTCTCCTGTCCGGCAAGGTGGGCAGTTTTGCCGACCCGTTGTTAAACGAGCGGCTGCTTGCCATTTTGTCGACCAAGGAGAATGTGAATCTGGAAACACTGGGATTTGCGCGCGAGGCGGTGCAGAACCGCCAGGCGCTTGTTACACCGATCTACATTGCAGGTGAGCGTCTTGGAACTTTGATGGCATACAAGGAAGCGGCCTTCACCATTGACGATATCATCGTGAGCGAATATACCGCGATGGTAATCGGCATGGCGATGCGCCAGAGCGTGAACGAAGAATATCAGGAAGAGGCGAGAAAACTCCAGATTGTGCGCGGGGCAATTCAGACTTTGAGTTTTTCAGAGCTCGAAGCAGTCACGCACATCTTCAGCGAGCTGAATGGGACCGAGGGCGTCCTGGTCGCGAGCAAGATCGCAGACCGGGTCGGCATCACCCGCTCCGTAATCGTAAATGCACTCCGGAAGTTTGAGAGCGCGGGCGTCATTGAGAGCCGTTCAAGCGGTATGCGGGGTACCTACATCAAAATTTTGAATGACGCGGTCTTCGACGAGATCGCTGCCTATCAGGAGGAGAACGGCAAGCGGCGGACAGCTGCCGCAAAGCGATAAAATCCTTTTGCAATATGGCAAGAAAAGTGATAAAGTAAGATAGTTACGGGATTTTTCCCAGACAACACGTCGGCCGAGGCGTGCGCCGGGTGCTGCGAGAGCAGTGGTGCGCGCCGAAAGGCCGGCGGAAGAACAAACCCTCAGGAGGAAAAAAACATGGGCGTAGTATCAATGAAGCAGCTTTTAGAGGCAGGTGTGCACTTCGGTCACCAGACGAGACGCTGGAACCCCAAGATGGCACCGTACATCTACACGGAGAGAAACGGCATCCACATCATCGATCTGCAGAAGACAGTCGGCATGGTGGACGATGCTTACAAGGCAGTCATGGACATTGCGGCTGCGGGCGGCACGATTCTCTTTGTCGGCACGAAGAAGCAGGCGCAGGATGCCATCAAGGAAGAGGCAGAGCGCTGCGGCCAGTTCTACGTGAACGAGAGATGGCTCGGTGGCATGCTCACCAACTTCAAGACCATTCAGTCCAGAGTTAAGAGACTGCGCCAGATCGAGGAGATGAGCCAGGACGGCACCTTCGACCGCCTTCCGAAGAAGGAAGTGACGGAGCTCAAGAAGGAGCTCGAGAAGCTCGAGAAGAACCTCGGCGGCATCAAGGATATGAAGAAGATCCCGGACGCAATCGTGATTATCGACCCGAAGAAGGAGCACATCTGCGTTACGGAAGCACATAAGCTGAACATCCCGCTGATTGGCATTGCGGATACGAACTCGGATCCGGAAGAGCTGACCTATGTGATCCCGGGCAACGACGACGCAATCCGCGCGGTGAGACTCATTGTCTCCAAGCTCGCAGACGCTGTTGTTGAGGCACACCAGGGTGAGGAGAACCGCAGCGAGGAAGTCGCAGAGGGCGATGACACGGCTGCAGGCGCAATCAAGGCGGCAATTGAAGCAAACGCGCGATAAGCAATCAGGCGAGAGGAGAGAAAAAATGGGTGCAATTACAGCGGCAATGGTAAAAGAGCTCAGAGAGCTCACCGGCGCAGGCATGATGGACAGCAAGAAGGCTCTCGCGGCAGTTGAGGGCGACATGGAAAAGGCAATCGAGTTCCTCCGTGAGAAGGGACTCGCAGGCGCGCAGAAGAAGGCGAGCCGCATCGCAGCCGAGGGTATGGTTGCTGTGCTTGTCAGCGAGGACGGCAAGAAGGGCGTTGCGGTCGAAGTGAACGCAGAGACCGACTTCGTCGCGAAGAACGAGAAGTTCAGAACCTATGTCGGCGAGGTTGCGCAGCAGGCGTTGAACACCGATGCGACGGACCTCGAGGGCTTCCTCGCAGAGCCGTGGACGGCAGATCCGTCTCTCACGGTCAAGGAAGAGCTCTCCTCGATGATTTCCGTGATCGGTGAGAAGCTTGACATCCGTCGCTTCCGTCAGCTTAAGGAGGAGAACGGTTTCGTCGAGTCCTATGTCCACGCGGGCGGAAAGATCGGCGTTCTCCTTGCGGTCGAGACCGATGTCGTGAACGATGCGGTTAAAGAGATGGCGAAGAATGTCGCAATGCAGGTCGCAGCACTGAAGCCGCTCTACACGAGCGATGCCGAGGTCGATGCGGACTACCTCGAGAAGGAGAGAGAGATTCTCGCGGCACAGATTAAGAATGACCCGAAGATGGCAAACAAGCCGGAGAAGGTCATTGAGGGCGCAGTGCAGGGCCGTCTCCAGAAGGAGCTGAAAGAAATCTGCCTTCTGGACCAGGTCTATGTCAAGGCTGAGGACGGCAAGCAGAATGTCGCTTCCTACGTAGCTTCGGTCGCAAAGGCCAACCAGGCGCACATCACAATCAAGACCTTTGTCCGTTATGAGACCGGCGAGGGCCTTGAGCATAAGAGCGAGAACTTTGCGGAAGAAGTCGCAAAGCAGATGCAGGGCTAAAAAGCACCTGCGAGACCATACGAAAAAGAGCGAATCGGCGCGGTTGCGCCGGTTCGCTCTTTTTATATGCTGCCGCAGAGCAGAAAAAACAGTGAGATTATAGAAAACAAACTTGACAATTATAGGCAACTATCATAGTATTAAGAAAAGCAATGCGCAAAGCATCATACAAATTCCAAGGAATTTGTATTTTTTTTGCCGCGCGTGTTAGCTAAATTTAACCTTTGTGAGGACGGTGATTATGCGGCTTCAGCGAATCTTCGGCATCCTGTTTCTGGTTCTCGGACTTTTGTTATTTCTGACACCGGGCACGCTTGCGCCGGTCTGTCCGATGAAGCCTGACGGCGGTTTTATGAAGTGCCACTGGATGGATGTCGCGGAACAGAGCGTCGCGGCGGTCGTTATCTTCGGCGGCCTGTTGGCGGCTCTTTGGCCCGCGGCTTTCAGCGGCGGCATCGCCGCCATGAATCTGGCGCTAGGCGCAGAGAGCTTCGCACTCGCAAAAAGCCTGATCGGTGGCTGCAGGGTGCATGAAATGGCCTGCAATCTCTACACGCGCCCGCTGATTTACGTGCTGTCGGGACTTTTGATGGCGGTCAGTGCCGTAGCGCTCTGCTGCAGGCTTACGGGGGAGGCAAAACATGGAAGAGCTTAGGGCGGAAGGCCTCTGCAAGCGCTTTCTTCGCGGCAAACGCGAGGTCAAAGTGTTACAGGATGCGTCCCTTTGTCTCGGGCGCGGCGAACTGGTTTTTCTGACCGGCGAGTCGGGGAGCGGCAAGACGACACTCTTGAAAATTCTCGCGGGGCTTTTAAAACCCGATGGCGGCAGAGTTCTGGTGAACGGCAGAGACAGCACTGCGTTTACGGAGGATGAGTGCTGCGATCTGCGACAGCGCGTGGTTTCGTATTTGCCGCAGCAACTCGGACTGCTCGAAGCCCTGACAGCGGTGCAGAACGTTGCGCTCCCCGCCATGTTTTCGGGAGATAAGGCGCAGTGCAAAGAGCTCTACAGCCGCGCTACGGCCTTACTTGACCGGACCGGGGCGCTTGCGCTCCGGGATGCCTGTCCCGCGGAATTGTCCGGCGGAGAGACGAAGCGCGTGTTGCTCGCGAGAGCGCTCATGACAGCACCGCGGTTTTTACTCGCGGATGAGCCGACCGCGGATCTGGACCGGGAGAGTGCGGCCGACTTTTTGCGGCTCTTTGCGGCTCTCCGGGCGCAGGGCACAGGCGTACTGGTTGTGACGCATGATTGGTCGCAGCTTCGGGCGGCCGACCGCGTTCTGCAACTTCGGGCGGGCACGGTGCGGGATGTGACACAGGAAATCGGAAATTCCGGGTGAACAACAGAAAGGGGAAAAATGAGTCAGAGAAGCAGACACAGCTTTCGCCGCATTGCGGCAGCGTGCGCGGCACTTTTGATGGCGCTGCTGCTCGCCCTGCCGGTCTATGCGGAGCAAAAGTATGCGAACTGGCAGGAGGTCGCATCGACCATGGGTACGGTTCTGGACGGCGCGGTCGAAGCCTACGGCGCGGGCGGCGAAGAGGCCGGCAAGAAAGCGACCGAGCAGGTCAACGTGGCCTACTATAAATTCTACGAGAAACTCGGCTTTGAAAAGACGGTCATGGCTTCCATCTCCGGAAGTCGCGGCTCCGATGTGGAGCACCAGTTCTATCTCGTCAAAAAGATCATCCGCGACGGCGGCTCGAAAGAGGAGTTAAAGAGCAGTGTCGAGACCTTAAAGGGCATGCTCACCGAGGATGCGATTACCCTGGACGGCGGCAAAGCCGCGGCGCAGGGAAGCGGGAGCACCGCTGCGACAAACAGTGCCGACGGGTCGAGTAGCGGCGGGGCGGCCTGGCAGACCTTCCTTGCGGTGCTCGGCCTTACGCTTCGAGAGGGCCTTGAGGCCATTCTGGTCATTGCCGCGATTATCGCCTATCTTGTCAAGACAAACTGCCGGAAGTATCTGGCTTCGGTCTACATCGGCGCGGGACTCGGTGTGCTGTTCAGCGTTATGCTCGCGATGATCTTCAACGGGATTGCGGCAAGCCTCGGCGATGCGCAGTCCGGTGCGGGGCAGGAGATTTTTGAAGGTGTCACGATGTTCCTCGCGGTCATTGTCCTCTTCTATGTGAGCAACTGGATGCTCTCGAAGGCAGAGGCGGAGACCTGGAGCAAATATATTAAGGACAAGGTACAGCAGAGCATCGATAAGGGCAGCATGTACACGCTTTCCTTCTCGGCCTTCCTCGCGGTAGCGCGAGAGGGTGCGGAGCTCATTATGTTCTTCCAGGGCATGCGCGCGAACATCACCAATAACCCGCAGATGCTCTGGGGCGGTCTTGCACTCGCCGTTCTGATTCTCGCGATTGTTTATGTCGCAATCACGAAACTGTCCGTCAGACTGCCCTTAAAGCCCTTCTTCACCTTCACGAGCGTGCTCATGTTTATCCTCTGCATCTCGTTCATCGGCAAGGGCGTTTACGAACTGCAGGAGGCGGATGTCATCGGAAGAACCATCATCCCGTGGATGAACGGCTTTAATTTCGAGCTTCTCGGTATTTACGACCGCTACGAGAATCTCATTCCTCAGCTTATTCTGCTGGCGCTGACAATCTTCACCTACCGTCGCCAGCTGGGTAAAAACAAAACACAGAAACAGGGAGGTAAAAAGTCATGATGAAGAGAAGTTTGGCAGTATCGATGCTCATTGCCGCGGTTGCGCTGAGCGCTTGCGGCGGCAGCAAGAGCGCGGAGACCAAGGCTTCGGGCAGCGCTACGGAGAGCAGTGCGGAGACCAAGGCCGGTGAGACCAAGGCGGCTGCGGGCGAGACCAAGGCAGAGGAGACCAAGGCCGAGGCAAAGGCGCCGGGTGAGAATGCCGGATTTGAGGAGTTCCCAATCGGTGACGATCAGGAGGTCGGCCCGCTGATTATCTCGGGCGTTTATTTCCAGCCGGTCGACATGGAGCCGGCGGGCAATTCGCTCTCGAAGGCAGATTCCGATTGCCACATCGAGGCGGATATCACGGCGAGCCAGGAGGGCACGACCCTCGGCTACGGCAAGGGTGACTTTGTTCCGTGGCTGCAGGTCAAGGCCATCATCCAGAAGAAGGGTTCCGACAAGGAGCCGACCGAGGTCGCTTTCATGCCGATGAACGCTTCCGACGGCCCGCACTACGGCGCAAACTTCAAGTTCCCGGAAGGTGTCGGCGTCTATGATGTCAAGTTCGTTGTGAGCGCTCCGGGCAATGACTATCTGCTCCACGTCGACAAGGAGACGGGTGTCACGGGTCGCTTCTGGACCGAGCCGCTGGTTGCGGAGTGGCCGGACTTTGAGTGGAACGGACCGCAGTGGTAAAAAGAACGCTTTGACTTCAGTACGGGCGGAGGGGCAACCCTTCGCCTGTATTGCCATGTATAGCACTCGAGAGGGAAGGTGATTCTATCTTAAAGTTGTTTGTCAAAATCATGGAGGGCGGAATTGCGTTTTCGGTCACCATGGGTCTTTTGTTTTCCTTACTGCGCTATGAGGAGAGAGCCAAGCGCGTTCGCATCATAGGCTTTTCCGTCATCGGCGGCGTTCTCGCCGCGGCGCTCTCGGCGTATCTGCGCTCGATACCGAATTTTTTAAACCGAACCGCCTTAAACTTCTATAGCATGCTGCCCGTTGTCGGGAGCATGTTGCTGCTGCTCTTGCTCATTCTGTTTGGCTCCTATCTTCGAAAAAAACAGCGGAAGGCATATGAAATCCTGCTGAGCCTCGCTGTGGTCCTATACAGTCTCGCCTCGTTTTTCTCGTACCTCCCGCTAATTATGACCAATGTGAGCAGCTTTGTGAGCTACGGAGAGAGTGCGGTCAGCACGGCGGTTTTGTTCCGTGTCATCGGCTACAGTCTCGCGATTCTCGTCATGTTGCTCTCGGGGATTGCGGCGTTCCGCTGCGGTTTCTGCCTCGGAGAGCGGGAATTCGATTTGCTGCTTCCGCCGGTACTTTTGCTCCGCGGTGTCTCGCAGGCCGCACTCATTTTGCAGCGTCTCTATTCGCTGCGCATCATTCCGCGCAATCCGAAGTTTTTTGAGGCACTCAGCTTTGTCATCAATCACAGCCTCATCTTCGACGCGCTCCTCTTTGCTCTGCTGCTGGTGATACCGCTTACGCTCATACTTCGGCACCTGAGAGTAACGGAGAGTTATCGAAATCGGGCGGAACTCAGAAAGTTGAAGGCGGGACACCGCCGCGTGCGCCACTGGGCCGCATTTTTTGCCCTGCTTCTTGCGCTTGATCTCTCGAGCATCACGGCGCTCAAGTCCTATGCGGGGCGAGAAATTCCACTCTCTGCACCGGAGGACTATGCAATTGAGGACGGGCGCATTGTCGTGCCGCTCGAGAGTCTGCAGGACGAACACCTGCACCGCTATGAGTACACGGCGAAGGACGGCATCAAGATGCGCTTTATTCTGATCAAGAAATCACAGAGCGCCTACGGTGTGGGCCTCGACGCCTGCGAAATTTGCGGGCCGACCGGCTACTTCGAGCGGAAAAACGAGGTGGTCTGCAAACTCTGCGATGTCGTGATGAACAAGGGCACCATAGGCTTTTCCGGCGGATGCAATCCCATTCCCTTCCCCTATCTGGTGCACGACCAAAAGATATACATAGAGACGGCCGATCTTGACAAGCTGTCCTATGTATTCAAGTAAAGGGGGCGCTATGTTTTTACGCATGGTATTGGGAGCCGTATTCCGGCAAAAGAGCAAGATGTTCATGATTGCGTTTACCGTTGCGCTCGGCGTGAGCCTTTCGACCGCGATGCTGAACACCATGCTCGGCGTCGGCGATAAGGTGAACCAGGAATTAAAAACCTACGGCGCAAACATCAATGTCGTGCCGAAGGATGCTTCTCTGCTCGGCGATCTCTACGGCATCGGCGACGAAGCGGGTGCTGAGCGAAGCTATCTCGACGAGTCGAAACTCGGAAACATCAAGACCATATTCTGGGCCTTTAACATTGTCGATTACACCCCTTACTTCAACACCACGGTGCAGGTGAACGGCAATGCGGAGCAAACAAGGCTGGTCGGAACCTGGGTCAAACATCACATGGATTTGCCGACGGGCGAATCCGTGGACACCGGCATGCAGCATTTAAAGAGCTGGTGGGAGATGAACGGCGAGTGGCTTGACGAAGCGGATTCGGACGGTGTAATGGTCGGATCGATCTACGCGCTCCGAAACAATTTATCCGTCGGCGACAAATTGGAGTTAAAGAGCAATGCGCTGACAAAGACCATGGTGGTCAGAGGCATTTTCAGCTCCGGAAGCGATGAGGATCAGTACATTTACTGCGTGCTCCCGGTTGCCCAGGCGTTTGCGGGCAAGGAAAATGTGGTGAGCAGCATCGAAGTCTCGGCGCTCACAACCCCGGACAATGAACTCGCCAGAAAGGCGGCGCAGAATCCGCTGAGCCTTACGGTCAAAGAGTGGGAAGTCTGGTACTGCACGGCCTATGTGAGTTCCATCTGCTATCAGATTCAGGAAGTCATTCCGGATTCGGTCGCAAAGCCCATACGTCAGGTTGCGGAGTCCGAGGGCGATATCTTGAATAAGACGACGCTCCTCATGGTACTGATTACGGTGCTCAGCCTGCTCGGTTCGGCGCTCGGCATTTCAAACCTGGTGACGGCTGCCGTCATGGAGCGGCGCACCGAGATAGGCCTTGAAAAGGCAGTCGGTGCGAGCAACGGGCGCATCATCGGCACCATACTCACGGAAATTATGCTGACCGGCGTGATCGGCGGCGTGGCAGGTTATTTCGTGGGCCTCATGCTGACCCAGCTGATCGGCTTCGGCGTGTTCGGCTCTGCCATTCCGCCGGCGGCTATGGTAATTCCGATTGTCGCCCTGTTGATCTTCTTTGTGACCCTGCTCGGCAGCATACCGGCCATTCGCTACCTGCTGCATCTGAATCCGACGGAGGTTCTGCATGGAAAATAAAGAGAAACAGCCGCGGGAGCGGAAGATGAGCCGCCGACGCATGTACTTTCACATGGTGATGGCCTCGCTTGCAAGACGGCGCTCCCACATGGTTACCGCACTCCTCGCGATTGCGATGGGGGCCACGGTGCTCTCGGGCCTCGTGACCATCTACTATGACATTCCGCGCCAGATGGGCAAGGAGTTTCGTTCCTACGGCGCGAATCTACTGATTATGCCGACAGAGTCGGGCGGCTCTCTCACTGAGGCGCAGGTCAAAGAAGTACGAGACACCATACCGGCGGACAAGCTGGTCGGCATGGCGCCCTACCTCTATCAAAATGCCAAGGTGCGCGAACAGCCCTACCTGCTCGCGGGCACGGATCTTGCGGGCGCAAAGCAAAACAGTCCCTACTGGTTGATTCACGGAAACTGGCCGGAAAAGTCGAGGGAAGTTCTGCTCGGCCATGAAATCGCAAAGACCTTGAAACTCGATATCGGCGACAAGTTCACGGTGAACACCTCAAAGGGGGACGGTCAAGAGACCGCGACCGATTTCTTCGTTTCCGGAACCGTGACAACCGGCGGGAAGGAGGAAGAGCTCATTTTTATGAGCATGGAAGATTTGACCGGTATCGTCGGCAATCAGGGACCGGATGTCATTGAATGCAGTGTCGAGATGGAGCAGGCGGAATTGAATCAGCTGGTGCAAAAAATCGCGGCTGCGGATTCCGGCCTGCTTCCCCAGGCGGTAAAGCGTGTCACGGCCTCCCAGGACACGGTCCTCAAAAAACTGCAGGCTCTGGTCTGGATCGTCACGGTCATTGTGCTCTGCATTATGATGATTTGCGTGTCGACCACAATGATGGCGGTCGTGACCGAGCGCAGGAAGGAAATCGGCTTAAAGAAGGCGCTCGGCGCATCGAATGAGAGTGTGGTCAAGGACTTTCTCGGCGAGGGTGCCATGCTCGGTGTGCTCGGCGGTGCGCTCGGCGCAGGCCTCGGCTATCTGTTTGCGCTTCGCGTGAGCCTGAGCGTCTTTTCGCGCACGGTACACTTCCTCTTTGCGCTGGTGCCGATTACCATCTTGGTTTCGGCGCTGATTGCGGTGGTTGCCTGCCTGATTCCGGTCAGAAAGACCGTGGAAATCGATCCGGCGCTTGTGTTGCGCGGTGAATAAGTGAGTGGGAGAAGAGAAGATGGATATTTTAAGCTTACGAGATGTCTCCAAAATCTACGGGGAGTTAAAGGCCCTCGATCAAATCAATCTGACGGTTGAAAAAGGCGAGTGGATTGCCATCATGGGCCCTTCCGGCAGCGGTAAGACGACCATGATGAACATCATAGGCTGCATGGATAAGCCTTCGCTCGGCGAGGTGATTCTCGACGGAACCGACATCACCAAGCGCAGCCAGAAGGAACTGACCGAGGTGCGGCGCGATAAGATAGGCCTTGTGTTTCAGCAGTTTCACCTGGTGAACTACCTGACAGCGCTTGAAAATGTTATGATGGCACAGTATTACCACTCGATGCCGGATGAAGAGGAGGCCATGGAAGCACTCCGGGAAGTGGGGCTTGCGGACCGCGCAAAGCACCTGCCGAACCAGCTCTCGGGCGGTGAGCAGCAGCGTGTCTGCATTGCCCGCGCTCTGATTAATCATCCGGCGTTACTCCTCGCCGATGAGCCGACCGGTAATCTCGATGAAAAGAACGAATATCTCGTCATGGATATTTTCGAGAAGCTTCACAATGCGGGAAGCTCCATCATCGTTGTGACACATGACCCGGAGGTCGGAGACGAGGCCGAGCGCATGATCGTGCTGGAGCACGGACGCATTGCCCGCGAGGAGAAGAAAAAGCGGCAGAGACCGGTCATCGCGGAATAAAGGAGGAAAGCAACGATGAAGAAAAGAATCGCACTGCTTGCGGCACTTATGCTGCTAAGCCTTGCGGCCTGCGGCAAGAAGGAGAGCGCGGAGAGCAAGACCGCAGAGAGCAAGACCACGGAGAGCAAGACCGCGCAGGGCTATAAGGACGGAACCTACAGCGGAGAGGCCGAGGTTAAGGAAGTCGGCGGAACCATTAAACTCGACATCACGGTTTCGGGCGGCAAAATCGCGACTGTGGATATGCAGAATCTGGACCGCGAGGGCAAGGAAAAGGGTGAGGACTACGGAAAGAGCGAGCCTCTGAATCGGGGACTCTACAGCATCGCGCAGAATTCGATTCTGGGGACCGATAAGCTCCCGGGCCTTCTTGTAGACAGCCAGGATCCGGACAGCATAGATGCCGTGAGCGGCGCGACGCTCTCCCGCGAAGCCTTTGTGCAGGCTGCCAAGGCTGCGCTGGACGGCGCAAAGTAAGGAGTCTCATGCGAATGCAGGATGAAAAGTGGCTTGATGCGCGCGGACTGGCGCTGCAGAACATACGCGTTCGGGGTGGACGTTCCTTTGGGATCGCCGCGCTCTCCGCGCTGCTCGCACTCATGCTCTTTTTAAGCAGCTTTTGGATGCTGAGCTTAAAGAACGGGCTGCGCTCGCTCTCCGGGCGCATGGGGGCGGATTTGATTTTGGTGCCGGAGGGCTATGACAGCAAAATCAGCGGTGCGATACTCCGCGGAGAGCCGAACAGTTTCTTCTTTCACACGGATGTGCTGGAAAAGATACGGGAAAATCCGGCAGTGGAAGAGGCTGCGCCGCAGCTCTATCTGGCTTCCCTTACGGCCGGCTGCTGTTCCTATCCCTTGCAGATTATAGGTCTCGATTTCGACTCGGATTTTTCCGTGGTTCCCTGGCTCAAGGCAAGCGCCAAGCTTCCCCTTGCGGCCGATGAGGTCTTGGTCGGCGCGAGCGTGGAGGGGGATTACCGGCATGAGATTCGCCTCTTCGGAAAGACCTATCGAATTAAGGGCAAACTCGCCAAAACGGGCATGGGTTTTGACACCTCGGTGTTCATGGGGATGCCGGAGGTGCGAAGTCTGGCGCGGGAATACGAGAAATTGCTGAACAGCCCGATCGGCGCCGATGACAGCTTGATTTCCTCGGTCATGGTAAAGGTAAAGCCGGGCACCGACGTCGATGCGCTGAGAAAGAGCCTGCAGGAGAGCTGGAGCGGACAGGGCGTCTATGTGCTCGCCGCGCAAAATATGATGCGCGAGGTCGCGGGCAATGTGGACCGCATGCTGCTCTATGTCTATCTTTTGATCGGACTCATCTGGCTGCTCGGCTGTCTCTTGCTAAGGCTTCTCTACGGCATCCTGCTCCGCGAGCGCTGCGCGGAGTATCGGGCGCTCTATGTCCTCGGCGCAAGAAAACGGGATATCCGTCGCCTGGTCGTCTGGGAGAGCTTGCTTCTCGGCGCTTCGGGGGCAAGTGTCGGCTGCCTGTTTGCGCTCGCCGTCGGCATGCTGTTTTCGCCGGCTTTGCAGAATGCGTTGGGGCTCCCCTATCTCACACCCGCAGGCATTCACACAGCACTGCTTTTCCTCGCCGTGCTTCTCATCGCGGGACTGCTCGCGCCCTGCAGCGCCGTACTTTCTCTTCGCAAGCAGGAGAGAGCGGAATATGAAAGCCGTCTGTAAGATTTTCTTCACAAATCCTTCGTCTGTCGTACACGCTTTTTGGCATCGGCTGTGGTAGAATCATGGCGTTCGACGGAACGGAGGATTTTTCATGCAAATCTGGATGCAACTCATGCAGTGGATTCACCATATGACCCCCTGGGTCGCGGTCGGAATGGCAGCGCTCGAATCGCTGTTTCCGCCGATTCCGCTGACGGCGGTCGTCGCGGCGAATGTGGCGGCGTTCGGCGCTGTCTTCGGCTTTCTGTACAGCTGGATCGGCAGTGCCGTCGGCAGCGCGCTCGTCTTTTTTGCGGTGCGCGCCGTCGCGGGACTGCCCGCAGTACAGGGTTTTCTCGGGCGGGACAAGATAGAAAAGGCGAGAAAACTGATCGGAGGTCTGAAACCGCTTGCCCTGTTTCTGATTATCATGTTACCGTTTACACCGTCATCCTTCGTGAATTTTGCCTGCGGTGTCAGTCATTATCGGGGACGGCGGTATCTCGCCGTCATGCTGCCCGCAAAGGCCGTCATGGTGGCGTCGCTTTCACTGCTCGGCGAGAGCTTGCAGCGGGCAGCAAATCCGCTCCGGATTGCGGCGGCGCTACTCTTGCTGGTGCTACTATATCTGGTTTCCAAATGGGCAACAAAGCACCATCATCTGGAGGACGAAAAAAATCCGAAAAAAGATGAAAAAAGTTTTGGAAAAAGCTTGACGCCCTGATACAGGAATGGTATAGTACACAGGCTTGCTCGTGAGGGCGAGCCGAGAACCTTGAAAATCAAAGATCAGACAGTACAAACAACCCTGAAATCTCTGTGAAAACAGAGGGTTCACGGACATCTTTCGAATGTGTCCGTGAGCTTCCAAAAGAATTTCAAAAAAGAACCAAACCAAGTAATAACGGGTAAAATAACTGAGAAAGACCAACGTTATTTTGACCGGAACGAACAAATTTAAATTTGAGAGTTCGATCCTGGCTCAGGATGAACGCTGGCGGCGTGCTTAACACATGCAAGTCGAACGAGAAGTGAAGACGGAAACCTTCGGGCGGAAGGCTTTATTTCGAGTGGCGGACGGGTGAGTAACGCGTGGGTAACCTGCCTCATACAGGGGGATAACAGTTGGAAACGACTGTTAATACCGCATAAGACCACAGCACCGCATGGTGCGGGGGTAAAAACTCCGGTGGTATGAGATGGACCCGCGTTCGATTAGCCAGTTGGCGGGGTAACGGCCCACCAAAGCGACGATCGATAGCCGATCTGAGAGGATGACCGGCCACATTGGGACTGAGACACGGCCCAAACTCCTACGGGAGGCAGCAGTGGGGAATATTGCACAATGGGGGAAACCCTGATGCAGCGACGCCGCGTGAGTGAAGAAGTATTTCGGTATGTAAAGCTCTATCAGCAGGGAAGAAAATGACGGTACCTGAGTAAGAAGCCCCGGCTAACTACGTGCCAGCAGCCGCGGTAATACGTAGGGGGCAAGCGTTATCCGGATTTACTGGGTGTAAAGGGAGCGCAGACGGCTCTGCAAGTCTGAAGTGAAAGCCCGCGGCTTAACCGCGGGACTGCTTTGGAAACTGCAAAGCTTGAGTATCGGAGGGGCAGGCGGAATTCCTAGTGTAGCGGTGAAATGCGTAGATATTAGGAAGAACACCGGTGGCGAAGGCGGCCTGCTGGACGAAAACTGACGTTGAGGCTCGAAGGCGTGGGGAGCAAACAGGATTAGATACCCTGGTAGTCCACGCGGTAAACGATGAATACTAGGTGTTGGTGCCCGAAGGGCATCGGTGCCGTCGCAAACGCAATAAGTATTCCACCTGGGGAGTACGTTCGCAAGAATGAAACTCAAAGGAATTGACGGGGACCCGCACAAGCAGTGGAGCATGTGGTTTAATTCGAAGCAACGCGAAGAACCTTACCAAATATTGACATCCTTCTGACCGCACCGTAATGGGTGCTTTCCTTCGGGACAGGAGTGACAGGTGGTGCATGGTTGTCGTCAGCTCGTGTCGTGAGATGTTGGGTTAAGTCCCGCAACGAGCGCAACCCCTATTGCCGGTAGCCAGCAGGTAAAGCTGGGCACTCCGGCGAGACTGCCCGGGATAACCGGGAGGAAGACGGGGATGACGTCAAATCATCATGCCCCTTATGATTTGGGCAACACACGTGCTACAATGGCGTTAACAAAGAGAAGCGAGAACGCGAGTTTAAGCAAAGCTCAAAAATAACGTCTCAGTTCGGACTGCAGTCTGCAACTCGACTGCACGAAGCTGGAATTGCTAGTAATCGCGAATCAGCATGTCGCGGTGAATACGTTCCCGGGTCTTGTACACACCGCCCGTCACACCATGGGAGTCAGCAACGCCCGAAGTCAGTGACCCAACCTTAGGGAGGGAGCTGCCGAAGGCGGGGCGGATAACTGGGGTGAAGTCGTAACAAGGTAGCCGTATCGGAAGGTGCGGCTGGATCACCTCCTTTCTAAGGAAAAAGTAAGGGTTGCTTGTGCTGTCTGGTTTTTGATCAAAGGTTCACCGGATTTCCGGTGTCGATGCGTCTTCTTGAAACACCCGTTCCCATCCCGAACACGACGGTTAAGAGGAAGACGGCCGAAGGTACTATGCTGGTAACGGTATGGGAGAATAGGCGGGCGCCGGATTATTATGGGGGTGTAGCTCAGTTGGGAGAGCACCTGCCTTGCAAGCAGGGGGTCAAGAGTTCGAATCTCTCCATCTCCA
>JH590865.1:0-163876 GCA_000242235.1 Stomatobaculum longum
TCCGGTGTCGATGCGTCTTCTTGAAACACCCGTTCCCATCCCGAACACGACGGTTAAGAGGAAGACGGCCGAAGGTACTATGCTGGTAACGGCATGGAAGAATAGGCGGGCGCCGGATTTGAAAGGGATTATAGCTCAGCCGGTTAGAGCGCACGCCTGATAAGCGTGAGGTCGGTGGTTCGAGTCCACTTAATCCCATTTTGCACCTTGAAAATCGCATACAGAATGAATATTCAATTTTAGAATATCTAGACATCCGAGGTGATACGACGCAAGTCGTATCCAAGATATAAACGTATGCTCTGTGTAAGCAGAGCGACCAACCCGCATGTTCTTACGCTAGAGAACATGTAAGAGGTTAAACAAAAAAGAGCGTAGGGCGGATGCCTTGGCACTAAGAGCCGATGAAGGACGTGATAAGCTGCGATAAGCTGCGGGGAAGAGCAAATATCTATTGATCCGCAGATTTCCGAATGGGGAAACCTACTGCAGAAGAGCTGCAGTGACCGTGCGTGAATCCATAGCGTACGGCCGGGAACCCGCTGAACTGAAACATCTAAGTAGGCGGAGGAAGAGAAAACAACAGTGATTCCGTAAGTAGCGGCGAGCGAACGCGGAAGAGCCCAAACCGCAGTGCGTGCACTGCGGGGTTCGGACTGCACACGGGAATTGAATCGTTACCGGAAAGACTTTGGAACAGTCTGCCAGAGAGGGTGAAAGCCCCGTACGGGAAAACGAGTTAAGACCCAGCAGGATCCAGAGTACCACGAGACACGTGAAACCTTGTGGGAAGGCGGGGGGACCACCCCCTAAGGCTAAATACTACTTAGTGACCGATAGTGCATAGTACTGTGAAGGAAAGGTGAAAAGGACCCCGGGAGGGGAGTGAAAAAGAACCTGAAACCCTATGTTTACATGCAGTGGAAGTGCGATACATGAACGCACAACCGCGTACTTTTTGTAGAACGGTCCGGCGAGTTGCCGGTGCTGGCAAGGTTAAGGACTACAGGTCCGGAGCCGAAGGGAAACCGAGTCTTAATAGGGCTTACAGTCAGCATCGGCAGACCCGAAACCGGGTGATCTATCCATGTCCAGGTTGAAGTCCCCGTAAAAGGGGATGGAGGACCGAACACACATCCGTTGAAAAGGGTGGTGATGAGGTGTGGATAGGGGAGAAATTCCAATCGAACCCGGAGATAGCTGGTTCTCCTCGAAATAGCTTTAGGGCTAGCCTCGACTTAGTCAGACGGAGGTAGAGCACTGAATTCCTGAGGGGGCGTCAAAGCCTGCCAAGGGATATCAAACTGCGAATGCCGTCCTGATGATGGTCGGGAGTCAGACTGCACGAGATAAGTTGGGCAGTCAAAAGGGAAAGAGCCCAGACCTACAGCTAAGGTCCCAAAATACGTGTTAAGTGGAAAAGGATGTGGGATTTCGAAGACAGCTAGGATGTTGGCTTAGAAGCAGCCACACATTCAAAGAGTGCGTAATAGCTCACTAGTCGAGAGGTCCTGCGCCGAAAATTTCCGGGGCTAAAACACGATACCGAAGCTTAGGAATGTAGTAATACATTGGTAGAGGAGCAATCTCAGAGTGCCGAAGCGCTACCGCAAGGAAGCGTGGAGTTCTGAGAAGAGAGAATGCCGGAATGAGTAGCGAGAATGATGTGAGAATCATCATGGCCGAATATCCAAGGATTCCAGGGTAAAGCTGATCTGCCCTGGGTAAGTCGGGACCTAAGGCGAGGGAGAGATCCGTAGTCGATGGACAGCAGGTTCATATTCCTGCACCTGACATGATCAGAACTGTGGGGACACAGGAACAAAACCGGACCCGGGAGAGCAAAGACCGGGCGAAGCGAAGCTAGGAGTGGGGCAGGCAAATCCGCCGCACAATCCGAAAGCGTGACAGGGAGCGAAATATAAGTAGCGAAGCCGGTGGAGGGACTGTCGAGAAAAGCCGCTATTGTATCATGTCAGCCCGTACCGCAAACCGACACAGGTGGATGAGGAGAGAATCCTAAGGCCGGCGGGAGAAGCATTGTTAAGGAACTCGGCAAAATGACCCCGTAACTTCGGGAGAAGGGGTGCTGCAGAGATGCAGCCGCAGAGAAAAGGCTCAAGCAACTGTTTAGCAAAAACACAGGTCTATGCGAAACCGTAAGGTGAGGTATATGGGCTGACGCCTGCCCGGTGCTGGAAGGTTAAGAGGAGAGGTTAGCGAAAGCGAAGCTTTGAATTTAAGCCCCAGTAAACGGCGGCCGTAACTATAACGGTCCTAAGGTAGCGAAATTCCTTGTCGGGTAAGTTCCGACCCGCACGAAAGGCGTAATGATTTGAGCGCTGTCTCAACAATGCACCCGGTGAAATTGAAGTACCAGTGAAGATGCTGGTGACCTGCGCCAGGACGGAAAGACCCCATGGAGCTTTACTCCAGCTTGATACCGGGATTCGGTGTTACTCGTACAGGATAGGTGGGAGGCTAAGAAGGAAGGACGCCAGTCTTTCCGGAGCCGCTGTTGGGATACCACCCCTGTGGCACTGGATTTCTAACCTACATCCGTAAACCGGATGGGGGACAATGTCAGGTGGGGAGTTTGACTGGGGCGGTCGCCTCCGAAAGCGTATCGGAGGCGCTCAAAGGTTCCCTCAGAATGGTTGGAAACCATTCGAAGAGCGCAAAGGCAGAAGGGAGCTTGACTGCGACACCGACGGGTGGAGCAGGTACGAAAGTAGGACTTAGTGATCCGGTGGTATAAAGTGGGATTGCCATCGCTCAACGGATAAAAGCTACCCTGGGGATAACAGGCTTATCACTCCCAAGAGTTCACATCGACGGAGTGGTTTGGCACCTCGATGTCGGCTCATCGCATCCTGGGGCTGAAGTCGGTCCCAAGGGTTGGGCTGTTCGCCCATTAAAGCGGTACGCGAGCTGGGTTCAGAACGTCGTGAGACAGTTCGGTCCCTATCCGGCGCGGGCGTAAGATATCTGAGAGGAGCTGTCCTTAGTACGAGAGGACCGGGATGGACTGACCACTGGTGCACCGGTTGGGGAGCAACCCCATGGCCGGGTAGCCAAGTCGGGACGGGATAAACGCTGAAGGCATCTAAGCGTGAAGCCCCCCTCAAGATGGGATATCTCATGCGAAAGCGGTAAGACCCCTTGAAGACGACAAGGTAGATAGGAGAGAGGTGTAAGCGTGGCGACACGTTCAGCTGACTCTTACTAATCGGTCGAGGGTTTAACCAAAGGGTTTGGGAAAAGAGATGAATAGATAAAAGTTCTGTGTGCGATTTTCAGGGTGTAAAGATGGCCCGATGGCTCAGTTGGTTAGAGCGCCGCCCTGTCACGGCGGAGGTCGACGGTTCAAGTCCGTTTCGGGTCGCTCGGTTTGATACAATACAAGGGATCTTAGCTCAGCTGGGAGAGCATCTGCCTTACAAGCAGAGGGTCACAGGTTCGAGCCCTGTAGGTCCCACTACCAAAACCAATCTATGTCGTGCCGATGTGGCTCAATGGCAGAGCAGCTGATTTGTAATCAGCAGGTTATCGGTTCGAGTCCGATCATCGGCTTTGGTATCAAACCAAACAATATGGGGGAATTCCCGAGTGGCCAAAGGGGACAGACTGTAAATCTGCTGGCACTGCCTTCAGTGGTTCGAATCCACTTTCCCCCACTCCGCGGCAAACGCCGTGAACAAACAAATTGGTGTGGCAACACATCACATACTATCGCGGGGTAGAGCAGTCCGGAAGCTCGTCGGGCTCATAACCCGGAGGTCGCAGGTTCAAATCCTGTCCCCGCAATTTATGCCTTGGTAGCTCAGTTGGTAGAGCGGAGGACTGAAAATCCTTATGTCACTGGTTCGATTCCCGTCCAAGGCATTTTTCTTTTATCTAAAGGTATTCCATATCAATAGTTTTAGGTGAAGAAAGATGGGATACTAGCTCAGGTGGTAGAGCACTTGACTTTTAATCAAGTTGTCGCGGGTTCGAGTCCCGCGTATCTCAGTCGTTTGTCAGGTCATCGCAGTCTTGCGGTGGCTTTTTTGTGATTGGAGGAAACATTGGGGGAAGAAGAGAGACGCATTCGGCAAATTATGGATCGTCTGAATGCACATTTTGAAGACAGGCCTATGGAATTTTTGACAGACCGGGAGCCGTGGAAGTTGTTACTTGCGACGATACTGAGTGCACAGTGTACGGATGCACGCGTCAATCAGGTAACAAAGGTCTTGTATCAACATTATCCGCGTTTGGAAGACATTGCCGCAGCAAGTCAGGAAGAAATAGAACGAGAGATTTATACGACAGGGTTTTATCACAATAAGGCGAGGAATTTGCGCGCCTGCGCACAGGTGTTACTGCTTCGCTTTGACGGCACTGTGCCGGATGAGATGGAGGCACTGTTGACCTTACCCGGCGTCGGCAGGAAGACAGCAAATCTGATCCTAGGAGAAATTTACGGGAAACCATCCATTGTCGTCGATACGCATGTCAAACGCGTCTCGAGACGTCTGGGACTCGTGACGGCAACAGATCCGACCAAAGTGGAAGCGGAATTAAAGACTGTTCTTCCGGAGTCGTTTTGGATTCTTTGGAATACGCGGCTGATGGCGCTCGGAAGAACGTATTGCACGGCAAAAGCACCGAACTGTGCGGACTGCTATTTGTCGGACCTCTGTCCCAGAGTCGGTGTAGAATGACAACTGTATTGTGTCTAAAAAGACAAGGAGACCGGTGTACATAAGCTGCGGATATGCCGCCATGTGTGACTGCGGCGTGGGATGGCAGAGGATTAACAGAGCGGTCTAAATCGGAGAGAAAATATACTGTTTGCCTGTAGTTTGCAAGAGACAGCAGAAGCGAATCGATCTTGCCGAATTGCAGAGACGGGAGCATCGCAGTCGAGATTTATAGGCAGTCACAGCGGATACTGGAAGGCCGAGAGAGAGCAGAAGGTAGCGCAGAAAGTCGGCTTACAGGGACCGGCAGGAAAGAATTGTAATCTGCGAGAGACATTGAGAAAAAATACGACAGACTAAATTGAAGGTTGTTGCAGCGTGTAGCTGGGGGGTGCAAGAAACAGCGGAGAGCGAACCCATTGGGCCGGATTACAGACAAGAGTAGCGTGTGTCCGCAGTCCAAAAGGAGTAGCGGAGAGGAAACACGGCAGACCGGATCTTGAACGGTTACCGTGCACGTTGGTAGGTTGCGAGGAACGGTTGACTATGTTTTTTGGATGTTAACGATGGCGGGTTTAGAATTTCCGTGAAGAAAGATGGGTGTGAGATGAGAAGGGAGAGGAATAGATGAATATTGTGTTGCACGAGCCGGAAATACCGTTTAATACGGGGGCCATCGGGAGAACCTGTGTTGCGACGAACACGGCGCTGCATCTGATTAGGCCCTACGGTTTTTTCCTGGGAGACAAATATTTGAAGCGCGCGGGGATGGATTACTGGCAGAAACTCTCGCTCTGTGAATATGATGATTATGCGGCATTTCTGGCACAGCACCCCGAACTTGATTTCGGACAGAAAAAGACAGGCAGAAAATTGTGGTTTGCGACGACCAAGGCGGAGCAGACCTATGCGGATGTGAGTTTTGGGCCGGACGACTATATTATGTTCGGCAAGGAGTCTGCGGGGATTCCGGAAGAAATTCTGGCAAAGCACAGAGAAGCTTGTATCCGCATCCCGATGTGGGGGGATATTCGCTCGCTGAATCTCTCGAATGCGGTTGCCGTGATTCTATACGAGGCGCTCCGCCAGCAGGATTTTGCGAAGCTTGAGAAACAGGGTGCATTGCATCGCTTACACTGGGAGACGGGGACAGAATATTAAGTTTTATGTAAGCAAACTGTTAAGATTAAGGGTAGTTCTTATCTTGAATCCGACGAGTATACAGGCTAAAATATAAAAGTCTTCAGAAGAAAGGAAACGGAAGTTCCCGGAAAATACAGGAGGAGGAAAATAAGATGAAAAAGGCATTGACTGTGTTTGCAGCGGCGGCGATGGTTTCCGTGATGATGGCATCGAATGCATTTGCATACATCGGCTGGGTCAGAGATACGAGATTTACACCGGAGAGATGGTGGTACTCGACGCAGGACAATTTCGGTGATTGGTACCGCGGCGAGACCGGCAAGGTCAAGTGGGCTTGGATTGACAGCAACCATGACGGTCTTGAGGAGTGCTACTGCTTCGGCGATGACGGCTGGATGAAGGCAAACCAGAGAACGCCGGACGGCTACTATGTCAACGAGAAGGGACAGTGGACCGTCAACGGTGTTGTGCAGACTCGTTCGGCACACTACTATGCGCCGGGCACAAAGAAATAATGAATTGAGTGTGAGAGGTCTCCGGACAAAAGTCCGGAGACCTCTTTTTTCATAAAAATGAGAGTGATAGGACAAAGATTGTTTTTTGTTAGACATGAATAAGCTCCTCATAGGATAGATTTTGGATCTTTCGGAGGTCTACCATATGGGGAGCATATCAGAAGACCTTCTTCCGGCAATCGAAGAATATATGACCTACTACACAACCAAATGTGTACAGAGAAAACTGAACGTTATGATGCCAATAGAATATCATGAAATGAAGCGGCAGCATGAGAACTGCCCGGCAGAAATAACGGGCAGGAAAAGGTTTTTGCTTTTTCAATTGTCTACTTGACGGGATGCACACCAGAATCAGGCGTTGAGGGGGTTATCCTCTTTGAAATAAGATGAAGGGTGGACAAAGTATGTTTGGAGAACAATGTCAGGAAGCGTGTTATCTGTCCTTCTTGTGGCGAGCCTTGAATGAAATACAAGAAGAAACCCGGAACTTAGCGGTGACGCTGCAATACCTGCTCAATGAGGAAAGTTCAACCTCGACATGAGAGAATGCAATCACAAGGTACTGACACCAACTCTTTTTGTCCGCTCAGTCAAAATGGAGCGGTAAAAACGGAATGATGCAATCACAGGAAGCCGGTACCGACTTTTTTCCGCGTAACTTTTTTTTGATGTAAGACGAAAACCGTCTTTTACAGTTTGAATATTCCGGATTCAGTCCGGTGTAAATATGCAATCGTAAAGAGTTAACATGAGTGCTACTTTTTTGGCTCAGCCGCAAAAATAGTCGGCAAGGCTTCTTTTTTGGCGGTATGGATAGAGTTCCCCTCTGACTCATGGTAAAATAAAAAACCGGTGAAGAAGGAGGGACTGTATTGAACACACAGGCGGGGCTGCTGCTCTCAGATGCAATCCGGCGTGCGCGGGCAGGCGAAAACGCAGGTTTCGAAGATTTATACCTTCTCAGTTATCAGAAAACATATCGGGATATTCTGGCACTCGGTATTTCGGGTGAGGCGGCCTGGGAACTGTTGGCAGCTCTCTATGCCGAGGTCTGGCAGAAGCGTGCCAATCTCCCGGAAGCGGGTATTTTCAGATCCTGGCTTCGCGTCCTGCTGCGAGACTGTCTCAAACAGCGGGGCAGAGAGATTCCGGCGACACTCGAATTTCCCGCGGACTATACGGTAGAAAAGGGACTTACGGAAAAGGCCACAACGGTATTGATTGCGCTCGAGGAGAGACTCGGTCTGCTCGGCGAAACCAAAAAGCGGCGTCCCGGAAGTCGTTTTCAGACGAACATGCAGTGGCTTTTAACACTCGGAACGATTGCCGCAACCGCTGCCGCTGTTTCACTGCTCTTTGGCTTTTTAAACCGAGAATCGGGCGCGATTCACCGTGCCAAGGCAGTTGTCAGCAGTGCGGTCGAGACCAGTGCGCAGACGGTTTCCGCGAGCAGCGGAGCTCTTGCCTATACGGGTTGGAATGAGAGCGCCCGGGGGCGGAGTTATCTCACGGCAGGCGGGCAATGGCTCGAGAGTTGCTGGTTTGAGGACGGCGATACACTATATTGTTTCAACGAAGACGGGTATGTGCTGACCGGCAATCAGAACATGGAGCATGAAACATTTCACTTCGGGAAGAACGGAGCGCTTGAAAACATTACCCGCGGATTAGAGCGGGAACAAGGGCGCACAGTAATTTCCGAAAAGATGAAGGAGGCCGGCAAGGCAGAGGCTGCATCCGGTATCATTGCGAATTCCATTACGATTGACGGTGATTGGATTTACTATCTCTACATGGAAGCGGACAATGCCGCGCTGCCGAGTCTGCTCCGTGTGCGCCGAGAAGGCAGTGACACACAGATTATTGCGGACAAAGTGAGCGGGTATACCGTGCAGCAGAAGGCGGTCTGGTACGCGCGCGAAAATAAAATTGAGCGTTTTGCCAAGGAGGGAAGCGGCGCCGCAATCGGAGCCGGTTTCTATGTGGAAAATGAGGGCAATCGGTATGTACTTATGGATCGCTTCGGAAAACGGGTCAGCGAGGATATGCAGAGTATCAACGGGCGGCGCTATATTCTTTCGGATGCGGTGATTCAGGATGTGATACCGGAGACCGCCGCGGTCGGCACACAGCATTTTTATGCAGCGGCGGCCGGTGAGAGCCCTTCTGTTCTGACGGATGAGGGAAAGGAGTTTCTGCGCCACGGCGCCGCAATCGATGCGATGACAGCGTTGGATGCAGACCTCTACTACAGCGTGATGCTCTCGAAAGAAGGGGCGACACCGTCCAGTCAGATCTGGAAAATCAATGTAAAAACCAAAGAGGCCGAAGCTGTGAGCGGCGTTTTTCCGGGGCGCGTGGTGCGGATGTTGCCCTATCCCGAGACCGGCGTTATCTACATGGAGTACCGACCGGGTTCCCTGGGTTCGGTCTACGGCCAGCTCGCGATGATACGCGGCGACGAGAGCTATCTCCTGAATGACAGCACAATCCGGGTCGGAGATTTCGGCAAAGGCAATGACCGGTTGGTTCCGGTCTGGGCGATGGAAGACAGTATTCTGGCCTACTGGGAAAACTGTGAGCCGGGCGCAACGGTCAACGCCGAGGTCAAGGTGCTGGATTATCAGGCGGTTGCGGTGCCGCTCACGAAGAAGCGGCGTCTCGGAAGTTATCAAAAGAGCGAAAAACCGTTGATTGCACCGGAAAAGGGCAGTCTGCCGGAGACAACAGCAGAGGAAAGTCCCGCAATTGTCGAGTCGACAGAGGCAAAAGCCCGACAGGTGGAATCGGTTCCGACCGGAGAGAATTTTGTCGGGGAGCGGACGACCGACTGGATGGAGCCGCTGAACGGCAGTCGGGATTACGGCATTCTGGAAGCACCTGCCGAGGATTAAAACATGCATATTTTTTATCTGATGGGAAAGAGCGCGGTCGGGAAGGATACCGTTTATCAGAAATTACTGGTCAAGTTCCCTATGTTGCGTCCGCTGGTTCCCTATACGACGAGACCGCAGCGGCAGGGAGAAGAAGAGGGAAGAGAATATCACTTTGTCGGGGAAGAACAGTTTCTGTGCCTTCGAGAGAGCGGACGAATGATTGAGGAGAGAGCCTATCGGACGGAAAAGGGGCTCTGGCGTTACGGAAGTGTCGCGGAGGAAGAGGCGGAAACCGTTTCCCGGATCGGCATCGGTACGCTCGAGAGCTATCAGAAGTTCTGTGCCTACTTTGGCAGAGAACGTATGATACCGCTCTATCTGGAAGTGGCAGCCGGAGAACGGTTGCTCCGCGGTTTCAGGCGGGAGAAAAAAGAGGCGGAGCCTTGTTATCCGGAACTGGTGCGTCGTTTTCAGGCGGATGAAGCCGACTATACGGAAGAAAAGTTATCGGCTGCCGGTATTCGGAAGCGTTATGAAAACCTGGATCTGGAGCGCTGCCTTGGCGAGTTGTATGAGGTTGTGTTACAATATGTGTGATTTTAAAGATGTACCGGGGCAGGAAGAGATGAAGCGCCAGCTGGAGATGAGTGTGAGAAGAAATCATCTCTCGCACAGTTATTTGTTACTCGGAGCAAAGGGCGTCGGCAAGCTGACCATGGCCCGGGCGTTCGCAAAACGTCTGCTCTGCACCGGTGAGGGCCCGCGCCCCTGCGGTCGCTGTCACAGTTGCATTCAGATTGCGGCGGATACGCATCCGGATGTGGTCACCATACAGCGGGACAAGACAGCGCTCGGCGTCGATGCGGTGCGGGAACAACTGGCACAGGAGATACGGATTCGCCCTTTTTCCGGCGAGCGGCGCATCTTTATTGTCCCGGAAGCGGAAAAGATGACGCAGCAGGCGCAAAATGCGATTTTAAAAACGATTGAAGAACCGCCGGACTATGCGATGATTCTTTTGCTCGCGGAGCAGGAAGAGGCACTGTTGCCGACCATACGGAGCCGTGTTCTGCGGCTCGTGTTCCGTCCGGTTCCGGAGGCAGAAATCCTTAAGAGACTGCGAGCGGCAGGTGCACCGCCGGAGCGGGCCGAAGAGGCAGCACGCTTTTCGCGCGGCATCTACCGCCGGGCGGAAGAACTGGTACAGGTAGAAGAGGTCTATTCTCGGTATCGGAAGACGCTGGAGCTGCTTCGGGAACTGCCGGGTTGCGACGAGACGGTCTTTCAGCGCACAGAGGCGGAAGTGGCATCGCTCTATGCGGAGCCGGCAGGTTTTCTGGAATTTTTACGTCTGTACTATCGGGATGTGCTCTGTTGCAAGAGCAGCGGAAACAGCGCGGCACTCATCTTCCCCGGGGAAGAACAGACACTGATTCGCGCGGCAAAGGCGCTGTCCTACGAGCAACTGGGCGTTATTTTAAAAGAAATCGAGACGGCGGAGGAGCGTTTGCGGCTCAATGTGAGTAAGGAACTCACAATAGAGCTTTTGCTTCTCGCAATACGGAGGGAGTAATCAGAGATGATGGAGGTGATAGGCGTTCGTTTTCGCGAAGTCGGAACCATTGAGACCTATAGTGCGGGGGAAGAACAGTTCCGGCGCGGCGACCATGTGCTCTGTGAGACACAGTGCGGTGTGGAATACGGAACCGTGATTCTTGGCAATTATACGCTCTGCAGCTGCAAGGAAGAGAACCCGCCGCAGGCCATCCTCGGCCGGGCAACGGAGGAAGATGCCGTGCGGGCGGCTGCCTATAAGAGCAAGGAGCGGGAAGCGCTGCTGTTCTGTCGGAAAAAGGCGGAGGCGCTCGGGCTCGATATGAAAATCATCTCGGTGGTCTTTTCGCTTCGGGATGACAAGGTGCTGTTCTTTTTCAGTGCGGATACGCGCGTGGATTTCCGCACCTTGGTCAAAGAGCTCGGCGCACAGTATCAGAGACGCATTGAACTTCGCCAAGTCGGCGCGAGAGACGAGACCAGGCTGCTCGGTGGCATGGGAAATTGCGGGCGGCCGCTCTGCTGCCACGCCTATCTCTCGGAATTCATGCCGGTTTCCATCAAGATGGCAAAGGAGCAGGGACTTGCCCTCAATCCGCAGAAAATCAGCGGTGCCTGCGGGCGTCTCATGTGCTGCCTGAAGCACGAGACCGATACTTATGCGGAGCTCAATAAGACGCTTCCGCGAAAGGGAGACAGCGTGCAGCTCTCGGACGGTGTGCGCGGCGATGTGGTAGAGGTCAGCGTTCTGAAGCAGATGTTGCGTGTCGCCTGTTATGTGGACGGGGAAAAAGAACTTCGGGATGTCGCAGTCGCGGAAACGACCATCATCGAGCGCAAGAAAAAGGGTATGCCGCCGGCCCAGAAGCGCGCCGCGGATGCCCAGCGCGAGAAGAAGACCGGAGAAGCTGCGGCCAAGCAGCGTGAGGGAAAGGAAAGACCCGGAAAGCGGAACGGTGCCCCGCAGCAGGAACGAACCCGGGAGAAGAAAAAGTGATTCCGTTAAAGACAGGGGAGCGCATTGACGACCTGCAGCGGAGTGCGCTCGGAATCATTCAGAATCCGGCGCATTTTTGCTTTGGGACAGATGCGGTGTTGCTCAGCGGTTTTGTGCGGGCTGCCGCGAAGGAAAGGGTTGCGGATCTCTGCACAGGCAACGGGATAGTTCCGCTTCTGCTCTCGGTGAAGACGCGCGCCAAGGAGATCGTGGCGGTCGAGATTCAGACAGAGATTGCGGATATGGCAGAGCGCAGCGTAGCGATGAACGGTCTTTCGGAGAGAGTCCGCATACTGTGCGGAGATCTCCGGGAGGGAATTGCTGGGGTAAGCGGAAGCTTCGATGTGGTGAGTTGTAATCCGCCTTATATGGCGCTTGGGCGCGGGGAACACAGTCAGGCATCGAGCCGTGCGATTGCGCGCCAGGAACTTTGCTGTACCCTGGAAGAGGTGGTGAAAGAGACAGCGCGTCTCCTGAAAAACGGTGGGCGCGCTTATTTTGTATACAGACCGAACCGACTGGATGAACTCTTTGCGGCCTGTGCACGTAGGGGACTCATGCCCAAACGCATGAAATTTGCCCACCCGTTTCCGGACCGGGAGGCAAACCTGGTACTGCTGGAAGCGGTCAAAGGCGGCGGTCATTTTTTACGGGTGGAGGCGCCGATCATTGTATTTCGCGCGCCGGGTGTTTACACAGACGAAATTCGGGAGATTTACGGATATTAATAAGGAGAGAGCAGTGGAAGAACGCGGAAAAATATACCTGGTTGCGACACCGATCGGAAATCTTTCGGATATGAGTCCGCGCGCCGTTGCGACGCTGCGGGAGGCGGATCTCATTGCGGCGGAGGATACCCGGAATACAATCAAACTCTTGAACCACTTTGAAATCCGAACACATATGACCAGCTATCACGAGTATAATCGGACCGAAAAAGCTTATGAACTCGTGCGCCGTGCGGAGCAGGGAGAGACCATCGCGGTTGTGACCGATGCGGGTATGCCGGCGATTTCGGATCCGGGTGAGGTGCTGGTGCGTTTCGCACTGGATGCCGGCATTGAGGTCACCATTGTGCCGGGACCCTGCGCGGCTGTGAGTGCACTTGCCGTCAGCGGACAGCCGACCGGGCGCTTTGTCTTCGAGGCCTTTTTGCCGCAGGACAAAAAGGAGCGCAGGGTGAGACTGGAAGCACTGCGGGATGAGACGAGAACCATGATTCTCTATGAGGCGCCCCACCGTCTTGCAAGGACACTCGCGGAACTTGCGGAGGTGCTCGGCAGGCAGCGGCAGCTCAGTCTGGTGCGCGAACTCACGAAAAAGCATGAGGAGGTGCAGCGGGGCAGTTTTTCGCATTTCCTGCAGCGCTATGCGGACGAAGCGGGACGCGCGGAAATCCGCGGCGAATATGTTCTGGTGATCGCCGGTAAGAGCGAAGCGGAGCTGCGGGCAGAGGAGGCGGAGGCATTTGCGGATCTCACACCGGCCGAGCATGTCGCCTGGTATGAGTCTCAGGGCTTTGATCGAAAAGAAGCCATGAAAAAAGCCGCAAAAGACCGCGGAATCAGCCGCAGAGAACTCTATCACATGTTGCTCTGATATGTTACACTAATAAGAATCGAAGAATATGCGGAGGCTGACTATGGGAGAAAAAATCAGAAAACCCTACTATATCACGACGGCGATTGCCTATGCTTCCGGCAAGCCGCACATCGGAAATACCTATGAGATTATTCTGGCGGACGCGATTGCCCGCTTTAAGCGCGAAGAGGGCTATGACGTATATTTTCAGACCGGAACGGATGAGCACGGTCAGAAGATTGAGGGCAAAGCAAAAGATGCCGGCATGACGCCACAGGCCTATGTCGACAAGGTATCCGCGGAGATTAAGCGCATCTGGGACCTCATGAACACATCCTATGATCGCTTTATGCGGACCACCGAGCCCTACCACGAGAAGCAGGTACAGAAGATTTTCAAAAAGCTCTATGAGCAGGGAGATATTTACAAGGGTTCCTACGAGGGCCTCTACTGTACGCCCTGTGAGAGTTTCTGGACCGAGTCGCAGCTTGTCGACGGCAAGTGCCCGACTTGCGGCAGAGAGGTGAAGCCGGCTTCGGAGGAAGCCTACTTTTTTCGCATGAGCAAGTATGCGGATCGCCTGATTCAGTACATTGAAGAGCATCCGGAGTTTATTCAGCCCGTTTCCAGAAAGAACGAGATGATGAATAATTTCCTGAAGCCGGGTCTACAGGATCTCTGCGTGTCGCGCACCAGCTTTGACTGGGGAATTCCGGTCGACTTTGCGCCGGGTCATGTGGTCTATGTCTGGCTCGACGCCCTGACCAACTATACGACAGGCATAGGCTATGATGCGGACGGCAACAGCGGAGAGCTCTATAAAAAGTACTGGCCGGCGGATTTGCATCTGATCGGAAAGGATATTGTCCGCTTCCACACGATTTACTGGCCCATCTTCCTGATGGCACTCGGCGAGCCGTTGCCGAAGCAGGTCTTCGGTCATCCGTGGCTTTTACAGGCCGGCGGCAAGATGTCGAAGTCCAAGGGCAATGTGCTCTATGCGGATGACCTGGTTGCCTTTTTCGGCGTGGATCCGGTGCGCTATTTCTGTCTGCACGAGATGCCGTTTGAGAACGACGGCAGCATCAGCTGGGATCTCATGGTAGAGCGCTACAATGCCGATCTCGCAAACGTGCTCGGAAACCTTGTAAGCCGCACGATTGCGATGACCAATAAGTATTTCGGCGGCGTGGTCGAGAAGACGACAGCCGTGTTCTCCGAGGAGGAGCGGGCGCTCGACGCAGAGTTTACGGAGACTGTTCTCACCGAGGTCAAGAAGGTGCGGGAGAAGATGGATGTGCTCCGCGTTGCGGACGCGATGACGGAACTCTGGAATATCTTCAAGCGCTGCAACAAGTATATCGACGAGACTCTACCCTGGGCGCTCGCAAAAGACGAGGCAAAGCAGGACAGACTGAAGACTGTGCTTTACAACCTGACCGAGGCGCTGACCATCGGTGCTTCGCTGCTCTTCAGTTTCATGCCGGAGACTTCTGAGAAGATTTTGAAGGAGCTCAACACGGAGAAGCGGGATGTTGAGGCAATGACGAGCTTTGGTCTCTATCCGTCGGGCAACCGGGTAGCGGCTGAGGCAGAGATTCTGTTCCGCCGCCTGGACCCGAAGGAGGTTGAGGCAAAGCTGAATGCGGAGACCGCCGCAGAGGAAGAAACTTCCGCGGAGGCAGAGAAGACCGAGGAGGCACAGGCAGCGGCGGATGTGCGGATTCCCGCAAAGCCGGAAGTGGAGTACGATGCCTTTTCGCAGTGCGAATTCCGCGTCTGCAAGGTCTTAAAATGCGAGGAAGTGCCGAAGTCGAAGAAGCTGCTCTGCTTCCGGCTGGATTGCGGCGGCAAGCAGATTCAGATTCTCTCCGGTATCAAGAAATGGTATCCGGAGCCGGAAAAACTCGCCGGCAAGCAGGTCATGGCAATCGTGAACCTGAAGCCCGCGCGTCTCGCCGGTATGGAGTCGCAGGGCATGCTGCTCTCGGCCGCAGATGAGAACGGAAATCTGAGCCTGATGACGACGATGACGGAAGGTGTGGCCTCCGGTGCGGAGATCGGCTGATGCTCTTAGATACACACGCACACTATGACGACGAAGCCTTTGATGCGGACCGGGATGTGTTGCTTGAAGACCTGAAAGAATACGGTATCCGAAAGGTCATTAACGCAGGCGCTTCGGTTGAATCGAGTTATACGGGGCTTAAGCTCGCAGAGCGTTACCATTGGGTATATGCGGCACTCGGCGCACATCCAAATTATGTGGAAGAATTGAGCGATCGCGTTCTCGGCGACTTTGCGGAACTCACGAAACATCCGAAGGTGGTTGCAATCGGTGAAATCGGACTGGAGTACCACTACGAGGAACCGACGCGGGACATACAGAAGATTTGGTTTCGACGCCAGTTGGATTTGGCGGCGGAGACCGGGCTTCCGGTCATCATTCACTCCAGAGAGGCAGCGCAGGACACGTTTGATGAGATGCAGCGCGCAGCGGCGCGCGGCATCGGCGGGGTAATTCACTGCTTTTCTTCCGGTGCGGAGCTCGCGCGCCGCTATACGGAACTTGGGTTCTATATCGGCATCGGCGGTGTTGTGACATTTAAGAACGGGAAGAAGATGAAAGAGGTCGCGGCGGCTGTGCCGCTCTCGCGTATTCTGCTCGAGACAGACAGCCCCTACCTCGCGCCAGAGCCGAATCGCGGCAAGCGGAACGATTCGCGAAATCTAACCCGGATTGCGGAAGAGATTGCGCGCCTTCGGGGGATTTCCGCAGAAGAGGTGCAACGCGTCACCGAAGAGAATGCGCGGCGCTGCTTCCCCAAACTTGCGAACGAGGAGGTGGGCTGATGGCAGATCTCGGCAGAGCGGAAAATACGATTGCGCTCTTACAGCGCCACACGGAGTTTCGCTTTCAAAAGAAATTCGGGCAGAACTTTCTGATTGACAGCCACGTGCTGGACCGGATTGCGGCAGCGGCGGAGCTGACGGAAGAAGATGCTGTACTGGAGATAGGTCCCGGAATCGGCACCCTGACCCAGCACCTCGCAGAGCGGGCCGGAAAAGTCCTCGCGGTCGAGATAGACCGCACGCTGATTCCGATTCTGGAAGAGAGTCTCGCAGACTATGACAATGTCGAAATTCTGCAGGGCGATATTCTGGAACAGAATCTCGATGAACTGGCGGAGAAGCTCGGCGGCAGACCCATGAAGGTTGTCGCGAACCTTCCCTACTACATCACAACGCCGATTCTGATGACATTGCTGGAGAGCAAGCTGCCGATCGTGAGCATTACCGTCATGGTGCAGCGGGAAGTCGCGGAACGTATGCAGGCTTCCCCGGGCGGCAAGGACTACGGTGCGCTTTCGCTCGCGGTGCAGTACTATGCCGCGGCAGAGATCGTGGCGAACGTACCGCCGCACTGTTTTTTGCCGCGCCCCAAAGTCGGGTCTGCGGTCATCTGCCTCAAAAAGTACCGGGAAAAGCCGGTGCAGGCAGAAAATGAAGCGCTTTTGTTCCGTATTATCCGGGCGTCGTTTAACCAGCGAAGAAAGACGCTGGTCAACGGACTCAAGAATGCGGGCTTTGCGAAGGACAAGATTACAGCGGCACTGCAGGCACTGGAACTTCCGGAGACGGTGCGGGGAGAGACCCTCTCGCTGGCACAGTTTGCGGCATTATCCGCTGCGTTGCAGGCATAAATATTAACCGTAATACCATTTACATTCCGCGGGGAATCCCGCGTTTTCATACATAAAGTCGAGGACAGGACATGAGACGGAGAATTTCGAAGAAGCAGGCGCTCGCGCTGATATTCGCAGCTGCGATGCTGACCGCCTGCTCGCAGGGTAAAACCGGCAGGAGCAGTGAGGCAGCAGCGGAGAGCGCAGCGAGTGCGGAGAGCAGTGTGACAGCAGATACAGCGACAGGAACGAAGAGCAGTGCTGACAGCAGTGTAGCCGAAGCTGCGGACAGCACGGCAGCGGAGAGTACGGGGAGCGAAGCGGCAAGCGCCGGGAGCAGCGGCGCAGAGGCGGAAGCTTCGGCGGCAAACGGCGATATTCTGGCCGTTTCACCGGGCGGCGCACAGTTTCCGGACATGGATCTCGCGGTGCCGACCACAGAGCCTGCGCCGGAAATTATCCGCATCGGCACGCGGAACTGGATTGTCAAAGATCTGCAGGCGCGTCTCATGCAACTCGGCTTTATGGACAACGATGAGCCGACGGATTACTACGGCGAGGTGACAGCCGCAGCGGTCAAGGTGTATCAGCGACAGAACAAGTTGCCGCAGGACGGCATTGTGGGGGAATCGACGCTGAAGGCCATTATGGATGAAAATGCGCATTACTACACGGCGCAGGAGGGCGACAGCGGCACGGACATCCAGACATTGCAGCAGAGACTTTATCAGCTCGGCTATCTCGCACAGACGACCGATGTGAGCGGCACCTACGATGCCAAGACCCTGGTTGCGGTGCAGAAGTTTCAGCAGATGAACGGCCTCAGCGATGACGGCAAGGTGGGCCTCAAGACGATGAACCTCATCTACTCGGACGAGGTGAAGCCGAACATGGTTGTCTACGGCGAGAAGAGCGACATTGTCATGGCAGCACAGCAGAGATTAAAGGCGCTCGGTTATCTGACCGGCGAGGCCGACGGCAACTTCGGACTCGGCACCGTCATGGCCATCAAGGAGTTCCAGAGCCGGAACAACCAGGTGGTCGACGGGTATCTGGGACCCGGTACCCGCGATGCCCTGAACAGTCCCAACGCGCAGCCGTTCGGCCTGACGCTCGGCGACGAGAGCGACTCGGTGGAGAAGGTACAGGAACTGCTCAGCAAGTGGGGGTACCTCGACAAGCAGCTTGCGACCGGCTACTACGGGGAGGCGACCAAGAATGCGGTCAAGGCCTTCCAGGAGCGGAACGGCCTCACAGCGGACGGCTCGGTCGGCGCCTCGACCATGGCAAAACTCACGAGCAACGATGTCGTGAAGCCGGCGCCGAAGCCGAAGGCTAAGACGCCGAAACAGAACAATGACAAGCCGAAGAACGGCGGAAAAAAGAACGGAAATTCCGGCTCTCAGGGCGGAGGCGGCGGTTCGAGTTACACGTACTCGGGCAGCGGCTCGGTGGGAACCTTGCTCAGCGTCGCAAGTTCCAAGCTCGGCACGCCCTATGTCTGGGGTGCCAAGGGTGACAACGCATTTGACTGCTCGGGCTTTGTCTACTGGTGCTTGAACCACTCGGGCGTGAGCCAGTCCTATATGACTTCCGGCGGCTGGGCGAGCTCGGGCAGAGGCCAGAGAATTAACAGCTATTCGGAGTTGCAGGCGGGTGATATCATTGTGGTATCCGGACATGTCGGTATTGTCGCAGGCGGCGGCGGTGTCATCGATGCGAGCTCTTCGAACGGAAGGGTGGTGCATCGCTCCCTGAATGGCTGGTGGGAGAGAAACTTTATTTGCGGCTGGCGTATTTTCTAAACAAGAGGAAATGCGCGGAAGGTTTTAGGTAGGAATCAAAGGATGCACAGATTTTTTCGGACAGTGGGCTATGCAAGGGTGGAGAGTGACAGGGAGGCCAGAGAAATTCTGGAGGATATGCTGCTCCGTTGCCGGGATGCCGTTCACCATATCGCCATGCGAAACGGTGACAGGCTCTGGGAACTCCGTGCGCCGCTCGGCGACAGGCTTGGCATTGCGATGGGAGGCTATGTCGGAGAGGGCGGTAAGCTCATCCGGGAGCGCTACCTGCCCTATATTGATGTCGATGAAATGACTTCGACCGCAGAGTGTATGATAGAGCGCCATGTGGACAATGAGGTCTACTCGGGCTTAATCGACGACATGCGGATCGGAATCAGTCTGATATTCCGCCTGACCAATGTGGCGGAATACCGGCAACAGCGCGCACTGGCAAAGTACAGCCTGCCGCGCGGTGTGGCGCTCGGCGGCCTCAGCCGGGACGGCAAAATTCTGTTGCCGGTCTATAAGAATGACCGCCAGCGTGAACTGCTGCACATGACGGAGCGGGAGCGCGCGCGCATGATCAGTGCCGCAAAAGAGGGCGATGAGAACGCAATGAAGAATCTGACCAACAGCGATTTGCGTCTCTACGAGTCCGTCAATCGGCGATTGCGGCAAGAGGATATTTATTCGATTGTGGATTCCTGCTTTATGCCGGACGGAATCGAGTGTGACCTCTATGTGGTGGTCGGGGAGATTCAGCAAATCAGCCAGCGGAAAAACCGGGATACCGGAGAATTAATTTGGGATTTTCTGATTCGTTCGCATGATCTTCCGTTTCATGTCTATATCAACACGCTGGATTTGCAGGGAGAACCCAAGGTGGGACGGCGGTTTAAGGGAACCGTATGGATGCAGGGAAAGGCTATGTGGTGAATTGCAAAGAGAGAGAACTTCCGCGTGAAGCTCTCTCTTTTTTGTCAGAGTGCAAGTCTTTTAAAAGCAGTTTATTTCAGTTATAGTGAATAGAGCACAAAATAACAGCATATCGGGGAATGACGCCAGACAGAAAGAGGTGCACAATGGCTGTATGCAGTGAACTGGAACCGAAGGAAGTATTTGCTTTTTTTGAGGAAATTGCCGGAATTCCGAGACCTTCCCATCACGAGGAGAAAATCAGCGCATATCTGCAGCGCTTTGCAAAAGAGAGAGGCCTGGAACACTACGCCGATGAGAAGCACAATGTGATTATCATCAAGGAAGCCTCGGCAGGCTATGAGAACGAACCGCCGATCATCCTGCAGGGACACATGGATATGGTCACGGAGAAGACGGCGGACTGCCAAAAGGATATGACGAAGGAGGGGCTGGATCTCTATATTGACGGCGACTGGCTCCGCGCGAAAGGTACCACGCTCGGTGCAGACGACGGCGTTGCGCTCGCCTATGCGCTTGCGCTGCTCGACTCGCCGACTTTACGGCACCCGCGTCTTGAATTCATCTGCACAGTCTCGGAGGAGACGGATATGGGCGGGGCCCATGCGGTCGATGTGTCCATGCTGAAGGGAAACAGAATGTTAAACCTGGACTCCGATGAAGAGGGAATTGCGCTCGCGGGCTGCGCAGGCGGCGGCGATGCGGATATCACACTGCCGGTTCGGCGTGCTGCGGTCAGAGGAGAGCACATTCGCCTTGCGGCGACCGGTCTTACCGGCGGACATTCCGGTATGGAAATCGGCAAGGGCAGAGCCAGTGCGGCGCTGCTGTTAGCGCGGGTCCTGACAGGGCTCCGCGAAGATTACGCGTTCCGTTTGGTCTCTCTCGAGGGTGGCGCAAAGTACAATGCGATTACCAGAGAGGCGAGCGCGGAAGTGGTGCTCGCAGACAGCGTCAGCACGAGCGCTTTCCGCGAAGCGGTGAAAGCGGAGGAAGCGGTGCTCCGCAGAGAGTATGCAGCGACAGATCCGAGCTTGTCGCTCACGGCGGCGATTGCGGACAGCGAGGAGGCAGCGCTCACCGAGGATAGCACCAAGCAGGTTCTGGGACTCATGGAAGCACTGCCTTACGGTGTGCAACGGATGAGCGCCGATATCGATGGTCTGGTTGAGACCTCGGTGAACCTCGGCATCACAAAGCTGGAGGCAGATAAGCTCACACTCAGCTATTCTGTCCGCAGTTCGATTGCGACTGCTTTTCAGGCGGTCATCGACAAGCTGGAGCTGGTGAGCAGCTGCTTTGGGGCGACCGCACTCGTGCACAGTACATACCCGGCTTGGGAGTATGTGCGGGAGTCTGCGTTCCGCGATGAGGCGGCGGCCATCTACCGCGAGCTCTTCGGAAAAGAGCTTTCGGTGCAGGCCATTCACGCGGGGCTGGAGTGCGGCATCCTCTCGGGAAAAATTAAAAACCTCGATGCGGTCTCGATCGGACCGGATATGAAGGACATTCATACGCCCGAGGAGAGACTGAATATTCCCTCGACCAAGCGCGTCTATGATTTTGTCGTGAAGATCATAGAGCATAAGAGTAAGTGAGACGCGTGAGACAGTACAGTTTACAACTGCCGCAAGAATTCGAGAAGGGCAAGCTTTACCCCCTGCTTCTCTGGAACGATGCGCTTCCCGAGACGCTTGCGGCTTTTCTTTCGGATATGTTTGTGCTGTCCGTGGTTTCGGAGGAGAGAACCGCGGATTTCAGTCCCTGGCCGCAGCCCGCATTCCGGGCGGATGCACCGCCCTTCGGGGGAGGGGCGGATGGGTATCACAGGGAGCTTTTCGAGGAAAAACTTCCGGAACTGATAGCGAAATATCCCATTGACGCGGGGCGCATTGCCTACGCAGGATATTCCCTCGGCGGGCTTGCGGCAGTGTACAGCATATTCCGCGAGACCGCAGCGTGTGCCGTCTTCTCACTCTGCGGTTCTTTTTGGTACCCGGGTTTTGCGGACTACTGCGCGAGGACGGAAATCCGGAATACGAATTGCCGCCTCTATCTGCAAAACGGCAGACGCGAGGGAGAAGGGCATCCGGCGCCGCTATCTAGGGCTGCGGATGCCGCAGTGCGGGTCGCGGACATTTTGAGAAAAAAGGGCGTAAAGCTGCGGTCTTCCATGGACGACTACGGTCACCACGACGGAAAGGAAGCGCGTTTTCGGGAACTGGGAGAACAAATTCGTTCGGCGCTCTGCGAGAGCAATGTTAGCTGAAACGGTAAACGGATCCTGCATGTTTGCGGGAAAGGCTTGCGGGTACGGAAGGAGCGAAGCATGTACATAGAGAGCTACTGGGGCAGTTATATCGGCGGGACGGACGATAGTCTGACTCTCTTAAGCCTACTGGAAGACTTTGAAAAAGATGAGATAGGGCTCGGCGAGATTTTTGCAAGGACGGGCCTTAAGGCGCTCGAAGAGCGGGCGTCTTCGCTCCGCATGACCGGGGATGCGCTTCGCTTTACGAACCGCGAGGGATTGGAACTAAACTTTTACTATGCCATTGATCTGATCGGCGACCTTGCGGCCCTCCACTTAGAGTGCCTGCGGAGCGGGAGCGTAAATTTACAAGACTTGGATGAAGGGCTCGAAGCGCGGAACATTCGCCTGACAGCGAGCAGCGAAGAAAAGGAAGTTCTTCGGGCAGCGCTCCTTGACTTTGCGGAACATGCGAAGGAATACGATATCACAGAGGTGATGGACGAGACTTCGCTTGCGGAATTCCGCGAAGAACTGAAAGCCCTGCGTTTGGAATTGTTTGAGAGCTGAAAGGGAGCGCTCGTTCGGAGCGACTTTAAACGGGAGAAAAGGATGAGCGAAGAAGTATTTCGACAGGATTTGGATGAGAACAAGGCAGAACGCCCCGGTGGTCCTTTTGTGATAGAGCTCCTGTTCCGAGAGCCGGCAGCGATGCCGTCTAAGGAGCGGATGTGTGCGGTCATCGAGAAGCATGTCGGAAAGACAGAGTGCTTTTGCCACGACGGCAAGACAGCGGGTTTTGCGGCACTCGACTATAGGGCAGAGTTTCAAGATCAAAGCGTGCCGGTGCAGCTCATGGTGACGGCGTGCACGGCATTTGACGGCGAGGAGATCGATGACTTCCTTCGGAGCCAGATGTGGGACTGCCTCGAGGAGAGGGACCGTATACTCGGCAACTGCCGCTACCGTGTGATTGCGACCGATATGCTTGCGAGGGCGCTTCCGGCCGCAAAGCGCGCCACCCTCGACATGGACTTTCTGGAGGCCCTTTCGGAACTTTACCCGGACTGTGAGGCCTTCTATTTCCCGAGTTCCGGAAAACTGTTTACTGCGGAGAGCGTGCGGCGGGATGAGACGGAGGGCACCAACCGCTTCATCTACTTCGGTGTCAATGTGCGTTTTTTCAATGTGCAGGACAGCGAGGACATGGTCGTGGATACCCTCGGCATGAGCACTCTCTTTCTGCCCGATTTACAGTACCATTTCCACGGCATGAACCCGAATTGGGTTGTGAATCACGCCTACAATGTGGCCGCCTATCTGCTTGGCAGCGGAAATGTAATTGCGGACGGGGAGACGGTGGACGGCGTCGTAGACGGAGAGATGAGCTCTGCGCTGCACTGGTCCTGCCGTTATGAGGCTGCGTTGATTCAGCCTCCGAGAGAGGTACTGGATATCAATATGGGCGAGTGCGCGTCGGGGACGCGCTGAAAAACGGAGTCAATAAAAACACCGGAAAAACCGGTTTATCGAGAGGAAAAAAGATGCCGACAGCAGAGTGGATGAAACAGTATGAGGCAGTGCGTGAAATTCTGGACGCGGATGTCAAATTGGAGCGCTATTTTACGGAGAAGGTCATCGGAAGAAAGGAAGTAGATATCCTGGATCTCGGGCCTGTGCATTTTCCGACGGGGAAAATCGTGGTCTGTGACCCCATGGTCACCCTGGATGATGCCGTGCCCTATCTGCAGACCATACCGGCCGGAAGCTATACGCTTAAGCTCTGCGTGGTGCCGAGCAAGGCGTACGGAGACCGCTATGCCTGTGCAAAGCTGGAAGTGAGCGGCCGAGAAACGGTGCGCTACGAGCTCGCGGTGACGGGCGAGGAGAGACTCGAGGGAGAATTTAAGGAGGGAGATTACTTCGGCTTCGGCGTGGATGCCGGCATGGCTTGCATCGCGGACTTCGCTACAAAAGAAGCTTATCTTGCCTTCCTGGAAGAGAAGACAAAGCAGGACAGCGACTTTGACCTCTACGGCGATTTACTGGAAGAACTCTTAAAAAAGAACGCAGCGGAACATCCGAAATATCAGGGAGAATGGGGCGACTGGCTCAAGTGGGAGGTTCCGGGTGCGAATGCGGAAGTGGCTCTCTTTGCGAGCGGCTGGGGAGACGGCTATTATCCGACGTATTTCGGCTATGACAGCGAGGGTGAGGTCTCCGGCATCTACATTCAGTTCATAGACATCGAGCGGACCTATACCGAGGAAAACGAGGCATGAGTGAGCCGAATGAGGAGAGTCTCTATGAGGCGCTCAACAAGGGAGAGCTGAGTGCTTTCGTATCGCTGGTGGAGGCGGGCATCCGCGTTACTTCGAGGGAAGAGAACATAAGCCGTCTCTTCTTTTGCCTGGAAGATGTCAGAGATCCGAAGATACTGCCCGTAATCGATATACTATCCTTGGATTTACGGCGCTATGGCGGCAAGCCGCTCCGCGCTGCGGCGCACAGCGGGAACCGCATGCTCACGGAGTACCTCTTAGAGCAGGGGGCGGACATCAACTTTCATAAGCCGGACATGGTCTTTCCCTATGCCTCTACCCCGGTCACGGAGGCGGCACGCGAGAATCACTTTGAACTTCTTCGCTATCTCGTTTCAAAGGGGGCGGATATCACCCTTGCGGACAAATACGGCGACCGTCCTTATACGCTGGCGGTACAGAATAAGAACGGAGAGATGGCAGAGTATTTGCGCTCTCTCGAGCCGGAGGGCTGGCACAACGAGCAGGAAAAGCTTAGACAGCTAAAGAGCTATCATCTGCCGGCGGCCATGACAGCGTATTTTAAAAACGGAGCGCTGCGCCTCGAATTTTCCGAGCGGGAGTCGGTGCGGTGGATGGTGTTTTACCCCTATCTTGAACTTCGGGAGTTTCGTTGGAAGCGGAAAAAGCTCTTGTCTCTCATGGCGGAGATGGACAACTACAGCGATTATCTTTTGCTCTGGAGTCCGAGAGACAAGCGAATCTGGTACCTCGATACGGAGCAGGAGGAATTCTGCCCGCTCGCAAGCTGGGAAGCGTTTATCGCCGACCCCGGACATTATTTGAACGGCATGGTGGACGGAGAATTTTCGGAGTAGGGTAGGATTGGTTTTCGAAGTCCTTTGCAGTGAGCAAGGGCTATGCTGCGTTTCGGCAAAAGTCGGAAAGCGAATGAGGAGGAAAGCGCGTGGATATTTTGGAACAATGCCGGCAATGGAACGAGAGCGGCGCGTTTGAGAAGAGCAGGGAGATGTTGGAGGCCATTCCCGCCGAGGAGCGCGGCCCCGAGGGGGATGCAGAGCTCGCGGAGGCCTATCTCGCACTTGCGGAGACCGAGGGAACAGAGCTCTATCATAAGGCGATTGCAGTCTTGGCAGCGCACGAAGAGGCGCAATCGGAAGATTTTCGGCATAACCGGCTGATGGCGCTCGCTTATTATTACCTCGACGAGGACGGGCTTGCGCTTAGCTACTTTGAGCGCGCTTTTTCCCTGCGCCCGGAAGACGAGGAAGTAAGAGACTATGTCGAAGACTGCAGGGAGCGTCTTACCTTTCCGCGCTTTGAGAAAAATTTCCGGGAGAGAACAAAGGAGGCCTGGGCTGACTTCCTTGCAATCGAGGCAGAGCTCCGGGCGGCAATCGACCGAAACGAGGACGATGGAGCGGCGATGTTGCAGCGCTGCGGCGCCGTACTGGAGCAGGCCATTCGGGATGTCTCGTTTGAACTCGGCTTTGACGGAGAGAAGTATGAGCTCATACTCTGCGCGGAGGGAAGACGCTCCGCGCTCTATCCCCTCGTGTACTTTTGCCGCCGCGCACCGAAGGAAGTTCTGGAACATTGGAAGATACGGGCGGGTTCCGCGCCGAGCGATAAGTTTGCGTTGCAACAAGACAGCGTTCAAATTGATGCCGCAGATGTAGACATTTGGCTGATCCCGACCGGAGAGCAACTCTTTTCTCTGAAACTCTACTGTGAAAAGCTCCTGCCCCTGCAGCGGGAGAACCCGCGGCGGGCGGAGTGGATGCTCTATAAGCTAACGAACCAGATACTCGGAGACATAGCGGCGATTGCGTTCCTCACGGGTATCGAGTTACTGGAAGCGCCCGAGGACAGCGAGGCGAAGAAACTCTCGGACTTATACGCGTATGTAACGGAGCTCGGCTATCCCGCGTGGGAGGATGCCGGAGCCTATCTGGACGCTTCCGAAATTGCGTATCAACTCGACGCGGATGAAAATCCGGATGCCGACTGGCGCCTGGATGTCTATGAGGGCAGCACGCGCTTTTCTGCGGCCATCAATGAATATCTGCACGGAGAGAGCGATCTGGTTGATGAATATCACCGGAACGGCATTGTGCCGGGCTTCCTTCTGTATCCCCTCAGTACCTTTCCGGAAGAGGGAAGAGAAGAGGCGCTCGCGGCATTTCGCGATGAATTGCGCGCCTATTTGAGCGAACACGGCGGAGAGGATGCCCTCTGCCATACGGGCTTTGCGAGCGGCCTGTACTACGGCTATTTGGATTTTATTGCCTGGGATTTGGAGTCCGCGCTGGATGCCGCCCTTGCCTTTTTCAAGGAGAGAGGCATGACCGGAGCGGAGTTTCACAGCTTTCGGCGAAATGTGGGCGGAATTACCCTCTTCCGCGCGGAACCGAAACGGTACGAGGAGACCGGCTCCCTGCTTTCGCCAAAAGACATTGAGACCCTGGAGGCCTTCCTCGAGGATGACGGCGGCTATTACGGGAAAATGGTGCGTTGGATCGAGCAGTTCGTGGATGCGGGCGCCGCGGCCGGCCGCTTTTCAAAGAAGCAGGCGCGCCGGGATTTGAAACTCTCGCTCTACTACGGACTCGCCTGCAATAACTTCGGAGAATACAGTTATTACTACCGCGGGCAAGCGTGGATGAAGGACGCCGAGGAAAACGCCAAGGGTTCCGGTGTCTGGTATTACCGCTATGCCGTGGGACTTTTGTACAGCGGCTATCCGGAAGAGGCGCTGCGCTATGCGGAACAAGGTGTGCTTGAAGAAGCGGGCTACCCCTGGACTTACCTCTTGCTCGGAAAGCTTCGCGCGGCCTTCGGAGACAAGGAGGGCGCACGCGCCGCGGCAGAGCAGGGATTAAAGCTCGAACCGGGCGATTATGAGTTCCTCACCCTAAGGCGGGAAGTGGAAGAAGGGGCAAGTCTGGAAGCGATGCTCTACCACTGGATCGATCCCGAAGCGGACCGGGCACTGCAGGAGGGAAGGGATGAGGACGGACCGGAAAAGAAGCGCGCCATTGCCTGCATCCGAAAGGACGAGGCAGGGCTCAGAGACTTTTACGAACTTTTCCGTCCGGAGGAGCACGAGTACACGAAGGATGCGCCCTTCTGTGAGCTCTACTATCCTGTGGGAGACCGGGCGGTGAAGCTCTGCTTCCGCATGAATGAGGCCGGACTCTCGAAACTCGGGCACAGCTATCTCGCTGCGCTGAAGGAGAAGCTTGACAGCGGCGCTCTCATCTCCGCAGAGTCCGAGGAAGGGGTGGCAGGCAAGTTGGAGGCCGTTCTGGTGCAGCAGACAGGGCAACTAGCGCTCTTTTACCGCAGACCCGGAAGCAGGCAGTATTTTACGGTGGAGGAGGACAGTCTGGACGATAAGCTCGATATAGCGTTTCGTTAAAGGAAACGCAGAGAGCTCTGCCATGTCAAGATACAAGCGACATGACAGCGTTAAGCGCTCGGGCAAAAGGAGGAATGTCGCTTCGGGATGAACAGACGGCACGAGATATAGGAGTCGCTTATGATACGGAAATACCTTCGATTTTACGGCTTTGTGCAGGGCGTCGGCTTTCGCTACCGGGCAAAGTATGCCGCCGAGTTTGCGGGCGCCGTGGGCTGGGTGCGAAATGAGGACGACGGTTCTGTCAGCATGGAGATACAAGGGACGGAAGAGCAGATTGACCGGGTGATTCTGGAAATCGAGCGGGGGCGATATGTGAAAATCGAAAACATGGAGGCTCGGACGATTCCGCTAAAGTCGGATGAGCACGGGTTCCGAATCCGATAAAGGATTGACAAAGGATCATTGAAAGCGAGACAGCTCAGGCTGTCTCGCTTTTTCGACTGCCTTTCTTGGGCTTTTCGCCCGGGCAAAAAAAGAAATAAGCATAAATATACAATTGTGTTGATTTCGTGAAACAATTGTGATAGATTTGGGAACAAATAAAGAGCGATATAACGCGGTGATTCACGAAAGTGAGTTGCGTGAACTTTTGCCGAAGGGGCAAAAGCAGTCTGAATTTCGCGGGGAGGGAGAATATGGCGCGGTATTTCATGAAACGAGTCGCAATGATGGCAGTTGCGATGTTTCTCATCATCCTGCTGACCTTTGCCATCATGCATGCGGTTCCCGGCGGTCCGTTCACGGGTGAAAAAAAGCTCTCGGCTGAAATCGAAGCGGCTATGAATGAAAAGTATCACTTGAACGATCCGCTTCCGCTTCAGTTTGTAGATTACCTGAAGGGGGTAGTCCGCGGGGATTTCGGACCATCGTATAAATATCCGGGGAAAACGGTCAATGAGTTTATCGCCGACGGCTTCCCGGTCTCGGCGAAGCTCGGTGGCATTACCATTGTCTTTGTCCTGTTAGCTGCGCTGCCCATGGGAATTTGTGCGGCAGTCAAAAACGGGAAGTGGCAGGATATGCTGGTCATGGCGTTCGCAACGGTAGGTGTCACAATTCCGTCCTTTGTGATCGCCTCACTTCTGATCTATTTCTTTGCATTCAAATTGGGCTTGCTTCCGACCTACGGCATTGAAAGCTGGAAGGGATATATTCTACCCGTCATTGCGCTCGGAGGCTATGACATCAGCTATATTGCGCGACTGATGAGAAGTTCGCTGCTCGAGGTGATGGGGCAGGATTACATTCGGACGGCAAGGGCCAAGGGACTGTCCGAGTTTTCCGTGATCACGAATCACGCCCTCCGAAACGCGCTGATTCCCGTCATTACGGTACTGGGGCCGATGATCGCGAATCTGATGACAGGTTCCTTCGTCGTTGAGAAGATCTTTGCGATTCCGGGCCTCGGAGTTCACTTTGTCAACAGTGTCTCGCAGAGAGACTATACAACCATCATGGGCGTCACTATTTTTTACGCGACCTTCCTCATGGTTATGACGATGGTCGTCGATGTCTTTTACTGCCTGATTGATCCCCGAATCAAATACGATTGAGCGGCAGTGCGGCAGAATTGAGCAAAGGAGAGCGCTATGGACTCCAAATGGGAAGTGTTGGAACAATCAAATGAGGCGCGAGAGAAAATCTGGGGCAGAAACCGGAGCTTCGCGGGAGATGTGTGGTTTCGCTTTCACAGAAAGCCGACTGCGATTACGGGTTTTGTGATCATCATGCTGCTCATGCTGTTCGCGTTTCTGGGACCGCTTTTTACAGGACGCAGCTATTCCGAGCAGAACCTGGGCCTGGTCAATGTATCTCCGATGATGAGGGTCTTTGAGACACCGGATCAGTCCGGCTATCTCTACATCACACAGAATCTGAAGCTGCTTTCCGTCAACAAAGACGGCAGCCTGGGAGAACAGCTTGGCAAGCTGCGCGAGGACAGTGCGCGGCAGATGAGCATTTACGATTGCGGAGGCGCAGAGATAGCCCTGTATTACGGAAAAACGCCCTATTTGGTAATCGACCCCGACACACTAGTCATTGCAAAAGCAAGGACGCTGTGGAACCGCTCCTATCTTTTCGGGACGGATGCCCTTGGAAGGGATATTCTGACAAGGCTGATGTACGGCACGCGGGTATCCCTGTTGGTCGCCTTTGTCGCGGCCGGAGTCAACCTGATTCTCGGCATTGTCTATGGCGGAATTTCCGGTTATTTCGGCGGGCGGGTTGATATGGCAATGATGCGTGTGGTCGATATTATCAGTACGATCCCGCTGACCCTCTACGTCATCCTGATTATGGTTCTGATGGGTGCGGGACTGCAGAGTATTATGGTGGCGCTCGGGACGACATATTGGGTGGATATGGCGCGTGTGGTCAGAGGGCAGGTGCTCTCGCTCAAGCAGCAGGAATTTGTGCTGGCGGCAAAGACCATAGGCTCCTCGGCGAAAACCGTACTCCTCGCACATCTGATTCCGAATGCGATGGGTTCCATTCTGGTCACGGTCACCATGCTGATTCCCTCCGCCATATTCATGGAGGCCTTTCTCGGCTTCCTTGGGATCGGCCTGCAGCCGCCCCTCGCCTCGCTCGGCACAATGTGCAACGATGCGACCGAAAATCTGAGAACCTGTCCCTATCAGTTATTCATACCGGCTCTTGTTATCGTTTTGATCATGTTTGCCTTTAACTTTGTCGGAGACGGTCTGCGCGATGCGCTTGACCCCAAGCTCAGAAAGTAAACGAAAATGGAAGAGACCTTGTTACGAGTGGAAAATCTAAAGACATCCTTTATGACCTCAAACGGTGAGGTCCAGGCAGTCCGCGGTGTGTCCTTTGAGGTTCGCAGAGGGGAGATTGTCGGCATTGTCGGCGAATCCGGTTCCGGCAAGAGCATCACCAATATGACTCTCCTCAAGCTCCTTCCGGACACGGCAGTCATCAAGGACGGCAGGGCCATGTTTCAGGGTCAGGATTTGACGAAGCTCTCGATGAAGGAGCTGCGGAAAATTCGCGGAGAGAAGATTGCAATGATCTTTCAGGATCCGATGTCTTCGCTGAATCCGCTGATTCCCGTCGGCGAACAGGTCGCCGAGATCATACGGATTCATCACAGCGATAGATCCCGTGAGGCTGTGAAGCAGGAGGTCCTGAAACGCTTCGCGGAGGTGCGCATCCCGGAGCCTGAAAAGCGCTATCACGCCTACCCGCATGAGTTTTCCGGCGGTATGCGGCAGCGCGTCATGATTGCGATGGCGCTTGCAAACAACCCGGAACTCCTGATTGCCGATGAACCGACGACAGCGCTCGATGTCACAATTCAGGACCAGATCATACGGCAGATGCGGGAGCTCAAGGAACAACACGGCACCAGCATTATCTTCATCACACATGATCTCGGCGTCATTGCGGAGCTCTGCGAAAAAGTTGAGGTCATGTACGGCGGTCTCATCATGGAGGAGGCGCCGATTGATGAGCTCTTCGAGCATCCGAGCCATCCCTATACCCTGGGATTGCTAGAGTCCATGCCGAGCATTCAGCAGGACAAAGCGGAGCGCCTGATTCCGATTCCGGGTTCGCCGCCGGATATGACAAATCCGCCGGCGGGCTGCCCATTTGCCCCGCGCTGCCGCTATGCGAGAAAGATTTGCGCGGCAGAATTGCCGGAGCTGCAACCGGTGGGAGAGGGACACAGCGCGAGATGCTGGCTGCTCGACCCGGAGGCGCCTGCGGAACAGAATCCGTTCAAGAAAAGATAAGGGGAAAAGCCATGGCAGACGATAAACAGGTATTGTTGGAAGTCAAAAACCTGACGCGCTACTTCCCCGTGGGACGAGGAGAACGGGTCCATGCAGTCGACCATGTGAGCTTTCGGCTGGAGCGCGGAAAGACCCTGGGACTGGTCGGCGAGTCGGGCTGCGGGAAGTCCACGACGGCGCGGACCATCATCCGCATCTATGAGCCGACGGAGGGGCGTATTATCTTTGACGGGCAGGATATCTCGCATCTCAGCGAGCGGGAGCTCCACCCGGTACGGAAGCATATGCAGATGATCTTTCAGGACCCCTATGCCTCTCTGAATGCGAGAATGACGGTGCGCGATATCCTTGCGGAGCCGCTCTTCGCCCACAAGCTGGTGAAGAGCAAGGAGGAGGCAGGGGGATTTGTATATCCCATGCTGGAGAAGGTGGGGCTCACCAGAGAGCATGCGAATCGCTACGCACATGAATTTTCGGGCGGACAGAGACAGCGCGTAGGCATTGCGAGGGCGTTGATTTTAAAGCCGGAGCTTGTGATCTGCGACGAACCGATTTCAGCGCTGGATGTCTCGATTCAGGCGCAGATCATCAACCTGCTTCGAGACTATCAGGAGGAGAGCGGAACCGCCTATCTCTTCATTGCACACGATCTCTCAATGGTCCGCTATGTCTCGGATGAGGTAGGCGTCATGTATCTGGGACAGCTCGTGGAGCTCTGCGAAGCGGAGGAAATTTACGCACACCCCCTGCATCCTTACACACGGGGGCTGCTCGGCGCGATACCAGTCGCGAATCCGAAGCTTGCGCGTCAAAAGGTGAAGAGCAGCATCGAGGGCGATATACCGAGTCCCATTCATCCGCCGAGCGCCTGCAGGTTCCACACGAGATGTCCCTTTGCGACCGAAAAGTGCAAGGAAGAAGAGCCTGTCTTAAAGGATATGGGCGGCGGACATCTCTGTGCATGCCACCTGTATGACTGAGGAATTGCGGTGCGGGGCATCGCTTGGATGTCGAAGCACTTCATTCAGATAAAAGATGCAGACAGAAGCAAAACAGAAAAGGAGGAGATTTGTATGAAAAAGAAATACGGTGCAGCCCTGGCGGCGCTGCTCACCCTGTCCGTGTTGCTCGCGGGCTGCGGTGAGAAAAAGTCCGGTGACAAGGCGGAGACAGTAAGCCTTGGGGGCGATGCCAAGGCGGAGAGCACGGCGGAAGCAGCGAAGCCCTCCGGAAAGCAGGAGCTGATTTTTGTTCTCAGCAACCAGCCGGACTCGCTCGATCCGTCCTATACCAACAATTCCTTTGCGACCCCCTTCATCATCAACTGCTTTGAGGGTCTGGTCACTTACGACACCAAGGGCGAGCTTGTACCCGGCAATGCGGAGAACTGGGAGAAAAACGAGGATATGACGGTCTACACCTTCCACCTGAGAGACGGGCTTAAGTGGTCGGACGGCTCCCCTCTCACAGCGGAAGACTATGTCTATGCCGCAAAGCATGTCTGCACGCCGGCGACAACAGCGCAGAACCTTAGTATGATGACCGACTACATCGAGGGCGCCAAGGAATATTACGAGGGGAAAGGCTCCGATGACAGTTTCGGTGTCAAGGCGATCGACGACAAAACACTCGAGTATCGACTCAAGGCTCCCTGTCCCTTCTTTGTAGACATCGTCTCTACATGGGTCTACTCACCGCTGCAGAAGGCGACGATTGAGGCAAACGGCGACAAGTGGACACAGTCCGCAAATGCCTATGTCTGCAACGGCCCGTTCAAAATTTCGGAGATCAACCCCGGCGCATCCATTGTCCTAACGAAAAACGAGAACTACTGGGATGCTGCCAATGTATCTCTCGAAAAGCTGAATTTCCGCTACATTTTGGACACCTCCACAGCCTTGACCGCCTATGAGAACGGCGAAGTCGACGGTATTCGGAGCATCCCCGCCGGTGACATCGCGAGACTGAAGGCGGAGAATGCGGGACTGGTTGTGGCGCCGAGTTACGGAACAGTTTACTATAACATCGACTGCGGCAAGGAGCCCTATAACAATCCGCTGGTGCGGAAAGCGCTGGCACTTGCGGTTGACAGAAATGCGCTGATCAACAATGTCGTCCAACTGGATGCGACGCCGGCCTACAGCGTGCTGCCCCCCGGATATGTTGTCGACGGCAAGGATATCACAGAGGGGCGCTCCGACTTTGATCTGAAGCCGACTGCAGATCCCGAGGCTGCAAAGGCGGCGCTCGCCGAGGCGGGGTATGCCGATCCCGCGAGCTTCCCGACCATTCAGCTCTCCTATTACTCCGACGACAACGCAAAGAAGGTCGCCGAGGCCATAGCAGAGATGCTGACAACGAATCTCGGTGTTAAGGTCGAGGTGAGCTCGGCAGACTGGGCAGTCTTTTACGATGCGGTTCAGAACGGTAATTCTGAGGTCGCAGCGATGGGCTGTTCCGCGGATTATCTGAATCCGATGAGCTTTCTGCCGCTGCTGTACACGAACGATGTGGCCAACATTTCGTTCTACAGCAACCCGACCTATGACGCGATTGTTGATCAGATCCGCTCGGAGCGAGATCCCGCTAAATTTGCGGAGCTTGTCAGAAAGGCCGATGAGACCGTATCGGCGGAGTATCCGGTTTTGCCGCTCTACTATAAGTCCAGTACCTATTTGTTGCACAGCTACGTGTCCGGTGTCTATATGATCAGCAACGGCAATCTGTACTTTAAAAATGCGGTTGTGAGTAAGTAAGCAAGCTAAGCAGTAAGAGCGGCCATGTCTTCCATGTGACCAACACGGACGCAGTCATTGCGCTGAATGATGTCAAGATTGTCAACGAGGATGCCGAGAAGATACTGCTCTCGGTCTGCACGGACGGCTGGAGCGGCGGAAAGAACATTGCGACCTTGAAGGCGAGCAAGCAGACGCTTGCGGGTGCGGTCAAGGTTGGCAACGATTCCACCTTAAATCTTGAGCTTAGCGACGGCTCGAGCTTTGAAGGTTCCGTGGACGGCAAAATCAGCAATGCAAAGGGCGAGAGCGTTTCGACCGAAGTCGGAACCGTCTCGGTGACCCTGGACAGCACAAGTACCTGGACGCTCAGCGCGGACAGCTATGTGAGTTCCTTTAACGGAAATGCGGCGAATGTGACTGCAAACGGGCACACGCTCTATGTGAACGGCGTAGCGCTCACGGGAACCAAGTAAAGAAGCGGCAAAGAGGCAGAGACAGGCGCTATCGTAAGCACTAAGGTATACGAAAAGAAAGACGGCCTTCCGCAGTTTGGGAGGGCCGCCTTTTTAGCGAAGTTGTTTTTCCATTACGAGAATTTGAGAGCGCTTAGCTCCCCAGCAGAGGCTGTCCGTTCGCGTGCCTATGAAGCCGAGTTTTTGCCAGAAGGGAAGCAAATTGGGCTCGTAGTCATTGACCACGTCGATGCGAATGCGTGTAGCGCCACGGCGTCGAACTAGGGTCTCAAACGCAAGGTATGCTCGCCTTCCGAGCCCCTGCCGCTGCGCGGAGGCATCCAACATAAGAAGGGACAAATAGACATAACCGTCGGGGCGTTGCATATAGTCGAGAATGCCGAGGGGGCACTCTTGCACCGAGATGAGGCAGAGTCCAAAGCCGTGGTGAGCTGCTTCCCGGCGTTCTTCGTCGATAAAGTCGAGAGAAATTTGCTCCTGCCCGAGGTGATGCAAAAGAAAATCCGGATTCGAGTTGTAAATGCGGAGTGCCGTGAGGCAAGAAGTTGTATCATTGCCAAGAGTTTCTATGTGCATGTGCTCGGATCCTCCTTGTTCCGCTTGTGCTTCCCGCGCAAAGCTTTTATAATATTATAACATAGGTTTTTGTAGCTCAGCTGGATAGAGCGTTCGCCTCCTAAGAAACATGTTATCATGCGCCAAATCGAATTTCGAGATTTTTGTTCGGCGTTCGAAACGGGAAAGGAGGATTCAGAGCGCCGAAGTTCGGCGAGCAGAGTCATTTGATTCATGGTTTTCTTGACCATCATGGCAAAGCCTTGAAAATAAAGGAAAATCCAATATGTCTTCGTACCTCAGCTGGATAGAGGGTTCGCCTCCTAAGCGAAACGTCGGCGGTTCAAATCCGCCCGGGGACAGTTAGGAACAGGGGAAGATTGCACAATCTTCCCCTGTTTTCATCTAAAAAAACAGAGATCCGATTAGATAATTTCTAAAAAACGGCTTTTTTTTCTAATTCAGGAGCAAGTCCTCAGAGGGGACGCAAGCTAAAAATGGCGGGAGGTCGTATATTTTTCGCTGCGCAACTGTGTTTACCGGTGCTCAAACCGGAAAAACAAATTAGAAATATGGCAATTATATACGGAGAATGTCTAAATGCATTAGAAATTAAGGACCGAGAATTTTAGATTTCCAAAGGCATGCGCCTTGATTAGCCCGATTCCTCTTACAGTCCTCTCATACGATACTTACATAGCCCTGTAGTGATGAAAACTCACTGCGGGGCTTTGTCGTCTCCGGATTTTCCGGGGCGTAGCAAAGAGAGGAGGATATCAGCTTGAGAGGAAACAAACAGAAACGAAGGAGAGTCATTCTGGTGGATGGCATTCGCTACTACGATGACAAGCCGGAAAGCTGTAGATGCTGTTTCTTCTGGAAAAACCGCAAGACCGGTTGCATCCTGGAAGAGCGGAACTGTTACTATCTGGCCGAGACCGTAAAGAGCGAGCAGGAAAAGAAATGCGAGGGCTGCTGCTATGCGAAAACGCAGCCATGTGTCAGCGCCTGCTGTTACAAGGAGCTGGACAGGTGGCTTAAGGCAAGCAGAGAAATGCGCAGGGAGAAGGACGGGGCGCAAAATGAGCAGAAATGAAGAGCTCTTCCGCCGATATGAAAAGCTGACAAGAGAAGCAAAGAAACCGAATTCCAAAACGAAGGAGAAACCGGCAAGCTGTGCTTGTTGCAGCTACTGCCGTCCGGAGTTTAAGTATCGCAAATGTCAGTTCAGTCGCTGCCTTTTTGCGAAGTATGGGGATGTCTTCCGGAAGAAGCCGCTAAGGCGAGATGCGTTTTCCTGAAGTGAGGTGGTGATGATGCTTGTTTGATTATTTCTACGGGGCCCAGGCGGAACAGTTTTCCTTCTACCGAGTTCCCAAAGTGCTTTTTACAAAAGAGCAGTTCAGGCAACTGTCTGCGGAAGCCAAAATCCTGTACGGCATCATGCTCGATAAGCTGGATCTGTCCGTTAAGAACAAGTGGGGCGATGATAACGGTCGGGTCTATATTATCTACACCATCGAGCAGATTATGGCAGACATGAACTGTGCCGACCAGAAAGCCACAAAGCTCTTGGATGAGCTTGAAAAGAAATGCGGTCTGATTGAACGGAGGCGTCAGGGGCTCGGAAAACCGAATCTGATTTTTGTAAAGAATTTCATTACCGGTGTGGAAGGCTCTGTGGCAACACAAATTCAGAATCGTGAAAAACACGATTCCGGAGCCGTGAATATCACAACTGCAGATTACCCGAAATCACGAGGAATCAATACTAATCATAACAATACTGAGAATAACGATATCAATCCCATCCGTTCGGGATGTGATGGGGATGAGATGGACGAACGCAACGACTATGAGCGCTATTTCAGAGAATCGCTGTCCATTGACGTGCTGCTTCGGGAGAATCTTGGAGAAGAGGAAACCATTCTCGGCATTCTGGATCTCATGGTGGATATCTGTTGTTCCAAGCGAAGCGTTATCCGCATCGCCGGTGATGATAAGCCGCTCGCAGTGGTGAAGAGCCGCTTTATGAAGCTAAACGCGGAGCATATCCGCTATGTTCTGAAGTGCCTTTCGGAGAACACGACCAGAGTGCGGAATATCAGACAGTATCTCTTGACCGCGCTCTACAATGCGCCTGCGACAATCCGCCCCTTTTATCAGGCGTGGGTAAACAACGACATGGCCACAGGCCAGTTTTAGGGAGGTGATCAATTAATGTCGAAAGCCACAGTGATGGCAGTCGTCAATCAGAAGGGTGGAACCGGCAAAACCACCACCTGTGAAAATCTTGGAATCGGTCTTGCCAGAGAGGGAAAACGGGTGCTGTTAGTCGATACAGATCCGCAGGGCTCTCTGACCATTGCGTTAGGGCATTCCAGACCGGATGATCTTCCGGTCACTCTGACGGATTTGATGGCAAAGGTCATGCAGGATCAGCCGCTTGCACCGAAGGAGGGAATACTACCGCATGAAGAAGGTGTCGAGCTTGTCCCCGCAAATATCACGCTGTCAGGCCTTGAGGTGTCATTGGTCAATGCCATGAGTCGGGAAACGGTTCTGAAGCAATATCTGGAAACCGTGAAGGATAGCTATGACTTCATTTTGCTGGACTGTATGCCTTCTCTTGGAATGCTCACCGTCAATGCACTTGCCGCATCGGATCAGGTGCTGATTCCTGTTCAGGCGAACTACCTTTCTGCCAAAGGTCTGGAACAGTTGCTTCAGACGGTTAACAAGGTTAAGCGCCAGATTAATCCGAAACTCAGGATTGAAGGGATACTGCTGACCATGGTGGATTACCGCACGAATTTCGCAAAAGAGATCAGCACCCTAATCCGTGACACCTACGGCAGAAGGCTGAAGGTTTATGATGCGGATATTCCTCGTTCCGTTCGGGCGGCAGAAATCAGCGCCGAGGGTGTGAGCATTTTCAAGCATGATCCCGGAGGCAAGGTCGCCGAGGCCTACCGAAGTCTGACAAAGGAGGTGATGGCAAATGCCGAAAAGAGGCGGAAACATCAGCTTGACCAGCTACGATGATATCTTTGAGACAGATGAGAGCCGCGCGGAAAGCCAGCTTGAGCGTGTGCAGAGCATCCGTCTCAGCGTGTTGGTTCCTTTTAAGGAGCATCCCTTCAAGGTGGTGGATGACGAAGCAATGCTCCGGACTACGGAGAGCATTGCACAGTACGGTGTCTTGACGCCTCTGATTGCGCGGCCTCTGGAGGATGGTAGCTACGAGATTATCTCTGGACACCGGAGGGCGCACGCAGCAGAGCTTGCGGGACTCACAGAAGTTCCGGTGCTGGTTCGCCGTATGGATGACGATGCAGCGACAGTGCTCATGGTGGATTCCAACTTGCAGAGAGAGAACATTCTGCCCAGTGAGAGAGCCTATGCGTACAAGATGAAAAACGAAGCGATGAAACGCCAGGCTGGACGACCGCCCAAAGAAAATGGTGGCCAACTTGACCACAATTTATTTGGCAGAAAAACGGTTGAAGTTATAGCAGGCGAATCTGGTGATAGTGTTAAGCAAGTTCAGCGTTTTATCCGTCTGACTTACCTCACCCCAGAAGTATTGGACATGGTTGATCAGAAGCAGATCTCCTTCAACCCCGCAGTTGAGCTTTCTTACCTGAAGGCAGAGGAACAGGAAATGTTTATCCAGGCTATGGATGAGGTGCAGGCGGCCCCGTCTCTCTCCCAGGCACAGCGTCTGAAAAAGCTGAGTCAGGAAGGCGGTTTCACACTGAATGCCGCAAGAGAAATCATGAATGAAGTAAAGAAAGGGGATCTCGAGCGGGTTACCTTCCGGAACGAGCAGCTTCGGAAGTACTTTCCCAGATCCTACACCACGCAGCAGATGCAGAACACCATTCTGAAACTTCTTGATCAGTGGCAGAAAAAGAAAGGCCGGGATCAGGAGCGATAATACAATACCCAGTGAATAGCGTCCTTGAGGAATCGAGGACGTTTTTTGGTGCCGAAAACCGGCAGGAAAGGAACAATAGCGGATGACGAAAGAAGCAATGGCGCGCATGGCAGAGACCATGCGTCATTACCGACAGATCAAGAACGCAAAGGTTCTCACCGAAAAGTGGAATGAATTTTTCAGCGGGGCCGGGGAAATTCCGGAGAAACCGGACGATGTGACTGAAGGCGAAGAAGATGAGGATGTCTACAAAGAAGAGGCCATCGTACTCTACGCGGAACTCAACAATAGATTTCATCTGATTGAGGAGGTCGAGGCGATTGAGGAAATCATGCTGAATCACAGCATGTCCGGTTTTATCAGTCACTTTATCACGGACGAGCTGATGGCGATGTACCCGAAGGAATATGCCCGTTCGCGTAAGGACGGAAGTGTCCTGGTGACCGGACCTCTCTATATCGTACACCCCGTTATCAATGAGGATGAGATGGATGCCTGCATGGATTTAAGCGCAGTGGAATTCTGTGAAGCGCTGGCATACCTCACTTCTCACACCATTTATGCGAAAAACAATGCGGAAGCGATTGGCTTCCTGCTGGAAAAGGAGGACTGACACATGGATTTTGATGTTTTCAAAAAGGCAGTAATGGATGAAATGCGCGAGCGCTTTCCGAATCTTGAATTCGGATTCCGGGAGATGAAGAAGCTGCAGGGAGAGTCCTATGAGGGACTTATGGTAACGCTTCCCGGCAGCAAGGTGAGCGCAAGCCTGAACCTGGATGCCTACTATGAGCGCACCAATACCGGTGCTTCCGAGCATCAGGTAATGGACTTGATTGAGCGTGCGGTTCGGGAGGCTTCTCAGAACATGCCGCAGCTTGACTGGAAGGTCCTCGGCAACTATGAGCAGATGAAGGAGACTTTGATGCTTCAGATGATTCCGGTTAAGGGAAACGAGGAGAGGCTTGCCGAGATTCCCCACGAGATGGTAGAGGAAATGGCGGTGGTCTATCGCTTTGACTTAGGCAGCAATGAACGCGGAACGTCCAGCGTTCTGGTGACCGATACGATGCTAAAGAGCTACGGCATCACCAGGGAGCGGCTGGCGGCGGATGCAATCGACGCAGCCGTTAAAAATCATCCGGCAAGTCTTCGGAACATGAATGAGGTGCTGCAGGAAATGGCGGGCGACAGGGCAGATTTCCGTTCCGATGAGCCTTCTCCTCTCTGGGTGGCAACGGTCGAGGGCGGCATGAACGGAGCCTCGGTAATCCGATACCCGGGATTTCTTGACCGGGCGGTTGAGACAATCGGCGGGGATTTTTACGTGCTGCCCTCCTCTATCCATGAAGTTTTGCTGGTTGCCGATGACGGCAGCGTTGCGCTGACGCAACTTGAGCAGATGGTGCGAGACATCAACGAGGCAGAGGTTGCCCCGGCGGATCGGCTTTCCGACAGCGTGTTTCACTATGACAGCGAGGCACACCTCTTTGAGAACGCCCGTAGCTTTGAACTCCGTGAGGCCATGCTGGCAGAGGCGCTCTTTGCCGACGATGAACCGGAACAGCCTAAGAGCCTCACCGTACTTCTGGTAGAGCCGAACCGATATCCGAAAGTCGTTGAGATCGGGTCTGATCTTTCGGATTTGCAGAAGGCCGTTGGCGGCTATATCGAGGTGGTCTATCCCTTTGAGGAGAAGGTCGGCTTAATCGTAAATGAGGAAGGCAAGATGAACGGCCTGCCGCTCAACCGGGCGCTTCGCGATGAGAATGGTGAGGTCTATGACGTAGTTGCCGGGTCTTTCCTGGTAACCGGTCTCACCGAGGAAAGCTTCGCCTCTCTGACACAGGCACAGATTAACAAGTTCGAGAAGCTCTTCCATCAGCCGGAGGCATTTCTCCGTATGGGCAATCATATTATGGCGCTTCCCATCCCTAAGAAGGAACAGGAAACAAGGAAGGCTGCCAAGACAAGAGATACCGATACGGTTGGCTCTAAATCGAAACCGAGGAAAACCGGGCACGACGAACGTTAAAGAAAGGAGGTGATGACGCTTGCAGGAAGAGGTCGAGAACAGGACAGTCAATCTGGCAATCAGTACGACAAAGCTGACTGCACGCATTACGCTTCGCCTGGCTTTGTGGGGTATTCGGAAGATTAAGGAAAGTGAGGCAAAGGCCGAAGCCAAACGGAATCTTCCGCCGAGAGGCAAGCAGACCATACGGGAACTGGTAGGTCAGAATCAGGGGGTCACCAACATCGACATCGCAGGAACAGACCTGAAGGGCTTTGAAAAGCATGCCAGAGAATTCGGTGTGGATTATGCCATTACCAGGGATAAGTCGGTGAATCCGCCGAAGTATCTCGTGTTCTTTAAGGCGCGGGATGCGGATGCCATGACAGCCGCCTTCAATGCGTACTCTGCAGAGGTCTTTGCGAAAAACAAGCGTCCGAGCGTGCTGAAGACATTGCACAAGCTGATGGACGCGATCAGGGACATTCCGGCAAAGGTGATTAGCAGGGACCGGCAGAGGGAGCAGTCGCGATGAGGGTTGATAGCGGAAAGTTGAGGAAACGCCTGATTCTGAATATCCCCTATCTCGTGTTTGGTCTTATCTGTACCAATTTGGGGGAGGCATGGCGCATGGCGGAAGGCGTCAATGCATCGGAAAAGCTATTGTCATTTTTTTCGACGCTTGGCATAGCGTTTGCCTCTCCGCTTCCGAGTTTTCACATGCCGGATCTGATGATGGGTCTAATCTGTGGTGTTTGTTTTAAGCTTGCCGTTCATCTGAAAGGCAAAAATACAAAGAAATACAGGCGCAATGCGGAATACGGTTCTGCCCGTTGGGGCGGCCCGAATGACATTGCGCCATTCATGGATCCGGTTTTTGAAAACAATGTGCTTCTCACCAGGACAGAGCGGCTCATGATGAGCAACCGGCCAAAGAATCCCGCCAATGCAAGAAATAAAAATGTGCTGATTGTCGGCGGTTCCGGTTCCGGTAAGACAAGGTTCTGGATTAAGCCGAATCTCCTTCAGCTTCACAGCTCCTATGTTTTAACCGATCCGAAAGGAACGACTCTTCTTGAGGTGGGGAATGCCTTTGTTAAGGCGAAATACCGCATCCGGTTCTTCAATACCATCAACTTCAAAAAGTCAATGCACTATAACCCGTTTGCCTATATCCGCTCGGAAAAGGACATCCTGAAGCTGACCACAACCCTCATTGCCAACACCAAAGGAGACGGCAAGGCCGGTGATGAATTCTGGACGAGTGCGACACGTTCGCCAGCGGTAGAAAGTTGGCGGACGCACGACTACGGTCGTGCGGATAACTGATAGTTTGACAGGTGGAATGACGGGGTAACGCCCTGAAACGCCTGCCCTCGGTGGGCATGCATAAGCTGTAAAGGCTTTTGTATGAAGCCCCACGACAACGGCTGAGAGCAGCCGTACCGGCAGCCAATGCCGGCGAAAGCGCCCCAGAGGTGGGGTGTGCTGCCTATAAGCCAAGGGTCTATAAGACGCCCATGGTTAGAATGTTCGCCTTGGCGGGCGGACTGACGAACCCGCGAATGTACAGGTCTAAAAGAAGACCCGGTAGAAATGCCGGGGTGCGTTAAAGCGCAGTCGGTGTGGTCTAGTAAAAATTTTTCCTATGAACGACCATGCTGGGTTACAGGCACAGGCAAGCCGACAGGACTATAGTGGGAACCTAAAGGCGCGTATGTACAGATAGAACTATCGGAACGTGGAAAGGTACCGGATTCCGCAAGGAAGAACCTGACGAAGAACAATAAGCAGGTGAACCGGTGCTGAAAAGCCGTGATCGAACCTATGACAGCCCCTGTAATGGGGGAACGAGGAATGGTCACCAGTCGGTTGGTCTAAACAGGCATTATTCAGTCCATAGATAAGGATTCGAATAAGACCAAAAGGGTCACTTTCGAAAGGGGGTGATGCCTTATGCCAGGAGAAGCAAAGAGTCTATGTGTTGACGACCTTCGGCATGCAGAGTATTACGGCATGCAACCGGTCTATGATGAGCTTTACCGAAGAAGCAAAGATGGAGAGACACTCACAAATCTGATGGATATCATCATGAAGCGTGAAAATATCCTCCTTGCCTATCGGAATATCAAGACCAACGGGGGAAGTTACACGGCAGGCACAGACAACAGAAACATCACAGACATCGGGAGGATGACTCCCGAAGAAGTCGTGGAGAAAGTGAGGTTTATTGTCACAGGGAGTCGACACGGCTACCGGCCTAAACCGGTCAGACGCAAAGACATCCCGAAACCAAACGGAAAAACAAGACCGCTCGGCATCCCATGCATCTGGGACAGGCTGATACAGCAATGCATCAAGCAGGTCATGGAACCAATCTGTGAGGCTCAGTTCAGCGATAACAGCTACGGTTTCCGTCCGAATCGCTCGGCGGAACACGCCATCGCAAGAACCTATTCGCTGATGCAGGTGACGCATCTTCACTACGTCATAGAGTTCGACATTAAGGGCTTTTTCGACAACGTGAATCACAGCAAGCTGATCAAACAGATATGGGCAATGGGAATCAGGGACAAACAGCTGATATTCGTAATAAGGCGGATTCTGACGGCGCCGATCAGAATGCCCGATGGAACTACTATCCTACCGGACAAAGGCACTCCGCAGGGCGGCATCATTTCGCCGTTACTGGCAAACATTGTGCTGAATGAACTGGATCACTGGGTAGAAAGCCAATGGCAGAACAACCCGGTAGCCGTAGCCCGTGGAAGATACAGGATAATCGGTAAAAACGAGGTATTCGACAAGAGCCACGGGTACAGAACCATGAAGAGTACGAACCTGAAGGAAATGTATATCGTAAGGTATGCCGATGACTTCAGAATCTTCTGCCGCTCGAAGGAAGACGCCGAAAAGACAAGGGAAGCTGTGACACGGTGGCTGGAAGAAAGACTGCGGCTTGAGGTGTCTCCGGAGAAAACACGAACGGTGAACGTGAGAAAACGCTATTCGGAATTCCTCGGTTTCAAGATACGGGTCAGACAGAAAGCAAAGAAATACACTGTGCAGTCCCACATATGTGACAAGAAGTTTGGAATAGAGCGGGAAAAGCTCGTGGAACAGGCGAAAAGAATAGCCAGACCATCTGAAGGCAAGACGCCATTAGGGGAAATCCGGACTTACAACTCGATGGTGATGGGAATCCAGAACTACTTCGAGATCGCCACCTGTATCAGCCTTGATTGCAGGATTATCCACAGACAGGTAATGACCGTTCTAACCAACAGGCTGAATTCAGAAAAAGGATGCAAACTTCAACGCGAAGGCGGAACCATGCCCCAAGCCGAGAAGGAACGGTATGGGAGGTCGAAGATGGTACGGTATGTAGCCGGGATTGACCAACCGATATATCCGCTTGCATTCGTGAAAAACAGGATACCGCACTCTAAGCGGTCTGCCGTATGTAGCTACACGGCAGAAGGCAGAAAGCCAATACACACGAATCTCAGATTGAACCCATTTGTTCTTGAGGGATTACGGTCGATGGCATCGGGTGGACACAGTACAGAATACGCCGACAGCAGGATTTCATTATTCTCAGCCCAAGGCGGAAAATGTGCGGTCAGCGGTGAGGAATTCAGAAGTGCATCCGAAATCGCATGTTGGCTGAAAAAGCCAAGAAAAGACGGCGGTCAGGAGCGCTATCAAAACATGATTTTACTGCATTACAGGTATCTGCCATTACTGGAAATATCAGATATGGCAAAACTGACAGCCTTAACCAAAACGCTCAACATGACAAAGAAACAGGTGTCCAAAGTAAACAGACTGCGAGAGCAGGCTGGTCTGGCGGCAATAGATTAAAACGCTATTTTGGTGACTGATTAAATGCTTGCGAAAACAATCGATGGAACGCCGGATGCGGTGAAAGTCGCATGTCCGGTGTGAAGTGGGGGAAAACCCGGAGATAGTATCAAAGGGTTACCTATCACTATAGGCAGAGGCGCTGCTCTACTGTGCTCTCATTGGCTACATTCATTATGAGGCACCGCAGGAGGAACAGAACTTTGCGACTCTCATCGAGTTCATCAATGCCATGGAGGTTCGGGAGGATGACGAGGAGTTCCAGAATCCGGTGGATCTGATGTTTGAGGATCTGAAGAAAAGGAAGCCGAATCACTTCGCTGTCAGGCAGTATGCCAAGTTTAAGCTTGCGGCGGGGAAAACCCTTAAGTCGATACTCGTTTCAGCCGGTGCAAGACTTGCGCCCTTCGATATTCAGGAAGTCCGTGAGATCACGATGTATGACGAGCTTGGACTGGATACCCTCGGAGATGAGAAAACCGCTTTGTTCCTGATGATGTCCGATACGGACGGCAGCTTTAATTTCCTGATCAGCATGATCTATACCCAGCTCTTTAACCTGCTTTGTGAGAAGGCGGATGATGTGTACGGCGGCAGACTTCCGGTCCATGTGAGATGCCTGATTGACGAGGCGGCGAACATCGGCCAGATTCCGAATCTGGAAAAGCTAGTCGCCACGATTCGCTCCCGCGAAATCAGCGCCTGCCTGGTGCTTCAGGCAAGGTCTCAGCTAAAAGCGATCTACAAAGACAATGCCGACACGATTATCGGCAACATGGACAGCCAGGTCTTCCTTGGCGGCTCAGAACCCACGACGCTGAAAGAGCTCTCCGAAGCGCTCGGAAAGGAAACCATCGATACCTTCAACACCTCGGATACGCGGGGCAACAGCCCAAGCTATGGAACCAATTATCAGAAGCTTGGCAAGGAGCTCATGAGCCGGGATGAGCTTGCGGTTCTGGACGGCGGCAAATGCGTGTTACAGCTGCGCGGTGTCCGTCCGTTCCTGTCGGAGAAGTATGATTTGACGCAGCATCCGAATTACAAATTAACAGCCGACTACGATAAGAAACTCACCTTTGACATGGAGAAGTTCCTGGATACCAGGGTAAAACTCCACCCGAAGGATGAGTTTTTTGTTGTTGAGGCCACGGAATAAGGAGGAACAGCAAAATGGCAGAGGAAAGATTTGCAATGCCCGGTGATATGTCTGGTGATATGCCCGGAGATATGCCGGATTTTGTCCGGGAGGCCGAAGAGGCAAAGGTCACTGATGAGCCCCTTCCCGAGCAGACGGATCAGGTAACCATCAAGTTTGGTAGAGGACTTGTCGGAGAGCCCTTTACTTCAAAGAACGGAAAGGAACTCGTGGAAGTCAGTATTCCAATCCCCGACAAGGGAGACTCACGCCCCTGGGAGACCTTTGTGATCTCGCCGAGAAAGATTCATGACAATCAGTTCGGCAAGGGGGTATGGATGAAGCTTCCCGAGTATGGCATCACCAGACTTTCCCGCTCTGTAAAGATCGGAATCGATAAAGCCGGTAAGGCAATCTGGGGTCGTGAGACGCATGATGCCACGAATGCACAGCTTAAGTTACTCCTGGAAGCCTACAAGGAAAAATCCAGGGGCTCTGTGCTCTCGGACTTATCTGAACGGAAGGCTGATGCGCCGTCAGTAAAGCCTACCGGGAAGGATTCCAAAGAGATGACGGCTGACAGGTAATCTTCCTGAGATTAAGGCATGTCCGGGATCAAGCCTACTGCGGTTCAGCAGACAACAATCAAGAATGGGGTTCAATCGGACGATAGCCACGGTTTCAGGTCAATGATGAGCCAAACAAAGACAAATGAAAGCAAAACAAAGGAGGAAAACAAGATGGCATTTTTCAACAGCGCAGTCGGTGTATTACAGACTCTCGTGGTGGCACTCGGCGCAGGTCTCGGTATCTGGGGGGCAATCAACCTTCTGGAAGGTTACGGCAACGATAACCCCGGCGCCAATGCTCATGTACGGTAAGGAAGCAAGCAACCGAAAACAAGAGATAGACCGCCAGCACTACACTATTCCGAACCAAAGACCAAAAGATAAGCATTGTGGGAAAATCTAAACTTTTGGATTTTCCTACAATGCCAACTACGGCGGAATCCCTCCCACTCCTTATATCTTTCTGTATACATTGAATTTGTATTTAGTAAAATGCAGACAACACCACGGATCGGCTTTTGGTTGGACAATTCCAACCAAACACCACAGCAGACAGCAGAAAACATTCTGAACGCTAGGAAGCCGGTATGATTGTTACATATAAGGGGAAGAAAAATTTCTTTTAGGTACTTGCTTTCCTAAAACTGATGTGATACAATGATTTAATCCAGAAAAGGAGTAAAAAATATGCGGCAAGGTATTCTTAAATAAAACTATAATCAAATAGTGGGAACAAAGGATTATGATAGCTCCTTTTGTAGGGGCTTAGTTTTTTGTACCCAATTTAAGAATACTTTTGCCTTATCAATTTTGACATATCCCCAAAAACAGCAATCACAAACAGGTGTATGCTGTATATGTGTATGTCCGCAACTTATAATCCCCAGTGGTAAAAGTATTTTACTGCTGGGGATTTTTATGCCCTTTGGGGCTGTAAAGGGAGGACAATCACATGAAAATAATCAATATTGGAATTCTTGCCCATGTAGACGCTGGAAAGACGACCTTGACGGAGAGCCTGCTATATGCCAGCGGAGCCATTTCAGAACCGGGGAGCGTCGAAAAAGGGACAACGAGGACGGACACCATGTTTTTGGAGCGGCAGCGTGGGATTACCATTCAAGCGGCAGTCACTTCCTTCCAGTGGCACAGATGTAAAGTTAACATTGTGGATACGCCCGGCCACATGGATTTTTTGGCGGAGGTGTACCGCTCTTTGGCTGTTTTAGATGGGGCCATCTTGGTGATCTCCGCTAAAGATGGCGTGCAGGCCCAGACCCGTATTCTGTTCCATGCCCTGCGGAAAATGAACATTCCCACCGTTATCTTTATCAACAAGATCGACCAGGCTGGCGTTGATTTGCAGAGCGTGGTTCAGTCTGTTCGGGATAAGCTCTCCGCCGATATTATCATCAAGCAGACGGTGTCGCTGTCCCCGGAAATAGTCCTGGAGGAAAATACCGACATAGAAGCATGGGATGCGGTCATCGAAAATAACGATGAATTATTGGAAAAGTATATCGCAGGAGAACCAATCAGCCGGGAAAAACTTGCGCGGGAGGAACAGCAGCGGGTTCAAGACGCCTCCCTGTTCCCAGTCTATCATGGCAGCGCCAAAAATGGCCTTGGCATTCAACCGTTGATGGATGCGGTGACAGGGCTGTTCCAACCGATTGGGGAACAGGGGGGCGCCGCCCTATGCGGCAGCGTTTTCAAGGTTGAGTACACCGATTGCGGCCAGCGGCGTGTCTATCTACGGTTATACAGCGGAACGCTGCGCCTGCGGGATACGGTGGCCCTGGCCGGGAGAGAAAAGCTGAAAATCACAGAGATGCGTATTCCATCCAAAGGGGAAATTGTTCGGACAGACACCGCTTATCAGGGTGAAATTGTTATCCTTCCCAGCGACAGCGTGAGGTTAAACGATGTATTAGGGGACCAAACCCGGCTCCCTCGTAAAAGGTGGCGCGAGGACCCCCTCCCCATGCTGCGGACGACGATTGCGCCGAAAACGGCAGCGCAAAGAGAACGGCTGCTGGACGCTCTTACGCAACTTGCGGATACTGACCCGCTTTTGCGTTGCGAAGTGGATTCCATCACCCATGAGATCATTCTTTCTTTTTTGGGCCGGGTGCAGTTGGAGGTTGTTTCCGCTTTGCTGTCGGAAAAATACAAGCTTGAAACAGTGGTAAAGGAACCCTCCGTCATTTATATGGAGCGGCCGCTCAAAGCAGCCAGCCACACCATCCATATCGAGGTGCCGCCCAACCCGTTTTGGGCATCCATAGGACTGTCTGTTACACCACTCTCGCTTGGCTCCGGTGTACAATACGAGAGCCGGGTTTCGCTGGGATACTTGAACCAGAGTTTTCAAAACGCTGTCAGGGATGGTATCCGTTACGGGCTGGAGCAGGGCTTGTTCGGCTGGAACGTAACGGACTGTAAGATTTGCTTTGAATACGGGCTTTATTACAGTCCGGTCAGCACGCCGGCGGACTTCCGCTCATTGGCCCCGATTGTATTGGAACAGGCATTGAAGGAATCGGGGACGCAGCTGCTGGAACCTTATCTCTCCTTCATCCTCTATGCGCCCCAGGAATACCTTTCCAGGGCTTATCATGATGCACCGAAATACTGTGCCACCATCGAAACGGCCCAGGTAAAAAAGGATGAAGTTGTCTTTACTGGCGAGATTCCCGCCCGCTGTATACAGGCATACCGTACTGATCTGGCCTTTTACACCAACGGGCGGAGCGTATGCCTTACAGAGCTGAAAGGATATCAGGCCGCTGTCGGTCAGCCGGTCATCCAGCCCCGCCGTCCAAACAGCCGCCTGGACAAGGTGCGCCATATGTTTCAGAAGGTAATGTAAAGATACATAATCGTCAAGACGGCAACAATCAGAAGTTATGGAGGGTAACAATGGAATATAGTAAGGAAGATTTAATGGAAGCAAAAAAGCAAATTTGGGGAGTGGGAGAGAACATGGGAACAGAGGAAAGTAAAAAAATCTGGGAGGAGAACGCACAATTTTGGGATAATGCAATGGGTGACGAATCTAATGAATTTCACAGAGAGGTAGTGCGTCCCAAAGTAACGGAACTTCTATCTCCTAATCCTGCGGATTACATTTTGGATATTGCGTGTGGCAATGGAAATTATTCTTCGTATCTTGCACAAAGAGGCGCTTCGGTTGTCGCTTTTGATTACAGCAAAAAAATGATAGAATTGGCTAAAAGACGGCAATCACAATATGCAAAACAAATTGAATTTTGTGTGGCGGATGCGACCGATAGAAAAAGTATATTAGAATTAAAAAGAAATCGAGCCTTTACGAAAGCAGTTTCTAATATGGCAATTATGGATATTACGGATATTGAACCACTTCTTATGGCTGGTTATGAACTGTTGCAGGAAAGCGGAATTTTTGTCTTTGCAACGCAACACCCTTGTTTTGTCACGTTGACTGAAAAATATATGACACCGCACAGTTACTATGATATAGCGATTGAAGGGCAACCGAAAGAGCAGATTTATTATCATCGTTCCATACAAGATATTTTTAACCTTTGTTTTAGAGCTGGATTTGTCATTGATGGATTTTATGAAGAATGTTTTAAAACCAACAAAGAAATTCCTATGGTAATGATAGTAAGGCTTAAGAAGGTAAAACGTGATAGCTTAAAATAAATTCAAGTTTGTCGGGTAAATAGCAAACCCAGCCGAGCCAGTCAACGGTCAAGATGAACGGCGCATATGCGCAGCCGTTGACAGCCCCGCCCGCCTTTGCTGGTAGGCAATCAAGGGGCGACAGCAAGAAGTGCCACCGCCCCGCACTATTATTCAGAAAGGGGAATTTCCATGACCGACCAGATAGCCTATCAAGAATATATCCAGCGCAGGTACAACGCCTTTTGCAAGACTGTTATCCGCTGTGCCGCCTTGGACAAGATTTTGAAGCTTAAACGGCAATGGGAACGGCAAGTTTCCCTTGACTATCTGATGAACGAGAAGTTTGTCCAGTTTGCCGCGTCGGAGCCGGACGAGGAATACCCATTTACCGTCTGCGGTCAGACCGTCCTGCTCTGCAACGCCGCCCTTGCCGACGCGATCTCTGTTTTGCCGGAGCAGACGCGGGAAGAAATCCTGCGCTATTACTTTCTGCGCCAGCCGCAGCGCGTGATCGGCGCGTGTATTGGCCGGTCACGCAGCACAGCGGGGCGGCATATCCAGCTTGCCTTGCAGCGGCTACGCGAAGAAATGGGGGTGAGCCGGTATGAGTAGACTTCTCCCCTATGAAACAATCCTCAAAGCCCGTGAGGGCGACCCAGAAGCCGTGAACGCTGTCCTGCTCCACTACGCCGGATATATCCGCTATTTCTCAAAAGTGAACGGGCAGGTCAACGCCGAGGTGGAGGACTATGTAAAGCAGCGGTTAATTGACTGTCAATTCAAGTTCCGGCTTGACGAACCACCGGACAAGTCATAAAAACTGAATACCAGCCGCCACCGACGCGGCCAGCGAAAGCAGTAAGTCTTGAAAAAGATTTACTGCTTTTTTTGTTGTCCGGCTCCGCTCCCGGCCATTTTGCCCCCTGCCGGTTGTAGTAGTAAGCGAGGAGGGAATTTTTCTGCCCTGGTGTTTGGCATTTGGAGCATTTACCCGTAGTAGAGGGCAAAGAGAAAGGATTTCTCCAACACCGGGTAGAAACCACTGCGTCCGGTGTCATTTTAGCGAAAGCGGGCAGGAATGCCCTTTACAGGATTAGTAGTAGCAGAAAAAGAGAAACAAACTTTTGTGGTTGCAGTTTTCCAAAAAAGTGGCGGACGGAAGTGAGAGAAAGTTTGCAGTCACGGAGAGCAAGTTTCTACCACGGTGCCAAAATCCGCAATTCTGCAGTTTTGCCCCTCGCGGGAAACTTGTTGGGGAGTGCCTTCCCCAAACCCTGCTCATGCGCCCTTACGGGCGAGAAAGGAGGTCACACCATGCGAAAGAAATACAACACGCCCCACCGCAGCCGCGTTGTGAAAACCCGGCTGTCCGAAGATGAGTATGCCGACTTCACAGCGCGGCTTGCGCCCTATGGTATCAGCCAGTCCGAATTTCTCCGGCAGGCGATACGGCGGGCGACCATACGCCCGGTTGTCCATGTGTCGTCGGTCAATGACGAGTTGCTTTCCGCTGTCGGGAAGCTGACAGCCGAGTACGGCAGGATCGGCGGCAACCTCAATCAGATTGCCCGGTATCTGAACGAATACGGCGTACCCTACAACACCCTTTCCGGCGAGGTACGCGCCGCCATATCCGACCTTGCCGTCCTCAAGTATGAAGTCCTCAAGAAAGTAGGTGACGCGGTTGGCAACACTCAAGCATATCAACTCTAAAAACGCCGACTACGGAGCCGCCGAGCAATATCTTCTCTTTGAGCATGACGAGTTTACCATGAAGCCCGTCCTTGATGAAACCGGCAGGCTTATCCCCCGCGAGGACTACCGGCTGTCCACGCTGAACTGCGACGGGGAGGATTTTGCCGTTGCGTGTATGCGGGCCAATCTCCGCTATCAGAAAAACCAGCGGCGGGAAGATGTGAAAAGCCACCACTACATCATCAGCTTTGACCCGCGGGACGGGCCGGACAACGGCCTGACCGTAGACCGGGCGCAGGCGTTGGGGGAACAATTCTGTAAAGAGCATTTTCCCGGCCACCAGGCCCTTGTCTGCACCCACCCGGACGGGCATAACCACAGCGGCAACATTCATGTGCATATCGTCATAAACAGCCTGCGGATTGAGGAAGTGCCGTTCCTGCCCTACATGGACAGGCCGGCCGATACGAAAGTCGGCTGCAAGCACCGATGTACCGACGCTGCCCTGCGCTACTTCAAATCCGAAGTCATGGAGATGTGCCACCGGGAGGGGCTTTATCAAATCGACCTCTTGAACGGCAGCAAGAACCGCGTCACCGACCGGGAGTATTGGGCGCAGAAAAAGGGACAGGCCGCGCTGGACAAGCAGAACGCCCCCATGATTGCCGATAGTATCACGCCCCGGCAGACCAAGTTTGAAACGAACAAGGAGAAGCTGCGGCAGACCCTACGGAAAGCCCTTGCCACCGCCGCCAGCTTTGACGAGTTTTCCTCTCTGTTGCTGCAGGAGGGTGTGACCGTCAAGGAGAGCCGGGGGCGGCTTTCCTACCTCACGCCGGACAGGACAAAGCCAATTACCGCCCGGAAGCTGGGCGACGATTTTGACCGCGCCGCTGTCTTTGCCGTTTTAGAGCAAAACGCCGCCAGAGCAGCCGAAGCGCCAGCCAGATCCCCCGATCCCCCACGCACCATAAAAGACCGCTTGCAGGTTGCCAGAGCCGAGATAGCCGCCCCGAAACAGGACGGAGTGCAGCGGCTTGTGGACATTGAGCAGAAAATGGCCGAGGGCAAAGGCCGGGGCTATGAACGCTGGGCGAAGATACACAATCTGAAGCAGGCCGCCAAAACGCTGTCCGTCTACCAGCAATACGGCTTTACTTCCCCGGAGCAGTTAGAAGCCGCCGTTGACACCGCCTATCAGAAAATGCGCCAGACCAGCGGCGAACTGAAAGCACTGGAAACGAAGCTGCAAGGGAAAAAGAAGTTGCAGCGGCAGGTGTTGGCCTACGCCCAGACCAAGGCCGCCCGCGACGGGCTGCGGGCACAGAAATCCGAGAAAGCCCGCGCCGCATACCGGCAGGCCCATGAGAGCGATTTTATCATAGCCGACGCAGCAGCCCGGTATTTCAAGGCGCATGGCATTACCAAGCTGCCCGCCCGGAAAGCGTTGCAGGCCGAGATCGAGCAGCTTATCTCCGAGAAAGACGGCCTGTATAACACCTATCACGAACAGAAACAGCGGTTCAAGGAGTTGCAGACCGTCAAGCGGAACATCGACCAGATTTTGCGCCGGGACGAGCCGCACCGCAGAAAGGAGCAGAGCCATGAGCGATAACCTGCCCCACATGGACTACCGCCAGCACCGGCGGGCGCGGCGGCTGGTACATGAGTGCTGTAACTACGATGAGGGGAACTGCCTGCTATTGGACGACGGGGAGCCTTGCGTGTGCGTCCAGAGCATTTCCTTTTCCCTCATGTGCCACTGGTTCCGTGTGGCTGTCCTGCCCCTTGACGGGGAGCTGGCCGCAGCCCTCTTGTGCCGGGGAAGCCGGAAACGGTGTGCCGTCTGCGGGGCGGCCTTTGTCCCCAAATCCAACCGGGGAAAATACTGCCCCGACTGCGCCGGGCGCATGAAGAAAATCAAAGCCGCCGAGAGAAAGCGGAAACAAAGGCAGAGATGTCACGCTTTAGAGCCTTTCAAACCCGCATAAATCAAGGCTTTTTTCGTGGGTGTCAAAGGGTACGCGATACATTTATCCTTTTCCCCCGGAAACGGCGTTTTAATGCGTGACAATACGCCAAAATCAACCCGAACACAGGGAGGTGATCCTATCGCTGATTATATCAGGGCAGACACGCGGCTGCCCGCCTATCTGCCGTATCCCCGTTTCCTGCTGAAAATGGAGATTTCACAGACCGCCAAGCTGCTGTATTCGCTGCTGTTAGACCGTTCCACCCTCTCCCAGAAAAACAAGTGGCTGGACGACGAGGGCAGGATTTATATTATCTATCCCATCGCGGAGATAGCAGAAATACTGGATAAAGGCAGCACCACCATCAAGGGGGCGCTTAATGAACTGGACACGGCGGGGCTGTTGGAACGGGAACGGGGCGGCTTCTCCGCACCGAACCGGCTTTATGTCAAAGTACCGCCAGTGCCACAGGTACAGTTTTCAGACCAACTGATGGCCGGAAGTCCGCCCCTCATAGAGCCGGAAAACCGTCCTACTGATGGTCAGAAAACCGACCTTATGATGGTCGGAAAACCGTCCCCTAACCAAACTACTATAAACAACCTTACAGAGAGCCAAACAAAGGGAGTGAGTGGGGGGCCGTCCGCGCCCTATGGCCGATATGGAAATATTTTTCTGTCACAGACCGAATACGACGAGTTGCAGGCAGAGTACCCTGACAGGCTGGAACGGTTCATCGAGGAAATGAGCCGCTACCTTGCCGCCAACGGGAAAAGCTACCAGAACTATGCCGCCGCCCTGCGGATATGGGCGGGGAACGACAAAAAGGAAGCCCCTAAAAAGGGCATACCAGACTACTCATGCAAGGAGGGCGAGAGTTTATGAAGAATGAAATCAACGCGGTTTTGGAGAATATGACGACCACCATCCCGGAGCCGGAGGACTACACCGGCGAGGACGGTTTACTGTACTGCGGCAAGTGCCGCAAGCCGAAAGAAGCCTATTTTGCGCCGGATAAGGCCGCTATCTTCGGGCGCGACCGCCACCCGGCAGAGTGCGACTGCCAGAGAACCGCCCGCGAGGAACGGGAAGCCGCCGAAAAGCGGCGCAGACACCTTGACACCGTGGAAGAACTGAAACGCCGGGGCTTTACCGACCCCACCATGCGGGACTGGACTTTCGAGAACGACAACGGCAGGAACCCGCAGACCGGGCTTGCCCGCCGGTATGTGGAGCATTGGGAAGATATGCGGACAGACAATATCGGCTGCCTGTTCTGGGGCGGCGTAGGCACCGGCAAAAGCTACCTTGCAGGCTGTATCGCAAACGCCCTCATGGAGAAAGAAATCCCCGTCCGCATGACGAACTTTGCTCTTATCCTCAATGACCTTGCCGCCAGCTTTGAGGGGCGCAACGAGTACATTTCCCGCCTTTGTCGTTATCCGCTGCTGATCCTTGACGACTTCGGCATGGAACGCGGGACGGAATACGGGCTGGAACAGGTGTTCAATGTGATTGACAGCCGTTACCGCAGCGGCAAGCCGCTGATCGTCACGACCAACCTTACGCTGGACGACCTGCACAACCCGGAGGACACCGCCCATTCCCGGATTTATGACCGCCTGCTTTCCATGTGCGTCCCGGTACGCTTTACCGGCGACAACTTCCGGCAGGAAACCGCCAAGCGGAAAATGGAGAGCATGAAGAAACTGATTACCGACTGAAAGGAGTATTGCCTATGGCAGATAACAAGCAGCACGACACCCGCACCACCCGCCGCCCTGACTGTGTGACGGAAATCCGCATGGGCAATTCCGTCCTTGTCGTGTCCGGCTATTTCAAGAAAGACACCACAACCACAGCCGCCGACAAAATGGCGCGGGTACTGGAAGCGGAAGCCGCTGCTACACAGGAGCCGACTTATCCGGCGTGAACCGGGGCATGGAAAAGCGGCCATGCCAGGGAGCATGACCGCTGGAACGAAAATCGGAAGTGCTTTAGCAATTCTTAATCTCATTCTCTATAAAATAATTTGCAATTTCAAAGGCTTTTATTCTTCTCTTTGCCAATGTGATTTGTGATTTATAACGCTCGGAATTATCCTTTGATTCAAATGTTTTTACTGTTTCTCTTAGCTTGTGCAGAGTTGAATCAATTTGCCTTTTGGCCGCGGTTAATTCATCTATTGTATACTTCATGTTTTCTCCTTTAACTTCTGATTTTTTTGTTAAATCAGAGTATACCACGGAGTTATGAACTTTTCTACTGCAAATATGGGACGACAACCCATACCATAAAAATCGGAAAATTGAAAAGCTGTAAAGAAGCAAATTTAACGCTTTTGCCGCTGTACAGCCCCCGCCGTTCCGTGGTACAATGAAACCACGGAATAGTGGGGCTGGCTGTCGGAAACGGAGGATTTTATGTTAAGACAAGCCACCCAAAACCTCATTACCGCCCTTTATCCGAGATTGTCCCACGAGGATGAATTGCAAGGCGAGAGTAATTCCATATCGAACCAAAAAAGGATACTCGAAACCTACGCAAAACAGAACGGCTTTACCAATCTGCGCTGGTACACCGACGACGGTTTTTCCGGCGCGAACTTCCAGCGGCCCGGATTTCAAGCCATGCTTGCGGACATTGAAGCCGGGAAAGTGGGTACGGTCATCGTCAAGGACATGAGCCGGTTAGGGCGAAACTACTTGCAGGTAGGGTTTTACACGGAAATGCTGTTCCCTCAAAAGGGTGTGCGTTTTATCGCTGTCAACGATAATGTGGACAGTGCCAGCGAGGGCATGGACAACGATTTTACCCCGCTGCGAAATCTGTTCAATGAATGGCTGGTGAGAGATACGAGCAAGAAAATCAAGGCAGTGAAAAAGTCAAAAGGCATGAGCGGCAAGCCTGTTACCAGCAAGCCGGTTTACGGCTATGTGATGGACGAGGACGAGAATTTTATTATAGACGAGGAAGCCGCCCCGGTGGTGCAGCAGATTTACCAGCTTTGCCTTGCCGGGAACGGCCCGACCAAGATTGCCCGTATGCTGACGGAGCAGCAAATCCCCACGCCGGGGACGCTGGAATATCAGCGGACAGGCAGCACCCGCCGTTATCACCCAGGCTATGAGTGCAAATGGGCGACCAACACCGTCGTTCATATCCTCGAAAACCGAGAGTACACCGGATGTCTGGTGAACTTCAAAACGGAAAAGCCTTCTTATAAGGTCAAGCACAGCATAGAGAACCCCGTCGAGAAGCAGGCCATTTTCGAGAACCACCATGAGCCGATCATCGACAAGGAAACATGGGAACGGGTGCAGGAGTTACGCAAACAGCGCAAACGCCCGAACCGCTACGATGAAGTGGGGCTGTTCTCCGGGATTTTGTTCTGCGCCGACTGCGGCCATGTGCTGTATCAGCAGCGGTATCAGAACAAAGACCGCAAACAGGACTGCTACATCTGCGGCAGCTACAAGAAGCGCACCCGCAACTGTACGGCGCACTTTATCCGCACCGATCTGTTGACCGCTGGTGTCCTGGCAAATCTCCGGCAAGTGACCGAATACGCAGCCAAGCATGAGAGCCGGTTTGTGAAACTACTTGTCCAGCAGAACGAGATCGGCGGCAAGCGAAAGACCGCCGCAGCCATCAAGCAGCTTGAACAGGCGCAGGAACGCATTTCTGAAATCAGCCGCATTATCAAGCGGCTGTATGAGGACAATGTAAACGGCAAAATCAGCGATGAGCGTTTCATGGAACTGTCGGCTGACTACGAAGCCGAGCAAGCGGAGCTGAAAAAGAGAGCCGCCGCCCTGCAAGCCGAACTGGACAAGTCACAGGCAGCTACCGTCAACGCCGAGAAATTTATGGGCATTGTCCGCAAGCACCTTGCCTTTGAAGAACTGACCCCCACTCTCTTGCGGGAAATGATCGAGAAAATTGTGGTGCATGAGTGCAGCTATGATGAGAACGGCACCCGCAGGCAGGACATTGAGATTTATTACAGCTTTGTCGGCAAGATTGACTTGCCCGAATAACCGCCCGACCTATCCGACACAATGGCCAAGTGTCGGATAGGAACGGCAAAATTTTTTGCACTTCTATTGCTTCTTTATCACACATAAGCAAAGTCGCAGGGCATGAAGCAGCTGATGGCAGGCGGAGGTGTCGCGCTCATCGGTATCACGCTGGTGCCCCAGCTTGCCGGTCTTTTCGGTTGACTAAAACGGGAGGCGGGGATAATTCCCCGCCTCCCGTTGAACTTCATAGGATGTTCTTGTAATTTTTCGGGAATCCGATTAAAGAAAGGTCGACAATGTCTTTATATTTTTCAAGAATAGCGAAGAGATCTCCTTGGAAATTACTTTTCTGCTCTGATGTTGGCAGACGCCATTTGAGCACAAGCAGATACGCAAAGAGAGAAGAGCTGCTGACCGATGGGTGATCGTTCAAAAATTTTCTTGAAAGATGCGCGGGCGGGTTGTAACGGACATTCATGAGACGTCCTGCATGAGAGCACTTGTTTCGGAGTACGGCCAAGCAGTGAAGCTGGTTTCCCAGTGTCCTAAATCCAACTCCAAAGTTCTTTGAGATTCGTTTTTGCGAAGATTCGAACATCGCTTTGTAGAGCTTGGAAACGCTTGAAAATGACATTAGTTCCATCATTACCCACAAGGGCATTTTGCCTTCATATTTCTCACTGTGGTGCTTAACGATGAGGCTGTCTGCGTAGTAGGATTGTTCCTTCCCAAAGTTCTGCATGATGTGCTGGAAGCCCTTTTCGTTGTAGTAATTGGCCTCATTGTAATGCTGATCATAGGGAGGTGTCATGCACTTTTCAAGTGCGAAAGAGTTTGCAATCTGTGTCTTACAGTAGGTCTCTACGATTTCCAGATAACCGCGTAGCATTTGTCGCATATCGGCATCGAAATCATATAGCTTCTTAATTTCTGAGAAGGTATGAGATGTGGCAAGATTGCTACTTTCAGCTTCTTTGCGGAATTGCAACGCGTATCCCGTCAGCTTGTAATAATTTACGTGACTGAGGTATTCTTCTACAGCTTTTTTCTCAGCATCCTTGATTATAATGCCGTGCTCGTTCAGCTTTTCCACCTGTTCCGAGAAAGTCAGCGGTTTCTTCAGGTTCATGTCTGTTCCCCAATTCACAAGTAAAATAAAAGGCTGAACCAAGAGGTTCAGCCTGGTCCCCGACACACATTACCTCGGGCAACTCTGTTGAGTAGATAATAACAGAAAAGTGAAGTGAATTCAAGGATAAGGGCAAAATTAACATCATATGAAGCAGAGTATGTCCAGAGCGCCCATTGTACCGACAATGGGCCGATGGAAGGTTTTTGGGGTATTTTGAAGCGGGAAATGTACTATGGCAAGAAGTTCACCTCAAAAGGAGACCTAATTACTGCTGTTGAATCCTACATCAGGTATTACAACACAGAGCGGATCCAGCGGAAGATGCATCTGATGACACCTGCGGAATTCCATGATTATTTCGATGCTGCGGCATAAGAATACCGCCAGCCGATTATTGCTCTGACTGGCGGTAAAGAGCTTTTTAATTATTCACTGTCCTCTTGACGGGTAGCACACCATTGCGGCAGCTCCCTCCTCTTTTCTCATTTTCCGATCCTTCCGTACCGCTTCGTGATCTCATACAGCGTCTTCACTTCCTTCTCTCCGAATTCATCCTTCAGAAGACGCCATTTCCAGTTGTTTCCGTAGGTGGAAGGAGCGTTCATCCTTGCCTCGTTTCCGTACCCCAGAAGGTCCTGCATGGGGATGATGCAGAGTCTGCTGACGCTTCGCATGGCGGCGCAGATCAGGGGTATGTGCATCCCGGCGTCGGGAGTCGTATGGTCGCAGAAATAGTCTCTGACTGCCTCCTTCTCCTCCGGCTTCAGGCCCTCGGAAAACCAGCCGGTCACCGTCTCGTTGTCATGGGTGCCGGTGTAGACCACACTGTTCTTTTCGTAATTGTGGGGAAGGTAATCCTCCGCACAGCCGGAATCTCTTGAGTCAAAGGCAAATTCCAGGACCTTCATCCCGGGATAGCCGCTGTCCTTCACCAGCTGCCGGACACTGTCCGTCACATACCCCAGATCCTCCGCGATGATCTCCCGTCCCGGGAAGGCTTCCGAGACCTTCCGGAACAGATCCATGCCGGGTCCCTTCTCCCAATGGCCTGCTCTTGCGTCCTCCGCACCGGCAGGAATGGAAAAATATTCATCGAAGCCGCGGAAATGGTCGATCCGCATCACATCATAAATATCAAAGCAGTTTTTAAGACGTTTCAGCCACCAGGCAAAACAGGTCTTTTTGTGATAGTCCCAGTCATAGAGCGGGTTGCCCCAGAGCTGTCCCACAGCGCTGAAGCCATCCGGCGGGCAGCCCGCCGCCGCGGTCTGTCGGCGGTTTTCATCCAGCTGGAAAAGTTCCGGATCCGCCCAGACGTCTGAACTGTCCAGGGATACATAGATCGGGATGTCTCCGATGATCCGTATTCCCCTCCGGTTCACGTAGTCCTTCAGCTGCATCCACTCTTCGTAAAACTCAAACTGCAGGAAACTGCAGAAACCGATGCCTTCCTCCAGGCGTTCCCGCGCCGCGGCCAAGGCTTCCGGATCCCTGAGTCTCAGCGGATCTTCCCATTCGTACCAGGGCCTTCCTCCGTTCTCTTCCTTCAGAGCCATGAACAGCGCGTAGTCCGGAAGCCATTCCGTCTTCTCCGTGAACGCCCGGAACTTCTCATTCTCTTCGATCCGGCTGTTTCTGTACGCCTTCCGGAGCAGCTCATAGCGGCGTTGGTACTGCAGCACGTAATCCACACCGCGCGGGTCGGAAGAAAGGCCGGCTTCGCGGCAGTCCGCCTCAGTGATCCATCCCTTTTCCACCAGCGTCTCAGGTGAAATGTAGTAAGGGTTGCCCGCGAAGGTGGAGAAGGACTGGTACGGTGAATCTCCGTATCCCACCGGCCCCAGCGGCAGGATCTGCCAGTAACTCTGGCCCGCCTCTGAAAGGCGGTCCGCAAACTCATATGCTTCCCTGCTGAAGCAGCCGATCCCGTATTCGGAAGGAAGGCTGCTGATGGCAAGAAGAATTCCACTTTCTCTCATGCTGTCTGCTCCCTTATTCATTCGATCACCGCCAGGACTCCGAAATGGTCGGAAAGCACCGGCCCGCTGATCCCGTTCAGGACCACCTTTGACTGAAGCACCCTGTGCCTTTTTGCGGTCCAGATATAATCCAGGCGCATGCCCGTATGTTCACCGTCCCTCCATCCGTCGATGTTTCCCGGAACGGTGATGCCGCTGTCTTTTATTTCGGCATCCTCATAACTGTCCCGCCACCCGAGGTCCAGGACCATGTCCCTTCCCTCTCCGCGGATCGCTGCGGGACTGTTGAAATCTCCCATAAGGAAACTGTCAGAACCGTCCTGCGGACGAAGCTTCCTTTCGCGGAGCGCCTTCTGCAGCCGTTCCATCTGCCCCCGGAAGTTTTCCTCCGGATCATTCCACCATCCCATGTGGACGCTCAAAAAGGCAGGCCCGTCAGCGGTGCAGGCCGCCAGCGCCTTCCGGGTCTTCCAGTTGGAGAAGTCCCGGACGCCGGAAATATAGAAACTGTCCGCGCCTGTAACAGGGCGGCGGCTGAAGATGGCCAGACCCTCATTGTATTTTCCGTACCCGAGCTTCGCTCCGGTCCAGGTCCACCAGTACTCCTGCTGCAGGCCCTGAAGTTCCTCCGCCAGGATCAGCGCACAGTTATCCTCCCGGACGCGGGAGTCCGGTCCGGCCGGCACCCAATGCATGGGGAGGGGGCCGGAGACCACCGGCCTGTCCTCCTCTTCACTGCATTCCTGGATCGCCGCGGCATCGATCTCTTCTTCCTTCATAAATGCCGCCAGCGCCTTCATCTTCTGATGATAAAGTTCCGGTTCAAAGTCACTTCCATGGCTGTGAATATTGATAGTAAGCAGTCTCATAGTTCTTTCCTCTGCGTATTGAGCAAAATCTGCCCGGTGAGCAGGCTCCCCGTTCATATTTCACTCATTTTTTCCGGGGTGCTGAATTGTTACAGGATATCGTTGATATCCGATTTCAGCACGTCCGCCTTGGGTCCGTAAATTGCCTGGATGCCGTTGTCTTTCTTCACAAGGCCCATGGCGCCCTCTGCCTTCCACGCCGGAAGTTCAGCCACCTTGGAGAGATCCTTCACTGTCACGCGGAGCCTGGTCATGCAGGCGTCCACAAATTCAATGTTCTCCCGTCCGCCAAGGAGGGCGATGATACGCTCGGGCTGGCTGTTCCCGCCCGCTGCGTTTCCTGCCGCGCCGGCAGCGGGGCCTGCCTCTTCCTTGCCTTCGTCATCCATGTAGTTTCCCAGACGGCCCGGCGTAGCGTAGCCGAACTTTCCGATCATGAAATACGCCACAAAGTAACCGATCGCAAAGAAGACGACCACGCAGATCACAAAGTTTACCAGGTCCCCGGCAAGCCCTGCCTTCAGCGCCATGGGAACGCGGGTCAGGAACTCCAGGTTCCCGAAGGAATGAAGCCTGAGGTGGATAATGCCGGCCATGGCGAACGCGCAGCCCTGGAGAACTGCGTACACCCCGTAGAGCGGCAGTGCGCAGAACATAAACATGAACTCCAGAGGTTCCGTGACACCGGTCAGGAAGACCGCGGCCGCAGTGGAGATCATCATGGACTTGTACTTTGCCCTGTGCTCCGGCTCCACCCGGCGGTAGATCGCCAGGGCGATGCCGAGAAGAAGGCCTGTGGCGCCGATCATCTGGCCAACCTTGAAGCGGGCAGGCGTCACCGTGGTGAGGAGGTTCGTATAGGCAGCGGTATCGCCCGCGTTCTTAAAGTTGATGAGATCCGTGGTCCAGGCGAGCCAAAGCGGATCCTGTCCGAACACCTGGGTCCCGGCGCTGCTTCCCGTAAGGATCGTGTAGGTGCCTCCGAAAGAGGTATAGTTCATGGGAATGGTCAGCATGTGGTGCAGGCCGAAGGGGAGCAGCAGACGCTCCAGAGTGCCGTAGATAAACGGGGCAAGAATGGGGGAGGTGGAGCTGGAGTTCGCGATCCACACACCGAAATCATTGATGCCGCCCTGGACCACCGGCCACACTACGCTTAAGATGATCGCCGTCACCGTAGAGTAGAAGATCACCACCAGGGGAACAAATCTCTTGCCGTTAAAGAAAGACAGCGCGTCCGGAAGATTCCGGAAGTTATAATACTTATTGTATGCGTTGGCGCCCACGAAACCGGCGATAATACCTACGAACACGCCCATGTTCAGCGCGGGCCTTCCCAGGATGCCGACAAAGTAATCCTTCACCAGGATCTCTTTTCCGAGCAGCGTGTGGGTGACTGCCGTCGGATCTTCCAGCATGGCCGAGCTCACACCCAGCATGGCGCCGGTGACGACATTGATGAGACAGAAAGCAATGACTGCGGCAAAGGCGCCTCCTGCTTTCTCCTTCGCCCAGGAACCGCCGATGGCGGCAGCAAACAGGATGTGCAGGTTTCCGATGATCGCCCAGCCGATCTGGGCCATGGTATTGCCCGCCATGAGGCCGAAGCCTTCCGGGAAGCACATCGTCAGCATGTTGCCGAGACTGATCATCAGACCCGCGGCGGGCATGACCGCGATCACGGTCATGAGGGACTTGCCGAGCTTCTGCAGGAAGTCAAAGTCGATGGGGAACTTCTTTTTGGCGGAGGGTGCTGCCGCAGCTGCCTTGCCTGCCGGCTGTGCGTCCGAGGGGTCCGCTTTCTGCGCATCTCCATCCGCGGCGGCTGCCGCATCCACGCTGATCTCCGCAGTCATGATCTCTTCCCCATGGCGGATCTCTCCTGTCTTTACAGAGAAGCTTCCCTCCTCTGCTCCGTCTGTCACCAGCACCGGCGTCACCGTGTTGATGCCCTTTGACTTCAGGAAGTCCATATCCGCTGTACAGAGAAGCTGACCCGCTTTCACTCTGTCCCCCACCTTCACCTTCGGGGAGAACCCTTCTCCCCGAAGGTTCACGGTCTCAAGGCCAAAGTGGACGATCATTTCGATCCCGGCGTCAGACCGGATTCCGTATGCATGAAGGCTCTCCGGAATAGAGACGATCTCGCCGTCTATCGGGCTGTAAATGTTTCCATTCTCAGGAATCACGGCTGCGCCGTCTCCCAGCACCTTTTCCGCGAAAACCTCATCCGGCACTTCCTCCAGCGGTATCACCCTGCCATCCAGAGGGGACAGTATCAACATCCTACTCATTTCCTGCTCCTTTCTGTTCATTTCCCTTCTCTTTTTAGTGTAATTTCAAGCTGTTTTCCATCTTCCCAAAGGTGTTTCAGCTCCGCAAGATACTTGCCACGGAAAAGGCGCGAAATGACCCTGATAGGAAGAAAGAACTCTTCTCCGTTGTCTTTCCAATGGTTTTTGGAGTCAAGACCGCCGTCAAGCACAACGGCATGGATGTGGGGATGGAAGTTCATCTCACTCCCCCAGGTATGGAGAATACAGATGTACCCGATATCCGCACCAAGATACTTGCTGTCTGAGGCCAGTTCCCGCAGTGTGTCAGATGAAGCGTGATAAAGGGCATCATACAGAAGCTTCTGGTTGCTATAGATTACCGGGTTCAGTTCCTCCGGGACAGTGAAGACTACGTGGAAGTATGGCGCATCCAGTACATCTTCCCGGCGGGCGTCCACCCACTTTTCCTTTGGGAACTCCTGGCACATACCATCCCGACAGCCTTTTGATACAGGCGCGCCGCAGGAAATGAAAAATGTGCAGAATAGTGCAGCCTGTATTTAATAGTATACTCGTTTTACGATCTTCTTAAAACGGAGAAATGTTGTATAAAGCCTTAATTTACGGGCTTTTTGTATTCTGGCGCCCGTGGGAGCGGTATTCCCTCGGGGACATTCCGTATTTGCGGCGGAAGCGCCGGATAAAATAAGAGAAGTTGTCGAACCCGCACAGGGAGGCGATGGCACCGACAGAGTCCGGGCGCTCCCTGAGCAGATAGGACGCGTATCTGAGCCGGTAATCCGACAGGTATTCGCCGAAAGTGAATCCCGTCTCGCGGCGGAAGACCCGCATGAAGTGAGCGTCGCTGTAGTCAATAAGACTTGCGGCGTCGCTTACCGTGATCGGCTCCGAAAAGTGATTCTGGACGTAGAGCAGGACCTGCTTGATGGCGTCCTCGTAGGGGGACGGCGGTAAGCTTTCCTCGCGGATCCGATGGGTGTAGAGCGCAAAGATAAAACGAAACAGGCTGCTGCGCACCAAAAGAGAATAGCCGTCAGGCCTCTTGCTGCAGGCATCGTCAGCCGCGTCAAGGGCAGCGGATACCTCGGCGTGCATCGCGGTGTCCGCGTAGATCGGGCGGGGGAAGCGCAGGGTCCCCATCTGCAGAGGGGTCAGAATATTGCGCCTTGCCCAGTCGTTTTCAACCTGATTGTCCAAAAGGGAGAGGGGGAATATGATATTCTCGTACTCCATCCGCACGCCGGGGTCGCCGTCGATGGCGTGGAGTTCACCGGGGAGGATGGGCATGATGGAACCGGCCATGACGGGATATTTGCGGGAAGAGGCGGTCACTGTGCCGCGCCCTTTTTTGACATAGATGATCTCCATCTGGTCGTGCCAGTGTAGATCCAGCCGGGCAAAGTCCTGGGGGATGGTACACAGGTAAGTGTTGTAGGCGAAACCCGGCTGCTCATGCAGCAGGGTCTCTCTGTATTGTGAGTATTCCTCGAGATTCATAAAAACGGAACCCTTCTTTGTGCCCTTCTTTGTGCTGAATTAATTAATATCATTATTGTACTATTATTTGCCGTTATTCTGCAAGATTATCACACATATAAATCATTATAATGCATTCTAATAAATGGAACCATTGTAAGCAGCGGAGATCTTCCGCAGGAGGCAGTAATGAATACATTAAAACTCAGAGATTACACTGGAAAAGCACTTAGCGAGTGCACGATTCTGGAACTTTACAACGCGGCGCTGGCCCTGACGCAGGACGCCTGCAGGAACAGGGGATACAACAGCGGAAAGAAGAAAGTTTACTATATTTCGGCAGAATTCCTAATCGGTAAACTTCTTTCCAACAACCTGATCAACCTCGGCATCTACGATGATGTGAAAGCGGAACTGGCTGAGGCTGGGAAAGACATTACGGAGCTGGAGGAATTTGAATACGAGCCCTCCCTCGGAAACGGCGGCCTTGGCAGACTTGCAGCCTGCTTCATCGACAGCCTTGCGACACTGGGCCTTCCCGCTGACGGCGTAGGCCTGGCCTACCACTGCGGTCTGTTCAAACAGTCCTTCGAGGACCGCAAGCAGCACATGAGACCTGACTACTGGCGCAAGTGGGGCATGGCCAACTGGATGAAGCGCACCGACAAGCACTATAAGGTGCAGTGCGGCGATCTGGAGCTTCTTTCCACCATGTATGAGATCGATGTCACAGGTTACGGAAGCAAGTGCGGACGCCTTCGTCTATTTGACCTGGACACGGTCAATGAGGGACTGATCGGCTCGGGTATCGGTTTTGACAAAAAAGAGATCGAGAAAAACCTGACCCTCTTCCTGTATCCCGATGACAGCGATGAGGACGGAAAGCTTCTCCGCGTCTATCAGGAGTATTTCATGGTCAGCAATGCCGCCCAGCTGATCCTCGACGAGTGCGTGGAGCGCGGCAGCAACCTGCATGACCTTGCCGACTACGCGGCGATCCAGATCAACGATACGCACCCTTCTCTGGTCATTCCGGAACTGGTGCGCCTTCTGACCGAAAAGGGCATTGAGGAGAAAGAAGCATATCAGATTGTGACTGATGTCTGTGCTTACACGAACCACACGATCCTTGCTGAGGCACTGGAGACATGGCCCAAGCACTTCTTCAAGGCTGTCGTACCGCACCTTATGCCGATCATCAAGAGGATGAATGACGCTGTTAAGGCAAAATATGAAGAACCTTCCGTTCAGATCATCGACGAGTACGGCAACGTGCATATGGCCCACATGGACATTCACTACAGCCACTCCGTGAACGGCGTCGCGAGACTTCACACTGACATTCTCAAGGAGACAGAGCTCAACAATTTCTACAAGCTCTATCCCGAGAAGTTCAACAACAAGACCAACGGCATCACTTTCCGCAGATGGGTCATCGAGTGCAACCCTGAGCTGACAGAGCTGATCACCGAGAAGATCGGCGAGGGCTGGAAGACGGACGCCAGACAGCTTGAGCAGCTTATTCCTTACGCGGAGGATGAGACTTTCCTGCAGTGCATCCTGAACAGGAAGAACACGAAAAAACACAAGTTCTCCGCATGGATTGAACAATATCAGGGCGACAAGGTTGACCCCGAGTCCGTCTATGACGTGCAGATCAAGCGCCTGCACGAGTACAAGAGACAGCAGCTCAACCTCCTGTGGGCCATCGACCGTTACCTGCACATCAAGGACGGTTACAGGCCGAGAAGACCGGTCACGGTATTTTTTGGCGCAAAGGCAGCTCCTGCCTATGTGATCGCCAAGGATATAATCCATGCGATCCTCGCCTTCAGCAGCATCGTGAACAACGACCCTGAAGTGAGTCCTTACCTCAAGGTCGTCATGCTTCGCAACTACAACGTGTCCATGGCGGAGAAACTGATCCCCGCATCGGACATTTCCGAGCAGATCTCACTGGCCTCCAAGGAAGCCAGCGGGACCGGCAATATGAAGTTCATGCTCAACGGCGCTGTGACGCTGGGAACCATGGACGGAGCGAACGTCGAGATCGCGGAACTTGTCGGGGAAGACAATATTTTCACCTTCGGACAGTCCTCCGAGGAGGTCATCGAGCACTATAAGAACGCGGATTACGTCGCAAAGAACTGGTATAAGAAGGACAAGAGACTTGCCGCGGCTGTGGACTTCCTGGTCAGTGAAGAGATGCTCGAAGCCGGCGACAGGAAGCTTCTCAAGCAGCTCTATGACGAGCTGCTGGGCAAAGACTGGTTCATGACATTCCCTGACTTCGAGAGTTACTGCAAGACCAAGGACAAGGCTCTGGCAGCTTATGAGGACAGAATGGGCTGGGCGAAGAAGATGGCAGTCAATATCGCCAAGGCGGGCTACTTCTCCTCCGACAGAACGATCGACCAGTACAACAATGATATCTGGCATTTGGAGAAAGACTGCTGACCGCAGGGAACAGAATATCGTGCAGAGAACCCCCCGGAGATCCGATTTCCGGGGGTTTTAACTTGCCCCATTAAGGCCTCTCTGCAATAATAAAAGTGGAGGATTATGTCAAAAGCGGGGCATTATTGCAGCGGAGATTTTAATGCTCCGCCATCTCATGGTAGATGGTATTGAGTTCCTGATTATACCAGTCATTGTTATGGATCACAGCTGTCTTGGTATTATCCGGAACCAGGATACGGGTAACACCGCCGAAGTACTCATACATATGTACATGAGCTGTGATCTAGGCACGCTGTTTCTCATCGATAAAGGCTTCAACGTAAGGGTACTGGCTGTACGTCATAACGCCTACAAAGAGAAATGCCGGGATGATCTCACCGGTATCCGGATCGGTGATCTGAGCAGGATCTCCGGCCCAATCGACCTCGATCTGCTCACCGGGCTTTCGGTTGATATGCATCGTAGCACGGCATTTCTGTTCGTCCTGCTGGATGTAATAGCAGAACTGGGAATACATTAGGGGATCGTCGCCGGACTGGCGGCACTCCTCCAGGTATTCCGTCCAGAGGAGTTTTTTGTTGACTCCGTTGCGAAGCAACTCCTTCTGGATGTAGTTGAAGTCAGGCATCCGTTTTGTTGATGACACTTGCTTCTGTGCGGATGGAAACAACTTCTCCGCAAGGACGGCATCGGTCTCGTTGGCTTCCAACGGCCAAAAGATGTTGAGCTCTTTGGCGCGCTTAAGCACACGGTTGACCGTTTTCTTGGATACACCGCTACTGTCAGCGATGCTCTGTTGACTGAGACCCAGACTTGCCAGGCGCAGAATCTCTCGGTACTTGGTCATATGAGCGACCTCCTTAGAATTATTTACGCCGTGATGGCGCATACCATAATTCTAAGGCAGCGTATGAGTGGTTTCCATTGCCGGATCGTTGGTTTCCAAGCATCGGAATCACGGTTTCCTATTTCCCGGAATGCTGGTTTCCGAAGGCCCGGACACTGGTGTCACGAGGCCCGGAATACTCAACAAAAATGCCTGTCATATTCACTCAGCTGCCTCCTGTTGATGCTGCCATTTATGATTTTTCTTCCTGATGCCGGGGCAGTATCAGCGTTTCGCAGAAACGCGCAGCCGCACGAAGTGCGATCTTTAAGGGCCTGGGATATCCCAGCGAGTCCGTGCCGATGGAAAACCATCCATCGGGACACTGCTCGCAAATTTGTGATATGTGCAAGATTCTGAGCACAAGAACAGTAACACCAGGTTGATTTTCTGCCAAGTTCCGAACATAATAGATTTTGGCATATTATATGTTTTTGTGGGATTCTGAGGTGAACTATGGAGTACTTATCGGTGAAACAGATAGCTGAAAATGGGGCTTATCCGTGCGCAGAGTGAATGAGTATTGTGTCGGAGGAAGGATACCGGGAGCCACAAAGATTGGCTCATACTGGGCAGTTTTGGCAGATGCTGAAAGGCCGAGGGATGGAAGAGTCAAGCGCGGCAGATAATTAAAGAGTTCCAGGGGATATGGCGAGAAATGCTTTCGGAAGGAGTGTGATGAATGGCCTCGTCCGAAGAAATAAGAGGCTCATTGCCTGGACAGCCATCATGTCTGATAAGGTTTCTCTAAATTTGAATGGCAATCAAATTTAGAGAAACGCAGAATAATCTGAAGTGTAGCAAGGATACTGTTGAACTTCAGCTGAAAGAAACCTATTGCGGGCTTCTTGTTCCGTTTATAGATCAGTTTGAAGACATGAAGATCCTCCAGTGGGAAATAGGTGATATCGGTGGTGGCAATGATAGCATTGCTACAAAAGTATCCAGAAAGATGCTTCAGGGTGAGCAGATTATTACAAAGTGGGCTCCGGCACTTCTGCAGATGTGTCTTGATGAGCTTCTTTGGCGTGATAGCAACGATATTCAGGTAAAGAAGCTGTGGGAATACCTCAGCACATGCTGCGATCTGCCTCGCCTTTTCAGCAACATGGTTCTGGAAGAAGCAGTTTGCCAGGGGCTTGCTTCTGAAGAGTATTATGGCATCGCAGCTGCATACTCCGAGGATAAAGGTCATTATATTGATCCAAAATCCAATCAGACTATATTTGGTTTCAATCAGTCGGATTATCTTGTAAAACCAGGTATTGCGTTAGGCCAGAAACGAGAGGAAGAAAAGGAACGCGAAGCCGTAAATAATGGTGGGGTTCCACTGCCGGTGGCAATAATGGAAGGGGGGCAGTAAATAACGGCGGCACTGCAGGTGGCGGATTTGACAGTGGAACAGGTACAGTCGCTGGTGGTGGAACTACTATACCAATAGTACAGAATAAACATTTCTATATATCTGCAATGCTGGATAATACTCACGTAAACCGTGATATTAACAACCTTGTTTCTGAGTTTATACAGCATCTGATGGTTGTTGATGGTGCAAATGTTGAATTGAAGCTGGAAGTTGAAGCAGAAAACGGTACTCCGTCTACTACGGTAAGAACTGTGTCTGAGAATTTCAGAACCCTGAAGGTAACAGATTTCGGCTTTGACGACTGATAGTAATATGCTCAGCCATACGAACATTTGTGGTTGCGTATATTACCTATAAAGCGACAAGGAGGTGGTGTGCAATGAAACATAAAATCGAAGAAATCAGAGGTAAGAACTTTGTCAAAGTTGGCACAGCTGAGGAGTTCTTTAAATGTAGCACGGGTGCTGAAGATATGCAGGCTAGAGAAAATCTCAAGAGAATAATAGAGCCATGGTTAAGTGCAGCGTTACAGACGGATCATCTCGCTATGCTAATAGGGGCTGGATTTACAGCAGCTGTTTGCCAAATTGCCTCTGTTAACTCCTCCTCAATGGGCACAGCAAATTTTGGAAAATTCGATGAAAAGATAAACGCATATGCTGAAAAGGCAGCAACTCGCCTTGGTAGAGGTAAGTACAATATTGAGGATCAGTTAAGAACTGCCATTTCTTTGTTGCAAGGTTATGAGATAGACGGCGAAGAAGATAATTCAAAGGATCTTAGGGAGTGCATAGATAATGTTCTTTCTGAGTTTTCAGAAAGCATTCTTTCGTCGGAATGCAATCTTTTCAGAACGGTAAAATCCGATAATAATCAAGCTGCATTTAAGGCTATTGCCATGTTGAAATCGTTCTTGCTGACATTTGCAAGTCGAAATGCGACCAGAGAACGGACACATATATTCACTACTAATTACGACAGAATGATTGAATATGGATGCGACTTGGCTGGAATAAAGATTTTGGACCGTTTCTGGGGAAAAATTATCCCTAAATTTGAAGAAAGCCCATCAGGGATCGATTACTACTACCGCACATTAGATGCAAAAAATGAATTTAGATTTGCGGAAGGAGTTGTTCGCTATACCAAAATTCATGGTTCTGTAGATTGGTATGAAGAAGGCGGTGTAGTATATCGTGATGCGTTGAGATTTGGCGCAGAGAAGGTTCAATTACCGACTGGTGATAGCTATAAGGATCATCTGATGATCTATCCAAATTCAATGAAGTCAGTTGAAACGGCATTTTATCCATATGCTGAGTTGTTCAGAGATTTTAGCTCTGCCATTTGTAGACCGAATTCGACATTAGTGACTTACGGTTATGGTTTTGGTGACACACACATAAACAAAATCATAAAAGAAATGCTTCACACTCCGTCAACACATATTGTTATTATTGCGTATAGCGTTGACGCCCGACTTGAAGCATTCTTAAAGCAAATTAATATGGCTCAAGTCACTTTGCTGGCTGGTGAAGAATTTGCGTCTCTCGAAAATTTAGTGAATTATTACTTGCCAAAGGCAGCAATTGATACGCTAACCGAAACTGCGAGTAAATTGGTCGAGGCAAGAAGGGGATATGTGGAATCTGGAAAAGGAGGCGAAAATAATAATGATGCAGAACTCTGATAAATGTGTCGGTGTAGTAGATTCTGTATCTGCATCAGAAGTAAAAGGATACCTTTTAGATTCCGCTCCACAGAACGTAGCTTTGTCCCTCGGTGGATTATCACTATTCCCGAGAGTTAATGGCTTTTTGATGATTCCTAACGAGACAGGTAATCTTGTTGGAATGGTAAACTGGATTGGTTTCAATCATATGGCGACAGGTAATGACGTTGATTTGCCGAAAGGCTCCAGAATGGTTTCAATGAGTATCCTGGGTCATATTGAACATCGCTTGAATGGAGTCGCTTTTGAAAGAGGTGCCTTTTCCCTGCCAACTGTTGGTGATCAAATTTTGCTACCGTCAGAAGTAGAGTTAGAAGCCATCATTAAAAACACGCAGGAAGATTCAATCGTTATAGGAAAATCGCCATTAACAGGGAATCAGCCTGTTCGACTACCTATTAATGAGTTGTTTGGACGGCATATTGCAGTTCTGGGCAATACTGGAAGTGGGAAATCATGCACTGTTGCAGGGCTCATACGATGGACGATTGAAGCCTGCATAACAAAACGCGGATCATCACCTAATGCTCGAGTTATTGTCTTGGATCCCAACGGAGAATATGGTTCTGCATTTAATGGATTGGACATTGATGTGTTAAAATGCTCCGTCAAATCAATCGAGGATAGTACAAATCAATTGAGAGTTCCTGCATGGATGTGGAATGGTTCGGAGTGGTCAAGCGTTTTTCAAGCTAGCGATAAAACGCAGAAGCCATTGCTACGTGAAGCATTGAGAATCCTGAGAGGATCACAAATGACAACAGGGGCCTCAAATAATCTGGAAGAGCAGTTGACTCAAATTGTTAGATACATAGACAATTTCTTGTGTGTTGCAATAAATAAGCAAAGCTATCTAAGTAAAGAAGAAAAGGGAAATTTCGGACGAGAACTTGAAGAAAGGGTGAAAAGTGTAAGAGACCAACTTGCAAAAATTGATTCAGAGTTGCCATGTGGAGATGAAATAAAAAAAATGCTAGCAGATTCCGAAGCCTTGTTGAAGAAAAACAAAAAGAGTTTCATCAAAAATGGGGAACAAATCGAATATTATGACTTTTTTGCTGATGACAGTGTGAAACAACTCTATGAGCAAGTCAAAAAATGTTTGGCTAATATGAAGCAATGTGAAGATTCGAGCATTGTCTCTGAAGACGATCCGGTTGAATTTCATATTTCCGATCTTGCGCCATGTATTGAAGGTCTTGCTAAGTCCACTGCAGCTGCTCAATACATTGATTTTATGACAGTCAGGATAAAAAGCATGCTCAGGAATGCCATCTTGGCTCCGGTTATTGGAAATACTCCTGATATATCTTTACTAGATTGGATTGAGACATATCTGGGAACATCAAAAGAAGACAGTGGCATTAGAGGAAAAGTTTGTATCATTGATTGTTCTTTATTACCGTCAGAAATTGTTCATTTATTGGTTGCAACGATAGCAAGACTCGTTTTTGAAGCTCTTCAGCGTTATCGCAAGCATTATGGCAAAGAAATCCCCACGCTTCTGGTGATAGAAGAAGCACATTCTTTCATACATAAATATAGCGATGTTGAGGATAATAGCTCTGGAAAGCTTTGTACGCAAGTATTTGAAAGGGTTGCCCGAGAAGGCAGAAAGTTTGGACTTGGATTGCTAATCTCATCGCAGCGTCCTTCGGAATTATCCTCAACGGTATTATCTCAATGTAATTCATTTGTTTTGCATAGAATTGTGAATGATAGAGACCAGGAAATGGTCCGCAAAATGGTGCCAGATAATTTGGGAAATATTCTTGGCGAACTTCCTGCGCTTCCAACCAAGAAAGCGATTGTTTTAGGATCTGCGATAACAGTTCCAACAATCGTCGATATAAATGAATTACCAAGTTCAGTGAGACCGAAGTCTGAGACTCCGGACTTTTGGAAGGTTTGGACGGGACAAGAAGCTAGGGAACAAGATTGGGTGCCAGTAATTAGAGAATGGCAGAAACAAGATGTTTCTTCTACCAACAGTGACTAAACAAAGCGTTTGGAGATTGATTATGGGAAAGACATTAATCGATTTCCTTTCGAGTCAGATGAGAAATATTTGGGCAGTGCTGTGTGCCATGTGAAAGTTAGAAACAGGGAGATTGCTGCAGATATCATATGGAATCTGACTGGTGCGGATGTATTCAAAATTGAGATAGGGACGCATTACTCTTGTGACTACAGAGCCTGCGTTAATGAGCCAAGAAATATCTGCAGACCGATGGACCTCCTACGTTCAAAACACGCTGACCAGAATTGATGAATGTGACAAGGTAATTCTTGCGTACTGGAGCTACAACGGAACAATTCCGATGGTCGTCGTGACATTTCGGGAGCCGTATGACTGGAGTAGAAAGATCATTCTTCCACTTTGCACGAACGAAGGAGGAGTCATGAGTTCCAGCGAGCGTGATATCAAAGGGTATGCCAAGATGGCAACGCTTGGCAAGTGACTGCCGGTGAACGGCAGTCGGACTACTGATTCCAAGGCTGTTGTTGAGAGGTGGTCAATGGCTGTACTGTAAGGAGAAAGCTAATGGTCAAGCTAATCGGGAGTGACGTTTTTTCCTTGGGCAGAAATCAGAACCGACGACAAAAGAGGATCTACAGGTGGGACGCAATCTACAGGATATTCTGAGGCCTAATCACGAGTGCTGCGTAGGTAGGGCAGCCAATATTGGCCTTATGGATATAGTTATGTTCAATCCAGTAATTGTTTCGAAAAGTGGACATTATGAAACGAAGGGAGGATTTCTTTCATAGGATGGTGTTCGAAAGACGACCAGATACAAGGAAATAACGGTCGAATGCTACGATATGAACTAGAAGAAGCAGAAAATGCCGCTGAAGGACTAATCGGCTCAGATTGTGTAGTACGAACGCGGTCATCTGGGAGCAGATTTATTTGAGAACAACGAGGTGATTTATCATTCTGACCAACTTCAATGAAATGCTGGAGAGAACTTCTCTGGGGATGAAGGTTAAGCGGACAAAAAGAGTTGGTGCTCTAGCTCCAGAGTTCCGGGTATGGAGTTGTCCTATGGAGCTCACTCCATACGATTGCATCCCCCACATCGGGATTGAACTTTCCACCCTTTTCTGTGGCTTGTAGCTGTTTTTCCGCATTATCAAACTTGGGTGTAATAATCATCGAGCAGGCATTGTAGTGCCACCATTGGGTTCCGGAAGTATTCTTCCCGTATCTAATACAAGGCCCACCACAAGAAGGACAGCTAGCATGCTTCATAACTTTTTTCTCCAAACATACTGTTTCAAGAAAAATGTAAGCAGAGAAAAGCCTTGTGGATCAAGGGTTTGAAGCACTTTTTACCAACTCTTTTTGTCCGATGACGCAAGATGAATAACGGAACCGGTGAGATGACGGCGACGATGTATTATCACTCGGGAACCAGAATTATTGCATGCTGGATTTATCTGGGCGGATCCATCGGAATGCATCTTCAAGAAACAGGCGATGATATCAATTACAGCCTGTCGGGAATCGGAAAAGCAATCTGTGATGGTCAGAACACAGCATCATCAATACCGGAGTTGAGGATCTGGTCATGCTGACAATTGTAGTTGAGAGATAAACTAACTACAACATAGATGTCAGAGTTTTAGACAGGTTCGAGGTAACTTATGGAGTATGGAACGAAACATAGAATTCTATTTTTGTACCAATACCTGTTTCAGCACACCGATGCAGAACATCCGCTCTCTACCGCGGAGTTGATGAAGATTCTGAAAGAGCAATATGCCATCAAGGTTTCCCGGAACACGATCAGCAATGACCTCGCCATTCTCCACGACTGCGGCCTTCACATTGAGCACTATGAGTCTACGTAGAACAAGTATTACTATGATGGTCACACCTATGACCTGGCTGAGCTTAGGCTTCTTGTAGATGCAATTTCTTCCTCCAGGTTCATCACGCAGCGTAAGAGTGATGAACTGATCTCAAAGCTTCTCACACTGACCGCTGCAGCGAATGCTGCCAAGCTTCGCAGGCATGTCTATCTATCCGGACGCGCCAAGTCGGAGAACGAGCAAGGGTATTACATTGTGGATGCCATCCATGAAGCGATTGATACCCGCAGGAAAATCCGGCTCATTTACACGGACTATGATGTGAACAAGAAGCGCTACATGACCAATGACGGTGCGCCATACACGGTAAGTCCCTATACGCTGGAATGGAATGGCGATTACTATTATCTGCGCGGATTTTGCGATGAGCGCCAGGCTGTGCGGACCTTCCGCATCGACCGGATTGCGGAGCAGCCAAAGATTCTGAATCAGATTGCGGTATCATCGCCGGAAGACTACTCGCCTGCTCAGTACAGTAAGTGTGTTTTCCGTATGTTTGACACGGATCAGCCGGAAGAGGTTCAGCTCCTTTGTCATGTATCGACGATGAAGCATATCATCGATCACTTCGGCACGGATGTTGAGACAGAACCGATTGATGAAGAGAGCTTTAGAGCCAATGTTTTTTTATGTACCAGTTCTACCTTCTACCGCTGGATTTTTGGCTTTAACGGTAAGATTAGGATTCTGGGCCCGGAATCGGTCCAGACTGCGTATCGGGAAATGCTCCGGAAGGCTCTCGAAGAGCTGTAGTCAAAACTTGGTGCCCAATATTCTGCGCACCTGCGTTCCGTTAAACACCTGACCCCTTGACCTCACCGTCAAGGGGTTTTATGATGCCACTAATGGAACGATTCGTTCCGTTATCGATTGAAAGGAATTGAGACCATGAGGAAAATGAACTCAGAGATGATGGAACTCATCATTTCCTATGTTGATCAGTATTTCTGCGAAAAGCATGTCACTCCCTCGGTGAATGAAATTGCTCAGGGCGTGGATATCCCTAAAACAACTGCATATCGCTACCTGGTTGAAATGGATAACCGCGGAATGATCGAGTACGATGGTCAGTCTCGTGCCATCAATACGCCGATGATTAACAAGTTCACGACCGGTTCTGCCCCCTGTCCTGTTGTCGGATCCATTCCGTGTGGAACTGCGGAGGAAAAGGAGGAATGCATTCGGGAGTACATCAGCCTTCCTGTTTCCCTTTTCGGGAAGGGTGAGTTTTATATCCTGGAGACATGTGGTGACTCTATGGTTGATGCGGGCATCGATGATGGTGACAGAGTCGTTATCAGGATGGATTGCGAGGCCAAGGTTGGTGATATCGTTGTTGCCCTCTTAGGGGACAATGAGAGCACATTGAAGGTGTTTGGCGGCATTGATGCTGAGAATCAGGAAGCGATTCTCCTTTATCGGAACGAAGCCGTTTATCCCGGTAAAGAGATACGCACGAAAGATCTGATCGTTCAGGGTGTCGCCAGGCACGTCATCAAGGCACTGTAATCCGATGAAACGGAGGTGAAAGCATGAATCAATACGATATGAGATGTCCGGTCTGCGGCAAGGTGAATTATCAGTTGCTTCTCGAAGAGACAGACGGATGGATGGAATGCGAATACTGTGGGGAAACGACGTAGCAGCTCCGAAGAATGTGGAAGATACAGAAGCCTTTTTCGTTGGTAAGAGAGTTTGAGCATGTCGCAATTCCTGCAGTATGAAAAACGAGCGAATGAGAGGGGAGCGAGGTAATTGGCACATGAGAGCCGGGGCGTATTACGCCCGAGAAGCGTTTGTTGTCCCAACTGCCATGAAATAAATCACGGTTTGGAGGATCGCGACGGCATAGTACGCATCACCTGCAAACGCTGCAAATCGGTTATGGTACAGAAGCGAATGGGGCGCCGACACAATCGTATCGATGTGTATGCGCCTGAGGGGCAGGACTGAACTGAGATAGAACAAACACAATTGAATCGGCATACAGACGGGAATGGTTGAGGTGAAACAGACTGCGTAAATCCATTTCAGGTCACATGCTTGAACGGTCGATGCGTTAAGCCAGACAAACATGAGAGGTCATCGGCAAGGATAGGATTCCTATATCCATAGGATCCCTTCCTTGTCGGTGGCTTCTTTTTTGTACCGTTTAGCAAGACAAATGTATGATTTCAATCCACTTCTTAAATATATCGCGTCCTGGCATGTATGAAGGGCTGAGGATATACATATTGCATAGTTCAGATTTCGGAGAAATGCGATATCGGTATCCTTATCTTTTTGGCTTTCGTAAGGCCCTGAAGGTTCCAATCTGTCTGCAGGAAGGAGTGGCTCCTTCAAATCTCCCGTGTCAGGAGGAAAGGAAAATAATTTTGTACAATTTAGGGAAAGCTGATTTTGCAGAGCGTTTGAAAGCACTTCGTAAAGCTCGAGGTAAGACACAGGAGAAAAGTGCCGAAGAACTCAACATCAGTCTCGAACATCTCGGCAATATAGAGCGTGGAAAAGGGAAACCATCGCTGGAACTACTTGTTGAAATTGCGCTCTATTTTAATGTTAGTACGGACTATCTGCTTCTGGGGAATGAGCTTGATAAAGATTCTGTTCGCAGGAATCTTATTGAAATGGCTTCTCATATGATGGAATTTGCCAGTAAATTGTAGAGCATCGGAAGTAGTAGAATTTTCCCTTTTCTGTTGATAGAAAAAATGCTATAGACAACTTTACATATAGCCACAATCCAGAAGGTGAATGCCAACCTGAGTCCTGATGTAAACCTCATGGAATTGGTTTGGTTGCCCTAGGGGCAAAGAAAAACCTGCAGGTACCACAATTGTGGTACCTGCAGGTTTTTGGACAAAAAAATAGGGCTCGATCCTAGGATAGAGCCCTTACAAAAGCAGTGCTGCTTTTTCGACGTGCCATTAGTTTAAACGATGGAGAACCAGTTGTCAATGACCAGTTTCAAAAAGTTGAAATTCGCGGCAATCAACTGATTCGTATTGTAATAGTCAGCGTGCCTCATCATCCGATCTTTAAAAGCATGTAATTTTTGAGCGGCCTTGTCGTGGACCCCTTTGCTGGTCACGATTTCGTTATGGATATAGAGAACATATATTAGCTCCTGCATCCGTTCATTCTGCATACGACGTTTACGGGAATCAGATGAAAGCGAGGGGATTACTGCTAACTTTTGGATTACAGGATACTTGGGCTTATATGGTGCAGTACCTGTATGGAAATCATTGATGAAGCAGTCGTTGTGGGCACAGGCGTTTCGTACACTTTTACATCTTATCATGATATAAAAGCGATCGCACATCGGCTTAGAGTTAAAGTGTTTAGCACAAAAGAGATAAAAATCAAGGATTGTACCAAAAGGAAGAAGTTCTAAAAAAACCCAAGCAGGGAAATCAGGATTATATTTATTATAGACGTCTTTCGTGTAATAGCTGTTCTGATTTTGCCGTAATTCTGATTGAATGTGTTGTTTTCTGTCGGTTTTCTGAGCATTAAGAAAATCTGAGACGATTTTATAACCGTCTTCGTTATGACGTTCAATTTCCCTTAGAAGATCCATTTTTGCAAAATGCTCAATATCAAGTGCGAGTTGAATAAATGTGTATCTCAGTTCCATGTCGATAATGGCAAGATCCTGAAGATATCCAAAATCTAGATTTACATACTCGTCTATTGGATTTTGCTTTGAATTAAGTCGTTTATTATAGTTCTTGCGGTAGGACGCCACACGGAAATAATTATTATTTTGTTCCATGTACTGGACGGCGTCTTCCGGAGAAACGATATTGAACGTAATTCCTTTGCGTTTCATATGTTCAACAAGGTCCTGGGCGGACTTCATTGGCTTAGTAGGTGTACTCATAAGATTGTCGGACTCCTTTAAAAATCAAATCCCAATGTGTATGCGTTAATAATGAATTATCGATTCGGATGAGAAATTTATTCTATTTTAGTCAGATGAACCTTGACCGTCAAGGAAAACAGAGCGAAAAGAGGTAAGCAGATCACCTTATCTTCTGTTGATATGTTGAATTAATAGTTCATTTCTTCGCATTGTCTTCATCCCATTGCGCTTGTCTCAGACGTCTCTTCTAATACTATATTCTACTATATTCCACCGCACCGCTTCTGCGAAAGGCTTCGACAAAAAATATATTTCATTTTACAACATCTGTAAATATGCCAAGCTGTTGAGTCAAGAACACTTCGTTCTTATACACATAGTGTTGTAATCACCGTTGAATTCGCGAATCCGTATAACCAGCATGGTAAATCCGTATTATCAGTTCCTAAAGCTTCATCATCTGTACAGCTAAACTTATATATGTCAGGAGCCAAGCGGTTCCTGTTTAGATCCTTGAAAACTGAATCTACATTCTTCAGGCACAACCCTGTGACGGGGAGCCACATCAGCGGGAAGCGCAACGATTGTCCGTAAAAGACAGGAGCGAGAACCGGTCTGTAAGCTCCGGATTGCTTCCGGAGTACAGCATTGATCCGTCACAGCATAATGATACTTCTGTACGCAGCTCGGTGAGAACCACGGAGGGGTTAGAGTCCCATGGATCCGGCAGCAACCGGACGCCGGAATGTATTCCCGGCAGGACAGAGGGTCTGCCAGTTCCCAGGGGTGTCGAGGACAAATGTGGGGATAACATACGTAATAAGCAGGTCACAACAGATCTGTTTAGGATACGGCAGGCAGCGATGCCTGCCATTTGCATAGGAATATCTGCGAAGACAAGGAGGGATTACACATGCTTCGTGATAATTGGACTTACAGACGGGGAGATGTCTATCTGATTGATCTGCCGGAACCGGTAAATCACATCCAGGGCGGCCTTCGCCCGTGCATTAACATCCAGAATGAGATGGGGAACAGATACAGCCCGAATCTTCTGGTTTATCCGCTGACAACGCAGCTAAAGAAGCTCGGGCAGAAAACGCACTACGTCCTCTATAATGTGCCGTTCCTTGAGAAGCCGTCTATGATACTTGGCGAACAGCCGACGCCGGTTGATAAGTGCCGGGTGGTGAAATATCTCGGGAAGCTGATGCCGTGGCAGATGGACAAGGTCAATGAATTAATCCGTGTGGCGACCGGGTACACGAATCCGGAGGATCCGATTCCTGGTGAGTGCCTGGAATTTCCGTAATGAGGCAAATGCTGAGAAGCCAAACGAAAAATACAGAAAGTGAGGGGGTTGCATAATGGAAGCGATTGAAACCTTTGAGCGCCAGGAAACAGCAGCAGTTGCCGGTGCAGAAAAGCGCTGTTATACCGTTGAGGACTTACAAATCATCCTCGGAATTGCAAGAGGAACCGCGTACAAGCTACTTGAACGGCATGAGTTCCGCTGGTTCAAAATCGGATCCACGTATCGGATTTCGAAAAAGAGTTTTGATGAGTGGCTGGACAGTAAGCTGTAAAGTGTCAAGGATGCCCGTTCAATCGGTGACATCCTAACAATGGAAACGGGTATCCGCTACGATTTAGCCAGGTCATAAGACCTGGCTAAATCACGATAAGGAGGTTGTGGGATGAATAACAGAGATAAGACCACCATGTCCGTTTCGGAAATGCGGCAGATGCTTGGTCTGAAGAAAACGGACTCCTATTGGCTGGTACATAGACAGCTCTTTGAAACGGTTCTTGTCGCCGGAAAGATGCGGGTGGTACTTGATAGCTTTGAGCACTGGTATGCAAATCAGGTTAAATACAAGAAGGTCGCCGGTCCGCCGCCAGGTGCCGAATTGAAGGCCGATTCTTATTCGATACCGGAGATTGCGACGCTTTTGGGTATCAGTGATTCGACTGTCTATGAAATCATCAAGCGGGACAAGCTCGAAACGTTTGAGGTTGCTTCCTGGAGGCGCGTCCGTAAGGATATCTTTGATGCGTGGTATAAGGCCCAGACGAAGTACAGGACGCCGGAGGATCGGCAGCGAGATGCGGAGCGGGAAAATACTTCCATGACGCTGCCGCAGATGGCAAGGCTTTTGGGCATCAGCCGCGAGGAAGCCTACTCGCTGGTCAGAAGAAAGCGTAATCGGGGTGTTTTCGAGATTATCACGGTTGCGGACAAAAAACGTGTTACACTGGATAGCTTTGAACGCTGGTATCAGAGACAGGATTGTTATCAGAAGGTCACGGAGCAAACTTCGGGTCTTGATAAAGAACTCGAAGAGGTCGATGATTCCGAGCGCACGGTATTGTTGGATGCTGACAAGATGAGTTTTACGGTCAGAGAGGCCGCCCTCCTAATCGGCGCAACGCCCCGTGAGATATACAAGATGATTGAAGATGATATTCTCAAGGGCATTCGTGTCGGAAAGATGGTTCGGATTAGGCGTGCTGCCCTGGAATGGTGGCTGTCCTCTCAGGACAACGCTTGTGAGAAGGAGGAACGGTGATGGCATCGCTTGTTGAAAGGAAGAACAGGTATTATGTGGTATACACTTACGGAAACGAAGCCGGAGAAAAGAAACAGAAATGGGAAAGTTGCAAGACGAAGGCGGATGCGCAGAGAAGAAAGTCGGAGGTAGAATATCGCCAAGAACTTGGCAGCATCGTAATCTCGCAGTGCGAAACCATGGCAGACCTTTTGAAGGAATACATATCCATGTATGGCAAGAACAATTGGGCGCTTTCGACCTACACTTCTAATATCAATATGATTAACGCCTACATTCTCCCGCACCTGGGACAAATGAAGCTGGGAGATGTTACCGCAAGGTCACTGGAGAAGTACTACCAGACGATGCTGAAGACGCGGGCGGTTCCCAAATGCACGGATAATAGGCATAAGAAGACCTCTGCGCTGGTATCGGCGGAAACGGTCAGGCGCATACATAAGCTTCTTCACAGCTGCTTTGAACAGGCGGTCCGTTGGGATCTGATGATACGGAATCCGGCGGATTACGCCACGGTGCCGAAGTCAACGAAAAAGCAGCGTGAGATCTGGAATGCCGAAACTCTCATGAGAGCGGTTGAGCTTTGCGGGGATTCAAAGCTCAGGCTTGCCATCAATCTGGCATTTGCCTGCTCTCTTCGAATTGGTGAGCTGCTCGGCTTAACCTGGTCTTGCATCGATGTTTCGGATGAGAGCATCAAAAAGGGAGTCGCTTATGTCTATGTGAATAAGGAATTGCAGCGGGTGAACCGCAGTGCTATGCAGCAACTGGATGAAAAGGATGTTATTTTTGCGTTTCCGGTTATTTCTGAAAAGAACAGGACGCAGCTCGTTTTGAAGAAGCCGAAGACGCTGTCCAGTATCCGGAAGGTATTTCTCCCCCGTACGGTTGCAAAAATGCTGGTCATCAGGAAGGAGGAGCAGGAAGAACTGAAGGAGGCCCTGGGATCCGAATATTCAGACTATGATCTTGTTTTTGCCGGAGACTACGGAATGCCCACGGAAGCAAGCACTATAACAGAATCCTTCAAGAAGCTGATTAAGGAGCATGATCTTCCGCCGGTGGTATTCCACAGCCTGCGGCATTCCAGTATCACCTATAAGCTGAAACTGAACGGAGGTGATATTAAAGCAGTTCAGGGCGATTCCGGTCATGCGCAGGCTAAGATGGTCACGGACCAGTACTCGCATATCCTGGATGATGACCGGCAGCAGAATGCAAAGCTTTTTGAAAAGGCATTTTACCGGAAGGATATTGTTCGGGAGGATACGGGAGAACATTTACCGGAGGTCGAAACAAAAACAAGAGACGCTCTAACCGCTGGTGACAGACAGCTGCTTGAGAAGCTTATGAGTGATGAATCGACTGCAACGCTACTGATGAATCTATTGAAAAAGCTAAGTTGAAACGCATAAGAATACATAGCCCACAGGACCTTGTAAGAGAGGCTCTGTGGGCTTAAAATATCTAAAAATGGCGACAGTTGGTAAGGGCACAAGACGCCGGTTTTAGCGATTTCTAAAATCCGTCTAATGGAAACGATTAGACAGCGGTGAACATCTAAAGAAATCTGTGAACAGAGGACAACTCGGAACACGAAAAACCATTGGAAATACGCGGGTTTCATGAACACCTGTGAACACGGATGGATAATAAGAACCAAACGCCGGACTTGCTCCTAAGCGAAAGGTCGTGGGTTCGACTCCCGCCGGGAACAGCACAAAACGGGAGGAAGATTAAAAAAATCTTTCTCTCGTTTATTTTTATAATATGCAATTCAATTTGAATATTCTACTGAATTTCAACGCAAATAGTGCAAGAATTGCGGATATTTATGAATAACAACTGAATGTCAACGATAGAGATTTTGCTAATAAAGTCGATAGCCGGAAAGAGTTCCTTTTCCCCGCGATTAGATAATCTAAAAGTTGTCTAATGAGAATTCGTGGATATCTAACGAAAGGGTGAACATCGACGAAAAGAGCCCTATCGCTTCCCGGGCGAAAGGCTCCGGGTTCGACTCCCGTCAGGAACGGAACGCTTCTTAATTTCCGGGAAAGGATGCGGTGTTCCGAGAAAGTCAGCGGTATCTTCAGATTCATGTCCGTTCCCCAATTCACAGGTAAAATAAGAGGCTGAACCAAGAGGTCCAGCCTGGTCCCCGACACACATTACCTCGGGCAACTCTGTTGAGTAGATGGTAACAGAAAAGTGAATTGAATTCAAGAATGTGGATGAAATGCGCGAATGCTTCCCGAATCCGGAATTTACATTCCGGGTGATGAAGAAGCTGCAGGGAGCGTCCTATGAGGGAGTTATGGTTACACTTTCCGGCAGCAAGGTGAGCGCAAGCATGAGTCTGTATTCTTACTATGAGCGCACCAATACAGGTGTTTCCGAGCACCAGGTGATGGATATGATTGAGAGTGCGGTTCGGGAGGCTTCTAAGAACATGCCGCAGATTGACTGGAATGTCCTCGGCAACTATGAGCAGATGAAGGAAACGTTGATGCTGCAGATGATTCCGGTTAAGGGGAATGAAGAGAAACTTGCCGAGATTCCCCATGAGACGGTAGAGGACATGGCGGTAGTCTATCGCTTTGACTTAGGTAGCAATGAACGCGAAACCTCCAGCGCTCTGGTGACCGATGCGATGCGCAAGAGCTACGGCATCACCGGGGAACAGCTGGCAGCAGATGCAATCGACGCAGCCGTTAAAAATCATTCGGCAAGTCTTTGGAAAAGGCAGAAATCGAAGTCAAGAAAGCCACTATTCGTGCGGAAGACATTGCAAAGGGCGTTTTCGTTCCCGTCAGCAATTTACCGCAGGGAGAGCCGATGAAAGGAGTGCAAACAGCATGAATATCACTTACACACAGAACGGCGATTATCTTATCCCGAACATCGCTATCCGCACGACCAAGCTCATCAGACACTATGGCAGACTTTGCAAGGCATATCTGGAAATGTATCTCCCGATACTGTTCAATGAACAGGTGCTATCTGACAAGCTATTGAGGTATTGCGCGAGATTGACGAAGCGGAACGAAACCGTATGGAGCTGATCGTGAGGTTACTGGCAGAGCGAGACGGCGTGACCGAGTAACTGAAAGCCGAAAACCAAATGGAATGGGGATGGCAGATAAACGCTTGCAAGGTACAGGCAAAGGAAGTTGTGAAAGCGGAATTGATTTATAAGAGAAAGTCCGGGCAGGAGACTGTTCGGACCTTTCTCATATAGTCCAAAGTTACGGCAGAATTGTTCAAAAGTTTTATGGTATAATTTGAATACGAAAATTGAGCAACAAATCGGAATCTATGGAGAGATGTAATGCGTGGCTGCGAATGGTGTGCGTATAAGGAAACTGAGTGGTTGCTATATCAATCACTGCATTGGTCAGTCTATTTGGCAGATAGACAGGATTATGTCGGCAGATGTATTCTGGTGTTGAATCGGCATTGCGGCAGTCTTTCCGAATTGGATGTTCCTGAGTGGATGGAATTGAAAACGATTATAAATCGACTGGAATGGATCTATAAAGAGGTATTAGGTGCTGAATTATGCAATTGGAGTTGTCTGCTGAATAACTTTTACAAAGAATTGGTACCAAATCCACATCTGCATATCCATGTGCGGCCGCGGTATAAAAATGCCGTTGTAATCAACGATCACGCATACATAGATACAGAATTTACCCATCACTATGCTTTGAAAAAAGAGAGTATAGTGCTTGATGATGACAGAAAAGTATTGTATGCACTTATGAAGAAGCATTGTGTTTTCTGACTGTAGTGGTACAGTGAATTTGTAACACCTCTACCTGATAGATTGTATTGTCAGCAGAGAAGAAAAGCACATGACTCGAATATCAGACGAAACTAGGCGAAAAGTTGTTCGTGCGAACATTCAGGATGGATGCACGATTGCCGGCATTGCGGTTGAGTACGGCATATCCGGATCCACTGGTTCCAACTGGGTACGCTCGTATCGCGAAAAATGCCAAAACAATGATGAGGAGAAGTCTCAGGTGGAGATGATGGAAGAGAAATTGTCAGAATTTGTAAAGACGAAAAAAGTGTCATGGCAACACCTCCGACTAAAATCGAAACAGTATAAAATCACGAGAAGGCTAGAAGATGAAGGATTATATCAAATTAAATGAAGATAGATGGAATCATGTAAATAATGACTATACTGAGCCGTTGACACATGAGGAATTAGAAGAAGCTAAAAATAATCCGATTTCTGTTGCATTAACTGTCGGGAAAAAGGTTCCGATAGAATGGTTTGAAAAAGCCAACGGGAAAAAGATATTAGGGTTAGCTTGCGGCGGCGGACAGCAGGGACCGGTTTTTGCTGTAAAGGGGTATGATGTAACCATAATGGATTTTTCTGCATCACAATTGCAAAGAGATGGTATGGTTGCTGAAAGAGAAGGCTTAAAAATCAACACGGTTCAAGCCGATATGACAAAACCCTTTCCGTTTGCAGATGAGACTTTTGATATTATTTTTAATCCGGTTTCAAATGTGTATATGGAAGATTTAGAAAATATGTATCAGGAAGCCTCTCGCGTATTGAAAAAGGGTGGACTGTTAATGGTCGGATTTATGAATCCTTGGATATACATGTATGATGCTGACATTGTATGGGACAAATCCGATGAGGAATTACTTTTAAAGTTTTCAATACCTTTTAATTCAAAAGAGCCTGAAGAGGAAGGTAAGATAACCATAAATCCAGAATATGGATATGAATTTAGCCATACCTTAGAAACGCAGATCAGAGGACAACTTAAAAATGGTCTCGCTATGATAGATTTTTATGAATCGTGTGACAAAAGACATAGATTATCACGTTATGGAAATGACTATATAGCTACACTTTGTATTAAACTATAATGTTATAGAACATACTTCAGGAGAATAGCCCGTTTTGTTTTCCGTAAGGGTTAAAATCTAAATCCAAGTTTGTCGAAGTAAAACAATCAAATAAAATTATAGAGAGGAAGTAAAAGCAAATTGCCGATACTTCCTTTTTCGGTGTCAAAAATCCAAACATGGAAAGGCGAATTCATGGAAGAACTGAAAAATACAGATAAAAAAGGCATTAGCACAAAGAGAAAGATTGGAAAGATCACCTATGAAGTTGTTGTACATTTCAATGAAAATGCACCTGAAACAATGCAAGATAAACTTACAAGAATAATGCTGAGAGAGCTTAGGAGAAAATCGGACGAAAAAAAAGAGGATTTTGATTAAAAAGTCCTTGACAAGGAGCAACAGGAAAAATCCCTTAAGTCGATACTCGTGTCAGCCGGTGCCAGACTTGCGCCCTTCGATATTCAGGAAGTCCGTGAGATCACGATGTATGACGAGCTGGGCCTGGATACCCTCGGAGATGAGAAAACCGCTTTGTTCCTGATGATGTCAGATACGGACGGCAGCTTTAATTTCCTGATCAGCATGATCTATACCCTGCTCTTTAACCTGCTTTGTGAGAAGGCGGATAATGTGTACGGCGGCAGGCTTCCGGTCCATGTGATGTGCCTGATTGACGAGGCGGCGAACATTGGCCAGATTCCGAATCTGGAAAAGCTGGTCGCCACGATTCGCTCCCGCGAAATCAGCGCCTGCCTGGTGCTGCAGGCAAGGTCTCAGCTAAAGGCAATCTACAAAGACAACGCTGACACGATTATCGGCAACATGGACAGCCAGGTCTTCCTTGGCGGATCCAAGCCAACAACATGGCAGGCGGCGGTGTCGCGCTCATCGGTATCGATAAGGTATACCAAGTTGCGCAAATTGAGAATCACATAAAGAAGACATAGTTTGCAGTCCTCTGGTAGAATGAAGTTGCGAGACAACACTCAGAAAGGAGACTACAAACCATGTCTGATAAGATTGTACAGTTCAACGAGGACGTTATCAAGGATCAGCTGAAAGAACTCGTTCGTGGTAGTGTAGGATTACCATACATGTGTTACAGCAGTGAAAATAGAGAACGGAAGAACTCGCTTTGTGTTAAAGTGAAGTTCACCACAAACATCCACTCGACAAAGAGGTCTTCCGTTGTGGCTACTATAACACAGGATATGCGTTTTCGCCTATCTCTCATTCACTATGCTGCCCACCATGGCGTCACCAAAACAGCGATTAAGTATCATGTCAATCGCCAATACGTCTATCGGTGGAAAAATCGTTACGATGGTTCCTGGTATTCTCTGCGTAACCGTTCCAGGCGACCACATCACCATCCTCGACAACATACTCCGGAAGAAATCAAACTCATTTTTAACATGTGTCGCCGCAATCCCCATGCCGGCTTGGTTGTTTTCTGGGTAAAGCTTATGCAGCGAGGTTATTCTCGTTCTGTCAGCTCTTTGTATAGAATCCTAAAACGACGTGGTATCACGACAATTCATCCAAAGAATCCAAAGTACATCCCTAAACCTTATGAACAGATGCAGTTCCCGGGACAACGCATTCAGGTTGACGTGAAGTATGTTCCTTCCGTCTGCCTTAAAAATAGCGCTGTTGCCGAAGAACAGTTCTTTCGGTATACAGCTATTGATGAATACTCTCGCTGTCGCTATGTAGAAGCCTTTGACGAGCACAATCCCCATGCTTTGACACGTTTTCTGGAACATCTGATTAAGGTGTTTTCGCTACCTATACGATGTATTCAAACAGATAACGGTACCGAATTCACAAATCGTTTTACCATGCACATGAATAAGCCTACGTTGTTTGAAGATCGCTTAAAGCAATATGGAATTCAACATAAGCTAATCCGTCTTTTTACGCCGAGACACAGCGTCTGAAAAAGCTGATTCAGGAAGGCAGCTTCACCATGGATGCCGCAAGAGAAATCATGAGTGAAGAAAGAAAAGCCGGGATCAGGAGTGATAATGCAATACCCAGTGAACAGCGCCTTTAAGGAATCGGAGACGTCTTTCTTTTGCCGAAACCAGGCAACAAAGGAACATTTGAAAACAAACTCAAAAAACAAATAGAACCGACAGAACAGGAAATGGCACAGATAAGGGAAGGGATTGAAAAAGCAGAAAAATCACAGACTAACAAAGAACGAGTTACTCCTCAAAAGCCAAACCGCATATAAAAAATGAATGGGAAATCCTCTACAGCAAAGATATATTTTAGCCAAATCAGTAAGGATATATTTCAAGATAAACTGTTAAATGTAATGAAATTGAAATAGAGAGAACAGGGGAAAAATGATTTTTTTATCCATCTTTTTCTGTATGTTATGATGAATATTTGAGAGCAAGTGAGGAATCTGATCGTGGATCGTATAAAATACCCTAAACACTATAACACAAGCAATATTTAGAGAAAAATTAGAAGTTGGCGATGTGATTGACGGAAATAATCCGTGTTGGAAATTGTATAAAGAAAACAGAGAACTAACGCAGGTCAAAAAGTAAGAGTTATGGCTGTAAAATTAAGCAAAAATATGATATAATAATAGGAATATTGAGTGAAAAACAATTTATAATTTATTGAGGTTGAGGTGATGAAACGTTGAAAATCATTGAGCTTGGAAAAGAACACAATAGTACGATCGTAATGCTTCATGGGGCAAATTTTGTTCATAGCTTTGGCAGACAATACTCGCTTGCTGATCGTTTTCATATCATAATACCCCATATTATGGGCTTCGGTGAAGAGGCAGACAGAGTATTTGATGCCGAAATTTGCACAAACGAAATTGCCGATTCTATTTCCGAACTTGATCAGAAAGTTCTGCTAGTAGGCTTCTCATTAGGTGCACAACTTGCGTTCAAACTCATTTCTGAACACTCAGAGCTTTTCTATTCTGCTATCATTGTCAGCCCCTGGCTGAACAAAACAGCGGTCTCAATCAAGAAGGCATTGAAGATAAACGAAAAGCAATTACTTTCATTGAAAAAGAAATGGCTATGTAATTGTATTGGTTTCATGAACGGTCTTCCCAGAGAAGCAAGGCGAGAATTCATTGGATGGATGCAGAAGGTAAAAGCAGAAACTATCCACAATTCAGTTGATAATGGCATCACCTTTGAGAGCGAACCACAGTTTGTCAATGTGCCTTTTCCAATTATTGCTTTGGCGGGCGAAAAGGAACAGAAAGAGATTATCGACAGTGTTAAGAAAATGGCTGAGATGAATCCGTATTGTCGCTATGAGATATGGAAGAAAGCAGCTCACAATATCCCTCCGGTTTTTGCAAAGGCGTTTAACGCTTTGATTCTAAATATAGCACGATAAATTCCAGTTTATTGAATTGATGAATAGAACAATTTTAGAAGCAGTAAATTGCAAGGGGTGCTGTTTTTCTTACTTCTTTTCAGAAAAGAAAATTCCAATCAATTAAAAAAGTACTTGATAGAACGTTTTCTGGGGCGATCCAAAAGACATTGCATCATTCATGATCTGGTTTTTGAAAACAACGTAATGCTCACTAAAACAGAGCGGCTCATAATGGGCAACCGATCGAAGAATCCTGCCAATGCAATGCCAGAAATAAGAACGTGCTGATGGTAAGCGGCTCCGATAAGATAAAGTTTTGGATTAAGCCAACTCTCCTTCAGCTTCATAGCGGTCCTTCTCTGCTCCAATTTCACGGATGGAATCCTTCGCAAACTTCAACGCCGCAGAGGTGCTGCACAGGAACTTTCGATGCTCTTTGTACAGGGCGTTGATGTTATCCACGCTGTAGTATCCACGATCCATGACCAGCTTGATCTTCTCATAGCCAAGGACATCCAGTTCGCGGAGCAGTTCACGAATCGTTTTGACGTCTGGAATGTTCCCGGCAAGCTTACGGTAGTAGAACGGCAGGCCAGAGTTTTCTCCGAAGATCAGGGCCAGATTGATCTGCGGAAGCTTTTCCCCATCCTTGTTCTTGCCATACTTGACCTGCCATAGGTTCTCAGAATAACTGGATATAGAAGTGCTGTCATAAGCCCAGTATTCCTTTTCAACCCGTCGCTTTCCCTGCAGGCGGAAGAACTGCATCTTTGCGTCTTCCGTAATGGACTGGAAAAGTTCCGAACTCCTTTGAGAGGGAATGTCATTCCCGTAAGGGGGTTTATGGAGCATGGCCCACTTCTTAAAACGGAAGAGCGGATTTCGGTCCTCCAAGATCAGGTAATAGGTGATTAACTGGATCTGTTTATAGGTATGTGGGAAACAGATCTTTAAATCTGCTGTTACGCCGGTAACGATGCCGATCTGATCGAATAGATAAGTGGCACCAAAGAAGAGTCGTTCCGTCTATGCAAAAGGTACCAGTCCTCTTTTTGCAGGAGGATTAAGGTTCTTTATGCTGCGGCTTTGCAGAACTTATCATAATGATATCCTAGCGTGGAATCACGGGAATGTAGGGTATAAAGGGAGAAGTCAGTTTCTGCTGCAGGATGCTGCGCGTAACTTGACAGGGGCTCAATCAATATCTAATGAATAAGACTCAGATCTGAAAGTATCAGCACCTGGCAGATGCCATGAGAGAGATCAATGCATAAGATGAATGCAATGATACATATGGACGCATACGGATGTATCAGGCGTTGCAGCTTAAGAAGCCTGAAGGCGTCGATATCCCAAGCGGGCGTACAGTTTACCGCATTATGCAGGAGATAGGGCTAACCCACATTGTCCGCGTCGTAAGCCAAACGGCATTCCCAAAGCAGATCCGGCAGCATGTAAGTCAGACGATCTTCTGAAACGTAACTTTAAGTCTGATAAGCTGTTGACCAAGTATGTCACTGACGTGACAGAGATTAAAGCTCATAATGGCAAACTCTACCTTTCGGCCATTTTTGATTGCTTTGATTCTGGTGTTCTTAGTCTGGCAATGGATACCAACATGAAGGCGAAACTGAGAGGAGCAATCGTTTATTCAGACCGTGGCATACAGTACACGAGCCATTTGTACCGCTCCACAAGAGACAAATATGATATCACCCAGAGCATGAATAGCTATGGTGGCCGATATCATGCCAATGCTCGCTGCGAAAGCATGTGGGCAAGAAAATTAAAGAATAGCACCATGCAAAAATAACAACAATAATGTTTAGGGTTCTGCTATAATCAGAAACGATACCCTTTCATATCACTATATTTCATCATATCGATTGTGGCATATAAAATTATAAGGAAGAATCAAATAAAAATCCATAAAAGCCTTTTTGATTGATATTCCTTTGTTTATAAGCTCTCCTTTAGGGTTTTATTCGAAGGAACATCAACACCAACGTCAGGGAAACAGCGGCTCTTACTATATGATGAGATAAGTGGAAACCATTTATCTGACCAGCAATAATCGCCGCAATATGCATACAAACCAATCCCGTTATCAAAAGTACAAGTGTATGAGAAGTTTTTAAGGATACCACGGAAATAAAAATTGCGCAGCCCATAAAAAAGAATAAATGAGCGGGATTGAATGGATTAACACGCAAATCTGATATTACTGCCAACATAGTTAGAAGTGCATATATACTCAGCAATGCTTTAAAAAGTATTTTATTCATTTTGTATATCCTTCCATTTTTCCGCTTTTAAGTGCATTGACTAACTTGGAGTGCATTTTTTCCAGAATTTTAACGCTTTCCTGCATTCGGATTATTTTTTTACGAGTTAAGTTAAGCTTAGTAAAGACCAGATCCTTTACATCCGTTAAAACTTGTTCATCTTTTAAGTTTAAGCACATGGGGCTTTGGATGGCATCATCAAGTGTAAACAAAAAAACAATTTCTTTGAGCAGAAAACCCGCCTCTTTCAGTTGTAAAATCATGTGAATTTGTTCTAAATTTTTCTCTGAAAAAGAACGCACACCATTTTTCCTTTCGATTTGCAATAGACCTATTTTTTCATAGTAGCGTAATGTATCAGCTGCGGTTCCAGTTAATTCAACGACGTCTTTAATTTTCAAATAAAGCACCCCCTCGAGAACAATGAATAAATGTCCGAAGCGTTTAATGCTAGTATAAACCTTGGAGTTAACTCTAAGTCAAGGGGAATTTTAAATCCTCTTTGTAGGAGTACCATACATGTGTTACAGCAGTGAAAATAGAGAAAGGAAGAACTCGCTTTGTGTTAAAGTGAAGTTCACCACAAACGTCCACTCACCAAAGGAGGTCTTCCGTTGTGGCCACTATAACACAGGATATGCGTTTTCACCTATCCCTCATTCACTATGCGGCCCATCATGATGTCACCAAAACAGCGAGCATCTGATCAAGGCATTTCCGCTGCCTATACGATGCATTCAGACAGATAACCGTATCGAATTCACAAATCGTTTTACCACGTACCTGAATAAGCCTACATTGTTTGAAGTATAGTGGTACAGTGAAGTTGTAGCACATCTGCCTAATAGCTTATAGTATTAGCAGAGGAGAAAAACACATGACTCGAATATCAGATGAAATCAGATGATAAATTGTTCGTGCGCACATTCAGTATGGACGCACGATTGCCGGCTTTGCGGTTGAGTACGGCATATCCGGAGCCACTGTTTCCAAACTGGGTACGCTCGTATCGCGAAGACTGCCAAAACAATGATGAGGAGAAGTCTCAGCTGGAGATGATGGAAGAACTTCGTCATCTCCGGCGTGAAAAAGCCAGATTAGAAAAGGAGAACAGCTTCTTAAAAAGCAGCGGTAATCTTCGCGAAGGAAATCGATTAGTGGCATATCGTTTCCTTGATACGTAAAAGCAGGAGTTCGGATTGAGATGATTTTTTAAAAGGCTATACATTCATCCGAACGCTTATTATAACTATCTAAGAGATGCGAAAGCGGAGTATCTCACCTAAAAATCTCATTGTTTTCAACGGATTCAAGCTCTTTATCATGATTTTCATGGTGTCATGGAGACCGTAAAATGAAGGTGATTATGCAAATAAAAGCAATATTATTGAATAAAATAACAGTGCAAAAAGTACATGGATCGTGAACAACTAATACACTAATTTTTTCGCCAAAAGAGCTACGCAAACCATCGTTAATTAATATTTAGTTTGAGTAAATGGGGAAATGTGGAAAAAGTGATATAAGATATAATGAGATGGAAGAGAACTTGTCAGGATTTGTAAAGACAAAAAAATGCCATGACAACACATCCGACTCAAATCGAAACAGTATAAAATCACGAGGAGGCTATAAGATGAAGGATTATATCAAATTAAATGAAGACAGATGGAATCATGTAAAAAATGACTATACCGAGCCGTTGACACATGAAGAATTAGAGAATGTTAGAAAGAATCCGATTTCTGTTGCATTAACTGTCGGGAAAAAAGTTCCGATAGAATGGTTTGAAAAAGCCAACGGAAAAAAGGTATTGGGTTTAGCCTGTGGCGGCGGACAGCAGGGACCGATTTTTGCTGTAAAGGGGTATGATGTAACCATCATGGATTTTTCTGCATCACAATTACAAAGAGATGATATGGTTGCTGAAAGAGAAGGCTTAAAAATCAACACGGTTCAAGCCGACATGACAAAACCGTTCCCGTTTGAAGATGAGAATTTTGATATTATTTTTAATCCGGTTTCAAATGTGTATATAGAAGATTTGGAAAACATGTATCAAGAAGCCTCTCGCGTATTGAAAAAGGGTGGACTGTTAATGGTCGGATTTATGAATCCTTGGGTATACATGTATGATGCTGACATTGTATGGGACAAACCCGATGAGGAATTACGTTTAAAGTTTTCAATCCCGTTTAATTCAAAAGAGCTTGAAGAGGAAGGTAAGATAAGCATAAATCCGGAATATGGATATGAATTTAGCCACACATTAGAAACACAGATCAGAGGACAACTTAAAAACGGTCTCGCGATGATAGATTTTTATGAATCGTGTGACAAGAGAAATAGATTATCTCGTTATGGGAATGACTATATAGCTACACTTTGTATTAAACTGTAATGTTATAGAACACACTTCGGTAGAATGGCCCGTGAAAAAATAGTTCTGTGATTTCCTGGGCGAAAGGCTGTGAGTTCGATTCCTGTTAGGAACAGAGCGACAAGACGGATATTTTGTCAGTGCAGGAAGATGGATTGAGTGGCAGATAAGTAAAATAAAAGGCCGAACCGGGAGGTTCAGCCTGGTCCCCGACGCACATTACCTCGGGCAACTCTGTTGGGTAGATAGTAGCAGAAAAATAGATTGAATGCAAGAATCTATCCCGGCAAATCCCCCTCCCTCCGCAACCTGCCCATATCGCGAATATGGTATACTGGTTTTCGGTATGGACAGGAGGAGGAGATGGCGAGAAGAAAGCACAAATTGAGGAAGAGAACGCTTCGAAGTGCCGCGACGCTGCTGGTACTGCTGTTGACGGCGGCTGCACTTCGAGTCGGCACGGACACAGCTGGGATTGCGGTACAACAGGAGAGCGTGGGAGCCGTTCCGGAGAGCAGTGAGGCGATCGGTGTCATTGTGCCGCCGCCCGGAGAGTCGGAATTTCCGGTGCTCTCGGCAGCGGGCAGCTATACGGGACAGGCGGCTGTCGACATCAACCACGGAATCCCGGACTTTACGGCGGAGGAGCGGGAACTCGGCAGGGCGCGGGCCAAGGAGGGCTATGAGTCCTATGCGGCGCTCGACGCCCTCGGGCGTTGCGGCAGTGCGTTTGCAGTTCTGACCAAAGAGACGATGCCGACAGAACCGCGGGGTAGCATCGGCATGGTGCGCCCGAGCGGTTGGCACACGGTGCGCTACGATGATTTGATTGACGGAAAATTCCTCTATAATCGCTGTCATCTGATTGCCTATATGCTTTCCGGAGAAAATGCGAATCCGAATAACCTGATTACGGGCACACGCTATTTGAATGTGGAGGGCATGTTGCCCTATGAGAAGCAGGTCGGGGACTTTATCCAAAACGGCGGCGGCGCTGTCCTCTACCAGGCAACACCGGTCTTTTCCGGAGATGAGCTGGTGGCGCGCGGCGTGGAACTGGAGGCTGAGTCCCTGGAAAAGGGCGGGATTCGCTTCCATGTGTTTCTCTACAATGTACAGCCGGGCATTGTGATTGACTATGCGACCGGAGAAAGTAGGCGGGAAGATTGAAGGACAGAGGAGGTTCTTATGAAAGTGACATATCTTGACCACAGCGGTTTTTTGCTGGAAGGGAAAGACCGCTACTTTATTTTTGACTATTACAAGGGTGAACTGCCGCCGCTCGACCGGAAAAAGAAAGTGCTTGTCTTTTGCAGTCATTCCCACAGGGATCACTACAACCCGAAAATCTTTGACCTACTCGATGAGCGGGACCTGCGCTACCGGGCGGTGCTGGCGAATGATATCAATGATGAGAAGCGCTTATCAAAGATAGAGCGAAGCTTCGTTGCGCCGGGTCAAAGCTATCAACTTGAGAGCGGGATTCGGGTTGAGACGCTGCTTTCCAATGACAGCGGCGTCGCGTTTCTCGTGAGCACCGGAGAGGGAAGCATTTACCACGCCGGTGACTTAAACGACTGGTATTGGGAGGGGGAGCCGGAGGAAGAGAACCGGGAGCTCCGCGAAATTTATCACCGGGAGATCGGAAAAATCAAGGGCAGGCATTTTGATTGCGCCTTTGTGCCGCTTGACCCGAGACTGGAAGCGCACTACGCGGACGGCTTGCTGTATTTCCTGGAAAATGTGGACTGTGATGCCGTTTTTCCGATACACTACTGGGGAGAGCCTGGAGTAATTCAGCGCTTTCTCACGGAATACCCGCAGTATAGCGCCCGCATCAGAAACACGGAGACAGCGAAAGGAGAAGAGATATGAAGTTTAAGATGATACACGAGAATTTGAATGTTGCGGATTTGGAGCGCTCCATCCGCTTCTATAACGAAGCCCTCGACTTACACGAGGTGAGACGGAAGACGAGCGATGACTTTATCATCGTGTATTTAAAAAGCGAGGTCGGGGAATTTGAGGTGGAACTCACCTGGCTTAAGGACCATCCGCAGCCGTATGATCTTGGCGAGTGCGAATTTCACCTCGCATTTCGGGCGGACGATTTTGATGCGGCACACAAAAAGCACAAGGAGATGGGCTGCATCTGCTTCGAAAACGAGGCGATGGGCATCTACTTTATCGAGGACCCGGACGGCTACTGGCTTGAGATTTTGCCGTAATGAGAGTTTGTTGTAACGTGAAAAGGACAAAAAAGCGAAATCACGCGTTTCTGTCCTTTTTGTTTTTCGAATTTGCAACTGTCAAATAGGGGCAAAGGCCGGACTCTCGGAGCAGCACTGCGGGTCACAGCTATGGTGGGGCGCCTGCGCAGGCTGAGAGAAACCGATGAAAAGCGAAGCTACGGGGCAGTTGCCGAAAACCGAGGAGAGGAAAGAAGGACTTCCGGCAGCACAGCCGAGTCCTACTGCGGGGAATCGGATTTGGCTGCGGCGCGAAAGAAGCGAACGTCCCGAACCTGTTCAAGCCGGAGTTCCCAGAAGGTTGCCTGAATTTCGTACCCTCTTCGAGCCCAGCCGTTGTTTAGGGGGCTTAGACTAAAAACGCGCTCCCAGTTTTTCTCTTTCATGCGGCGCTTCTCGGAAGGTGAGAGCGCCTCGTATTGTGCTTCTAGACAACGGTCTTCTTGCTCGGTATCGGAAATCAGGAAGTCGCTTAAGATGATGCACCAGGCGTCAAAATCGGATAAGAGAACATCCCGGTCGGGAATTTCGATTTCGATGCAGGCAAAACGTTCTCCGTCGCAGCCGAACTCCCAGCGCTCTCTGTGGAGATCCGGTTTACGGTGTTTGTCGCTCTGTTGATAGAGGGCCCAGACCGGGTAAGTGACCTTGTCCGGCGGCGGGCCGATGCGCTGTTTCATTTGTCGCACCAGCCAGTCGTACTGCTTACGACAGTCTCTCATCGATGAGAGATTCAAATCGCAGCGATAGACGCCGGTTTTCAGAAGCTCGTTGTAGACGGCTTCTTCCTGAGAAGTCCAAAGAATCATTCCGGGCTCAGCTCTCCACGCGGTTCATATAGTAGTCCCAGCCGAAGACGGCCTTTTCGCAGCGGACGCCGATCCGGTAGGAGGGGGTTACGAGCGTGTCAAATTCCTCGGCCTGCGGGAATTCGATGCCGAGCTCCAGGAGAACACTCCCGTCTTCTCTTGTTTCGCTGAGAATCTGGAAGAGGTACACATCGCGGAAGGTGGGGAGCAGCGCCTCGACTTCGGCCGGGGAGAGCACGGTGTCCGGGACGGATTCGAGGAGCTTTCCGTTGGCATCGCGGTAGAGGTAGCCTTCTTTGACACTGTCTGTCAGCTGTCCGCCGATGAGGCGCAACTGTACGGGACCCGCGTAGCTCTTGGTGAAGTTTGTATTCTGTGAATTTTCCGGGAGGACGATGAGTGCCTCGAGTGTGAGCTGTATGCCGGCGGGGTTCCATTCGATTCCGGTGAGCACGCAGTCGGAAAAAGAGAAGTGGGAGAATTCGTTGACGGCTTGAAATTTCATGCTTGTCCTTTCGTAGTGGCGCAGTGCGCTCGGTCGGGTCCGCAAAGCGGAACTTTATCCAGTATAGTGTGCATGCGCGGCGGCTGCAATCATGACATGGATTGCCGGGGCGAGAAGGGTAAAAGAAACCCGGCACAGCCTGTTCGGGCTGTGCCGGGTTGAAAAGAGAATTGCGGTGATGTCGGCTTAGAGCGCGGAATTGTCGGAAGTACTGTCACTTACGGGCGGTTCTTCGGTACCGTTTTCAGCGGCGGGAACTGCCGGCTCTTCGGGAGCGGGGGTCGTACTTTCCGGCAGTGCCGCCGTACCTGTCGCAGCGCTTTCTGCCTGTGCTGCTTCGGCGGCCTTCACTTCTTTGGCTTCCTTCAGCTTCTCACTTTGTTTATTGATTTCTTCGGACGCGGACTTCACAACCGTTGTGGTCGCCTGGGCGACGGTCTTGGAGAGATTTTTGCTCGCATCCATGACCTCGGTCAGCGTGTCCTTCGAGAGCTTGCCGCCGGAGAGTGCCATTGCGCCGAAAACGGCAGTCGCAATACCGGCGAGGAGGTCGAACAAGAAGCCGATGCCGATGTGAACGCTGACACCGTAGCTTTTCAGTGCGGCACCCTGCGAACCGAACACGCGGCTCAGGTTGAGGAGGTTGATTAACATAATCAGGGTCTGCAGTGCGCCGATGACGGAAACGCCGGTCGCAAAGTTTCTCGGCAGCGCTGTTTTATTGTCCTGCAGGCAGGCGAGGACAATCGCGATAACGCCGAGTACCGCGATGAAGGTGCCATCGCCCTGGGTACCGCGAATACTCATGGCGCCGAAGAAACCGGCAGAGACACTCGCCCAGGGGAGAAATGCTCCGAGAATTGCAACAGCCGAGGAAATGATGATAAGCAAGCGATTTCGATTCATGACATATCTCCTTTCTATGCCATATAACTATATCATACTTTCATAAAATGCGACATATTGAACATGATAGATTTCTCTAAGCTTGTGATTGTGTAAAACTTACAAAACAGATTCACAAAGCGCTTTCTTTTTGGTACGATGATACAGAAGTCAACAATTGCTCTCGAAAGGAGAACCCAATGGAACAGAAGCTGCCCAAGAGAAGTGAAGTTGCAGTGGAGCAGACCTGGAAGCTGGAGGATGTCTACCCGGATGTACAGGCCTTTGAAGAAGATCTGAAGCGCGGCCTCGTCCTTGCGGACGAAATTGCGGGCTACGAGGGAAAACTCGGCGACGGCGCCGAGGTACTCTTAAAGGTCTATGAGCTCTACCAGGAGTGCAAGAAGACAGACTACCGCTTCTTCGGCTATGCGATGATGCGAAGCGATGTGGACACCGGAAATGCGGATAACCTCGCGCTCTTACAGAAAGCACAGAGTGCAGATGTAAAGATCCTCGAGAAGACAGCTTTCATTGAGCCGGAAGTATTGGCACTCGGCGAGGAGAAGATGAACGCCTACTATGAGAGCTGCCCGGCGCTTCGCGCATTTCAGATTACGATTGACGATGCGATTCGCCTTGCGCCGCACACGCTGAATAAGAGCGAGGAGAAGCTGCTCGCGGCGGCAAACATCATGGCACTTGCCCCCTATCAGAGCTTCTCGATGCTGCAGAATGCGGACATGAAGTTCCCGACGGTAAAGGACGGCGACGAGGAAGTGCAGATTACGAACGGCAGATTTACGCTGCTCGAGGCATCTCCGAACCGTGAGCTCCGCAAGGAAGTGTTTGAGCAGTACTACGGAACCTATAAGAGCTTCCGCAATACCATTGCTTCTCTCTACGATGCGCAGATGAAGCAGCTTTTCTTCTTTGCGAAGGCGAGAGGGTATAAGAGCTCCTTTGAGGCGGCGGTCGGCAGAGACAATGTGTCCCCGCAGGTCTGTGAGCGGCTGCTCTCGAGCGTTCACAAGAACATTGCGCCGTTCCACCGCTATATGGCACTCAGAAAGAAGATGCTCGGCGTGGACGAGCTTCACATGTACGATGTTTACGCGAACATGTTAAAGGATTACGAGCGCAGCGTGACTTACGAGGAGGCAAAGGAGATGCTGCTCGAGGGTCTTGCACCGCTCGGCGATCACTACCTTGATTTGCTTCGCGAGGCGTTTGAGAATCGCTGGATCGATGCGGTCGAGAACGAGGGCAAGCGCGTCGGCGCGTACTGCAACTCGGTCTATGCGACGCATCCCTTTGTCCTGATGAACTTTAACAATACCTTCGAGGATGCCTTTGTGCTTGCGCATGAGCTGGGTCATGCGATGCACTTCTGGCACTCCGACCACAGTCACGACTTCTTCAATGCACAGTATAAGATGTTTGTCGCCGAGGTCGCTTCGATTACCAACGAAGTTCTGTTGAACCACTACCTGATCGGTAAGGCAGCGTCCCGCGAGGAGAAGGCGTATCTCATCAACCACCTGCTTGACAGCTTCAAGGGCACGCTGTTCCGCCAGGCGATGCTCGAGGAGTTTGAAATCGAGAGCAACCGGATGTCGGAGCAGGGCGTTCCGATTACGGCGGACAGCCTCTCCGAGCTCTATCTCCGCTTGAACAAGGAGTACTACGGTCCGGCTATGATATCCGATCCGCTGATCGGCGAGGAGTGGAGCCGTGTGCCGCACATGTACATGAACTTCTACTGCTATCAGTACGCGACGAGCTTTGCGGCTTCGGTTGCGGTCGCGAAGCGCATCCTGACCGAGGGAGAGCCCGCACTCAAGGATTACATCCGTTTCCTGTCCGCGGGTTGCACGGACGATCCGGTCAGCATCCTGAAGATTGCAGGCGTGGACCTTTCGACCGAGAAGCCGGTTGAGGACGCAATGAAGTATTTTGATGAACTGCTGACACAGCTCGAGGAGTTGGCAGAGTAAATCGCGAGAGGCGCCCGCAGGGGCGCCTCTTTTTGTGCCGTGCTTCAGGCTGCTTAGGAGAGCAACGGGGGCAAAGAGCAGAAGAGGGAGGAAAACAATGGCAGTTACATTTTTTGCGGCGCTTGCGCGCATGAAGTACATAGACCGCTGGGCCCTGATGCGGGCGAGCCGGCGCGAGAACCTGAGCGAGCACGCGGCCGAGGTCGCGATTCTCGCCCATGCGCTCTGTGAGATCGGAAATTTGCGCCACGGCAGACAGCTGAATGCCGAGCGCGCGGCTGTGATCGGGTTATTCCACGACGCGAGCGAGATTATTACCGGCGATATGCCGACGCCGGTCAAGTACGGCAGCGCAGCGCTCCGCGAAGCATATCACGCGGCGGAGGAGAGGGCGACGGAGAGTTTACTTGCGCGTCTGCCGAAGGATCTCGCAGCAGTCTATGCGCCCTTGCTCGGGATTGTCACGGCGGCGGAAGAGGGCGGCGCGGAAGAACTCTATCTTTGGCGGCTCGTCAAGGCAGCGGATAAGCTCTCGGCGTATATCAAGTGCCTTGAGGAAGAGAGCGCGGGAAATACGGAATTTCGGACGGCAAAGAAGACCATAGAGGCAGAGCTTGAAAAGCTCGCCGGGGAATTGCCGGAGCTTCGGGATTTTATGGAGAATTGTCTGCCGCCCTACGGCAATACGCTGGATGAGCTCTCCGTACAGGGTGACTGGGATGAAAAAAAGCATACGGAGACAGCGCCGGATGCGGAGGCCTGACGCGAACAAAAATTAGTGTCTCTAAAGTTAAAAAAATTTTGACTTTTCCGGAAAAGGTGGTATTCTGGAATCAACAAATGAACAAATGCTCATATGTTCAAATGTGATAGATACTTGCAAATTCAGAGGAGGAGATATGCCGGAGAAAATCAGACAGCAGGTGCCGAGCGAAGATCAGCTCTACGATCTCGCCGAGCTCTTTAAGGTTTTCGGAGACTCGACGCGAATCCGGATTTTATACCGTCTGTTTTCGGGAGAGTACGGCGTGAATGAGCTTGCGGAGAGCCTGAACCTCACGCAGTCGGCCGTTTCTCACCAGCTGAAACTGTTAAAACAGGCAAGGCTGGTGCGGGCGCGCCGCGAGGGTAAGTCGATGATATATGCGCTCGCCGATGACCATGTGAGCACGATGATCGGGCAGGGATTGGAACACATTGCAGAATAAGGAGACGAAAGATGAAAAAGAAGTTCGCTTGTGAAATTGATTGTGCAAATTGCGCGCAGAAGGTGGAAGATGCAATCCGGAAGGTGGACGGCGTCGTGGATGTGAAGGTGAATTTCCTGATGCAGAAGTTCACTCTCGAGGCAGAGGACGCGTCGTTTGAGCAGGTTCTGGATGCCGCAATCCGGGCCGGACAGCGTGTTGAGGCGGACTTTACGGTGGTGCGTTGATAGGAGGAAGGGGTATGAATCGGAAACAACAAACCCTCTTAAAGCGCATTTTACTTGCGGTCGCGGGCTATGCGGCCGTTCTGATTTTTGACAAGAGCGGCGCGGCCGAAAGTCTGCAAATGCCCGGGGGGATACTCGGTGTCCTCTTTCTGTTCCCCTATCTTCTGGTGGGACGAGAGGTCATCTTAAAGGCGCTCAAGAACATACGAAACGGTCAGGTCTTTGACGAGAACTTTTTAATGCTCATTGCAACCGTCGCTGCCTTTGGCATCGGTGAGTACTCGGAGGCCTGCGCGGTCATGATTTTCTACCAGGTCGGTGAGCTCTTCGAGTCGCTCGCGGTCGGAAAATCCAGAGCTTCGATCACGGCGATGATGAGCATTGCGCCGGAATCGGCCAATGTGGAGCGGGACGGAAAAATCGAGGAAGTGGATCCGGACGAGGTAGAGGTCGGCGAAGTGATACTGATTCGCCCGGGCGAAAAGGTGCCGCTCGACGGCATTGTCCTCGAGGGAAGTTCTTTTCTCGACACGGCGGCGTTGACCGGTGAGCCGGTGCCGCGCGAAGTGCGCCCCGGCGATGCGGTGATCAGCGGCTGTGTGAACGGCGAGACAGCGCTCCGCGTTAAGACAAGTAAGGCCTATGAGGACTCGACGGTTGCGCGGATTCTGCAGCTGGTCGAGAGCGCGAGCGAGAAGAAGACTCGCATGGAGAACTTCATCACCCGCTTTGCGCGCTGGTATACGCCGATTGTGACGGTCACGGCACTCCTGCTGGCACTGATCCCGCCGCTTTTCTTCGGCGCACCGGCGGCGCCCTGGATTAAGCGCGCCTGCATTTTCTTAATTGTCTCCTGCCCCTGCGCACTGGTCATCTCGGTGCCCCTCGGCTTCTTCGGCGGCATCGGCGCGGCGTCAAAGCGCGGTGTTCTCGTCAAGGGCTCCAACTTTCTCGAGACCGCTGCGGAGTTAAAGACGCTGGTGTTTGATAAGACCGGTACGCTGACCCGGGGAGAGTTTCGTGTGGTTGGGATTCACCCCGCGGAGGGGTGCAGCGAGGAGGAACTTCTCTCGATGGCGGCGCACGGAGAGAGCCTCTCTTCGCATCCGATTGCCCAATCCATTTTACAGGCCTACGGCGGTGAAATTGACCGCGCGCGTCTCGGCGAGATGCATGAGGCGGCCGGGCACGGGCTCGAGGGCATGCTGGACGGCAGAGAGTTGCTTCTCGGCAACGAAAAGTTGCTTAAGAGCAAAGACATTGATTTCCCCGCGGTCAAGGAGCACGGAACCGTGGTATACGCCGCACACGGCGGCAGTTATGTGGGACATATCATCATTGCGGATGTCGTGAAGCCGGGCGCAGCGGCGGCACTTAGGCAGCTCCGCGAAGTCGGCATCGAGAAGCTGGTCATGCTGACCGGCGACCGGAAGGACGCCGCGGAGGCGATTGCCGCGGAGGTCGGTGTCGATACGGTCTATCACGACTTACTGCCCGCGGACAAGGTTGAGAAGGTCGAGGCCCTGCTCGCGGCCGAGAAAAACGGCGAAAAGGTCGGTTTTGTCGGCGACGGCATCAACGATGCGCCGGTCTTGATGCGCGCGGATGTGGGCATTGCGATGGGCTCGCTCGGCAGCGACGCGGCGATCGAGGCGGCGGATCTTGTTATCATGGACGACGAGCTCTCGAAGCTTGCGGACATCATCCGCATTTCGAGAAAGACGGTGCGCATTGTGCGGCAGAATGTTGCCTTTGCGCTGATCGTCAAAGCGGCGGTCCTGATTCTCGGCATCTTCGGGCTCGCGAACATGTGGGAAGCGGTCTTCGGCGATGTCGGTGTGACGGTGATTGCTGTGCTGAACGCGATGCGCGCGCTCACCCCGCCGTCCGCTCAGCACTGAGGCAGCGCTCGATTTCTTCGAGAAAATGAAGCATCAGATCATTCGGAACGGTTCCCTTTTTAAAAATGTAACCAATCCGCATGGTCTGATTTTTATTGTGCCTGTCCTCGCGGAAGGGCACGGCGACATAGTCGGAGCCGTTTAAGTCGCGGCTTATGATGCCCGAGCAGAGCGTGTAGCCCTGAATGGAGCGCATGAGATTTAAGTTGGTCGCGCGGTCGGAGGTCTTAATGACGCGCGGGTAGTCGCGGTCGCTTAAGATTTCCTCGGCGAGAAAGGCAGAACTGTCTTCTCCCTGGTCAAACTGAATGCAGGGGTAGGGCTGCAGTTCTTCGAAGCTGATTGCGTCGAGGGAGGCCAGCGGGTGGTCTTTGTAGAGATAGACATAGGCGTTGCACTCAATCAGCGGGTGGAATTCGAGCAGTTCCTCGCGGAAAATTTTCGAGAGAAAGCGGTGGTTAAAGCTGCTCTCGTAGAGGATGCCGACATCGGACTTGCCGCTGATCACGTTGCGGATGACATCGTTCGTGCGGGTCTCGAGCACCGAGAACTGGTACTCATTCGTGTCAAAACGCCGGGTCATATTGGCAAAGGCCTGGGTCACAAAGGAGTAGTGCTGGGTTGAGATCGAAAAGCGCTGCCGGATCTGGCGGGAAGCGCCGAAGCGGTCCATCAGGAGTTCATATTGCTGGTGGAGTTCTCTCGCGCGCGCCAGAAATTCCGTGCCGTCCGGTGTCAGGCTGATGCCGCGTGAGTTTCGGTTAAAGAGACGGAAGCCCAGTTCTTCTTCGGCCTCTTTGACGGCGTTCGTGAGAGCGGGCTGCGAGAGGAAGAGCTTTTCCGCGGCGCGGTTGATGCTGCCGGCATCGGCGATTTCCGTGAGATAATAGATTTGCTGAAGGGTCATGACAGCCTCCCGATATATCTTGGATTGATAGCGTAGCGTGTAATCGCATTTGATACTAACATGCAAAACCGGGCGAAACAAGGTTATCGCCGCGGCAAACCGGGCGCGGCGGCGAAACAGGAAATAAGCGCGGGCAAGATAGGGAGAAAGCGGTGAAGACAGAGCGCGATTGAATTGAAAAAGCAGGATTTCAGGGCAGGAAAAGAGCTCGTCGCCGGAAAGACCGGAGACGAGCTCTTTTTGGGCTAAGCGGAAGTAAAGTGGGCGCGCAAGTTCCGGTATTCGCCGGAAGGCTTGCCGAGTCTGTGCCTGTTTCGGCAAGCTGCCATTGCGATTTGCGATAAAAGCAGATGAGAAAGGCCGCGGCGTATGCGCTCCCCAAACAGTGCCGGCTTTACGCTTGCCCTCGGAAGCGAAGTTCGTTTCCGAAGGGAAGCGAAACGAAAAGCAGGCTCAGAGTTTCTCGAGGAGAGAAATCATTTCGAGCGCAGCGACCGCGCATTCGAAGCCTTTGTTGCCGGCCTTCGAGCCTGCGCGGAGCAGTGCCTGCTCGAGCGTGTCGCAGGTCAGAACGCCGAAGAGCACGGGGAGTCCGCTCTCCAAGCCGACGGCGGCCAGTCCCTTGGAGACTTCGTTGCAAACATAGGTATAGTGGTCGGTATCGCCGCGAATGACCGCGCCGAGCGCAATGACTGCGTCGTACTTGCCGCTTTCCGCCATCTTTTTGGCGACAAGGGGGAGCTCAAAGGCGCCGGGCACCTTGACGAGTGAAATCTGTGAGGGAAGAACGCCGTGGCGGAGCAGAGCATCCTCCGCGCCGTCAATCAGGCGGGAGACCACGATGTCGTTAAAGCGCGCCGCGACGATGCCGACGCGGATTTTTTCGGGGGACTCGAGATGTAAGATTCCTTCGTAAAGATTCATGGTTTATCCTCTCTTTCGCTGGTTCAAAGTCAGGGGTATTTGCATGCAAAGCGTTTCAGCAGCTTTCGCGGAGCAGGGTCGAATCCAAAAGATGCCCCATGCGGTGTCGCTTGGTGCGGAGATAGCGGATGTCGTGGCGATTTGCGGGAATCTCAATCGAAACGCGCGATGTGACCGGAATGCCGAAGTCCGTGAGCTGTGCGATTTTATCGGGGTTATTGGTCATAAGGCGCAGAGATCGTACACCGAGGGCGCGGAGCATGGCAGCAGCCGGTGCGTAGTTCCGGAGATCGTCCGGAAAGCCGAGCGCGCGGTTGGCATCGACGGTGTCGAGTCCCTGTTCCTGGAGCGCATAGGCCTTCAGCTTGTTGAGGAGACCGATTCCGCGTCCCTCCTGGCGGAGATAGAGGAGGACACCCTGTCCCTCCGTTTCGATTTGCTTCAGTGCGCGCTGCAGCTGTTCGCCGCAGTCGCAGCGCCTGGAGCCGAAGACATCGCCTGTCATGCATTCGGAGTGCATGCGGCAGAGCACCGCCTCTTTTCCGGCGAGATCCCCCTTGACGAGCGCGAGGTGTTCGAGCCCGCTCAGCGGATCGAGAAAGCCGTAAATTTGAAAGTCACCGAAGGCGCTCGGGAGGGCGGCGCTCGCAACTTCTTCGAGCGCGTAGTCGTAGCGCTCGCGGTAGCGAACCAGGTCCTCGATGCTGATGATGCAAAGGTCTTCGCGCTCGGCGAGGGCAAGCAGTTCTTTGGTCCGCATCATCTCACCGTCCTCGCGCATAATCTCGCAGCAGAGGCCGGCCGACTTCAGTCCCGCGAGGCGGCAGAGGTCAACGGTCGCCTCGGTGTGGCCGCGGCGCTCGAGGACACCGTGCGGGCGCGCGAGGAGCGGGAAGAGATGGCCGGGGCGGCGGAAATCAGAGGGAGCGGCATCCTCGGCGACCAGTTTCCTTGCGGTCAGCGCGCGCTCGGCGGCGCTGATGCCGGTTGTGGTCTCAACATGGTCAATCGAGACCAGAAAGGCGGTCTCGTGGTTATCGCTGTTGACGGCGGACATCGGCGGCAGCCCGAGCTTCTTTGCATAGTCCGCAGCCACCGGGAGGCAGATCAGACCGCGCGCAAGTCCGGCCATCCGATTCACGAGTTCCGCAGAGGCAAATTCGGCGGCGCAAATCAGGTCGCCCTCATTTTCGCGTGAGGGGTCATCGATGCAGACAATCAGTTTTCCGGCGCGAAGATCCGAGAGCGCCTGTTCAATCGTTGAAAATCCCATGGCAGAATTCCTTTCTCTTATTGGGGCGAACGGTTTTAGTAACCGAGTTTGCGAAGCCACTCCTCGTTGATTCGGCTCTTTTTGTCTGTCCCGTCCTCCCCTGCGAGGGAGAGGGCGCGCAGCACATATTTGCCGAGCAAATCGGTCTCGAGATTCAGCTTGTCGCCCGGACGCTTTGCGGCGAGGGTTGTGACTGCGGCTGTGTGCGGAATCACGGAGACCGAAAACTGATCTTTGTCGACGGAGACCACAGTGAGGCTGATGCCGTCGATTGCGACGGAACCTTTTTCGACGATGCCCTGTAAAATAGCAGGGGCCGCGCGAATCGAAAAGAGCAGGGCATTGTTCTCGCAGTGGATGCCGAGCAGTTCGCCGGTGCCGTCGATATGGCCGCTCACAAAGTGCCCGCCGAGGCGACCGTTGACCGGGAGTGCGCGCTCCAGATTGACCTGGCTTTTTGCGCGAAGCATACCGAGATTCGAGCGCCGCAGTGTCTCCGGCATGACATCTGCCGTAAAAGACTGTGCGGTGAAAGAGACGACAGTGAGACAGACGCCGTTGACCGCGATGCTGTCGCCCGCAGAGAGACCTTCGAGCACCGTTTGAGCGGCGATAGTGAGCTGATGCTTTTCGGAAAAGTTGAGAAGCGTGCCGCGCTCCTCAATGAGGCCGGTGAACATAATCAGAGATCTCCTTCGATGCGCACATCGGCGCCGAAAGAGCGGATGTGCATATTTTTGAGGGCAAACGCATCTATCGGGTACGGCACACCGGTGCCGCCGAGCGCCGAGGGGGCATTTTTCCCGCCGAAGAGTTTCGGGGCGATATAGGCCTGTACGCGCTGCACGAGACCGGCACTAAGCAGCGCCCAGCCGAGTTCCGCGCCTCCTTCGACCAGCACCTCATTGATGCCGCGCGCGCCGAGTGATGTGAGCAGGGCGCGGAGGTCAACGCGCCTGCCGGGGAAGGTGAGAACTTCACAGCCCGCGGCAAGATAGGCTTCGTGTCTGGCTGTATCGCTCACACAGCAGGCGAGTAAGGTCGGAACTTCTGCGGCGGTCTTTACGAGGGCGCTGTCAAGCGGCGTCCGGAGACCGGAGTCACAGACCACACGGAGCGGATTTCGCCCGCCCGGAATGCGGCAGGTTAAGAGAGGATCATCCTGCAGCACGGTATTGATGCCGACCATCACGGCGCCTACCGCAGCGCGGGTCCGGTGAACTTCCTCCCGTGCGGCCTCGCCGGTAATCCAGCGGGAGGCGCCGGAGGCACAGGCGGTTTTGCCGTCGAGCGTCATCGCATATTTCAGAAGGACAAAGGGGAGTCCGGTTCTGATGTGGTGAAAAAAGGGAGCGTTCAGCGCATCGCAAGCGGATTCCGACACATGTTCCGTGACAGCAATGCCGCCCTGCCGGAGTGCGGCAATGCCCTTGCCTGCGACCAGCGGGTTCGGATCGCTGCTTCCCACAAACACCGCGCGGATGTCGGCGGCGAGAATCGCCTCGGTGCAGGGCGGCTGCTTGCCGGTATGACAGCAGGGTTCCAGTGTCACATAGAGTGAGGCGCCCGCCGGAGAGAGTCCGCGCTGAAAGCAGTCTTCGAGCGCGGCGCGCTCGGCGTGCAGGCCGCCGTAGAATGCGTGAAAGCCTTCGCCGATGATTTTGCCGTCCCGGACAAGGACGGCGCCGACCAGCGGATTCGGCGCGGTGTGACCGCGGCCGCGCTCTGCGAGCGAAATGGCGCGGCGCATAAAAGTTTCGTGCATGAGACCTCCTTTCGGCAATCAAAAAAGCCCCGGCGTAAGGCTCGGGGCAAGTAGAAAAAAGCCCTTGGAATTTCCATTCCAAGGGACTTTTGACTATGGAGGGTGCGTTGCTTCTTCCATCCAGACTATACTGTCGGCTCCGGAATCTGACCGGATCATGCCTTTCGGCTCGCGGGCTATACCGCCGGTAGGGACTTTCACCCTGCCCTGAAGACTACAGGCTCAGTATAGAATAGCAGAGCAGTTCTGTCAAGATTCGCGATACCTGGCCATCATACTTTTGAAGAGCTCGGCGGTGGAGGGCGGTGTGAAGGTGATGGCATTGGCGCCGGTCGCAATGGTTGCCTGAATGCTCTCTTCGGTATTGCCGCCGCTCGCGATGATCGGGACCTCCGGAAAATCGCGGCGGATTTTCCGTACCAGCGCCGCGGTGCCGGGGCCTGCCGCGACATTCAGAATACTCGCGCCGCTTGCAAGGCGCGCGGCGATATCGGTCTCTTCGCTGACGACCGTGATGATGACCGGAATATCCACGACCTTGGTCACGGCGAGGAGGTTTAAGTCGCTGATCGGCGCATTCAGGACAATGCCCATGGCGCCCTGTCCCTCGGCATCCTGTGCGAGCGAGAGCGTGCGAAGTCCCTTCGTCGTGCCGCCGCCGCAGCCGCAGAAGACGGGGATATAGGAGCCGTTGATCAGTGCGTGGCTGATGGCCGACTGCGGGGTAAACGGGTAGACCGCGAAGACCGCATCGGCGTCACAGTTTCGGATAATCGCGAGATCGGTCGTGAAGACCAGGGATTTTATGCGCCGCCCGTTGACCACGATGCCTCTCGCCTGATAACAGGAGAGAGGCAGTTGTTCAAACCAAAAAGTCTCTTTCTTTATAAGGCTGTCGCTGAAAAAAGACAAGCGGATTGCCGGTTTACACTTTTCTGTTTGCAAAAAAAGTTTTATGATAAGGAAATCTTAAGGCAAGCAAGGTAAAGGAAGAATCGAACCATGAGATTGATGCGACAATTCGGCATTATCGCGGGCATGACTTGTGTCGGCGAGTTGATGCATTATTTTATTCCGCTGCCGGTGCCCGGCAGTATTTACGGCCTGGCGCTCATGATGATCGCGCTGATGACAGGGATGATAAAGCTGGAGAGTGTGCTCGAGACCTCGCAGTTTCTGATTGATGCGATGCCGCTCATGTTCATTCCGGCCGGTGTGGGTCTCATGACAGCCTGGGGGCAGCTCCGTACCATCATTCTGCCGGTCACGGTCGTGACCTTTGTCTCGACCGTGCTGGTTATGGGTATCACGGGGCGCGTGACCGAAATTTTGCTCGCCGTGACGGCGCGCGGACGTGCAAAAGGCGAGACGGCTTCTCAGGAGTTAAAGGAAGAGGTTCTGGCCGAAGAGAATGTAATCGCCGAAGAATTGCGAGAGGCGGCAAAACACGAGACGGAAAAAATCAAGCATCTGTTGCACGGCGAGGTGACCAAGAGCGAAGAGCCGGAAGTAACGGACTGCGCCGCACTGTCAGAGACTGCCGAAGCGGAAGAGACCGCGAAAACAGAACACGCTGCCGCAGAGGCAACGGCAGCGCACGGGAAGAAAAGGAGGAAGCATCATGGGCATGGATGAGGCCATGAATGAAGTTATTCGAAACTCGACCATCATAGGCATCGTCATCAGTCTGCTCGCCTTTGATATCGGCAGCGCACTGCGCGTCAAGACGGGGCTTGCGGTGCTGAATCCGCTGCTGATCTCGATTATTCTGGTCATCGGCTTCATGGTTGCGTTTAATATCGACTACGGAAGCTACATCCGGAGCGCGCGGTATTTAAGCTATCTTCTGACGCCGGCGACGGTGGCGCTCGCCGTGCCGCTCTACCAGCAGCTGCAACTTCTGAAGGACAATCTGCTTGCGGTCGTGCTCGGCGTCCTGGCCGGTGTGCTCACGAGCCTCGGTTCGATTCTCGTGCTCTGCACGATATTTCATATGAACCATGTGGAGTACATCACGCTGTTGCCGAAGTCCATCACGACGGCAATCGGTATGAGCGTGGTGGAGGAGCTCGGCGGCTATACGACCATCACCGTGGCTTCGATTATTGTGACCGGTATTCTCGGTAATGTGCTCGCCGATCCGATTTGTCATCTGTTCGCGATTCACAGCCCGATTGCCAAGGGACTTGCGCTCGGCACTTCGGCACATGCAATCGGCACCTCGAAGGCAATGCAGATCGGTGAAATTGAGGGTGCTATGGCGGGACTCGCGATTGTAGTCAGCGGTATCATGACTGTGGTCGGTGCTTCGATTTTTGCCACCTTCCGCTGAGACAGCGCAAACACTGCCGCGGTTCAATGCAAGGCGGCGGCAAGTTCATAGAGAGGTCCGCTCTCATAGGCGGGCAGCAAAGCGCAGGCGTAGTCCTGCGCTTTTTCCGTTTCCGGGGGAAGTTCCAGCGTTTCGGTTTTTTCAAGCAGCTGCGCGCGGCCGCTCTGCCGGAGATACTCCCGGAACGAGTTCAGTTTCAGAGCGGAGAGCGGGTCGGAGAGCACGGGCATGAAGATGCGGTCGCAGAGTTCCAGGAGCTCGAGCGCGCGGCGGCCGAAGGCGCCGAAATCCAGCACCATGCTACGGTAGCCGCTCTCCCGCGCGATACGCTGTAAGAGGGCGGCGAATTCCTCCGGGGGGAGCAGAGACAAATCTTCCGCACAGCGCACCGGCGGCAGCAGATCCAGTGCGCCGAAGGCGGAGAGTCTGCTCTGCAAAACGGCCCAGCTGTAGCGACCGCTGCTGTGGGCAAATAAAAGTTCCGAGAGACTTTCGGCGGCATCCGGCGCAATTTGCGCATAGACGCCGGCGTAGTCTTCGAGCGAGAGAAGCAGGGTCTTGCCCTGCGCGGCGCGCGCGAGTCCGAGGGAGAGGGCGAAGGTGGTCTTGCCGCAGCGGTGGACGGGAGAGTAGATGCCCAGGATTTCGCAGTCGCCGCGCTGAACCGGGGAGAGGGAGCCCGGTCTTGCGGCTGCATAGAGTTGCATGACGCGGCGCGCAAGGGCATCGGCCGGACGATAGGAAAAGACAGCGGGAACCGGGAGCGCGTTTTGACAGCGCTCGCCGACAAAGCCGTCTTCGCTCAGCAGGATGGCCATGCTCTGTCCGAGCAGGCCCTGCATTTCTTCGGCAAAGTGCTCGGAGAACAGCAGCAACTCCACATCGGCACGCGCGCGAAAGGCGCGGAACGCTTCGAGTGCGGAGAAGGCATAGACGGGAAGGCCGAGACTCTTTCGCTGGTTCCAGAAGTCGGCAAGGCGTCCGGCGTAGTCGGCGTCGGGGTGTAAAAGAACGGCACAGCGTCGCATGAGAAGAACCTCCTTTGGTGTGTCAGAAGAAAAGGGTGTGAAGAAGCGGGGTTTCGGAGAGCAGCTTTAAGAGCGCAAAGCCGGCAAAGAAAAAGGGCGCAAGCGGCAGCTGTTCACAGCGCCGTCCGGAGAGCAGCAGCCAGAGCGCCGGCAGAGTAGCGGCGAGGAGGCTCAGAAAAAAGAAACCGAGAAAGGCGGAGAGCCCCAGATAGGCGCAGCAGAGACCGAGGAGCTTGACATCGCCCGCGCCGATGAGATGCAGGCGGAACCAGGGATAAAAGAGAAGGGCAGAGAGGCAGAGGCGAAGCAGGAAGTGCGGATTCTGTGCCGCCATACCGGGCAGCAGGGCCAACAGGAGGAGGCGGTTCGGAATACGGCGTTCCTTCAAATCCGCAATCGAGAATAGTGGCAAAAAGAGGGCGAGCGGAGAGAGTTGTAAAAACATAAAATCCTCCTTTTCTTGCTTTGTCAAATGTCGAAAAAAAAGCTATACTTGTAGCATACAAAACAATCGTTGCGCGGAGGGAGTATGGCAGAAGTCAACAGAGGTATGGGTGTCATCACAGAGACAGATTGTTATCTGTTCGGGCAGGGAACGCACTATGAGATTTATAAGAAGCTCGGTGCACATCCCATGACGCGGGACGGCGTGGAAGGGTACTACTTTGCGGTCTGGGCACCGCACGCGCGCGCGGTGAGCGTGGTCGGCGAGTTCAATGACTGGCAGGCAGAGGCAAACCCGTGTGCGGAAATTTTTGAGGGCGGCATCTGGGAGTGCTTCATCCCGGGACTCAAAGCCGGGATGCTCTACAAATTCCTTCTGAAAAGCGCTGCCGGGGAGCTTCTCTACAAGGCAGACCCCTATGCGCGCGGGGCGGAGTTCCGCCCCGGCACGGCGTCACAGCTCACGGGAGAACCCTGGGACTACCGGTGGAAGGATCAGGCGTGGATGCAACAGAGGGCAAAGCAGAATCCGCGGCAGGAAGCGCTCAGCATTTACGAGTGTCACCTCGGTTCCTGGCGGCGGGGCGATGAAAACGAGCGGGACGGTTTTCTCTCCTATGAGACCTTGGCGCGGGAGCTCTCGGCCTATGTCAAGGACATGGGCTATACCCATGTGGAACTCATGGGCATTGCGGAGTATCCGTTTGACGGGAGTTGGGGCTATCAGGTGACCGGCTACTACGCGCCGACTTCCCGCTACGGGAGCCCGGCGGAATTTCAGGCTTTTGTCGACACACTGCACGCGGCGGGCATCGGCGTGATTCTCGACTGGGTGCCGGCGCATTTCCCGCGGGATGCCTTCGGCCTTGTGGATTTCGACGGACAGGCGCTCTACGAGTACGCCGATCCGAGAAAGGGCGAGCATCCGGACTGGGGCACCAAGGTTTTTGATTACGGCAAGACCGAGGTCAAGAACTTCCTGATTGCGAATGCGCTCTACTGGATAGACGAATACCATGTGGACGGACTCCGGGTCGATGCCGTAGCATCGATGCTCTATCTGGACTACGGCAGACAGAGCGGTCAGTGGTGCCCGAACAAATACGGCGGCAACGAGAATCTCGAGGCAATTGAGTTCTTCAAGCACTTGAATTCCGTGATCGCCGGGCGGAAGGACGGCAGCATGATCATTGCCGAGGAGAGCACAGCCTGGCCCATGGTCACACACCGTCCGGAGGACAACGGTCTCGGTTTCACCTTCAAGTGGAACATGGGCTGGATGCACGACTTCCTCGAGTACATGAAGCTGGATCCCTACTTCCGGCGCGACAACCACAACAAGATGACCTTCGGCCTCACCTATTTCACGAGCGAGAACTATGTGCTCGTGCTCTCGCACGATGAGGTGGTGCATCTCAAGTGCTCGATGATCAACAAGATGCCGGGTATTTACGAGGACAAGTTCTCAAATCTGAAGTGCGGCTACAGCTATATGATCGGCCACCCCGGCAAGAAGTTGCTCTTCATGGGACAGGAATTTGCGCAGTGGCACGAGTGGGATGAGAAGGTTTCGCTGAACTGGGAGCTGTTAAACGAGGCGCCGCACCGGGATATGCAGAACTTTGTGCGGGGACTCCTGCAGCTTTACCGCTCGCATCCGGCGCTGTACCGTCTGGACAACGACTGGCAGGGCTTTGAGTGGATCAATGCGAACGATGCGGACCGTTCGATTTTCTCTTTCCTTCGCCGGGATGAGAGCCGGAAGAAATCGCTGCTCTTTGTGATTAACTTCACGCCGGTTGCGCGCGAGGACTATCGTGTCGGCGTGCCGCACGCGGGCAGTTACCGGTTGATCCTGGATGAGACCGAAGGACTCTATACGCTTCGGAAGAAGCGCGCGGTCTCCTATCGCGCAAAACCGGGCGAGTGCGACCAGAGACCGTTCTATCTGGAAGCGCCGCTGCCGGCGTACGGAGTGCGGATCTTCGAGTTCGATGAGACGAAGAAACTGGCGGCGAAGAAGACTGCGGTAGCAAAGAAACCGGCAGCCAAGAAGGCGGCGGGAACAAAGAAACCGGCGGCCAAGAAGGCGGCGGGCGCAAAGAAACCGGCAAGCGAGAAAGCGGCGAGTAAGAAACCCTCGGCGAAGAAGACTCAGGGTTCGCGGAGTGCCTCCAAGAAGACGGCATCTTCCGCAGAGTGATTCGGTTCTTCTGTGCGGTGAAAGAGGCGGCGGAGCAATCCGCCGCTCTTTTTTTGCGGAAGTTCCTCGGCACTGACCTCCCGGATTTCGCTGACGAGAGGGTCAAGCGACGGTGCGGCATCGACAGCAGGGTCCGCCGCGCGCGGCGTTGCCTCGGCGGCAGTCAGAATGCGCTCCAGATAGTCGAGAGAGTGCGGATGCGAGAGGCTTTCCTGATAGAGGCGGTAGGCGAGCACCATGTGTCGCTCTTCATTCTGATCGGTCAGCGCGAGGAGCGCATGTAAAAAGGCGGAGAGGCTGTCCGCGAAGTCCGCATGTTGTCCCGGGTGATAGAGAAAGCAGGGGGCGCGGCTCTGCGGGTCCAGGTAAATCGCGTCGGCATTGAGGACCAGACCGTCCGGAGACAAGAGATAGGCCGGGAGACGGGAGAGTGCCTGAAGAAGATATAGTAACAGGCGGCGAAGATCTTCGGCGCGAAGTTTTTGCTCGGCTGCTGCGTCGGTGAGAGAGAGCAGGCCGGTCACATCGTAGGAGAGTGTCTCGGGCAGCGCCTCACAGGTAGGGCAGAGCGGCAGAAAACCGGGGATATGGTTTTCCTCGAGCATGCGGCGCGGAAAGCCGGATGCGTCGGCGGGGGAGAGAGGAAGTTCGAGGGCGCTGTGTGTCGCACTATGAACCGGTTTCATCATGGGGTTACCTCCTTTGTGCTGTCCGGAAGCGGACTGGTGCTGCGAAGGGCTGTCTCCGGGCGCAGCGGTTTGTATTCGATGCGCGCAGAGAAACGGGGCGCGCGGAGCTCGACACCGCCGACCTCCGGTCCGCACCAGACGGTGAAGTGACTGTCGTCAACGGGGAGCAGGGAAGAGAGACGGCGCAGATAGTGTGACTTCAGTTCGGCCGGGGCAGCGGCGATATCGCCGGTGCGGGAATCCGCACGCGAGGCCTGTACCGCGAGATCTTCGAGCAGAAAGCCGGCAGTGCAGCGGGCCTGTTCCCGATAGACGAAGCGGGTAGCTGCGGTCAGCGATAAAAAGAGAAGCGAGAATACATAGAGTGCTTCCACGGTGAGAGAGGCGCGAAGACGCAGAGACAGGGGCCGCCTCATGACAGAACCTTGCCCGGAGAAAAGAGACAAAAAAGGGCGGGGAGCAGAAAAAAGGGGAGCAGCGGAATGCGCTCTGTCCCTGCCTTTTTCGGGCGCCCGAAGCGGCGGCAGAGCAGAAAAAGAGAAAGGAGTGCCGCGGACAAAAAACCGGCTGTCAGCAGAAACAGCAGGCGGTGAAAGCCGGCGCCGAGACCGAAACAGAGGAGAAACAGTGCGTCGCCGAGCCCGAGGGCTTCGCGGGACAGCAGGGAAAAGGCGAGCAGCGGAAGAGACAGGCAGAGCGAGAGCAGAAGCTCTGTCGGCACAGTCGCGCGGACAAAGAAGAGGCGCCACAGATAAAAGCCGAGCTCCAGGAGGAGCAGAAGTTCAAAAAAGCGGCGGGGTACGGTTTGATAGAGAAAGTCCTCGCACGCGCAGGCAAGTGAAAAAAGCGTGAGACTGAAGCAACCGAAGAGGGTGGTCGCAAACATCGGGAACTCCTTTCAGGGATAGCAATAACTGCAGGGGCCAAGCTGCTCCACTTCGCGTTTCGGCACGGCGCGGACATAGGCGCGAATCGCGCGGCAGGCCGGATCGCGGTGCCAGGCGGTGCCGCTCGGCATCAGGTAGACAGTGCCGCCGCTTGCGCCGCGCGCACAGACCGGGCAGGCGTGATAGCGACCGCCGGAGGCATTGCGCGCAGCCGTCGCTTCGGAGAGAGACACGGCGCGAAGATCGTTGTAGAGATAGTGACAGCGGGCAGTCTTGTGGTAGCGGGTTGAGTGCCTGCCGACATAGACAATTTCCTCTTCCGGGTTTGCCGCGACGCAGTTTTCCGGATCGGTTTCCCCGATCCAGGCGCGCCGCCATGCCGTGCGGCTGCAGCGGATGGCGGGCAGGCGAAACAGGGGAATCGGGAGTGTGTAGCTGTAGTCCAGCACGACGCGAACCGTTTCGCCGTCCGCGAGGAAGCTCGAGCGCTCGGCACTGAGCCCGCTGAGATTCGGATCGGAGACAGCGGCGCGCGCGGCCGCAAGTGCCAAGGAACTCAGCGAATTTCTGTATTGCGCGGCCTCCGGTGTTGACAGCGCGGCCAGGGCAGCGGCGCGGTCACAGACGGTTTCCGCGGCGCGCTGCATCTGCCGCTCGGCGGTCATGATGCGGAAGGGCACGGAAAAGAGGAGGAGCACAAACAAAAAGAGAGGCAGCACGAGCGCTGCCTCTACCGTGAGCGAGGCAGAGAGCGGGGCGCGGCGCCTCAGCGCTGCGCTCCTGTGAAGAGAAAAAGAGACGGAAAGTCGGGATTGTGCCTGGAGAGCTGTTTTCCGATTTTGATTGACAGTGGTTTTCATGTGGCCGTCTCCTCTGTTCACAGAAACGCAAGGTTGAAGCGCCGTCGCCCTCTCAGTAGGCCCGGAAACTCTGCACGGAAATCTGAAACTGTTTCGGCGCGGCGGCGGGCAGGGAAAAGAGCGCGGTGAAAAGATGTGAGGCATTGCAGCGGAGCTCCGCGCGGAGCGAAACCAGGCAGTGCGTGATCCGGAAGGGCGTCTGTCCGTTCGAGAGCGCTGTTTCCATGAGATCGAGCATGCGGTAGTTCCGTTCGGCGCGGGAAGTTTGCAGGTAGAAAAAGAGCAGGGCTTCCCGGTAGGAGAGTCCGTCTCCGCTCTCCGAAAGGGTGGAGGCGGGAGGCTGAAAGCCGCCGCCTTGCAAGAGCCGCTCGGCAGAGATACGGGGGACGGGGGTAAGCAAAAAGAGCGGTGCTTTCTGTCCGGCAAGCAGCAGAGACAGGTCTGTGAGACTGTCATAGGCTGCAAGCGCATAGAGCAGCAGGAAACGGAGTAGGGCGCGAAGCCGCAGGGAAGCGGCCGCGGTACAGAGGCTGTCGGCGGCGTGTTCCGCGGTCTGACAGGCAGCCGGGTCCGAGAGCAGCGCGAGCAGACGGAGACTTTGCTGGTCCGCAAAGAGGCGGGAGCAGACTGCTGAAAAGTTTTCGCGGTCGGTCTCCTTGCCGGTGCTCAGATATTCCAGCTGGAGGCTGAGACCTGCCTGCGCCGCCTCTTTCGTTTGGGACAGATAGCAGGGGAAAAAGGAGGCCGCATAGTGCGCAAAGAGACAGTCATCTTCGTCGCTGCGCGAGGCGCCAGGCTCCGCCGCCGCAAGCTGCGCGGAGGGAAGCTCTGTGAGAGACAGGCTTCCGGCGGGAACGGCTGCACTCGCCGGGAGGCAGAGCGCCTCGCGGGTCGCGGGCTCGGTTCGAAGGAGAGCGGCGAGGGAGAGAGGAGCAGCGTCCTGCCTGAGGCCCGAGGCCGCGCTGAGAGTCGGCAGACTGAGTGCTGCGGAAAAGTCGGCGGCGAGCGAATGCCAGAGGGCTTCGGCATCGATGCCCATGCCGTCGTCTTCGTCATCCTCTTCGGCTTCTTCGGCGATGCGCGCGGCAAGCTCTGCGGCTGCCGTCTCGTAGGCGGAGACCGTCGCTGTGAGAGCGGGAGCAGCCGTCCCAGCCGCGGAAATTTCGGGACGCCGCGCGCGAAAGGCAGCTGCCGTCTCGGAGACGGTCTCGTAAAGGGGCAGGAGCGCTGCCTCTTCCGCCTGTCCCGAAAAGGCGAACCGTGCGCTGCCGTCTGTAAGTTGCGAGGAGAGCTGTAGGCAGTCGGCGGAAGCAAGCTCTGTTTGCCTGAGGGCCGCGGAGAGCGCGGCGGCATGTTGGGAGAAGTCCGGGAGATTGCCGGCTGCGAGCGCTGCGGCCGCGGCTTCCTTTTCGCGTCCGGCGTCCAGAAGGCTCTGCTCCAGCCGGAAATACAGCGCCTCGCTCTCCGCGGCGTCTGCAAAGAGGGGAGACAGCGCGGTCACGGACGGGGACACATGCTCGGCGAAGGTAAGACCGGGACGATACTGCGTGAGCAGTGACACCGTGAGCGGCGCAGTGTCTCCCGGCTGTGTCTTCATGTAGTCGAGCATTTCCTGCTCCAGCCAGACCGCGCCGCCGTCACCGAGGAAACCGGTTTCGAGCGGACGTATGGTCGCCTCGAAAAAGGGATAGCGCCCGGCATCCTGCCGGTACGCCTGCACGGCGCGGTCCAGTTCGGCTGCGCAGCGCTCGTCGCCCGGGTAGCGGTAGGCGAGGATGCGGTAGCGCGCAAAGAGCGTGCGGTCATAGCGGGAGAACAGGGAATCCACGGCTGCATTGGCGGCGAGAGCGGCATAGTAGCGGGTTCCCGCGGTTCGCGCGCTTTCGAGCAGCGCACAGATGAGGGCGCAGCAGGAAGTCAGAACCAGCGCGAGAAACAGTGTGACCGAGCCGCGGAGCCGCATCAGTAGACCTTGCCGGCCTGGTTATTAATCTCGCCGAAGGCGCGATTCAGGAGGGCAATGACCTGCCCCTTGAAGAGCACCACCAGGGTCACAAGGACCACGAGAATCAGAATGAGCTCAATCGTGGAAAAACCGTCTTCTGAATCAAAAAATCCTGTCGCAAACCGTTTCATGACAAACCTCCTGAATTTGTTTTATGAGAAGCTGAAAAACGCGGGGACAACCATGACAATCATGACGACAAGGAGCATGAGAAAGAGCGGGAGCAGAAGTCTGGTTCCGGCTTCCTCGCCGAGACGCCGCGCCAGATTTTTTCGCTCATCCCAGGCGAGAGTCATCTCGGCCGCAAGGATGGTGCGGAGGGTAGCGACGCCGGTTCTCTGATTTTGTTCGAGCAGCGAGGCGAGCTTCATATATTGCCGGAGACCGCAGGCGCGCCCGAAGGCGCGGTACATGCGGCTCTCGCTTTCGCCCGCGCGGAGCAGAAGCAGTGCTCTTTTGAGTTCTTCGTAGGCGGCGCGCGGCGCCGCTTTTTTCTGCCGTTCGGCGCTGTAATCCGCGGCAATCGAGAGCAGGGCGTTGCGGGCATTCATTCCTGCGCCGAGCAGCACGAGGAGCTTGGACACGAGCTCGGGGTAGTCGAGCAGGAGCTGCCGCTGCCGCAAAGCGGCGGCATCCGCCCTGTCCTGTCGCTCTTTCAGGAGAAACAGCAGCGCGGCGACAGCGCCGAGCAAAAGGAAGAGACGCGCCTCGCTGCGTTTCTTTTCGCGGTAGCGGAGCGCATGTCCTTGGTATTCTCGGGGAAGGGAGAGTTCAGGCGCTATAGCCTGCCGGCTGTCCTCTGCCTGCAGATAGGCGAGAAAGTCCTTGGTGCGCTGTGCTGCCGGATCCGTAGCGGGCGGCAGTATCGTGAGGGGCAACAGGAAGCAGAGTCCCTCGCGTGCCGGTGTATCGCGGAGCGTCACGGTCAGTGTGAGCTCTGCGGGTCCGGTCAGCGCGGCGTTATTCACATTGCCGTAGCTGTCGAGCAGCGCGGGATCAGAAGAGAGATAGCTCGCCGAAAGGCCTTCTTCCGGGAAAAGGGCGGGGAAGTCGAGGCGGCCGCGGATTTCCGCGAGCGAGGCGTTGCCGTTTAAGACGACAAGCGGCAGCTTTTCCATGCAGCGGTCCGCGGCAGCCGCAAATTCGGCGTCCGTATAGCGACGCGCCTGTACGGGAAGGCAGAGTTCTGTCTCGCCGTCCCCGAGTCCGTCGATAATCAGATCATAGCGGCTGTCGGCGCCGCCGTAGGAATTCCTGGGCAGGCGTGCGGCCGTTTCGAGCGAGTTTTGGGCAGGGTGCCGCAAGGTGGCAAAGAGGTAGAGGGCAAGCCCTGCGGCTAGGCAGAGGCAGGGCGCGCGATAGCGTTTCAGCAGGGAGAAAAGTCGTGTTTGCATGACCGCTCCTAGAGGGAAATGGAAGAGATGCGCTGTGACAAGTAGAGCGCGAAGAGATAGGTGGCAAGGCAGAGGGTCATCACGAGACGCCCGAGCAGGGTCTCGTACATGACCCGGAAAAAACCGGGAGAAGAGAAGTCGACATAGAGAATCATGAAGAGCGGTACGAGGTTCATGACGCGCTGCTCAAAGCGCCGGGCAGCGGTGAGAGTCAGGATTTCCTCTTTGATCTGGATGCGGTCGCCGATCACCTCGCTGGTGCGGCGCAGGATTCCGGCGAGATCGCCGCCGGACTTTCTCGCAATGCGGAGCACCCGGGCAAAGGTCTTGATATCGTCAAGGCCGCTGCGCTTTGCGAAGTCATCGACCGCCTGTTCCGGCGGAATGTTCATCCCGATTTGCCGCAGTAAATAAGAGAATTCGCGGACGATGAGTGAGGTGTTTCCGTAGAGGACGCTGAGTTCACCGAGGCTCTCGCGAAGTGCGTTCTCGAGGGAATAGCCCGCGCTCAGCGAGGAGGCGAGCAGAGAGAGCGCTTCGCGGAAGGCAAGCAGGAGTTGTCGCCGTCGTGCGGCAGCGAGCGCCTTTCGCTGTGTGAAGGGAAAGAGAAAAGCGAGGGGGAGCAGGAAGAGAAAAAAGAGGAGGTTCCGGTAAAAGACAAAGGTAAAGAGGCCTGTGATGAGAAGGGCGCGGAACAGAAGCCGGAGATACTCCCGAAGGGAGAGCGTGTAGCGCTCATAGGACGAGACCGGCAGCGTCGAGCTTTCCGCGGCGCCTGAGGGTTCCGACCGCGCGGAGTTCTCCCCGCACCCGGAAACCGTCCTGTTCTTTTTCCTCCTGAAAGGCAAAGAGATCGTGCAGTGCAATTTCGCCATGTGAGACACCCCCGATTTCCGTGATGGAAAGCACACGGCGGCTCCGGTCGCGGAGTCGGCCGAGATGCACAATGAGATCCAGTGCGCTTGCGATTTGTCGCTGAATTGCGGCGAGCGGGAGATTGGCGCCGCCGAGTGCCATGGTCTCGAGCCGTGTCAGCATATCGGCGGCCGAATTGGCATGACCGGTCGAGAGGGAGCCGTCGTGGCCGGTATTCATCGCCTGCAGCATATCGAGGGCCTCGGCGCCGCGCACTTCGCCGACAATGATGCGGTCGGGGTTCATGCGGAGACTGGCGCGAATCAGGTCGGCAATGCGGATTTGGCCCTCCCCTTCGGCATTCCGGTTGCGGGTTTCGAGGCGCACCAGATTTTCGATGTGGAGAAGTTGAAGCTCCGCGGAATCCTCAATCGTGATGACGCGTTCGGTTTTCGGAATAAAAGCGGAGAGTGCATTTAAAAAGGTCGTCTTGCCGGAATTGGTACCGCCGCTGATGAAGATGTTATACCCGGCTGCAACCGCTTTTTTCAGAAAGGCGGCGGCCTCGGCTGTCAGTGTCCCGAAACCGATCAGTGTTTCCATCGTGATGGGCTCGGGGAATTTTCGAATGGTGACAGCGGGACCGCCGAGGGAGATCGGCGGCAGCACGATATGAACCCGGCTGCCGTCGGGGAGGCGCGCATCCGCAATGGGGGTTGAGACATTGACGCTGCGGTTTACGCGGCTCACAATGCGCTGAATCATATCCTCCAACTGCTCCTCGCTTGAAAAATGCAGGTCGCAGCGCTCTACCTTGCCGCGCCGCTCCACGAAAATCCGGTCCTTGCCGTTCACCATGATTTCCGTGACATCTTTTTGATCGAGGAGTTCCTGGAGTATGTCCAGCCTGCGAAAGGAATTGAAAAGAGAGTTGCGGAGATACAGCTGATCGCTGACAGAGAGCAACTGTGTGGTGCGGAGCTGTGAAATCGCGGCATCAATCTCTGCGAAGAGCGCGGCATCACTTGCATCCTGCATGGCGCAAACCGTTTCAGACAGCTGTTCCCGAAGCGAAGCGTAGAATACTTCCAAGGACTTCATGGGCTCTCCTTTCGTCGTACATATATAAGGACGGTCAAAACAGGAAAAAGGTTCGAAGATTTTCAAAAAAATTTTTACTTTTTTTCGATGCGACAGGAAAGCGGTGAAAGGGGGGTTACAACCGGCGCAGCAGCGGGCGGAAAAGGGTGCAGGGGTCGGCGCCCGAGCGTGTTTTCCGGGTGAAAGCTGTGCGCCCGGGAAGGTAGCGGGAAGCGGTGCGGCGGTGCGAAGAGAAACCGAGAGTCGGCGCGTGGGTGTTGCCAGGTGAGCGTGTCGATAAGAGAGCGAGTGAGCCCGGCGCAGCGGTGGGCGGAAAAGCGGGCAGGGATTGGCGCGCGAGCGTGTTTTGCGGGGGAAAGTTGTGCGTCCGGGAAGGTAGTTGTAATCGGCGCGACGGTGCGAAGAGAAAACGTGAGTCGGCGCGTGGGTGTTGCCAGGTGAGCGTGTCGATAAGAGAGCGAGTGAGCCTGGCGTAGCGGCGGGCGGAAAAGGGCGCAGGGGTCGGCGCGCGAGCGTGTTTTCCGGGTGAAAGCTGTGCGCCCGGGAAGGTAGCGGGAAGCGGTGCGGCGGTGCGAAGAGAAAACGAGACTCGCGCGTGGGTGTTGCCAGGTGAGCGTGTCGATAAGAGAGCGAGTGAGCCCGGCGTAGCGGCGGGCGAAAAAGGGTGCAGGGGTCGGCGCGTGAACGTGTTTTCTGGGTGAAAGTTGTGCGGTGAAAAAGGGAGCCGCAAATGGTGCGGCGGCGAGTAAGGGAGAGTGGTCAGAGGGGCATGTGGGAGTCGGAACGAGAGCGGTTACCGCCATCGTATCGGCGGGCGGAAATGCGCATAGGCGGGGGTGCGAGGGGCTTCTGCGGAATTGGACAAAAAAAGCGCGGTGCTGTAAAGTAAAGACAGCACTGCGCGTTACAGACAGGAAGAGGAGGCTTGAGATGAGAAAAGACGACTGTATTTTTTGCAAGATTGCGAACGGTGAAATTCCGTCGACGGAGATCTGTGAGAACGAGGGTTACCGCGTGATTCTGGACCTAGGTCCCGCATCGAAGGGACATGCTCTGGTGTTGCCGAAAGAACATTACGACAATATCACGGAGATGCCGGAACAGGCAATTGGCGAGGCGTTTTCGCTCGCGGGCAAGGTCGGCAAGGCGATGCAGCACGGCCTCGGTGCCGCGGGTTTTAACCTTGTCCAGAACAACGGCACGGCGGCCGGTCAGACGGTGTTTCACTTCCACATCCACATTATCCCGCGCTACGAGAACGGCCCGGAGATGGTTGCCTGGACCCTGGGCAAGGCAGAACCGGAGGAACTGAAGGCAACTGCCGAGAGCATCCGCAAAGCGCTCTGAGCACGGCGATGGAGCTATATCGGAGAAGTCGAAATGCGCCGGTCACGAATTGGATGATTCTCATCAATGTGCTGGTGTTTCTCTACACCGCACTCCGCGGCGGCATGAGCGACAATGACATTCTGCTTCGCTACGGCGCGAGCTATACGCCCTATATTTTCGAGAATCACGAGTACTGGAGACTGCTCACGGCAGCTTTTCTGCACTTCGGCATACGGCATCTCGGGAACAATATGCTGGTTCTCTTTGTGACCGGCGACAGTCTGGAGCACGCGCTGGGGCATGTGAAATACCTGATCTTTTACCTCTTTTCGGCTGTCGGCGCCTCGGCCGCTTCCCTCGCGGTCGAGGTAGCTATGGGGCAGAAGGTACTCAGCGCGGGTGCCTCGGGCGCGGTTTTCGCCGTGCTCGGCGGCCTGATCTGGGTACTCATCAGAAACAGCGGTCGCTTTGAGGAGTTCCGCATCCGCAACCTTCTCTTTTTCTCGGGCATGATGCTACTGAGCGGTTTCTTCACCGAGGGGGTTGACAACGCGGCGCATGCGGGCGGTCTGCTGGTCGGTTTTCTGCTCGCGGTCGTGCTTTACCGGCGACCGGCAGTCACGCTGTTCAGCACAGACATGACCTGAGCCACACCGTCCGCGCTGCCGCCCGCTTCCATTGCGGCGAGGTAGCGCGCCCGGTCCGCATAGGTCTCCCGCACAGCGGCGAGCAAGGTCTCGCGCGACAGGGCTTCTTCCTCGAGTACGCGGGAGTAGCCCTGTTTTTCGTAGGAGCGGGCATTCAGAATCTGGTCGCCGCGGCTCGCTTTGGCGGAGAGCGGAATCAGGACATTGGGCTTCCGGAGCGCGAGAATTTCGCAGATGGCGTTGGCACCGGCGCGGCTCACCATGATATCGGCGAGTGCAAAGTAGTCTTTCAGTTCCTCGGAGACATACTCAAACTGGCGGTAGCCCGGGGTTTCGGAAAGCGTTGGATCCAGGTTATTCTTGCCCGCGATGTGCAGCACCTGGAACTCTTTCAGGAGGTCCGGAAGCGCCTCGCGGACGGACGCATTGACCGCACGGGAACCGAGACTGCCGCCGATCACGAGGAGCACCGGGCGCTCCGGCGTAAAGCCGGTTCGTTCATAAGCCGCCTCGCGACTGCCCGATAGGAGCTCGGCGCGTATCGGAGAGCCGGTCAGCACCGCCTTGTCCTTCGGGAGGAGCGAGAGCGTCTCGGGGAAGTTACAGCAGATTTTGGTCGCCGCGCTGTAGGAGAGACGGTTTGCGAGTCCCGGCGTCATATCCGACTCGTGAATCACGGCGGGAATGCCGAGGCGCTTTGCGGCGCGCACCACAGGGACGGCGACATAGCCGCCCTTCGAAAATATGAGGTCCGGCCGAAAGTCTCTGAGAATGGCCTTTGCCTCGCCGTATCCTTTCAGAACCCGGAAGGGGTCGGTGAAATTTTTCCAGTCGAAATAGCGGCGCAGTTTTCCCGAGGAAATGCCGCAGTAGGGGGTGCCGGTCGCTTCGATTAATTTGCGCTCCATGCCCTCGTAGGAGCCGATGTAGAGGACTTCATAGCCCGCCTCGCGAAGGGCAGGGAGCAGAGCAATATTCGGCGTGACATGACCTGCGGTACCGCCGCCGGTCAGAACGATTTTTTTCATTTACGAACCTCTCCTTACAGGGTAAGATGAAGAAAGCTATGTCTTGTATTTTACTCTGCGGAGGGCATTATCTCAAGGCGACAAGGAGGCAATATGACGATCGGTATTATCGGAGCCATGGAAGAAGAAGTGGAAGGGCTCGCCGAAAAGCTCGAGGGGAGACAGGAGGAAGTTTGCGCAGGTATGCGCTTTCTGACCGGAAGAATTGCGGGCAAGGAGGTTGCACTGGTCTGCTCGGGCATCGGCAAGGTCAATGCGGCGGTCGCCGCGAGCATCTTGATTGAGCGCTTTCATGCGGCCTGCATTCTGAACACGGGGATTGCGGGCGGCATTGCACCGGAGGTGAAGCTCGGTGATATTGTGCTCTCGACGGACTGCCTGGAGCATGACTTTGATGTCACGGCGTTCGGCTATGAGAAGGGTGTGATTCCGAGAATGAAGACCAGTGCGTTTCCGGCGGATCAAAAGCTCCTGGAGCTCGCAAAATCCTGCGAGGAAGAACTCTCTGCCGGCGTCACGGTGCACACGGGGCGCGTGGTATCCGGCGATCTTTTTGTTGCGAGCCGGGAAAAGAAGGAAGAGCTGTACCGAGATTTTCACGGCAGCTGCTGTGAGATGGAGGGCGCCGCGATTGCGCACACGGCCTATCTCTACGGCCTGCCCTACCTCGTGATCCGCGCGATCTCCGACCAGGCGGACATGAAGGCGGTGGAAAATTACCCGGCGTTCACGGAGCAGGCAATTCGGAACTTTTTAGCCCTCACGCTCCGCATGCTCGAAGCGCTCTGAGCTACTCCTCGAGGACTTCGATTTCCAGATAGTCAAAGGGCAGGGCTTCCAGAAAGTTGTCGGCGGTAAAGCGCGTGCGCGCGCGCCGTTTGAAGTCCCGGATGTTTTTTTCGAGCCAGAGAGGGGACGGCAGGTCAAATTCCGTTGCGAGCTCTCTCACGGCGCCGAGCACTTTCTCGGTGCGGCTTTTCTCTGTGCTCTCATCGCTAATGACAGCGCTGCTTACGATTTTAGTGTGCCGGACACATTTTCCGGAGAGACGAAACATAAGAGTACCTCCGCGGTTGCGAATTTTTTTCTATGGTAGCGGAAGCGCCGGAGAAATGCAATGCGGCAGGGAGAAAGGAGTTTTGGTTGGAAGATTACGGTAAATTCCTGGAGGAGGCGCAGCAGGCTGTGCTCCTCGAAGAAAAACTGCGCGGTCAGGAGACCGATTTAAAGGCGCAGACAGAAGAGCGGCAGAAGGAACTCGCGGCCGAGGAGCAGAGCTTAAAGGACAGCATTGACCGCACCGTGACGAGCCGCCGGAAGGAGCTCGCCGCAAATTTCGACGATGAGATTGCGGAGGAGCGGGCGGCCTTAAAGCGCGCGCAGTCAAAGAAAGAGAGAGCCAAGCACATCGGCAAACAGGAGCGCATTGCGGCGGAATCCGCGCCGATCGAAGAGGAGATGGCGGAAACCGGCAGACGCCTCCGGGAACTGTTCCGGAAACAGCAGGTTCCGGGGATTTTCCGGAGCAAACTGTACTACGCGCTTTACTGGCCGCAGCACTTCGGCGAGTGGCTACAGATTCTTCTCTTTGTCGCTCTCCTCTTTGTGGCACTGCCCTGCGGCATTTATTTCCTGGCGCTGCCGGATTCGCTGCGGCATATCCCGGCGCTGGTACTGATCTACATCGCGGACATCGTCCTCATCGGCGGCATCTACACCGTGATCGGCACGCAGTCGAAGCTTCGCTATCTCGAGACGCTGAAAGAGGGAAGACGCATGCGGAACGAGATCGCGGAAAAAGGACGGGAACTCCGGCGCGTGAAGCGAAGCATTCAGCGCGATAAGAGCGATGAGCCGTATAACCTCGGGGATTTTGACAACGAGATTGCGGCGGTCGAGCAGCGCCTCGAGGCGACGCAGCAGAAAAAGGCCGAGGCGCTCCGGATCTTTGACGCGGAGACCGCCGACAAAATCGCCGAGGAACTGCGCGGCGAGGCAGCGACACGCGTTAATCAGAAGAAGAGCCAGTACGAGGTGGCGCAACATGCGCTCACCGAGGTCGGAAAAGAGCGCCAGGCAGCGGCACTGCGCCTCGCGGAGCGGTACGAGCCCATGCTCGGGAAGGAATTCATGACGGCGGAAAAGATTGCGGCGCTCAAGGACATCATGGAGAACGGGACGGTCACGAACCTCGCCGAGGCCATTGCGCGTTATCGGGACCGGCAGGAGTCGTAAAGTATGGCAGAAGAGACCAAATCTGCGCGCACAATCTGGCGGGGCCTCGTCCGGATCGGCATCGGACTGCTGCTCTTTCTGGTGCTGCTCAGTCTGTATCACGGGCGCAAACAGTATCACGCCTACGCCGTCATCAACCAGCAGGATGTGAGTCAGGGCAGTCTGGTCGGCTACGAGCCGTTTCAGCAGGGTTATCTCAAGTATTCGAAAGACGGTGTGAGCTATATCAGCGAAAAGAACGACACCTACTGGACCTCCAGTTTTGAGATGAAGGATCCGGTGATCGATGTGAACGGGAGCTATGCGGTGATTGCGGACCGTTCGGGCAACACGTTGCAGATTTTTGACGAGAAGCACGGAAAAATCGGCGAGTGCCGCACGGAGCGAACGCTGGACAGCGCCTCGATTTCGCTGTCGGGTGTTGTTGCGACGCTCGAAGAAGACAGTTCGGCGAGCTATATCCAGTTTTATAAGAAGGACGGCTCTGTCCTGGACATCACCGTCAAGGCACTGCTCGAGGGCGACGGCTATTTCACCGCGCTCGATCTCTCGGATGACGGCAGTCAGGTGATTGCGGGCGTCGCCTATCTGGAGGGCGGTAAGCTCGCCGGGAAAATCGTGGTTTACGATTTCTCGGACAGCGGCGGCAGCGGCCGGGAAGATCAGATGAAGGGCGGTATCACGCCCTACGAGGGCGAAAATCTGATCTCGGAGGTGCGATACTTCCGGAATGGGCGCGCTTTTGCGGCGTCCACGCGCGGGCTCTGTTTTTTCCAGGTCGGCAAAAACGGCATTGAGAAGGGCTGGAAGCTCGCCGAGAAGCAGGAAGTGATACGTTCGCTCTGCTTCGACCGGAACTATGTCGCCATTGTCCTAAACGAGGCGGAGGCGCAGGACAATAAGCCCTACCGCGTTGAGCTCTACAACAACGGCGGCGACAAAGTCATGCACGCGAATTTCAGCGAGCACTATACCTCATCCTTTGTGGACAGGGGCACGGTTTTTCTGATCGGCAGCGATGCGCTGACCGTCTTTTTGCAAAACGGCACGAAGCAGTTCAGCGGCGCCGTGGATTTTCCGCTGGTGCGTGCGGCCCGGCTCTCGGGAGAGAACCGCTATCTCTGGCTCGGCGCGGCGCATATCAAAGAAGTCAGGTTGAAGTAAACCAAAAGGGGGAAAGGAACCATGGAGAAAGTTGGCATCGGTGTAGACGTCGGCGGGACCGGTATCAAGCTCGGCTTGTTTCAGCCGGACGGAACCATTCTGAAAAAGTGGGAGTTCCCGACAGACACGAGTGAGAACGGCACGCATGTGCTGCCGGACATCGCCGAGAGCATTCGGAAGACGATGGAAGAGACCTTTCAGGGTAAGGTAGAGCTGATCGGCGTGGGAATCGGCGTGCCGGGTCCCGTGCAGCCGACGGGCTATGTTGAGGTGGGCGTCAATCTGCACTGGCGGGAAATGTACCCGGCGCGCGAGCTCTCGGATCTGCTCGGCGGTGTCCGCGTCGAGGTAGGAAACGATGCGAATGTCGCGGCGCTCGGTGAGGCTTGGCGCGGCGGCGGTGAGGGCGCGGCCAATGCGGTGCTTTTGACACTCGGCACCGGTGTGGGCGGCGGCGTCATTATGAACGGCGAAATTGTGACCGGAAAGCACGGTCTCGCGGGCGAGGTGGGCCATATCCACGTCCGCGACGGAGAGACAGAGCCCTGCAACTGCGGCGCGGTCGGCTGCCTCGAACAGATTGCGAGTGCCACCGGCATTGTCCGCGAGGCGAGACGCCGCCTCGCGCAGGAGAAGACGCGCGACAGCGGGCTCCGGGCGCTCGGTGACAAGCTGACGGCAAAGGATGTCTGCGACCTCGGGAGAGCCGGTGACGGCCTCGCGGACGAGGTCATGGAGACCGTCGCCAAATATCTCGGCGAGACCATCTCGATGCTCTGCATGACGATAGATCCCGAAATTTTCATCATCGGCGGCGGGGTGTCCCGCGCGGGCGCGTATCTGCTCGACAAGATTAAGGTCTACTACGACCGCTATACGAAGATTTCGCAAAACCGCGGGCGCGTGGTGCTCGCGGAACTCGGCAACGACGCCGGAATCTACGGCGCGGTAAAGCTGGTGCTTGGATGATACAGGAGATTTTTCCGGGCGTCTATGTGGCGGAGATCGAGACCGAAATGGTCGGCGTCCGCCATCTGAATTACAGTTTTCTCCGCGGTGCCGTCGGCGAGCGCAGTGTGCTGATTGACTGCGGCTTTCCGGAGAAGGCGGATCCGTCCTGCGGCACAGCGCTGCGGGAGGTCATGCGGACGCTCGGCTTCCGCCCGGATGGTTTGGATGTGCTGATCACGCACGGCCACAAGGATCATCTCGGACAGGCGCGGGCACTCGCGGCCGAGGGGGCGCGCATTTTCGTGAACCCCGAGGACATGGATCAGAGCGCGATTCTGAATACGCTCCTGATGGACGAGGCGGGGCGGCGGCAGCTCTTTCGCCTGGTCGGCCTCGAGACCTATGACCGGGAGACCTACGAGGCGTTCTGGCAGGCCGCCGACTGCTTCAGCGAGGGCTATGAAGGGGTCTGGGATTTTCCCTATTTGCCGATACGGCCGGGCGACTGCCGTCAGGTCGGCGACTACCGCCTCGAAGTCACGGCGCTGCCCGGGCACACGCGCGGAGAGCTCGGCTTCTTCGCGCGGGCGCAGAAGTTTATTTTCAGCGGCGACCATATTCTCGAGGAGGTCGCGCCGATTGTGAGCAACATCGGAGAGTTTCCGAATGCGCTCTCGTCCTACATCGCCTCGCTCGGTGAGGCGGCTGCCCGCTTTTCGGACTATCTCTTTGTGCCGGGGCACGGCGCGCCGTTCCGGAACCCGCGCACGGCGGTCGAGAAGACCATACGCTACTATCACCGGCACTGTGAAAATCTGTATCACATTGTCCGCGCTGCGGAAGAACCGCTCCTACTGCGGGATATCGGCGCGATGGCATACCGACGCTATCAAAGGCCGCTCACGGAAAAGGAGCGTGAAGTCTGTATTCAGATCTGGTTTAAGACCTATGCCTGCCTGAAATATCTCGAAGAGCAGGGAGCTCTCCGGGAAGAAATCAAAGAGGGTGCCTCCTACTGGCAAAGCCTACAGTGAGTCCTCGGAGGCAGCGGAACAAAAAAGCATCCGGTTTTCCGGATGCTTTTTTGTGTGATCGGTTTAATCGTTGACCTCGCGGAACCGCACGCGGGCCTTGAAGTAATCGCCGTCGATCTGAATGTCCAGCGTGCCGCCCTGCAGTTCCGTGAGCGACTTCGCAATCGAGAGACCCAGGCCGCTGCCCTCGGTCGTGCGGGAGCGGTCGCCGCGCACAAAGCGCTCGGTCAGCTCTTCGGGACTTATGTTCAGGGCGCTCGCCGAAATGTTTTTCAGCGTGAAGCTCACAAAGCCCTCCTCCGCCGAGACTTCCGCATAGATGCGGGAATTTGCGGCCGCATACTTGCAGGCGTTGTTGTAGAGGTTTTCGAGGACGCGCCAGAGATGTTGACCGTCCGCAAAAATATATAGCGGTTCGGTCGGGAGCGTCGGTATAAGCGTCAGACTGCGCTCTTCGAAGCGCTCTTCGAACTCGCCGTTGGTCTGCTCGACCAGCTCCACAAAGTTAATCTTGACGGGATCGATCTGCACATTGCCGGTCGAGGCCTTGCTTGCCTCCACGAGATCCTCGGTCAGCGTCTTTAAATGCTGCGATTTCTTTTCGAGGATGTCGACATACTTTTGAACCGCGGGATCGGAGGGGTGGGCTCTCCGAATGAGGTCGATGTAATTGATAATCGAGGTGAGCGGCGTCTTGATGTCGTGCGACACATTAGTGATCAGTTCGGCTTTCATGCGCTCGGAGCGGACACTGTCATTCAGTGCGCGCTGCAGACCGTTGCTGATGTTGTTGATTGTGGTCGCGAGTTTCGCCTCGCGCCCGTGGAAATGTGCGGGATCCAGGAGCCGCTCACTGCGGTCGGGCTCCGCGTCCAGCGTGCTGATGGCGCTCGCAATCTCATCGTTCTCGGCCTGCTTCTGGTAGAGATGCTGGTAGAGCCAGAGATCCAGGATGCAGATGAGAAGCGCGAGGGACAGTGCCTCAAGGCGTGCATTCAGCGATTTCCCGTGCAACAGAAGCGTCACGCTTGTCGCGCCGGCGAGATTTGCGAGCAGGAAAATTAGATAGTAGATCGTGATGCGCTGGGCAAAGCTCACATCTTTCGCGCGATTTTTCAGCTTGTACGTGAGTTCCCGGAGGAAGCTGTTCTGCCAGAGCTGTCCCGCCTTGTAATTGCGGAGCACCGAGAAGTAGAAAATCAGGAAAAAGAGATAGACAATCGCCGCGAAGAGCAGCTTCTCTGAGAAGTCCCAGTAGCCGGAGGGTAAAATCAGGCGGAGCAGCCGCGCGATGACCTGATTCGCCAGGAAATTGGCGACGGCGCAGAGCAGGGAGAGCAGAAGAAAATTGCTCTCGAAGCGGTGGCGGTCAAAGGGAAACAGGAAAACCTCGCGGGAACCTCTGCCCCTGCGCCCCGAGAGGAAGGAGAGCAGGAGAAAGCTGATAATCATGAGTCCCGCGCCCGATAGAAGCAGCGCCAGTCCGTAGGCGTAGTGTGCGCGCTGCTTGGCATAGTCGAGCACGCCCTGGTAAAAGGCATCTTTCAGCGGATAGTTGGTATCGACCGCGAGAATCAGGTGGTATTCTGCCGTGCGGCTCGAAATTTCATCGAGCAGCAGCGAGCGGATTTTATTCGGCGTCTCGGGCAGATTGTTGTTCGGCAGCGGATTATCGGAACTGAAAATCGCATAGCGGCCGAACGAGCGCGCCTGTGCATCGGTTAAGCCCGGACGGTTGGTGTAGTCCTTTCGCCCCTCAATCTGCAGGAAATAATAGAGATTGGAGTTGCCGGTGTTAAAGAGCTTGACGCCGCGATAGTAGTCGCCGAGGCACTGCATGACCTCGCGGGTCATGGTGTCCAGGGTCTTAAAGGCGGAGCCGGGGCCGGACGCCTTCTGGGTCTCGCGGTAGGCGCGCCAGGTGATCGGATAGGTCTGACCGTCGCCGCCCGGCGCGGCATCGTCGTGTATCACGCGGTAGTCGTTGTCAAAGGAATAGCCGTGTTCTTTGGCGTAGTTCAGGACATCCGAAACGCTGAACAATTTCTCCGCGCCGTTGCCGTCCGAATAGGAGAAGACTTCATTGTCCGCGTCAAACTTTCCGTCGGTCTCGAAGACATCGCGGTAGCGGACATAGCCGAGGAGCTGTTGCACGCGGTCGCGGAGCAGTGCCTCGAAAGCGGGCGAATCCTCGTAGTGTTCCGGATTCACCCAGCTTAAGCCCTCCCGGAAGCCGGAGCTCCCGTAGAGGAGGCAGATGCCGGAGAGAAAGAGTAACAGTGCCAGAAGATGGAGAGTGAGCAAAAAAGTCTTTTGGTAGAAAGAGACTTTCTCTGCCCGTGAGACCGGTTTCATGGCTTCTTTTCCACCTTATAGCCGACGCCCCAGACAACCTTCAGGTAGCGCGGTTCCTTCGGATTAATCTCGATTTTCTCGCGGATGTGGCGGATGTGCACGGCGACCGTATTGTCGGCGCCGATGGCCTCCTCGTTCCAGATTTTCTCGTAAATCTCATCGATCGAGAAAACCTTGCCCGCGTTTTTGACGAGCAGGAGGAGAATGTTGTACTCAATCGGCGTGAGCTTTACATTGTTGCCGCTCACCTGTACTTCCTTGGTCTCGTCGTTGATCACGAGATCGCCGACCGTGTAGAGATGCATGTTGTCGCGGCTGTCCACATTGCCGAGCTCCGTGTAGCGGCGCAGCTGACTCTTGACGCGCGCCACGAGCTCCAGCGGATTGAAGGGTTTCGTGAGATAGTCGTCCGCGCCGATGTTCAGGCCGAGAATTTTATCGTTGTCCTCGGACTTTGCGGAGAGAATGATAATCGGGATGGAGCTCTTCTCTCGAACCTGTCTCGTGGTGCGAATGCCGTCCAGACCGGGCATCATGACATCGACAATCAGAAGATCCACGGGGGTGTGTTCCATAATTTCCAGCGCCTCCGCACCGTCATAGGCGGGCAGAACCTTGAAACCTTCGCCGGTGAGGTAGATGCTGATTGCCTCGACGATTTCGTGGTCATCGTCACAAACCAGAATTCTCTGCATATGCTTTCCTCGCTGTGTTAAAATGAACGTTCTAGTTCCGGCGCGGCATGAGACCGCGCTGTGTCTAGTATATCATAAGGAGAGCGGGAAAGCGAAATGACGGATGAACAGTTAATGCGGGCGGCAATCCGCGAGGCCGAAAAGGCGGGGGCGCTCGGCGAGACACCGATTGGCTGTGTGATTGCGAGAAAAGGAAAAATTATTGCGCGGGGCTATAACCGGCGCATGACAGACCGGCAGACCCTGGCGCACGCAGAGCTCTTTGCGCTCCGGAAAGCCTGCAAAAAGGAAGGCGACTGGCGACTCGAGGATTGTACGCTCTATGTGACCTTGGAGCCCTGCCCCATGTGCGCCGGTGCCATTGTGCAGGCGCGGATTCCGCGGGTGGTCTACGGAGCCTCCAATCCGAAAGCAGGCTGCGCGGGATCGGTGTTGAATTTGCTCGACGAGCCGCGCTTTAACCATCAGGTCAGTGTGGAAGCCGGTGTGCTCGGAGATACCTGTGCCGCGCTCATGAGGGACTTCTTTCGGGAGCTCCGCGCAAAGCGTAAGGCAGAACAGAGCGAGAAACGGGAATTATAGATAATAAAGAAACAATTTACAGATAATTTAACACTAAATTTACAAATAATTCCGATACTACTTGCAAAAGTTCCGGGGGCATACTATACTTAATACTGGTTAAATTAAGAATAGTAAAAGGAGAATCCCCATGCAGCGCACAGAACGATGCTTTCGCTTGTTTCGCATCGGATATGCGGTTGTCTATCAGATTTTGTTGCTGTCAGAATGCGCGAGTCAGTATATGAGCGGCAGCAGGCATGAAATTGCGGCGTTCAACCTGTTTTTGAACAATATGATGCTGGCGCTGAGCCTGTACGGCATCTTCCGCAAGGGGCAGCTCCGCGGCGATTTGCGTCTTTCGCTGAAGCTCTGCCTCGCGGCACTGGTCTGTATTTTCTTGAAAACTTTAATTTTACAAGCAATTCCGATGCCCTTTGCCTACACCGAACTGTTAAACGGCGAGCTGGTCTTTATGGTGTACCTCTTTTACCATCAGCTCTGGTGTTACGATCCGGAGTTCTTCTGAATCCGGTCCTATCTTGACAAAGGACGGCCGCCTCCCGTATACTGAAAGTCCGCACAGCCGGGGAGACGGCGGTTCCCTGCACCTGCAGTCCGCCATAGCAGGGGTGATATCCCGCCTCGGGCGTGCAGAGCTGTGAAGCAGCCCACGGTAAGCGGCGTAGACGCGAGGGCCCCCGCGCGGCGGACCTTTGCGAACCGTGTCAGGGCAGGAATGCAGCAGCACTAAGCAAATGCGTACGGGCGATGCGGGATCGCCGTCGCCGAGCTGGCTGCCGCGGTAACGTTCATGGCTCCCGTTCAAAGCGGGATGTGCGGTTTGTTTTTGATTGATGTACAGAGGAAGAGACGGCAGAGCCGTCTTTTTTTCGTGGGGCTTTCTTGTGATATAGGCGGATCTGTCGTATACTTTTGAAAGGTATGCGGTCGGAACTTGCGCATACGGAAGCGTCTGGAGGAGTCGGATATGGCAGAGAGAGAAAAGTTAGAAAAAGAGAAGTTGGAGAAGGCAAAGGCAGAGAAGAAGGGCGGGCGAATCCGCGTCGGTATGCTGACCAGCGGCGGCGACTGCCAGGCGCTGAATGCGACGATGCGCGGCATCGCGAAAGCGCTCTACAATCTGTATGACAGCGTGGACATTGTCGGTTTTCGGGACGGTTATCGCGGCCTCATGTATGAGGACTACCGCCTGCTCCTGAAGAATGATTTTTCCGGCATTCTCACGCAGGGCGGCACCTTGCTCGGCACCAGCCGGCAGCCGTTCAAGCAGATGACACAACCGGACGAAAACGGCAACAACAAAGTGGAACTGATGAAAGCGACTTATCGTAAGCTGGGGCTCGACTGTCTCTGCGTGCTCGGCGGCAACGGCAGCCAGAAGACGGCCAATCTGCTGCGGCAGGAGGGGCTGAACATTGTCTCTCTGCCGAAGACCATCGACAACGATCTCTTCGGCACGGATGAGACCTTCGGTTTCCAGAGCGCCGTTGAAATCGCCTCTAACGCGATTGACTGCATTCACACGACAGCGGCTTCCCACGGCAGAGTCTTTATTGTCGAAGTCATGGGACATAAAGTCGGCTGGCTCACGCTCTATGCGGGCATTGCGGGCGGCGCGGACATCATTCTGATTCCGGAAATTCCCTATGATATCAAGGCAATCATCGAAGCACTGCAGAAACGCCAGCGGGCAGGCAGTCGCTTCTCGATTATTGTCGTCGCGGAGGGCGCAATCTCGAAGGAGACGGCGGCGCTCAGCAAGAAGGAGAGAAAGACCAAGCTCGCGTCGCGTCGCTATCCCTCGGTTGCCTACGAGATCGGCGCGGAGATTCAGGCCATCACCGGACAGGAAGTCCGCGTGACCGTGCCGGGCCACACCCAGCGCGGCGGTGCGCCGAATCCCTATGACCGCGTGCTCTCTTCGCGTCTCGGCGCACGCGCGGCAAAGCTGATCAGCGAGGGCCGCTTCGGCGAGATGGTGGTCATCCGGAACAATGAGATCACGAGCATTCCGCTCGAGGAGTCGGCGGGCAAGTTAAAGACCGTGGATCCGAACTCTTCGATTGTCGAAGAGGCGAGACTTCTCGGACTTTCGTTCGGAGACCGCTGAGATGGCCTATGTCGCACTTTACCGGAAGTGGAGACCGAAAAACTTTGACGAGGTAAAGGGACAGGATGCCGTCTGCACGGCACTCCGGAATCAAATCGAGACGGGGCGTGTGGGGCACGCCTATCTCTTCTGCGGAACCAGGGGCACGGGAAAGACAAGTGTCGCCAAGATTATGGCGCGCGCCGTCAACTGCGAGAACCCGGTCAACGGAAACCCCTGCGGGGTCTGCGCATCCTGTCGAGCGATTCTCTCGGAGAGCTCGATGAATGTGCAGGAGATTGACGCGGCGTCGAACAACGGTGTCGACAACATCCGAGATATCAAGGAACAGGTGCAATATCCGCCGACCGACGGCAAGTACCGGGTCTTTATCATCGACGAGGTGCACATGCTCTCGAGCGGCGCGTTCAACGCACTTTTAAAGACGCTGGAAGAGCCGCCGTCCTATGTGATTTTTATTCTCGCGACAACGGAGCAGAGCAGAATTCCGGTCACGGTGTTGTCCCGCTGTCAGCGCTATGATTTCCGGCGCATCACGACGGATACCATTGCGGCGCGGCTTACGGAACTCGCATCTGCCGAGCATATTCAGGCGGAAGAGGCCGCACTGCGCTACATAGCGGCGCAGGCGGACGGCGCGATGCGCGATGCGCTGAGTCTGCTCGACGAGTGTGTTGCCTTTTGTCCGGACGGAGAGATCCGCTATGAGGCCGTGCTGAACATACTCGGTGCGGTGGATGTCGAGGTCTTCTCGAAACTGTTTCGCGCCCTGCTCTACGGCAAGACCGGTGAGGCACTGGCACTTCTCAACCGTGCCTTTCTCGAGGGGCGGGAACTCGGGCAGTTCAATGCGGACTTCCTCTGGTACCTCCGGAACCTGCTGGTCTTAAAGACGGCGGAACACGCCGAAGGACTTGTGGACAGCGCGGGCGAGCGCTTGCAACTGCTCCGCGCGGATGCGGAACTCGCGAATAAGGCCGTGTTGCTCCGGGCAATCCGCGTGCAGGCGGAGCTGTCCCAACAGCTTCGCTATGCGTCCGATAAGCGGACGCTCACGGAGCTCGCGCTGATACGGCTCGCGGAACCGGAGATGGACACCGACGGCGATGCGCTGCTCTCGCGGATTGCGCGCCTTGAGAAGCGCCTGCAGGATGTCGCAAAGAACGGTATCCCGGTCGCGACGGCTGTAACGCCCGCGCCCGCGGAGACGGAAGTTGTGCAGGAAAATACAGCATACGCGGAAGTCAAAGAAATTGCTCTGTCGCGTCCCGCCTACGAGGACTTCATGAAAGTCCGGAGTGAACTCGGCAGCATCGCGGAGAGTCTCGGCGGCATGTACGCCCCGGCACTCCACAGTTGCGAGCTCATTGCGGAAGAGAGCGGCAAGCTGACCGTCTGTTGTCCCAACGAGGTGACAGAAGGTGTCCTCGGCAACGGGGGACTTGACGCTCTGCGGGACTGTCTGCGGGAGCGCTACGGCAAGGAGTTTCAACTGGGGCTCGCGCGAAAGACCGGTCAGACGGCGGCGCGGAACTATCGCATGACAGAGGAAGAACTGCGGGAACAAATTCATTTTCCGCTGGAGCGGGAAGAATGAGTGCGCCGCAGGCAGTAAAATACAGGAGAAAAAAATATGGCAAGATTTAACGGTATGCCCGGCAACGCAAACAATATGATGAAACAGCTCCAGAAGATGCAGAAGCAGATGGAGGAGCAGGCAAAGGCTTTCGAGAGCAAGGAGTTTGAGGCGACGGCCGGCGGCGGCGCGGTGCGCGTCACGGTGATCGGCGGCCGGGAGGTCAGCAAGATTACACTGGACAAGGACGCCGTGGATCCGGACGATGTCGAGATGCTTGAGGACCTCATCAAGGCGGCGGTCAATGAGGCACTTCACATGGCGGAGGCCGAGAACCAGCAGATGATGGGCAAGCTGACCGGCGGACTGCCCTTCTAAATAAAAGAACGGATTTTCATGGACTATTACGGCAAACAAATCACGAGACTCATGGAAGAACTCTCCGCGCTGCCGGGTGTCGGCAGAAAGTCCGCGCAGCGCCTTGCGTTTCATATCATCAATATGCCGACGGAGCGCGTCGCGTCTCTGACCGATGCCATTCGCAGCGCGCGGCAGAACGTGCGCTATTGCAAGGAATGTTTTACCCTGACCGATGAGGAGCTCTGCCCGATTTGCAAGAGCGCAAAGCGCAATCACCGGCAGATTATGGTGGTCGAGAACACGAGAGATCTCGCCGCCTATGAAAAAACAGGAAAATACGAAGGCGTCTACCATGTGTTGCACGGTGCCATTTCACCGATGCTCGGCATAGGTCCCTCGGACATCAAGCTCAAAGAACTGATGCGGCGTCTGGAGAGCGATGTGGAGGAGGTCATCATTGCAACCAACCCGAGTCTGGAGGGCGAGACCACCGCGATGTACATCGCGAAGCTCGTGAAACCGACAGGCATCAAAGTCTCCAGAATTGCGAGCGGGGTTCCGGTGGGCGGCGATCTGGAATATATCGATGAGGTCACGCTCCTGCGTGCCCTGGAAGGAAGAACGGAGCTCTAAGAGGCGGAAAGGAAGCGGATGGACAAGCACGAACTGAACGTAAAAGTGGAGCAGATGCGCAAGCAGGCGGGGCTTGGTGACTATCAGACGGCAATGAAGATTGCCGATAAAATCGACTGGAGGCGCGTGTCGAATGTGAGTCTTCTGACGCAGGTCTCCGAGATTTACGAGAAGAACGAGAAGTATCGGGAGGCAAAGGATATTCTGCTCCTCGCGGTCGAGAGAACGCCGATGGGGCGGGGCCTGCTCTTTAAATTGACGCAGCTCGCCCTGAAGGTCGGGAGCATTGACGAGGCGGAGGAGTGCTTCGAGGAGTTTCAGAAGCTCGCGCCGCAGGATTCCCGTCAGAAGCTGCTTCGCTATCAGATCTTAAAGGCAAAGGGCGCACAGCCGCAGCAGCTGATTCCGCCGCTCGAAGAGTATGTGAATGAGGAAATCTCCGAAGAGTGGATGTACGAGCTCGCCGAGCTCTACCATAAGGCGGGAATGCGGGACGCCTGCCTGGATCTCTGCGACCGCATTACCATACTCTTCGGTTCCGGCGAGTGGGTGCAGAAAGCACTGCGCTTAAAGGCGGAGGGCGAGGGCGAACCGCTGAACGAGTACCAGCAGAGCATTGCCGGAGAAATTTACTACCAGCCGGCAAGCTCGCCGCGTCAGAATGCCGTGCGGGAGACAGCGCCGGTGACACCGGCGTTTTCGCAGTCCGTGCCGGTGATTCCGGAGTTTTCGCTGCAGCCGCAGGAGGCAGTGCCGCCTGTCATGACAGCGCCGGAGACCGTACCGCCGTTCACAGCGGCGCCGGAGACCGTACCGCCGTTCACCGCAGCGCCGGTTGCCGCGCCGCAGTACACGGAGAGTGTGCCGTACGGCAATACGGCAGTTCGGGAAGCGGCGGTGCCGCAGCCCGCGGTCGCAATGCCGCAGTATATCAGCGGCGCTGAGGCAGGGATAGCGCCGCAGCCCATGACGGCACAGATTGTACCGGAAACCCCGGCGGCACCGAATCCGGCCCCGGTCCCCACGCAGGCGCTGACCGAGCAGTATGCGCCAGGGCAGGAGGATCGCTATCGCAATGTGCCGACCTTCCAAACGGCGACGGCGGCGACGACCGGTGTGCCTTCGTGGACGGAGGCCGTGCAGCCGCAGGAAGCGCCCGCGCAGAACGATATTGATGCCGAAATCGACGCGCATCTCCGCCGTCTCGAGGAGGAGAAACTCGGACGCAGGGCCGCGGCAACGGTTTCACAGCCGCAGAGCGCGGCGCCTATGCAGGTCGCGACGGAAAGCATGCAGACAGCGGTAGCTGCGGGAGCGGGAAGTGTGCCGACCTTAGAGAATGCGGCAGTGACGGAGCGCGCACCGCTTGCGGATCCGCGTACGGTGGAACAGCGCTACCGCGAGGAGAGTTCCCGCCCTTCGCGCGAGTATGTGGTGTCGACCGAGCAGCGCGCGGCCGATTCCGAATTTCCGGGCACCGAGCAGCTCATGGTGGACAGACTCCGCTATGAGGAAGAGAGCGCGGCAGCCAGAGCGCGGGCGGCGGCGCGCGCCGACGAGATTGAAGAGGAGCTGAGATCCCGCGAGGCGAAGCTCGATGAGACCAAAGTGCTGCCGAAACTCCCCGGCCAGGAGAGACGGGAACAGCTTGCGCGGGAAGAGGCAGAACTGCGCCGCCTCGAGCAGGATAAAGAGGCAGAGCTGATTCAGAAACCCACCGGGAAGACCGAAGAGACCGCGGCTGTTGATGAAGAGACGCCTGTCAAGGCGAGCGAGAGTGCGGAGACCGCGACTGCCGTCAAAGAGGCGCCCGTCAAGGCGGCGGAGCTTGCGGCTGCCCCTGCGGAACAGGTCGCAGAGAAGGCAGACGAGCAGACCGCGGAAACGGCGGCAGCAGCGGCGGAAGAGAAAGCAGCGACACCGGCGACAGAGCGCGCCGTGAGCCCCGCGAAAGAGCCGCTTGCGGAAGAGGCAGCGGTTGCAGAATATAGACCGAAGCAGCCGAAACTGCTCCGGACGCCGGGCTCGTTCAACGCACTGATTGAGGGAAGAACTCCGGAAGAAGGACTGCAGGGGGCGGTGGAACGCCTCAAGGAGGCGCAGGCTGTGACCGGCTTCAAGCGTCCGGCAGCCAAGGTGAAGGCAGAGCGTCTCAATGTCTACGGCGTCCGCAATTCCGCGGAGAAGACGGCAGGCCGCGACCTCATCATCGAAGAGGCGGGCGATTTGAGCGATGTGAGCCTCAGCGAGCTGATTCAGCTGATTGCCGCGGACGGCGGCATGCGCACCGTGCTTCTGATTGACAACCCGTTGCAACTCACCAGACTCCGCGCGTCGCACCCGGAAGTGGAAAAGGTCTTCCACACGGCGGACAAGCGCGAGGATGTGAAGGCATACTTTGCGGCGGAGGCGAAGTACCGGGAGGCCGAGGCGCGTCGTCAGGAAGAAGTGACAAAGAGCGCTCTGGAGGCAAAGGAAGCGCGCCGCAAGGAAGAAGAGGCGCGCCGCAGGGAAGAGGAAACACTTGAGATAGTGGCCGCTAAGGAAGCGGCGGAGAGAGAAAAGGCCGAGGCCGAGAAAAAGGCCGCGGAAGCGGAGCGGGAGAAGCTCATCAGGGCGCGGGAGAACAATGTAGCGCAGGCGGTCAGTGCCGCCGCCGCACCGGCAGCGAGTGCTGTCAAGGAAGAGACCGTGCAGGCGCGCACCGCACCGCAGACCTGGGCAGAGGACAGAGAGAGACCGAAGGCCGCGGAAGTGGCGCAGGCCACGGAGACAGCGCAGGCGGTAACACGGCAGGCGCGCACGCATGCAGAGGAACTCGCAAAACTCGAGGCCGATAAGAAGCGTCTCTATGAGAACGAGCCGATGACCAAGGATGCGTTTGCGAACTATGCGGCGGTCTACGCGCGCAATATCGACTGTGTGATTACGGGCAAGAGCATGAATGCCCTCTACGAGCGGATTGAGCTTCTGCAGGCGGACAATGTAAAGCTCACGCGGAAAAATGCGGAGACTCTGATTGAAGAAGCGGCCGATCGCGCGGAGAAGCCGCCGCTCAGCAGAAGACTCGGCGGGCTCTTCTCCAAGCGCTATAACAAAGACGGGCTCCTGATTCTGAAGGAAGAGGATTTCCTCGGCTGATGGCAGCGCAACTCAGCACCTGGCTTGATCGGAACTGGTTCGCCCTGCTCGTCGCCCTGTTTCTTCTCGGCATGATGCTGGACGGTCACCGGCGAGGCTTTCTTCGCCTCGCGGTGAGCGCCCTGGCCCTGATTCTGACAACGCTGTTTGCGCGGACGGCTCTGCCGGTAACGGCGAGTTTTCTCGCAAAGAACACAGGCTTACAGACGGCCGCGGAGCGCTACATTTCCGAGAAGACAGGCCTTGACACCGTGACGGACCGCCAGATCGATGACACGGCGGGGCAGGACCGCGTGATTGAAAATCTGCCCATTCCGGACAGCCTGAAAGCGGGACTTCGCACCAACAATACGGCGACAACCTGGGAAGCACTCGGCGCGACCGGTTTTCAGCAGTATGCGGCGGATTTCCTCGGGCGAACGCTTTTAAACTACTTCGGTTTCAGCCTGCTGTTTATACTGTTTCGCATGTTGCTTCACCTTCTGATGCGCGTGCTGAATCTCTTTGCCGCACTCCCGATTATTCACGGAATCAACCGGATTGCGGGAGCCGTGCTGGGACTCGCGGAGGGCTTCTTTTTCCTCTGGTTCGGCTTTATCCTTTTGAATCTCTTTCAGTATACGCCGCTCGGTAGCGGAATTCTGGAGTGCATCGAGGCGACAGGGTGGCTCAGTTTCCTCTACCGGAACAATCTGTTGCTCACAGTGCTCGGCAATCTCTGGCAGGGTCTGTTCTGAGCGGCACGGGATTGTAAATCAAAAAGCCCCGAATCCTTCGGATTCGGGGCTTTTTCTTGTCTTTTTTGCAGTTACGGATTCAGCGGTTCGACCACCTGAATCGAAGAAGTGCTTTTCTTCGGCTCGGTGGACTTTTCCGGTCCGCTCTTTCCGCCGGAGACGGTCTCACCCGGGGCGGGCGCGCCGCTGTTGTTGACGGCATTTGCCTTATTGCCAGACTTTGCGGCGGTTGAACTCTCCTTTGCCTTTGTGCCCGCGGCGCTCGTCTGCTTTGCGGCGGTCGAGCTTTCCTTTGCTTTCGTACCCGCAGAGGCGGAAGTTTCCTTTGCTTTGGTGTCGGCGGCGCTTGTCTGCTTTGCGGCGCTGCTTTCTTTCGCCTTGGTGGGAGCGGCGGTGCTTGTCTTCGCGGCGGTCTGGCTTTCTTTTGCCTTGGTGGGAGCGGCGGTGCTTGTCTTTGCGGCGGTCTGGCTTTCTTTTGCCTTGGTGGAAGCCGCTGTGCTTGTTCTTGCGGCGCTCGTGCTCTCTTTCGTCGCTCTTGTCTGACCCTCGCTCTGCTCTGCCTTGCCGCTGTTCCGCTTCCGCTCGCTCTCTAGCGTCTCATCCTCGACAGCGGTGCCGCCCTGCTTCTTTTCGTCGGCGCCGTAAGTGTGGTACTCATGGCTGTTGTCGCCGCCGTTTCCCATCGCATCGAGCTCGGAGAAATTGCAGACAGCTTCGTGGCCGAGTTTATCGGACGCGTGAATTTCGAGGCGGTCGGTCGTAATCTGGAAGACAGCTGTGTGGGCGGCATCGTCAATGCTGCGCGGGAGCACGCGCTCCTCGTTTGCGTCTATTCCGTAAATCGAATCATAGTCCACACCGGACTGGGCGTCGTCAAAGCTCACGGTCAGCATGTTGCCGTCGAGCTCCTCGCCGGAAATCAGCGGGGGCTGATCATCGATCGAGCCGATGTGCTCGTACTGGGTGCGGCTCATGCCGTTGATATAGCGGATTGTGACTTCCAGCGTGCCGTTCTTGTCGACACTCGTCTTATAGTGACCGCCGCCCAGATTTTCAAGGTTCAGCGGTGTGTCGTCGAGCTTGACATCAAACGCAGCGAGCGGCAGGCGCGGGTGCATCTCCAGTTCGATTTCAGCCGAGCGGAAATCGACGGACTCCTCAATATGAAGCTTAAACTTGGGACGCAGGGTCACCAGGAAAAAGATCAGAAGATTCAGGAGAAGAAAGGGGATTACATAGAAGAGAAACACATTGCCCGGCTTCTTTTCCTCCGGCGTCGGCTGATTTGGGTTTCTCGCCTCCTCGTTGGCCATAAGACTCCTTTCAAACAAGCTATATTTTTTTCATTCTAACATTTGCGGGGAATGCGGGCAAGTGCGCGTTTTAAAGGAAAGTTTAGGACTTTTAGGGTAGTCATAAGTACAAAACATGTTATAATAGACGCTATCGTGCGCGGAAAAGCTATGGAAAGAAAAGGCGCACGGTCTTTGTGCTTCTCAGGTAACAAATGGGGGAAATATCATGAACGAGGAGGCAGTAAAGAAAACGATGAAAAAACAGACGATTTTTCAGCGTATCGCGGCGGTTGCACTTTCGCTCGCAATGACGCTTGGTATGAGTAACCTTTCCGGAGATCTCTCGGCGCCCGTACACGCGGAAGAGGGCAAGGTAGTCCTTTCCTACGAGATGGAATATAAGGGACAAGGCTGGACCGGCTGGGCCGGGGACAACCACATGCTGACCCGCACGGGCACCTACCCGACGGCGTTCCGTGCGGCGCTCAGAGAGCAGCCGGCAGGCATGACGGGAACCATTCAGTATCAGGTCAATGTGAGCGGCAGCGGCTGGACCGGCACCAAGGAGAACGGCGCCGTGGCCGGCGTGGAAGGCGGAACGGCGCCGCTCGAAGGCGTTCGTGTCTGGCTGAACGGCGATCTCGCGTCTTCTTTTGATGTATACACGAAGGCACAGGTGAACGGACAGTGGCTCGACTGGGTCACGAACGGACAGGATGCCGGTAAAGTCGGCGTCGGCACGCACATTGACGGCGTGCGGATTGCGGTCGTGAAGAAGGGGGAGACCCCGGCAGAGGTCGCGGCAGCGTCAGTGCGAAAGGTGGATCCGAACCGCCCGATGGTGGCGCTGAGCTTTGACGACGGCCCGAGCAAGTACGACGCACAGATTCTCTCGGCGCTCGAGGCAAACGGCGGCCGCGCGACTTTCTTTATGGTTGGCAATCTCGTGGCGCGTCACCAGAAGACCGTGCAGCGCATGGCGGCGGACGGCATGGAGCTCGGCAATCACAGCTGGGCACACGAGAATCTCGCAAAACTCAGCGGCCCGGCCGTGCAGGAATCGATTCAGAAGACCAACCGCGCAATCCGCGAGGCAACCGGTCAGAGCGCAACGCTGGTGCGCCCGCCCTACGGTTCGCTCGGCGGCAAGGCGCGTCCCACGCTCGCGGCAATGGGCTATTCGGCGACGCTCTGGGACATTGATACCCTGGACTGGAAGACCAAGAACGCGGACAATACGGTGAATGTCGTTCTGAGCCAGGTGAAGGACGGCGATATTGTCCTCATGCACAGCATCTATGCACAGAGTGCGGCGGCGGCAGAGCGCATTATTCCGGAGCTGACCAGAAGAGGCTATCAGCTCGTCACGGTCAGTGAGCTCGCGGCGGCGCGCGGCGTCAAGATGGAGCCCGGCCACAACTACGGTTCCTTCCACAAGAAAAAGTGAGTACAGCGGAACTTGAGAGCGCACTGAAAAGCGGTGTGCTCTCGCGGGCCTATCTTCTTTGCGGAGAGGAAAGCTATCTCCGCAGGAATTATAAGGCCCGCTTTTTTTCGTTGTTTGCGGGCGACAGCATGAATGTCACGCTGTTGCGAGAAGAGGCGGCGAACGAGGACAATATCATCGCGGCGGCGGACACGCTGCCTTTTTTTGCGGAGCGTCGCCTTGTTTTCGTCGAGGAGAGCGGGCTCTTCCAAAAGAGCGCCGACAAGCTTGCCGATTACCTGCCCGCACTGCCGGAAAGCACTCTTCTGGTCTTTTCGGAGGAGAGTGTCGACAAGCGGACGCGCCTCTACAAGGCAGTTGCAAAGCTCGGCGGGATTGTGGAGTGCGCGCACCCGGCGGAGCAGGATTTGAAGCTCTGGGCAGCGCGCTACCTGCTGCGGAGCGGCAAAAAAATTCAGGAGAGTGTGCTCGAGCAGCTGCTCGCGGCAGTCGGCGGGGACATGGAGATGCTCGGCGGCGAGCTTGAAAAGCTGATTGCCTACCTCGGCGCGCGGGACGTGGTCACGCGGGAAGACCTGGCGGCGATTATTTCGGTCTCGGTTGAAAATCGCATCTTTGATATGATTGCGGCGAGCTGTGAGCGGAAGACAGACCGGGCGCTCTCGCTCTACGGCGACTTGCTTGCCCTCAAGGAAAAGCCCGGGCGCATTCTGGCGATGCTAAGCCGTCAGTACCGTCAGCTTCGCCTTGTCAAGGCCTTTGCGGCCGAGGAAAAGCGGGAAAAAGAAATCGCGGAGCTTGCCGGGCAGCCCCAATGGCTGGTACGGAAACTTTTGCAAATGGGGCGGCAACTTTCGCTCAGCGGCCTTGCGGCCGCCGAACGGCGCGCCGCGGCCTTGGAAACAGCCTATAAATCCGGTCGCATGGGCGAGCAGCTCGCCGTGGAACTGCTGCTTTGCGACAGCGATTTGACAGAATACTCGCTGTAAGTTTGCACAATTTTTAATAAACGACATTCATAAAAATGTGAAAATAATACAGAAAAAACCGAAATACGCATTGACACTCACCGTAATACTTGCTATAGTTACATTGTGATTTGAGTGGACACGGATTCGCGCGACAGCAAAGACCATGAGGTTCCATCCATGGTCGATCTGACACGCACTTTGTTGCCCCGGGGGATTACGGATTATTTTATTCATGGAGGCACGACAATGCACAACGGAACAGTTAAGTGGTTCAATGCGACGAAGGGTTATGGTTTCATCACGGACGATGCGGACAAGAGCGAGATTTTCGTTCACTTCTCCGGTATCAACTCCGAGGGCTACAAGACGCTCGAGGACGGCCAGAAGGTCACGTTCGAAGTGGCTGACGGCAACAGAGGACCGCAGGCAGTCAACGTAACGGCTGTTCAGTAAGCTTATCCCATACGGGGGCAAACGAAACGACAGCAGGATTTTAACTGAGATGGAACAAGAGAGAGTGCGAGAGCATTCTCTCTTTTTTTGTGCCCAGCTCGTACAGTGTCGCCGCAATCTTGCCGAAGGCAATCCGTATCATCCGGGTGCCGCGAAGACCGCTGCAGCACTGCGGCAACAAATGTGCTTGCAGTCAATAGAGGGTTGGTGTATTATGTAGTTAGTTCACTATTGCGAACAAACAAAAGGCAATCGGAAGAGCCGACGGTAGTTGCGGATTCTGCATAAGACCGCAGCGCGAACCGAAAAGAGACGGCAGAGGAGCGACAAATATAGTCCTCGCAAAATTCGGAGAATGCGCGCTGCTTCTGCTGTTCACGCTCGTGCCGACCGCGGCGCTCTGCTTTCTGTTGCCGGGTGTACGCCACCTGTTCTACACAGGCGCGGAGGCGGAGGCGGTCGCCCTGACCGTCGCACAGGTATATCTCCGGACGCTTGGGTTTATGCAGCTTGCGGCGACACTCTGCTTTCTCACAGAGAACAGTTTACAGGGCGCGATTGCCTTTGCGTTACTCTCATCAAACGCAATGTTTATTTTGATCACCATGACCCTTCTGACGGGACCGCTCAAAAACAATGTGGGACGCCTTCAGCCCTTTCTTTACACTTCGATGCTTCGCAGCGTGCAGACCGACATACTGACCGGAAAGCCGTTTGTCGGCATGTTTGTGCTCGCAATCGGAATGTATATGCTGCTTCCGCTGCTCCTTGCGCTGCCGGGCTTTCGGAAGAAGGAATTGTCGTTCTAAGGAGGAATGGTATCATGCTGAATATACTGAAAAAAATACTGAAGCTCTGCGTTCGACTGCTCCTAGGGCTCATTCTGCTCCTGCTCGGGATCGTACTTTTCTGTTTCGGAAAGCAGAAGATAGAGGAGGTACAGGCGCACCGGGAAATTCCCGAACTCAGAGCAGAAATGCAGTCTCTATCCGCGGATCATATCCCGGCTAATGTTTCCGTCCTGGCCATCGGAGAGGCAGTCCACGGCAGCCGTGAATTTCAGGAGCTGAAACTCTCTGTCTTGCGGGAGATGGTCGAGAAGCAGGGCTATACGGCCTTTGCGCTCGAGGCCGATTACAGCGAGTGTGCCGACATCAACCGCTATTTGCAGAGCGGCGAGGGAAAGCCGGAAGAGTTGGTGCAAAAGTTCTCGTTCCCGATTTATCACACCAAAGAGATGGCGGAACTGCTTGGCTGGATACAGGACTGGAACCGGACAGCGCTGGAAGAGAAAAAGGTTCGCTTTTACGGCTTTGATATGCAGAACCCGGAGACCGGTTATGCCTTTTTAAAGCAGTACAGCCTCGCGCACGGACTTGCAACGGAGGCGGAATTTGATGCGGTGCTTGAAAATATTCTGACGCCGCCCTACTCCCTGAGTCCGGAAAGTGCGGGACAGGCGGTTGCGTTTCTGAACCGGCTGAAGGAGAAGGCCGGTACGGCGGATATGCGGGATGCGGATGCGCGGGATTTTCAAATGGAGCTCACGACCGTCCGGCAGGCAATGGAATCCCGGACTTCGACCGAGGAGTCCAACACGCTGAGAGACCGGGATATGGCGGAAAATGTAGAGGCCATTCGGAAAATCGAAGCGGAGATCGGCTCGGGGAAGCTTGTGATTTCCGCACACGACGGGCACATTGAGCGGGAGAACCCGATTTACACTTCTATGGGCGTTCTTCTTTCGCAGGATATCGGAAATAATTATTACGCAATCGGCACCGATGTCTGGAAGGTGCGGGATAATATGAAGTGCATGGGCGAAGCAAAGCGGAGCACGCAGACCTTTGTCTCCTGTGACCCGTTGGCGGCACAGGCGCGTTTTGCGGCGGGACAGCAATATGTCCTTTATTTTTCGGCGCTTTCGGATGAGGAGAGCCGGATTGCCGCGCTGGTGCGGACACCCATGCGGATGATGCAGCTCGGCGAAGGCTATACCTTTTTGATGCGACTCTTGCCGGATCGCAGCTATCGGCTGCAAGGCGCACCGGCGACCTATTACGACGCGATGCTGTTTCTCTATGAGGCGCATCCGATCGAGATTTTGAACGGTTCCGGCAGCTGAAGTTGCGGCACACGACGGAAGAAAACGAAAGCGAAGACGCATCGTATTCAGCAGGCAGGGCGGTGAAGAGAACATTCACCGCCCTGCCTGTTTTTGTCTTTGTCCGATACAAAACAACTGTCGCGATACGGCGGAGACAGAAACTTTGTTTTGTGATAAGCGACAAAGAAAGGCTTTTATATGCGGGAAAAAGTGCGGCGATTTGTGAGATTTCACTATATTTACGCTTGCTATATCGATAATATTGCAAACGGCGACGAATATTCTTATAATTAATTAAATTTTTATGAATTTCATGCTGGCTGCCGGGCGGAAAGGAAGGGGAGGTTAGGCAGAGCACAACAAGCTTCAAGGGTGCATCAAGTGTTTGCGATTGGAAGGAGATTACAAGCGAATGAGACGTAAAACAAAACAGGGGGCTGTGGGCCGTGCTGCTCGCAGCCGCTGTCGCTTGTCTTGTTCCGACTGTGACAGCCTACGCCATTGAGGGTTGGAACAGAGAGGGGGATGAGTGGCAGTATTTGAATCGGGAAGATCAGCCGGTGACCAGCGCCTTCAAAAAGTCGAAGGACGACTGGTTCTATCTGGATGAGAGGGGCTTCTTATTAAAGAACCGCATCTTTTCATTCGGCGGCGATGACTTCTATGTGGATCAGGACGGCCGCATGGTGCGAAACGCCTGGATCTTCATTGACAGCGAGAAGGATCCGGACGACAATTACGGGGACAGCGCCTGGCACTACTTCGGCGCAGACGGCAAGGGACTCCGCGCAAAAGGTAAAGGCTTTCGGAAGGAAATCGACGGGCAGGCCTACGCCTTTGACGAGAACGGCAGAATGCTGACCGGCTGGATCAGCGACGAGGGCGCGGTGCTCGAGGACGAAAATCCGTTTGTGAACGCGCGCTATTATGCGGACGCGGACGGCGCGCTCTACACAAACCGCTGGCTCTACTACGACTGGGGGTCGCATCTCACGAGTGAAGTGAGCGGCAGGAGCTATGAGGACTACGAGAAGATGTGGTTCTACTTCGGAGCGGACTCGAAGAAGTACCGGAGCCGTGAGGGAGAGGCACCGTTCCGGCGGGACATTGACGGTCAGACCTACGGCTTTGATGAGAACGGCGTTATGGTCGACTGGTGGAATAAGGTCGCGACCGTTTCGGACGCGGTGCGCTCCAATCCGACGAGCGATGTGCGCGTGCGCTACTATAACGGCTACGACGGCGGTCCGACCCTGAAAAACCGGTGGCTCTGGATGTACCCGTCCGAGAATCTGGATGCGAACGAGAACCGAGATCTCGAGTGCTCTTGGTGGAGAACCGACTCGAAGGGGCGCGTGTACCGCAACAAGATTCTGCAGGTCGGCGAGAGAGAGTACGCGTTTGACGGCATCGGCCGCATGAAGACGGGTTTTGTGCTCTTCGACGGGCGGCACGAATTTGTCGCGCAGTACGATGTGGACGCCTGGGACGCCGCGCACTTTATCAACGGCGATATCTACGGCATTGAGAAGGCGGATCTGTACCTCTTCTCGCCGGACGAGTTAAACGACGGTTCCATGCAGGTGGGGAAGGAAATTACGATTGAGCTTGCGGACGGCCCGCGGACCTTTGCCTTCGCGCCGAGCGGCAAGGCCTACGGCAACCGGAACTGCCTCCAGAAGAAGGACAACAAGTTTTATATCAACGGCCTGCGCCTCGATGCACCGGAAGAGCAGGGTTACGGCGTGGTCTCGCAGAACATCGGGACACTTGACGCACCGCAGTACCGCTTCTATGTGGTCGACCGGAACGGCAGGATTGTTGGCGGCAGACGTGTGCTCCGCGCGGGTGACGGCTATCTGCTGGTTGCGAACGGTCAGTATGTGGGATACTGCGGCGACGAGGACGCGCCGCGCTGGAAGAACGACGCCTTTTATCACTATGACAGAAGCAACCGGCAAAACCACTACGCGGGCGGTGTGGTCGAGGATATGCGCACACCGATGACCAAGGACAAGGTGCCGGATGAGCTTTCTGTCTTTGAGGCAGATTGAGAAAGGAGTGAGAGAATGAAAAAAGCAACAGGCAAGCGGCGAAAGGGGCTCGGGCGGCGGTTTCTCGCCGGACTGCTCTCGCTGACCACAGCGCTGACACTGCTCGCACCGGGCGGCGGAGGATTGCTGACCGCGCAGGCGGCGACGGAGTTGCAGCCGGAGACACTTCCGGCAACCGAGTCGACGGACAATATGGAATCGAGCTGGAAGGTGAGCGGAGACTTTGGTGAAGGAGGTGTGACTTCCTATCGCTATAATATGTCTGGTATTAATCGCGACAATACCAGACAATCCATCACCTACCAAGAATACGGCATACCTCTTTATCTAGTCATGCCGGCAGCGAATGTGAATTCGAACTTCCTGATATTACAGCAGTCGGGGGGCTACAATCCGACCTCACTGGTTACAACCGGCGGAAATCAGTTTTACATTGCAAAGCTCGGGCAGAGACAGGCGGAGCTCAGCGCCGGGAACGCTTTGCCGGCGGGGCAGAACCAGAATATGAACCCGCTAATCGCGAAAAACGGCGCGGTGGAAACCACGCGCTTCGGAGGGGCTTCCGATCATCGCACCGTGGAGTCTCTGGTCAAGACTACCGCGAACGGCAAGTACATGATTGCGGACTACTACTTCTACGGCCGAGAGGATATTCCGGCTGCCGGGCAGGACTTTTATGTTTCGATGGCCTATGATTTTCAGGTCAACAATTCATTACAAAAGGACATGGTGGTGACCGACCGAGGCTTTTATGCGAGAAAGCATGGAGAAAATGCCACGGTAAACGTTATTCTGAAGGATGATAACCTTGGCGTGACGGCCTCTGACTCCAAGTGGATTGGCGGTTTTAATTCAAGAATTCAAAGATCGTTGACCACCGGAGTTGAGGGCACATCAATGACAATGGCCCAAATTACCGGAAAGAAGTTAAGCAATGCCGATTATTCCATCTCTTACTCGTGGAAAATCCGCTTGCACCCCGGTGAGACGCTTCATAAGCGCGTCGCCTACACCTATGCCGAGGCGGCAATCTATATTTCCTCCGCACACGGTGCAGACACAAACAACGGAAACTTCGATGCACCGGTCAAGACCTTTGCGCGGGCACTGCAGCTTTCTCAGAATAAAAATGCGACCATTTTTATCGAGGACTATAATGTCACGGATAGCGGCCCTATGGTAATCGGCTCAGGTGCAGGTTCCGGTACCCTTACCATCACGAGTGCGGATATCACCAGCGGCGGGACCTCCATCGGCTTCGGCGCGGGGACGCAAACCATTCAGTCGCCGAGCGGCAGCACCGCGGCGCTCTTTGAGAACAACCAGAGCGCGCGGCCGGTCACGATTGACGACCTGACATTTCAGGGTAACGGCAGCGAAACAGAGCCGCTGCTGAAGAATACGGCTTCCGCGGGTGTGCTGAACCTCGGCGCAAAGCTCACGGTCACCGGCGCCGGAAACGGCGCGCTGGATATTAAGGGCGGCACAGTCTCTACAACGGCAACCAGCGACGCTGAGAGCAGTATGCCGGTCACGATTACCGGAAACAAGGGGTATCTGGAGACGGTGACACCGCCCGGTGGCGGCGCGGCGGAGCAGAAGAAGCGCGGTGCGGTCTCGTTCCAGGGCGGCAGCTTAAAACTCGCGGGCGCCGTCAATATCAGCGGGAACACAATGGAAAAACCGTCACCGGTTGCCGGCGCGCCGAACATTCAGGAGCCGAAGAACCTCTATGTGAAGGACGGCCTCCATGTCGATGCGACGGCGCCGCTCCGGAGCGGCTCGACGGTCGGCTTTACGACCGAAAAGCTGCCGGATCCGAACCAGCAGATCGAAACGATTCAGATTACCGGGCAGCCCGGCAATGCGACCTGCTTCACGAAGGATGAGCCCTCCGTAGGCGTTCTGAAATGGCTCAAAAAAGATGCTTCCGGGCAGATTATCGGCGTGGGTCTTGAGGCGAGAGCACAGAAGGTGGAGCGCGTCGTAGTCGATTTGGACGGCAATCCGATTGCCCATGCGCCGGCCTTCGGCGGCACCAACCCGGAGGATCTGACCATAGGTGCTACCTTCAGTTATGCGGCTTCGACCGTGCCGGGCCACTATCAGACGGGCGGCACGGATCAGAGACCCAAGTTTACGGCGAACGGCACAGAGTGGCTGTTTGACTCGATTGTCACCGATCCGTCGAATAAAATCACCGCAGCGCAGACGGATGCGACGACGGGTGCCGTTACCGACGCCGAGGTACCGGAGGACGGCTTAAAGATTTACTACCGCTACAAAAAGAACATCGGTAAAGTCAAGTTTGACGGCAACGGCGGCACGCCTTCGCCGATCACGCTGAGCGGCAGCGGCAGCACTACGGGTACCACACCGGTGGTGTCGCGCTACGGCTATAAGATTACCAAGTGGACGCTGGATCAGGCGGGAACGAATCCGAGCAATGTGCTGACGGTAAACCCGACGACCGGCCAGGCGGTGTTCACCTTTGAGAGCGGCGAAAAGACCTACTATGCGCAGTGGGAGTACGATACAAGCATCACCTTCGATCTGAATGCGATGTACTCGAATGCGGACGGCAGCATCAACTTCCAGACGCTTTCGCCGGTCACGACGCCGATCGGCAGCACGACGGCGGTCGGTATCAAGCACATTCACGGCTACCAGCCGGATCCGAGTCAAACGCTCAGCGTGATTACCCCGCAGCTCAGCACGAGCGGCACTTCGCCCGAGGCGGCGTGGGAACTCACGGGAACGCCGCGGCAGTTTAAGATTTATCACATGCCGGGGCAGGATACGACGGTGGATCTCCACTATGTGCTCGGCACTGCGGAGTCCGACAAGTCAGATTTTGCGGTCGAGTATTACAGCGGCACGGCGGCAGCGCCGGGCGCTCTCTTAAAGACCGATGCGCCGGTGCGTTACTTCCCCGAGACGGCCATCGCCTATACGGTGACGCCGCCGCTCGGCTATGATGTCGCGGACTTCGAGGTCATCGACGGCAATGTCGCGAGCACACCGACCACGCCGGATAACCTCGTGAACGCGATTCGCGATGCGGATCTGAACGGCAACCAGTTCACGGCGATTATGCCGAACCAGAATGTCAAGATTCGGATTTACTGCATGCCGAACGGCACGGGTGTTCCGCTGGTCGTGGACTACAGAGACGCAGGCAGTCTGGACACGGCATTGCAGGTGCTCCGTCCGCAGAAGATTGAGACCAAGCCGATTGCAGGTGCCGACAGCGAGGAACTGCCGGAAATTTACGGTTACTACTACGGTAGCAACGAGCCGGCCGGCGCGGTGACGCCGACAACGGGTGTCACGGGCAGCTTCCAGTATGCGATGGCGCCTTACAGCTACAACTATACGATGCCGTCCGGCGAGCTGGATCTCCTGCTCACCTACCACAGAGATCCGTCGAAGTGGGTCAAGCTCACCTACCTCCCGGGTAACGGCGGCACGCTCGGCGCAGATCCGGCCAAGGTATCCCCGGATGTGCACGCGGGCAGCGCAAGCGGCAGCTACGAAGTCGATGTCACGAAGCAGGGCGCGAGCGCCGCGGAGGGCTATAGCTTTGCGGAAGTCAAAACCAAGCGTCTGGTGCCGACGGTCACGGCGGCGGATGCGCCGTACTACCGCTTCAAGGGCTTCATTGTCAACGACAACGGCAACGGCGTTCTGGACAGCGGCGAGCATCTGGTCGCGGACAACGAGCAGTTCCCGGCCGACACGACGCTCACAGCCTGCTACGAGGAAGATCCGGCTTACTGGATCGACATCCTGTTTGCGCCTTACGACAGCAATACCATCCAGAATCCGGGTGCGCTGCTGACCGCGCACTTAAAGAAGGATAAGATCTGGGGTGATGCGCTTCCGACCGCTTCGCTCGCGTTCCACGGCATTGTGAACTATGTCTTTGACGGCTGGTACGATCTCGCGGGACACAAGATGGCGCTTACCGATACGCTCGAAAACGGCGGCATTTACCGCGCGAAATATGTGCCGGATCCGCTGGTCTTCGGTCTCCCGGCGCGCAGTCTGGACGCTGCGGGCAGCATTGACAGCCAAGGCAAGGGCAGAGTCACGGCGTATGACACAAAGCCGGGCTACAAGTACATTCTGACCGATCTCGACGGCCATGTGGTCGATGTGCAGAATGGCACGACCGGCAGAACATACTTTGACAACAAGACACCGGGCACGCGCTACAAAGTCTACGAGGCGACCGGTGATGTCGCGGTCAATCCGGGCGACGACATCACCAATGTGATTGCCGCAAACCCGGCAGCGCCGAATTCCAGAATCGGCGATCCGACCGAAGTTCTGATTCCGGTTGTCGAGACTAATTATCAGGTGACCTACGACCCGACCGATGAGACCGAGGGCAGCGTGGTGCTCACCATCGATCCGGCAGACCGCGATGCCGACTATGCGTTGATTGATGCGAGCGGCAATGTCGTGACGACGCCGGAGACGCAGGCGGACGGCTGGCAGGCCGGAACGCCGGGCGCGATTCATTTCTCGGGTCTCCGCGCGAACGAAACCTATACGGTGGTCGCGAGACCGCACGGCAGAAACGATATTACGGTACTGAGCAGACTGCCGGATGGCACACAGCTTCTCATGGCACCGGCCGGTGAAATCGAAATTCCGAAGTTCAGCATCACGACGACGGACGGCGAGAGCCGGATTGACAGTGTGAACGGCGCCGCAATCGGCGCGGCTTACTTTGATGAGGCGCACGCGGGCGAGGCAGTCGTGCTCACCGCACCGGGGGTCAACAGCGCAGGCGAGCCGTTTAAGACCTGGCGCGTCACGACCGGACAGATTCCGGGCATCAACAGTCAGCTTAGCAATGCGACGCTGAACTTCACGATGCCGGACACGAACCTCGTGATGACCGCCTACTATGAGCGCAATCTGAACGGCAATGCGCCGGTCGAGGACGAAGTGCGCGGCGGCAACCCGGGCGAGATGGCGCTGGATCCGAATGCGCTTCCGGGACTTGAGAGCGCGCTGACGACCCCGGATGATCAGGTGCTCATGCAGGTGAACCACGCGGATGTGCGCTACAAGATTGTCTACAACAAGCGCAAGGTCCCGGCTTCGACCTCGAATGCGCTGAAGAACGACACGGCGAATATCGACGCGGCAAATCACCCGGCAGCCTTTACCGCGGCCTTTGAAGTGCAGACCAATGTGGAGCGCTATGTGAACGGCCGTCTCGTGAATACGCCGTCCAATGCGACCCCGAGAACGTTCCCGACCTATGTGCAGCTCTCGCGCGAGGATGTGAACAATCTCGACTACCAGCTGGTCTACTACGACGCTTCGACCGGCAGCTTCGTGCCGATGCCGCTGAATCCGGCGGATCCCTATGCGAGCGGCGGTCTGTTTCAATTCACGGCAACCGAAGGCGTGAAGTATTACCTCGTCTACTCGAAGGCCTTCAAGCTGACCTTCATGAACGAGCGGAATGCGCTGGCTCCCTGGCCGCACTACAGCTTCCTTGTGCGGCGCGGCGAGGCCCCGGAGGATGCCGACTATACGACTTTCTATAACACGGTGGAAAATGACACGCCGAGCGGAGCGGATGTGCACCAGGTGGACACGGCGACCGGCGTCGAATACGACTGGAAGGGCTGGAGTCGTCGGGCAGACCGGCGGAAGCCCGTCGATGTCTTCGATCCGTCCGCGCCGATCCGGAAGCGCACCATCATCTACGGCTACTGGGAGAACAATAAGGCCGTGCTCGATCAGGCGAGAACGGATCTCGACGATGTGATTCGGCGGGCACAGCGTCTTGCGGACGACTTCTTCCTGAAGCGCCGCGAGACAGCGGATTTGCTGCGCGGTGTGCCGGGACAGTTCACCGGCTTAAACGAAGTGATCGCGTTTGCGGAGCGGACCAACCCGAGACCTACGGCGGCCGAGATTGCGGCAAAGATTGCGGAGCTCGAGCACACGATTGCAATCTTTGAGGCAAAGTTGAATCCGCGGTACGCGAACTACGGTGCGATTCAGAACAATCGCCTCTCCGGCGGCACCGGCGGTGGCGGCGGCCGCGGCAACGGAAACGGCGGCGGTGCCGGTCGCGGCAGAACCGTGAGCGGCGGCAGCCTCAGCACGGCGGGCGGTCCGAACCTGATCGGTCGGGAGGCCTTTGTTGCGGACTATGAGCCGAGCTATACCGTCGGCACGAACGGGAACTGGCAGCTTGTGAACCCGGAGCACGCGGAGTGGATCTTTACGCTGAACGGCGGCATCCGTCTGGTGGGACGCTGGGCAAAGCTGGACTACGCAAACGGCGACCGGACGAAGAACGGCTGGTATCACTTCAACTCCCACGGCATCATGGATTTCGGCTGGTTCAAGGATGAGAAGGGTGACTGGTACTACTGCAACACCGAGCACGACGGCTGGCTCGGCAAGATGCAGTATGGCTGGCATTTTGACGAAGTGGACAAACACTGGTATTATCTGGATTCGACGACAGGCGTGATGCTGACAGGCTGGCAGGAGATCAACGGCAAGTGGTACTACTTCACCCCGGAGACGACCGCGTACACCTACGAGTACGATGCGGTCAACGAGAAGTGGTTCTACAAGGCGGGGAACACGGTTCGCCCGCACGGCTCCATGTATGTCAATGAGACCACGCCGGACGGCTATCGCGTCGATGCAAACGGCGCATGGCAGCGTTGAATATATCGGGGCACCGCTTCGGTGCCCCGATAGATAGGAGAACAGAATGAAACGACACAAACTGAGAAAGAGGGCATTGACCGCGCTCCTCGCGCTGAGTCTGTTCTCGACCCAGCTGCTGACGGCACAGGCGGCAGGCGCGACGGACTACTCGGTGTATGAAAACGCCGGAGAACACGGCTACTCCGGACCGTCGGGAAGTTATACCGCGGGAGATGCGGAGGTCATCTTTGATACTGGTAACGGACCGCATGTCACGGCTTCTCCCCTCGCCGGCTGGCACGGCGTCAGCCAGACAAATCGCTTTTATGTCATTCGCGGGCAGGTCGGAAAGCCGTTGAACGAGATTGCGCCGTTCAATACGGGCATCGCGGCATTCGGTGATTGGCCTACTTCTCTGCCGGGCGGAAAGCCCGCATTGCCCTGGGGGCAGGGGACAACGGCAGCGCCGAGCTGGACAGGCTATAGTTTTGCCGGCTGGACGAAGCTGATTCCGCAGAGCCAGACCCTTGCGTCGGAGGAAGAGGTCAAGCTGACGCGCGGCATGGATCCGGTAATCCCGTACAATAAAAAGACAATCTATCGGGCAAACTGGATGGGCAGCGCGAACTACAAGCTCTTCACGACACACGGCAGAAAAGCGGATGCGGCAAGTGAATTTGCGCCCTGGACCTTTGACCGGAGCGATGACGACATTGTGGTTGAGAGCGCTGTGAGCAAGGGCAGTGTGGATCTGCCGGGTTATAAAATCACCGGGGTCACGGTGAAGAGCACAGGCTCCACGGATGCAACAAAGACCGCAGCCGCGGACTTCGCGGTCACCGGCGCCTCCGGCCTCGGGCCGGACGGCGCGGCAATTTCCGGAGACGAGCGCTTCCCGGTGCCGCCGACAATTACGAGTCCGCTGCTTCTGAACAGCAACATGCCGAACCAGAACGTCTCGATGCAGTTTGACTACGAGCCGGACACAAACCAGAAGTTCAAGTTCTCGACGAGCTATGTCTATCTGGATTCCTCGAGTGTTGAGAACAGCTTGACGGTGCCGGACGGCGCGGGCGGCATACTCGGCTCGGCAAAACTCTATGCCGCGGAGAGTGACGGCGCGGGCGTGCAAAACGGCACGACGCGCTTCACGGCGGCGCTGCTTCCGGATGCAAATAATCCGAAGGACAATACAGCGGCGCATCATCCGAAGTATGTGTTCTACAAGGCGGAAATCATGAGCGGCAAGGAAAAGAAGACGCTCTCGAAGACCGTCGTGGCCGGTGGCACGGCAGAGACCTTTGTGAGACAGCGGGGTCTCGAGGAGAGCCTCTTCGATCTGCAGATGCCGGCGGATAACGCGACGTCGCCGACGCCGGTCAGCTTCAAGTGGATGCCGAACCAGGACGTCAAGGTCAAGTACATTTACAAACTGAATCCGGACTACACGAACATGGTCAGCATTGTCCTGAAGAGTTCGCGTGACGAAGACGCAAGCGGTTTCGTGGACAACAATGTGCCGCGGCCGATTATCGAGAAGCCGACGGCACCGGGCAGTCTGACGACCGTCAGCATCCCCTATGTGCCGAACTACACGGTGGTCAGCGCAATCGCGCTGGATTCCGCGGCACTGACCCAGCAGCCGCATAACCTCACACAGCCGACCGCAACGACGAGCGGCAGTTTCCAGTACGAGTCGACGACCGATCCGGCGACCATTGTGGTGCGCTATCAGCCGAATCCGAGCGCCTTTGCGAAGGTCTATTACACCGCGAAGACGGAGGGCGGCGGCACCGGCGGCTCGCTCAGCGGCGTACTCGTACAGCAGATGACGATGCCGAAGACCTACACGCTCGACGAACTGCTCACGCTGCACGGGATTTCGGCGACACCGGCCACCGGCTATCTCGGCGACGGCTGGTACAAGGCAAACGCCAGCGGGACTGCGCCGGACGGACCGAAGCTGAGCGGAACAGACTCGCTTTCGGTTACGGCTGCGGGGCCGAATAAGTACATCTATGTGTTCAAAAAGAACCCGGCCGACTGGGGCACGGTGCGCTTCTTCAGCGGGGCGAACGGCAGCATCAGCGGCACGGCGGTGCAATCGGTGTTAAAGAATACGGCGCTCAGCAGCCTGGCACCGACGGTCACGGCGAACACCGGATATCAGTTCGAGGGCTGGTATGACAACGCCGGGAATCTCGTGTCGACGGATCAGAACTTCGGCAGTCTGACGGTGCAGGGCAATGCGAGCTATACCGCGCACTTTGTCCTGATCGCAGCGCTCAGCGACACGGTTTTTGCGGTGCCGAATGTGGACGCAAGTGTCAGCGGCGCGGACGGCACGGGACAGCTTCGAGTCAACACGCCGAATATCTCGCGCGTCTATACGGTCACGGATCTGAACGGCAATGTGGTCGCGACAATGACGGGACTTGCGCTCTCGACAGGCAGCTTTACAGGCCTCCGTCCGGGGCAGCCCTATCATATCTATGAGCTCGCATCCGACCAGAACCCGGCGGCCGGAACCAATATTTCCGCGGTTCCGGCCAATAAGAAGGGACCGGAGGCGCTCGCGGTGATTCCGGCAACACAGCCGAACCTCACGGCAGTGCCGGATCCCTCGAACAACACAGCTTCGATCACAGTCAACCCGGCGGATGCAAACAGCCAGTATGCGCTCGTTGACGATGCGGGCAATGCGGTCGCACCGGGCTTTGTGAGTCCGGGCGCCGGCGGCGTGGTCTTCACGGGGCTTGACCCGACGAGAAGTTATACGGTTGTCGCACAGCCGAACGGCAGCGCACAGAACCCGGTGGCAAATGCGGCGGCGGGATACGGCACGACCGTTCCGGCGGCGACACAGAGCGCTGCGGTCGCAAACGACACCTTCACGGTTAAGGTCCATAACGACCCGGCAAACAGCGGCCGCCTGCTCCTGCACACGAGAGACAGCGCAACGCTCCAGGTCTCGGATGAGAAAGAAATCGACGATGCCAAGAGCGGCGACATTGTGATGCTCTCGGCCGATGCGACCGACAGCACCGGTGCGGCTTTTGTGCGCTGGCAGCTCCTTGGCGGCAGTGTGCTCGGCTTTAATCCGGCGCTGCGCAGTCAGAGTGTCACGGTGAGCGGCAACGCGGTCTTCGAGCCGATTTATCAGAGTGTAATCGGCGCGAATCAGGTGGAACTGCAGGTTTCGTCGAGCGACAACGGTTTCGGCGTCGCGGAGAACATCCGCCGGACAAAGCAGGATGCACTCAACAGCCCGCAGCTTCCGGAGGACAATGTCTGGGCGACCAACAGCAACGCGACTTACACCATCAAGCTCCAGAAGGGTGCGCCGAGTGCGGATGTCAGACAGGCGGTTTCGCAGGCCGACGGAAACAGCGGCGAGGCTTCGTTCCGCTTCGGCTGGATGCTCGACGTGAAACTGTTCCGCAGCCTGACCAGAACGGCCGACGGCGCGGTCTTAAACCGCCCGGTACCGGAAGATGCGGTGGCGCGGATTGCGGACTTTACAATTACGACAGCCCTGAACACGGCGGCAATCGGTAAGACCGACTACGCGCTCTATGCCGTCCGAAAAGATGCGAGCGGTGCCCTGACGGCAGTGGATTTGAGCTCGCAGCTTCCGGCGGACTTTGCGACCAACCCGGGGGCGATTTACGAGCTCCCGGCGGAAATCGGCGACAAGCTCGTCCTGACCTATCATAAGGCGGTGAAGTTCCGCATCATCGACGGCAGAACGGCGAGCAACAATGTGACCGTGTTGCTCCGGAAGGGTTCGGCGCCCGCGGCGAATACAGCCTATACGGCGCTGCCGCTCGACTTCACGCAGAACCTCGACAACGGCAAGTACCGCTTCGTAGGTCTCTCGAAGACGGCGGGCAGTTATACGGCCTTTGATCCGGCGACGGATGCGGTCAACACGGATTTGACAGTTTACGCGTACTATGAGGTGGATCCGGCCTGGACGGCGGCGCGCGCGGCACTCGATGCGAGTCGCGCGACGGGCACGGCGGCACTCCCGAATGTCTCCGACCCGACGCTCGCGGCAGCCTTGCAGGCGGCCTTGAACAATGCGGCGGCAGTGTCGAATGCGACGGCACCTTCCTCCTCGATTGCGGCTATGCTTGCGGCACAGGTCGCCCTGGATCAGGCAATTCACGATGCGAGTGTGGCGCCGACGCCCGCACCTGCGCCCACTCCGACGCCGACCCCGACCCCGACCCCGGTTCCGACGCCGGGCGGCGGCGGCA
>JH590865.1:163976-183153 GCA_000242235.1 Stomatobaculum longum
CTGCGCGGCGGCACAATCCCGACCGGCACAGGCAATCGCGTCTACCAGAACGGCGCGGAAGGCAACTGGGTCAACTTCGATGTCGCACAGCACGGCTGGTACTTTGATCTCGGCGCCGGAAAGAAGATCAGAGGCAGCTGGGCGGATATCGCCTATACTTACGGCGGTGAGACGAAGATTTACAGCTATCACTTCGACGCCGACGGTGTGATGGACAGCGGCTGGTGGAAGAACGATCAGGGCACCTGGTTCCACCTCTCGACCGTTCACGGCGGCTGGTTCGGTTCCATGGACAAGGGCTGGTACCATGACAGCGCGGACGGCAGATGGTATTACCTGAATCTCTTGACCGGTGCCATGCTGACCGGCTGGCAGCAGATCGACGGCGTCTGGTACTACTTCAATCCGGAGACATCGGCACCGACCTGGGAATGGGACAGCGAGACAAACCGCTGGGGCTATGCAAACCGCGGCGGCAGACCGTACGGTTCCATGTTTGCGGGCGAGAAGACGCCGGACGGCTACCATGTGGACGCCTCCGGTGCCTGGATTCGCGAGACACCGTAAGACCATCCTTTTCGCTTCACAAGAAGGGCTCCCTCCGGGGAGCTCTTTTTTTGCATTTTTACTGGACAAGTGCTGTATATCTGCTATAATTATTCATAATTTCTTAATTTTTTGTGAGGTGCCATTTGGAAAAACGAGTGTCAGGAGCAAGTTGGATGCGGAGAGCGGGGCGGTCCGCACTGAGTCTGGGGCTCAGCGCGGCGCTCGGACTGCTCTCTGTTTTTGTGCCCGCAGCGAGTCTTGAAGCACTGGCGGCCACGGAGTTGCAGCCTGCCGTGCCGGCGCTCCCGCAAAGCGGCGAGACCACGAACCACAGCATGACCTTTTCCTGGAAGGTGGGAAATGACGACCGCGAGCTGAGCCCGGCGTTGCGCTCAAGCCGCTATAACATTCTGGGAAAGAATGCGGACGGTTATGAGCCCGGCATTACGCTGGATTCGGACGGCTTGACAGCCGGAAACGGTGTGCCGCTCTACATCGTGATGCCGGACACAGATCAGGGTCCGGCGCCGTATCCGAAGCAGGTGGATACCACAACGGGGTCCGGCGGAACCGGCTACTGGCCGGGTGTTGCGGAAACCGACAGTCAGGGAAATACCTACTACATCGCAAAAATGGGGCAGAGAGCCTCGGAACTTGCGGGGGGCAATGTAGCGAATGGCGCGAATCAGAACCTGAGCGGCGCGGCGCTGGTTGCAAAGAACGGTGCGGTCGAGACCACGCGCTTCGGTCCTTCCGGGCGTTACCGCACGATTGAGACCCAGGTCGAGACCCGGATTGCGGGCCGTTATGTCTATGCCGACTACTACTTCTACGGGCGCGAGAATCTGCCGCCGGGCGGACAGAAATTCTATGTCGGCATGGCCTACGATCTCTCGGTTAATGACACCCCGATGACATATCCGGGGTTTTCGGGACAGTTCGCTTCGGGAGACGGTCGCACGAAAGATATGATCAGCACGGACCGCGGCTTTTATGCGAGAAAGAACGGTGACATTGCGACGGTGAACATTGTCCTCGACGATGCGACCCTCGGCACCTCGGCGCCGGGCAGCAAGTGGATCGGAGACTTCTCGAGGCGCCTACAGTACGCTTTTCACAGCGGCTATGACTCGGTCGCCGGGCATGATGCGTTGGGACGACCGTTCTATCAGTTCAACCCTCTCGGCAGCACTGCGGCAATGACAGGGCAATCCACCGAGGGGGAGGACCTCTCCCCGGCTTTCTCCTGGGAGTTGAATCTCCACCCAGGGGAGACCATCCATAAGCGTGTCGCCTACAGCTATGTCGAAGCCGCGATTTATGTCTCGAGCAGCGGTGTCGATGCGAACAGCGGTACTTTTGACCACCCGGTGCATAGTTTTGACCGGGCGCTGCAACTCGCAAAGGACAAAAATGCGGTCATCTACTTTGAAGACGACCAGGCGCTTGCCGCACCGCTCACCATCGATGCGAGCAAGGTGGGAACCAGAGGCAGTTTGACCCTAGCGAGCACGGATATGCACAATAATGCGACTTCGGTGAGCTTCGGAAGCGAGACCAAGACCATTGCGCCCGCGGCGGGCTACAGCGGGCCGCTGCTTGAGAATAACCAGAGCATGGTGCCGGTCGCGATTGAGGATCTTCGCTTTGCAAACGGCAGCGGTGACTTTATGTTAAAAAATACGGCGGGAACGCTCTCGCTCGGCGCAAAGACCGTGCTCGAGGGCGGCGGAAGCGGCGCGCTCGGCATCACCGGCGGCAGCGTTGAATTCGCCGCGAGCGGGGAGACGGGCAGGCAGTATCCGCTGACCATCCGGAATAACAACGCACATAAGGACACCGCGGTCACACCGGCGGTCTCCGAGGGCGCCGTGTACCTCGGTGCGGGCGGCAGCCTCACGGTCGGCGGCGCGGTGCAGCTGACCGGAAATCAAAATGCCGCAGGCAAGGCCGAGAATCTGTATCTCGCGGCGGGAAAAACGGTTGCGGTCAGCGCTTCGAACCCGCTGGATGCCTCTTCGACCATAGGCTTTACGACCGCCGTGCTGCCGACCGCGACAACGGATGTTCCGGTTGCGGTCAATGCCGACGGCGCGCTGGACCGCTTCGAAAAGGACAGTGCGGCGGTCGGCATCGTGAAAAAGAAGAGCGGCACGTCGATTGTTCTGCACGCGGTCACGCAAAAGCTGAACCGGAGCATCACGGACTTGTACGGCCTGCCGATTACCGGATCTCCGGTGCTCACGCCGCAGAGCTCCGACGAATTGGTCGGCAGCAATCTGACGGTCGCGGGACTTCCGGTCGCCGTGCAGAGCTTTGTGTCGGGTGGTACCCGCTATGTCTTTGACCACGCGGAACTCTCGGTTCCGCTCGGCAGTAGCGCAGCGCTGTCCGCGACGGACGGTACGCTCTCGAACTTTGTGATGCCGAATGACACGGTCAATCTCCAGTACCGCTACCGCGACGACATGGGCCGCATTGTCATTAACGGCAACGGCGGACTTCCGGGACTGAACTCGACGAACGGAATGGCGGGCGCACAGACTGTGGCGCCGCTGCCGACGCGCTACGGCTATGTGATCGAAAAACTGACCGAGAACGCGGACGGCACGGGTGCGTCTGTCACGGCCAATGCGGCGGGACAGTATCTCCTGACCTTCGTGTCGGGCATCAAGACCTATTATGTGCAGTGGAAGCCGGATCCGAGCATTCACTATCAGCTTTACGCGCAGTATATGAACGGCGACGGTTCGATTTTGTTCCATCAGACAGCGGCTGTGCCGATTACCTTCCAGACGGCGTTTACGGTCGGCAACAAGTCGATTCCGGGCTACCGGCTCTTGCCCGACCGGAACCTGTCCGAGGTCACACCGACCTCGCTGCAAAACATGGTCGGCGGCGTGGACACGAACTGGCAGACAAACGGCGACTATCGGGGCATCATGCCGAACCAGGATGTGGCGATTGCCTTCCACTATGTCCCGGGTAACGCGGAGAGCGACAAGTCGAACTTCACGATTGAATATCACACGGGCACGGCGGCAGCGCCGGGCGGTCTGGTGCCGGGCACAGCGCCGATTACGGTGCGCTATCTCCCGGAGACAGAGATCAGCCAGAGCCTCAGCCTGCCGACCGGTTATCAGGTCAACGGCAGCACGCCTTTCCGGGTCGTGCAGGGTGCTCAGCCGAGCCTGCCGACCGCGACCAACAATTTTGTCTCCGCGGTGCGGAATGTGGACATCACCGGCATGACTTTGACGGCCGAGATGCCGAACCAGGATGTAAAAATCGAGATTTATCTCGAGCCGGACGGCACCGGCGTCCCGTTTGTGATGAGCTTCCGGGATGCGGACAGTCTGGATCCCGCGCTGCAGGTCTTAAAACCGCAGCAGATTTCGAACCGGCCGATCGGCGCGGCGTTCACCGAGACCTTCCCGCAGATTTACGGCTATCGCTATAGCGCGACGGAGCCCGGCTTTAGCGATGCGCCCGCGGGGAGCGGCACTGTCAGCGTGAGCGGCAATGCGCAGAGCTATACGGCGACCATGCCGGGCGGCGAGCTGGACTTGAATCTCGATTATCACCGTGATAGCAGTCAGTGGGTGAAGGTAAGCTACCTGCCCGGGGCACACGGCAGCCTCACGGCGACCGAGGCGTCGGCGGATGTAAAGACCGACACAGCCGGTCAGCTCTACGCGGAAGTGCTTCGCGCCGGAAGTGCGGCGACCGAGGGCTACACCTTTGCGGATATCAAGGCAAAGCGACTGGTACCGGCTGTCACGGTCAGCGAGAGTCCCTACTACGACTTTGCGGGCTGGATTGTGAACGACAACGGCAACGGAACGCTCGACGCAGGCGAAACCCTTGCGGCCGATACCGACAGGTTTACGACCGACACGGTGCTCACAGCGTACTACCGGGAGAATCCGGCCTACTGGATTGATGTCGCGATTGCGCCCTATAACAGCAACACGCTGCCGGTGCCGGGCATGCGCCTGCAGTACCATGTCAAGAAGGACAGCCTCTTCGGCAGCATCCGAGCGAGCGCCGACGCCGCGTTTACCGGCATCGCGAACTATGTGCGCGAGGACTGGTATGCGGGCAATGGCAGCAAGGCGGATATCTCGACGGTTCTGCAAAACGGGGAGACCTATCGGCTCAGATATGTGAAGAATCCGATTGTCTTTGGTCTCCCGGCGCAGGATGTGGATGCGGTCGGCGGCCTGCTCTCCGACAACACGGGGCGCGTGACAGTCTTCGACACCAAGCCCGGCTATCAGTACATTCTGACCGATCCTTCGGGCGCGGTGCTCGACATTGTGCCGGGCTCGATTGCGGGACGCAGTTACTTTGACAACCGGACACCGGGCGAACAGCTCGTGGTCTATGAGGCGACGGGAGATGTCACCGTGCAGCCGGGCGATGCGATTGCGACCGTCATCGCGGCACATCCGGCGGCGCCGCACGCAAAGGTCGGACCGGGACATCCGGTCAGTATCCCGCTGCCGAATCAGAATCCGGACCCGGATGCGGTCGAAGTGCTGAAGTTCATGCTTCAGACCTATGCGGGCGAGATTCAGACGATTGCGGCGCGGGCGGTCAACGGAAGCTTTGACAGCGACGCGCACGCGGGCGAGACCGTGGAACTGAACGCGCCGCTTGTCAACGCCGCGGGAGCGGCATTCAAGGGCTGGCGCGTCGTCGCGGGATATATCCCGGATGTGACTTTCCAACCGGGACAGGCAGTTGTGCAATTTACAATGCCGGCGAGCAACCTCGTGCTGGAAGCAGAGTATGAGGCAGGGCTGGGCACGGATGCAACAGTCAGCGACGAGAGCCGCAACGCGGCAAAGGGCGAGTTTTCGCTGGTGCCGGATGAGAAGGCGAGGCTATCGGCGCTGCTCACCACGCCGGAGGACCGCGTCCTCTCGGGCGTGAACGGCGCGAAGGTCGAATATCGCACGGTCTACAGCAAGAGAGAGGTGCCGCAGACCGCATCGAACGCGTTAAAAACCGTCAGTATTGCGGGCACGCAGCATCCGGACGCCTATACGGCGGCCTTTGAATTAAAGACCGACATCGAGCGCTATGTGGACGGCAGAAAAGTCAACGCGACGCCCTCGAATGCGACCTTTGAGACCTATGTGCAGCTCGAAAACAGGGATAATGACATGCTCGACTACGAGCTCTTCGAGGAGCAACCGGGCGGCGGCTATGTCGGTGTCGCGCTGCAGACCTTATCCGGCAACGTCGAGGAAAACGGCGGCTTGTTCCGTTTCACCGCGAAGGCAGGTACCCGCTATTACCTCGTCTACTCGAAGGCGTATCGCCTGACATTTGTCAACGAGGCGCCGAATGCGGTGCAGCCGCGCTATCGCTTCAAGGTGCGGCGCGGAGAAGCTGCCGAGGACAGCGACTATGCGGGCAGCGATGCGCTTGGCGGCCTCGTAGATCCGGATCCCTATGCGGTCGATACCGACGGCGTCGAATATCGCCTGCATGCGGCCCCGGTCTGGAGCAGGCGGAATGACCGCTACCTCGGCTTTGACCTCGGCACGCCGGTGCGAAAGCCTCTCACACTCTACGCATATTATGAAAACAACCGCGCGGAGCTGAACGATACGAGACGGCAGCTCGACGAGGCGACCCGCCGTGCAATCCGCATTGCGGACGACTTCTTCTTAAAGCGGCGGGAGACCGCGGATCTCGTAAACGGCGTGCACGGCGTCGCAGGCAGACCGGAGCTCTACGGCATCCGCGATGCGCTGGCGGTGCTCGAGCGGACAGCGCCGCGCGCAAGTCTCGCGGAGCTGCAGGCGGCGCTCAACTCCATCCTGCAGACGCTCGCGCAGTACGACGATATTCTGAATCCGCGCTACCGGCACTACGACGCGCAGCAGAATAACAATCTGTCGGGCGGCAGCAGCGGCGGCAACGGCCGGGGCAACGGCGGTCGCAGCGCCGGCGGCGGCAACGGAAGCGCAAGCTTCAATACGGCCGGCAGTCCGAAGTTTCTCGGCGGCGAGCCCTTTGTTGCGGACTACGAGAAGAGCTACGCGGTCGGCACGAACGGTAAATGGGAGCTTGTAAATCCAACGCAGCACGAGTGGATTTTCACCTTAAACGGCGGTATGCGCCTCGCAAACCGCTGGGGAAAACTGGTTTACAACTACGGCGATCACACCGAGACCCACTGGTATCACTTCGGGCAGCACGGCATCATGGACTTCGGCTGGTACCGCGACGAGGCGATGAACTGGTACTATCTCGACCGGAATCACGACGGCTTCTTCGGCAGAATGCAGACCGGCTGGCACCTCGACGACTTTGATCAGTGCTGGTACTATTTCGACGAGAGCAGCGGAGTCATGCAGACCGGCTGGCAGGAACTCGGCGGCAAGTGGTATTACTTCGCGCCGACTGCGAGCGCCGAGACCTATGAGTATGATGCGGTCAGCGAGCGCTGGTACTACAAGGACAATGCGACGGTGCGTCCCTACGGCTCCATGTACCGGAATGAAGCGACACCGGACGGCTACCGGGTCGATGCCACGGGCGCCTGGATTCCCGGCGCGCGATGAAATAAAAGAAATAGAAGCAGGACAGGGAGAAACACTCTCTGTCCTGCTTTTTTGGCGGAAGACAATCCGCCGCGGCATTTACCTGCCGAAAGAGCATACTTGATATGGCAAACAGAGGGGCCGCGCCCTCTGCTTTGAATGAACTGTGTTACTGATTTGTTACCGGAAGGCGCGGTATTGCGGCAAAAAACGGTAATTTTAAGATTGTACTTTCCGGGTTTTACAAGGTTTCTGCGGCATGTACAAGCTGTGTGCTTTGTGATACGATAGCGCATAGTAGTCTTCGATTGACAGAGGAGGAATCAATATGCAGGAGTACAGACCGGTAAAAGAGGGAAAAGTGCGCGAGATTTACGATGTCGGAGAGGGTCTTGTGATGGTCGCAACCGATCGCATTTCCGCGTTTGATGTGATTTTGAAGAATCGCATCACCGACAAGGGCGCAGTGCTCACGCAGCTGTCCCGTTTCTGGTTTGAATATACCAAGGATGTCATGCCGAACCACATGATCAGCACGGACACGGCGGATATGCCGGAGTTCTTCCGGACGCCGGAATTCGAGCGCCGCAGCATGCTCTGCAAGAAGCTCACAATGCTGCCGATTGAGTGCATTGTCCGCGGCTATATCACGGGCAGCGGCTGGGAGAGCTATAAGAAGAACGGAACGGTCTGCGGCATTCAGCTCCCGGCCGGCTTACAGGAGTCCGAGCAGCTGCCGGAGCCGATTTTTACCCCGAGCACCAAGGCGGAGATCGGTGATCACGACGAGAACATCGACTTTGCGCGCTGCGTCGAGGTGCTCGGGAAGGCATTTCCGGGCAAGGGCAGAGAGTATGCGGAGATTATCCGCGATAAGACGCTGGCGCTCTATCGCCTCTGCGCGGACTATGCAAAGACCAGGGGTATCATTATTGCGGACACGAAGTTCGAGTTCGGTCTCAATGAGGCGGGTGAGGTTGTCCTTGCAGACGAGATGCTGACCCCGGATTCCTCGCGATTCTGGCCGCTCGAGGGCTATGCGCCGGGCAAGTCCCAGCCGTCGTTTGACAAGCAGTTTGTGCGCGACTGGCTGAAGGCGAATCCGGACAGCGACTACAAGCTCCCGCAGGATGTCATTGACAAGACCATCGCAAAGTACAAGGAAGCGTATGCGATGCTCACGGGAAAGGAGTTAGACTGAAGCACTGCTTCGGGCGTTATGGATTGTAAGAAGGAAAGTCAGCCGGAGTTTCATCATTTTCACGCGGGCGATGTGGCGCGCTATGCAAAGTTCTATGAGCTGCGCTCCAATCTCACCTCGGACAGCACGCCGCTCGAGAGCTTTCTCTGGAGAAAGTATTTTGACGCGCGGGCCGCGGTTTTGAGAGACGGCGAGCGGGAACTCGGCCTGCTCTGGCTCTACGGCACCGAGGACGAGCCTTATGCGGCGATGCCGCTCGCGCGGGAGGAGGATCTGCCCGCATGTTTTGCAGCGCTACAGCGGTATTTTCGCGAGGTGCTGAAAAAGCCGCTCATTGTGAAACTCGCGGATGAGGGCGCCGTGCGCGCACTGCAGCTGCCGGAGGATCAGTATCTGGTCGAGGAAGAGGAGAATGCGGCCGATTATCTCTATGACGGCAACGCGCTTCGCGCGCTCTCGGGCAGAAAACTCCACAAGAAAAAAAACCACTACAATAACTTTATCAAGAACTACGGCGAGCGCTATACCTACCGTCCGCTGGAGCCGGGCGACCACGAGGCTGTGCTTCGCTTCCTCGAAAAGTGGCGGGACGGCAAGGGAGATGAGGTCGAAGACCACTTGGACCGCGAGGTCGAAGGCATTCATGATCTTCTGAATCACGGCGAAGAGCTGGATCTCGGAAAAAGTGTCAGCACCGGCGCGATTCTGATTGACGGCGAGCTCGCGGCCTTTTCGGTCGGCAGCCTGAACCGGCGCGACAACATGGCGGTCATTCACATCGAAAAGGCAAATCCGGAGATTGACGGCCTCTATCAGGCTATCAACAAAGAGTTTCTGTGCCACGCCTTTCCGGAGGCGGCCATCATTAACCGCGAGGACGATGTCGGTCTGGAGGGACTGCGGAAATCGAAGCAGAGCTACTATCCCTGTGGATTTGCAAAGAAATATCTGATTCTGGAGCGAAAGGGCGCGGATTTGAGCGACCGGCAGATTCAGGCAGAGATGCAATACTAAAAAAGAACGAAGATCTGTCCGCGTCGGGCAGATCTTTTTTGACAAGGAGAGGGAAAAAGTGCATGCAAGTCAAGAAGTTGGAACAGACGGAAAAGGAGCGCACGCGGAAGCTCTATGAGGAGGCTTTTCCGGAGGACAGCGCGCGCATGCGGGATTTTTATTATGCGTCGCGCATGCGGGAAAATACGGTCTATGTCATAGAGAACGAGCAGGAGGTCGAAGGAATGCTCTGCCTGAACCCCTGTCGGGTGCGGTTCGGGAGAGAAGAACTGACACTCTCCTATATTGTCGCGGTGGCAACGGGGCAGAAGTACAGGCGGCGCGGTATCATGCGGCGTATCCTCACCGAGGCGCTCCGGGAGGAGTATGCGGCCGGCAAACCCTTTGTGTTTCTTGAGCCCGCGAACCCCGCCTACTATACGCCGTTTCAGTTTGCCTATGCCTCGCGGCGGGAAAAACGCATTCTAAAAAACGATGCCTGCTATCACTGCCGCGCGGTGGATGTCGGAGACGAGAGCCTGTTAAACGAGTTGTCCGCCTGCTGTAACGCGATACTCGCGGAGAAGTATGATATTTTCTGTCTGCGAAGCCCCGACTACCTGCGCCGCGTGTGCGGCGAAGTGTCCGCGGGAGAAGGACGGGTGCTGTCTGTCCGGGAGAGACAGGCGAGCGGCGGTGAAAAGCTGATCGGGATGGAGGTCTTTGACTATCCGGATACACGGGAACAGGATGCCCGCGTCGTATTGCCGGATGCGGCGACCCTGAAATGCTGCGGCACCGAGCCCTTTATTATGGCGCGCATTCTCTCGCTCCCCGCCTTTTTTGCGGGCATTTCGCTCCGGGAGGAAGTTGCGGCGGAGGAGCGGAAGTTTTTCTTTTCGCTGAAAGATCCGCTGATTGCGGAGAACAACGGCGTCTTTTTGCTGCGCGCGACCAAGCGGGGAAGTTTTGTGGAGCGGCTGTCGGCAGAGACAGAGCGGCGGCAGCATGTCACGGCGCTCACGCCGGAAGAACTGGTCACCGTATTTTTCGGCATGCAGCGCGCGCCCTGGGCAGAGGAGTTGACATCATACAGGGCCTATTTTGACGAAGAAATGTGAGAAGCGGATTGCCGGAGCGGCAGAGGGGAGAGGTAGATGGAACAGACAGAATATCAGGAACAGCTGCGTGAGCTCGCACAGTGGATTTCGAAGAGTCGGCGCATTGTCTTTTTCGGCGGCGCGGGTGTCTCGACCGAGAGCGGGATTCCGGATTTTCGCTCGGCGGACGGACTCTATGCGGAGAAGCGGCGTTATCCGCCGGAGCAGATTGTGAGCCACAGTTTCTTTCTGGCGCACACGGAGCAGTTCTATGATTTCTATAAGGAAAGAATGCTCTATCCGGACGCAGAGCCGAACGCCGCGCACCTGGCGCTCGCCGCGCTCGAGCGGCAGGGAAAACTCAGCGCGGTGATTACCCAGAATATCGACGGGCTGCACGAGAAGGCCGGGAGCAAACGGGTATTGCCGCTCCACGGAACGGTCTTGAAAAACCACTGCTTGCGCTGCGGAAAGTTTTATTCCCTGGCAGAGCTGCTATCGCGCCCCGGCACAGTACCGCACTGCGACTGCGGCGGCATCATCAAGCCGGATGTGGTGCTCTATGAGGAAGCGCTGGACAGTGCCCTGCTCACCGAAGCGGCGCGTCGCATCGCAGAAGCGGATCTTTTGATTGTCGGCGGGACCTCGCTCGCGGTCTATCCGGCGGCGGGACTCCTGCGCTATTTCGGCGGACGTCATCTGGTCGTCATCAACCGCAGCGCAACGCCGGCAGACCGGGATGCGGATTTGGTCATACAGGCGCCGATCGGAGAGGTGCTATCAAAGGCCCTGGAAGAGGCACGCTGAAGCGCGACTTTTACAGTATTTGCGCTTGCAAAGCGGCTTAAAATCAGGTAAACTTAGTTACCGTGACATTATATCCTTGCTTCCGGACGTGACCGGAGGCCGGAGACCAAAAGGAGGAAGAGCGAAATGAACAAATACGAATTGACGCTTGTTCTGAACGGAAAGCTCGAGGAAGAGGAGAAGGCAGCTGCGCTGGAGAAGGCGCAGGGCTACATCACCCGCTTCAACGGCACTGTGACGAACGTCGACGACTGGGGTAAGAAGAGATTTGCTTACGACATCCAGAAGATGAAGGAAGGCTTCTACTACTTCATCAAGTTCGAGTCCGAGGATGCATCCACGCCGAACGAGCTGGAAGCAAGCCTTCGCATTTTCGAGCCGGTCGTGAGATATCTGATCGTCAGAGACGAAGTTGTCGAGCAGCCCGCACAGGAAGCAGCAGAATAATTCAGAAAGAGTGATTGTATGAACAAAGTCGTTTTGATGGGAAGACTGACGAGAGATCCGGAAGTTCGCTATTCGAGCGGCGAGAAGTCCATGGCGATTGCGCGTTACACCCTTGCGGTGGACCGCAGAGGCAGACGCGGAAACAGCAACGGCGAGCAGACAGCGGATTTTATCCCCTGTGTTGCCTTTGACCGGGCGGCGGAGTTCGCGGAGAAGTATTTCCGGCAGGGAATGCGCGTGCTGGTGTCCGGCAGAATTCAGACCGGCAGCTACACGAACCGCGAGGGCCAGAAAGTTTATACAACCGAAGTGATTTTGGAAGATCAGGAATTCGCCGACAGCAAGGGCGCTGGCAACGGCGGAAACGGAAATTATAACAGCGCCCCGCAGACAGGCTATGCGGAGGAGAGAAGACCGAGCCCGCAGAACGCCAGCACCGAGGGATTCATGAATATCCCGGACGGCGTCGAAGACGAAGGACTGCCGTTTAACTAAAGAGATAGGGGGACAAGATCATGCCTTTTAACAGAAGTGACAGACCGGAAGGACAGAGAAGCAGACGTCCGGGCGGCATGCGCAGAAGAAGAAAAGTTTGTGTGTTTTGTGCAGAGGGCGCAAAGCCGATCGACTATAAGGATGTCGCAACGCTGAAGAAGTACATCTCCGAGAGAGGTAAGATTCTTCCGCGCCGCATCACCGGAAACTGCGCGCGTCACCAGAGAGCGCTCACGCTCGCAATCAAGAGAGCGCGCCACATCGCTCTGCTGCCGTACCAGGTGGACTAAGCCACAGGCGCAATACGAGAAATCGGAAGGGAGTTCCCGCGAGGGGGCTCCCTTTTTGCGCGCGCCGGAAACTGCGTGCGTCACCGGAGAACGCGCACGCTCGCAATCAAGAGAGCACGCCACATCACTCTGCTGCCGTACCGGGTAGACTAAGCCGCAGGCGCAATACGAGAAATCGAAAGGGAGTTCCCGCGAGGGGACTCCCTTTTTGTGTGCACCGGAAACTGTGCGCGTCACCGGAGAACACGCAAAAAAAGAATTCCTCACTGCACGCGGTGGGGGATTCCGGTATTTATTCTCCGCGTCTCGCTTCATAGTCCTCGAGGAAGCTGTGGTCGCCGTCGCTCTTCCGGATGCCGGGAAAGGTTTCGGTGCAGACTGCGTGAATCGCGTTAAAAATACTTTTTTCAATGTCGGGATTGGTCTGCTTTAAGTGGCGCAGCAGAATCTTGACTTCCTGGCGCTTGCTGCCGCCGCCGCCGTTGTCGCAGATGGTGCAGTTTTCGGTGAAACGGCAGGCGCACTGGATGAAGGAGAGCTCGTTGTAGCGCCGCCAGGCGATGATATCGTCCTCGCGTATGCAGTACATCGGACGTATCAGTTCCATGCCCTCAAAGTTCTGCGAGTGCAGCTTCGGCATCATGCCCTGCAGTTGGGAACTGTAGAACATGGCCATCACGGTGGTCTCGATCACATCGTTTAAGTGGTGGCCGAGCGCAATTTTGTTGCAGCCGAGGTCCTTGGCTTTCCGGTAGAGGTGGCCGCGGCGCATGCGGGCACAGAGATAACAGGGGTGCTCGTCGGCATTGTTCGCGACATCAAAGATGTCGGTCTCGAAAATCGTAATCGGGATATTCAAGAGTTTTGCGTTGCTCTCGATCTTCGCGCGGTTCATCTCGTTGTAGCCCGGATCCATCACGAGGTAGATGACCTCGAAGGGAACATCGCTGTGACGGTGCAGTTCTTGGAAGAGCTTGGCCATCAGCATGGAATCCTTGCCGCCCGAGATGCAGACCGCGATTTTATCGCCGGGTTCCACAAGGGCATAGCGCTTTACGGCGGCAATAAAGGGGTTCCAGAGCTGCTTTCTGTATTTTTTGATGATGCTGCGCTCGGCAATTTGATAGGGCAGAAGTTCTCGTGCCATGGTAGTCCTTTCTGGTAAGCGGTCAATGCAGGAGAGGAGCGAGTGCCCCGAGCAGGGCATCGAGTTCCTCGCGGGTGGTCAGGTGGCTTAGGCTCAGGCGAAAGGAGGCGAGCGCATTCTTCCGGGAGCGGCTCACGGCAAAGACGGCGCGGCTCGGCAGAGCGTCCGTTGAACAGGCGGATTTCACGGAGATGCAGATATCGGACAGAGCGAGTGCTGCCTGAACGGCCGCGCCCCTAAGTCCCGCGATGCTGAGATTCAGAATGTGCGGAACGGCAGTCGTCGGGCTGTTGACGGTGACTTTCGCTTTCCCTTTGAGGGCCGCGCGGAGATACACATTGTGTGCGGCGACAAGGTCGTAGCGGGCGGCTTCTTCGGCGAGCGCAAGTTCTAGCGCTGTCTCCAGCGCGCGAATTTCGGCGAGTGCCGGTGTGCCGCTCCGGTAAGGTGAATCGCTCTCGCCGCCGTGAAGCTGGGGGTAGAGCGGGATGCCTTTCTTCTTATATAGAACGCCGCTGCCGACCAGACCGTAAAACTTGTGCGGGGCAAAGCTCACACTGTCGGCGACGGAAAAATCGACCGGGACTTTGCCCATGGCCTGGGTTGCATCCACGTGAAAGTGACAGTCCGGGAAGTGCCGGATCAGCGCGGCGGCCTCGGCGAGCGGCTGCAAGGTGCCGAGTTCGCTGTCGACTGCGGAGAGCGACACGAGGCAGGTATCCTTCCTGAGTAGAGAAGAGAGCGCGTTCAGATCAATGCAGCCGCTCGGCAGAATGGGGAGCAGATCAATCTCATAGCCGACTTCCTGCAGATAGCTGAGGGTTGCGCTGACGGAGGGATGCTCGAGCGCGGTGCTGATGATGTGACGGCCGACATGGCGGCGGGCCGCCGTGCTGCCGAGCAGCGCGAGATTGTTGGCTTCGGTGGCGCCGGAGGTAAAAATCAATTCTTCCGGCAATATGCGAAGCAACGCCGCAATATGTGCCCGCGCGTCGGCAAGTGCTTTTGCGGCGGCCTGCCCGGCGGGATGTCTGGAATTCGGATTGCCGGGGTAATCGAGACTTGCGCGGAGAAAGGCCTCGGCGACGCGGGGGTCGGCCGGGGTATTTGCGCTGTAATCGAGATAAATCATAAAAACCTCCCAAAAGAGTACAGAAAAACATTCTAGCATGCGGCTCTAAGCGGTGCAAGGCGACCCGGGCGGAATGGGGAAAAAGGGAGAAAGAGAGAGGCTCCGACAAAGGCTTGCGCGGGATGAGGAGGTGAGATTTATCCTATACATATACATAGAGAAGCGGGAAAAAGAGGATGGGGAGATGAGAGGAGGGGAGAGGCAATAGGCGGATTTAGAAGTGCCCGGAGAAGTGAAGCAATAGAGTTTAAGAAGCAATGAGAGCGCGGGAGCGGTGACACGGGAATGAGAACCTGGATAAACCGCAAAACAGAGAAGAAAGCGGAATCGAAAGAATGCGGTGTGTAAGCAATGATTCGGGAGGTAAAAGGCGAGGGGGAATGGGGAATAGCGAGACAGATCGCTTAGAGACGAAAGCTCAGCTTATGAAATAAGAGAGCGGATAAGAAAAGCGCTGTGGCACAAAATAGCGATAAAACGGCAACACAGAGGTGCGCCTCAAAAAAACACGGAAACTGTCTTCTCGACAAGCTGTGCGCTTTTCGCGTGTCAGACAGAGATTGTTTCTATATTGTGGTATACTCTTTCCGGGCCGTGGCGAATCTCCCACTGTGGTGCTGTGTGCTGGCTTCATCGTACCACGAGTTCGTCGGCAGCTCTTTTTGATTGTTCCGGTTCATCTTACAATCATCCGAGAACGAAAAAATAAAAAAAGTAAAAAGTTCTTGTTGACAGTTCGGAACAGGTCTGCTATATTATGAAAGTCCCGCGAGTGAGCGGAGCAAGAACCTTGAAAATCAAAGATCAGACAGTACAAACAACCCTGAAATCTCTGTGAAAACAGAGGGCTCACGGACATCTTTCGAATGTGCCCGCGAGCTTCCAAAAGAATTTCAAAAAAGAACCAAACCAAGTAATAACGGGTAAAATAACTGAGAAAGACCAACGTTATTTTGACCGGAACGAACAAACTTAAATTTGAGAGTTCGATCCTGGCTCAGGATGAACGCTGGCGGCGTGCTTAACACATGCAAGTCGAACGAGAAGTGGAGACGGAAACCTTCGGGCGGAAGACTTTATTTCGAGTGGCGGACGGGTGAGTAACGCGTGGGTAACCTGCCTCATACAGGGGAATAACAGTTGGAAACGACTGTTAATACCGCATAAGACCACAGCACCGCATGGTGCGGGGGTAAAAACTCCGGTGGTATGAGATGGACCCGCGTTCGATTAGCCAGTTGGCGGGGTAACGGCCCACCAAAGCGACGATCGATAGCCGATCTGAGAGGATGACCGGCCACATTGGGACTGAGACACGGCCCAAACTCCTACGGGAGGCAGCAGTGGGGAATATTGCACAATGGGGGAAACCCTGATGCAGCGACGCCGCGTGAGTGAAGAAGTATTTCGGTATGTAAAGCTCTATCAGCAGGGAAGAAAATGACGGTACCTGAGTAAGAAGCCCCGGCTAACTACGTGCCAGCAGCCGCGGTAATACGTAGGGGGCAAGCGTTATCCGGATTTACTGGGTGTAAAGGGAGCGCAGACGGCTCTGCAAGTCTGAAGTGAAAGCCCGCGGCTTAACCGCGGGACTGCTTTGGAAACTGCAAAGCTTGAGTATCGGAGGGGCAGGCGGAATTCCTAGTGTAGCGGTGAAATGCGTAGATATTAGGAAGAACACCGGTGGCGAAGGCGGCCTGCTGGACGAAAACTGACGTTGAGGCTCGAAGGCGTGGGGAGCAAACAGGATTAGATACCCTGGTAGTCCACGCGGTAAACGATGAATACTAGGTGTTGGTGCCCGAAGGGCATCGGTGCCGTCGCAAACGCAATAAGTATTCCACCTGGGGAGTACGTTCGCAAGAATGAAACTCAAAGGAATTGACGGGGACCCGCACAAGCAGTGGAGCATGTGGTTTAATTCGAAGCAACGCGAAGAACCTTACCAAATCTTGACATCCTTCTGACCGCACCGTAATGAGTGCTTTCCTTCGGGACAGGAGTGACAGGTGGTGCATGGTTGTCGTCAGCTCGTGTCGTGAGATGTTGGGTTAAGTCCCGCAACGAGCGCAACCCCTATTGCCGGTAGCCAGCAGGTAAAGCTGGGCACTCCGGCGAGACTGCCCGGGATAACCGGGAGGAAGGCGGGGATGACGTCAAATCATCATGCCCCTTATGATTTGGGCAACACACGTGCTACAATGGCGTAAACAAAGAGAAGCGAGAACGCGAGTTTAAGCAAAGCTCAGAAATAACGTCTCAGTTCGGACTGCAGTCTGCAACTCGACTGCACGAAGCCGGAATTGCTAGTAATCGCGAATCAGCATGTCGCGGTGAATACGTTCCCGGGTCTTGTACACACCGCCCGTCACACCATGGGAGTCAGCAACGCCCGAAGTCAGTGACCCAACCTTAGGGAGGGAGCTGCCGAAGGCGGGGCGGATAACTGGGGTGAAGTCGTAACAAGGTAGCCGTATCGGAAGGTGCGGCTGGATCACCTCCTTTCTAAGGAAAAAGTAAGGGTTGCTTGTGCTGTCTGGTTTTTGATCAAAGGTTCACCGGATTTCCGGTGTCGATGCGTCTTCTTGAAACACCCGTTCCCATCCCGAACACGACGGTTAAGAGGAAGACGGCCGAAGGTACTATGCTGGTAACGGTATGGGAGAATAGGCGGGCGCCGGATTATTATGGGGGTGTAGCTCAGTTGGGAGAGCACCTGCCTTGCAAGCAGGGGGTCAAGAGTTCGAATCTCTCCATCTCCACTTTGCACCTTGAAAATCGCATACAGAATGAATATTCAATTTTAGAATATCTAGACATCCGAGGTAATACGACGAAAGTCGTATCCAATAGATGTGACGGAAGTCATGTCTATGATTAAATAATACGTAACTCTGTGAGAGCAGAGTTGACCAACCCGCATGTTCTTACGCTAGAGAGCATGTAAGAGGTTAAACAAAAAAGAGCGTAGGGCGGATGCCTTGGCACTAAGAGCCGATGAAGGACGTGATAAGCTGCGATAAGCTGCGGGGAAGAGCAAATATCTATTGATCCGCAGATTTCCGAATGGGGAAACCTACTGCAGAAGAGCTGCAGTGACTGTGCGTGAATCCATAGCGTACAGCCGGGAACCCGCTGAACTGAAACATCTAAGTAGGCGGAGGAAGAGAAAACAACAGTGATTCCGTAAGTAGCGGCGAGCGAACGCGGAAGAGCCCAAACCGCAGTGCGTGCACTGCGGGGTTCGGACTGCACACGGGAATTGAATCGTTACCGGAAAGACTTTGGAACAGTCTGCCAGAGAGGGTGAAAGCCCCGTACGGGAAAACGAGTTAAGACCCAGCAGGATCCAGAGTACCACGAGACACGTGAAACCTTGTGGGAAGGCGGGGGGACCACCCCCTAAGGCTAAATACTACTTAGTGACCGATAGTGCATAGTACTGTGAAGGAAAGGTGAAAAGGACCCCGGGAGGGGAGTGAAAAAGAACCTGAAACCCTATGTTTACATGCAGTGGAAGTGCGATACATGAACGCACAACCGCGTACTTTTTGTAGAACGGTCCGGCGAGTTGCCGGTGCTGGCAAGGTTAAGGACTACAGGTCCGGAGCCGAAGGGAAACCGAGTCTTAATAGGGCTTACAGTCAGCATCGGCAGACCCGAAACCGGGTGATCTATCCATGTCCAGGTTGAAGTCCCCGTAAAAGGGGATGGAGGACCGAACACACATCCGTTGAAAAGGGTGGTGATGAGGTGTGGATAGGGGAGAAATTCCAATCGAACCCGGAGATAGCTGGTTCTCCTCGAAATAGCTTTAGGGCTAGCCTCGACTTAGTCAGACGGAGGTAGAGCACTGAATTCCTGAGGGGGCGTCAAAGCCTGCCAAGGGATATCAAACTGCGAATGCCGTCCTGATGATGGTCGGGAGTCAGACTGCACGAGATAAGTTGGGCAGTCAAAAGGGAAAGAGCCCAGACCTACAGCTAAGGTCCCAAAATACGTGTTAAGTGGAAAAGGATGTGGGATTTCGAAGACAGCTAGGATGTTGGCTTAGAAGCAGCCACACATTCAAAGAGTGCGTAATAGCTCACTAGTCGAGAGGTCCTGCGCCGAAAATTTCCGGGGCTAAAACACGATACCGAAGCTTAGGAATGTAGTAATACATTGGTAGAGGAGCAATCTCAGAGTGCCGAAGCGCTACCGCAAGGAAGCGTGGAGTTCTGAGAAGAGAGAATGCCGGAATGAGTAGCGAGAATGATGTGAGAATCATCATGGCCGAATATCCAAGGATTCCAGGGTAAAGCTGATCTGCCCTGGGTAAGTCGGGACCTAAGGCGAGGGAGAGATCCGTAGTCGATGGACAGCAGGTTCATATTCCTGCACCTGACATGATCAGAACTGTGGGGACACAGGAACAAAACCGGACCCGGGAGAGCAAAGACCGGGCGAAGCGAAG